>CAZTTG010000024.1:45102-75978 GCA_964615935.1 uncultured Planctomycetaceae bacterium | reverse complement strand
ATCGACCTGAACGGCTTCGGGGGCTCGACCGGCGACCCGAGCTTCGACTTCACCTACTCGACCTTCCCCGAGGGCTGGTCCAACTTCCCCAACAACCCCAACGTGCGACTGCAGGGGGCCCTCATCCGTCCGGGGCTGCAGCCGGGTTCCTGCACCGTGGACGGCGGCTCGGCGGGCGCCTTCACCCTGACCCTGGACAGCAACCTGGAGAGCATGCTGCTGGGCACGCCCCTCATCACCTCGGTGGGCGAGATGATGATCGGGCAGCCGCTGGACGTGGTCTTCAACAACGGCCAGGACCCCACCGGCTGCCAGGCCGGGGGCGGCAACCTGTGCGCCATCAGCGGCAAGAAGACGGTGCAGACCGCCTTCCACACGCCGGCCACTTTGGGACCCCCCCTCCCAGGACAGATCATCGCGGCCTCGGTGCCCGGCGGCCGCAACCCGATCTCCTGGGGCCCGCACCCCAACCCGCCGCCGCTGATCTTCCCGCCGCTGTGCCTCTCGCCCTACATCGGCGGCAAGGAGCCCAGCTCCATCGAGAACCCCGTGATCTTCGTCACCAACCTGCTGGTGCCGGGCGACCCGCTGGGGAACCCGAACATGGGGATCCCGCCCAGCGGGATGCTGGCCGGCTTCCAGAACTCCTTCTTCGTCGGCCCGGGCACCCCCGGGCAGCCCCTGCAGTCCTGCCTGGACTACATGTACCGGCAGCAGGTGGGCCAGTTCCTGTACGTGGCCGACCGGGCGCGGCGCGAGATCGTGGTGCTGAACAGCAACCGCTTCGCGGTGCTCGACCGCATCCCCGTGACCGACCCCACCGACCTGGCCATGGGACCCAACCTGGACTTCCTGGCGGTCACCAACCAGAACGCCGACACGGTCAGCTTCATCAACATCAACCCCACCTCCTCGAACTTCCACCTGGTCTCCAAGCACACCAAGGTGGGCCGCTCCCCGCGGGGCATCGCCTGGGATCCGGGCAACGAGGACATCCTGGTGTGCAACGAGGGCGAGAATACGGTCTCGATCATCTCGGCCTGGTCGCTCGAGGTGCGCAAGGTGGTGTCCAGCTTCCTGAACAAGCCCTTCGACCTCGTCATCAGCCAGCGGCAGGTGAACTTCGGCTTCTTCCGCAACGTCTACTTCGCCTACATCCTCAACCGCAACGGGGACGTGGCCATCCTCGAGTCCGGGCCCAACGGGGTGAACGGCTGGGGCTTCGACGACATCATCGGGGTCACCCCCTTCGAGTTCGAGAACCCCAAGAAGATCGCGCTGTCTCCCACCGACCTGCGCGGGAGCGTCTGGATCCTGCACGAGAACATGCTGAACCCCGACGGCACCCAGTCCGGGATCCCGGGGGGCGCGGTCACCAACATCCGCATCGACAGCGGGCTCTTCGGCACCCTGCCGCTCAACGTCTCCGCCCTGACCCAGCCGCAGTTCCGGGACATGAGCTTCAAGGTGAGCGTCTCGGTGGGCCCCAACGTGCTGACCGGCACGCCCACCGACCTGGCCTTCGACAACCTGACCAACCTGGGCGCGATGGCCAACCAGATCTCGGCCTTCGGGGTGGGCCTCCCCATTCCCCTGAACGGCAAGTCCTACGTGCGGCCCTCGGGAGCGGCGCTCCCCACCAACTCCCCGACCTTCATGTTCCTGGCGGTCCCCATCTCCAGCCAGGGCCCAGGGGCGGTGGACGTGCTCAGCGTGGACTCGGGCTTCACCCGGCACGACACCAGCGCCTACGAGGAGGGGGTCCAGTCGATCCCGGTCCCCGGGGCGGTCGGGGTGTTCGACTACTTCCGTCAGTGATCGCGGACCCTCCGCCTTTCCGGGCCGATCCCGGCCCGGGAAGGCTGGAAGCCGGGGCGAGCGGGGCGTAGCTTCCTGCGCATGCCGGAACCGGACCGGGTGCGTTCGATGTTCGCCCGCATCGCCGGGCGCTACGACCTCCTGAATCGACTGCTCTCCGCGGGGGTCGACCGGTCGTGGCGTCGGCGCGCGGTGGCCCTGGCGGGGGAGCTCGAGGGCCGCACGGTGGTCGATCTGTGCTGCGGCACGGGGGATCTCGCGCTGGCCTTCGCCCGGGCGGGCGCCCGCGTGATCGGCGTGGACTTCACCCTCGAGATGCTGGCCGCCGGGCGGGCCAAGGTGCGCCGGAGGGGCGAGGGCCGGCTGCAGCTCGCCCTGGGCGACGCCCTGGCGCTGCCGGTGCCCGATGACGCCGCCGACGTCGCCTGCGTCGCCTTCGGGCTTCGCAACCTGGCGGATCGGCGCGCGGGCCTCTCCGAGATGGCTCGCGTGGTGCGGCCGGGGGGGCAGGTGCAGGTGCTGGAGTTCGCCAATCCCGCGGGTCGCCTGAGCGGCGCGGCCTACCGCTTCTACTTCACGCGCGTCCTGCCCCGGGTGGGGGGGCTGATCTCCGGCCAGCCGGCGGCCTACCGCTACCTGCCCGACACGGTGCTGGCCTGGCCCGAGCCCCCGGCGCTCCAGGAGGAGCTCGAGGCCTGTGGGCTGGTGGACTGCGGGCACCGCCTGCTCACCGGAGGCATCGCGTGCCTGCACTGGGGCCGCGTCCGGGAGGCCTGATGGCGGGGGCGAGCGCGCGGTCGAGGCGGGGGGAGCCGGAGGGGAGCGCCGCGGGCTGGCGGTCGAGCCCCATGCGCAGCCTGAGCCTGGGCTTCCTCGCCATGCTGCCCCTGATCGCCGTCTACGAGGTTGCCCTGGCCACCGCGGCGAACGCGCCCCGCAACGCCGCCGAGCTCCTGATGGGGGCCAGCCTGGAGCCCCTGGGCGAGGCCGGCCGCACCGTGCGCTGGTCGATCCTGGGCCTGGCCGGCGCCGCGGCGCTGTGGACCGTCCTCAGGCGCAGGGTGGAGCTGGGATCCGCCCTGGCGCGCACCCTGCTCGAGGGGATCGCCTTCGCCCTGGCCCTCGGCCCGGTCCTGGTCGGCCTGCTGGCCCTCCTGGGGGACGCCGCTCCCGAGCTGGAGGCGAGCTGGGCGCCGCCGGAGGCCTCCCCCTCCCTGGCGCGGGCTGCCCTGCTCATGGGGGGAGGAGCCTACGAGGAGCTGCTCTTTCGGGTGGGCCTGTACGGGACCCTCTTCCTGGTGGCGCGCGCCCTGGCCCGCTGGGCGAGGCTCGGCGAGCGCGGCGCCCGCGTCCTGGGCGAGGGGGTCGGGCTGCTCGGCTCCTCGGCCCTGTTCGCCGCGGCCCACCTGCGGGCCTTCGTGAGCCTCCTGGGAGAGGGAGGCGAGGTCTTCGATCCGGGGCTCTTCCTGTGGCGATTCCTGGCGGGGGTGCTCCTGGCCCTGCTCTTCCGCCTGCGCGGGCCGGGTGTCGCGGCCTGGACCCACGCCGTGTTCAATGTGGGGCTGGAGATCGGGGTGGGACCCGACGTGCTGACATGAAGCGCTACTTCGTGGGGATCACCGGCGCCAGCGGCAGCGCCTACGCGGAGGCCCTGATCCGCGCCCTGGCGCGCTCCGGCGCGGGCGTGGACCTCTCCCTGACCGAGGCCGGGGCCAAGGTCCTGCGCCATGAGCTGGGGATCGACTGCGGCCCTCGCGGAGCGGGGCTCGCGGGGGCCCTGGACGGCTGGCTGGGTCCCGAGGTGGCCGGCGCCGTGCGCTGCTTCGCGGGCGACGAGCTGGAGGCACCGCCGGCCTCGGGCACCGCCCTCTCGGCGGGCGCGATCCTGTGCCCGTGCAGCATGGGCACCCTGGCGCGGGTGGCGGTCGGCTTCAGCTCCAACCTGGTGGAGCGGGTGGCGGACGTCGCGCTCAAGGAGCGGCGACCGCTGGTCCTCGTCCCCCGCGAGACGCCGCTCTCGGAGATCCACCTCGAGAACCTCCTGCGACTGGCGCGCCTGGGCGCGCTCGTCCTGCCGGCCATGCCGGGCTTCTACCATCGGCCCGAGGGCATCCCGGACCTGGTGGATCAGGTGGTCGGCAAGATCCTCGACTCGCTGGGCGTGGAGCACGAGGTCGGAGCGCGCTGGCGCGGCCCGACCGAGCCCCCGCGCGGCGATCCGGGCACGGAGTCCCCCCTGCGGCGCGACGGGGGCCAGGGGTGAGCGCGAGCCTCTCCGACTACCTGCGGCTGGTCCGCTTCAGCCACTCGATCTTCGCCCTGCCCTTCGCCCTGCAGGGCGCCTGGCTGGCGGCGGGCGGCGTGCCCGGGCTTCGCGACCTGGGCCTGATCCTCGTCTGTGCGGTGGCGGCGCGCACCGCCGCCATGGGCTTCAATCGCCTGGCGGACCGCGAGCTCGACGCGCACAACCCCCGGACGAGCGGCCGCGAGCTGCCCGCCGGGGTTCTCTCGGCCGGCGGGGTCGCGGGGATGGTCCTGGCGGCCAGCGTCCTCTTCGTGCTGGGCGCCTTCCTGCTCGGGCCCCTGTGTGGCTGGCTCTCCCTTCCGGTGCTGGCCGTGCTCCTGGGTTACAGCTATGCCAAGCGCTTCACCTGGCTGGCCCACGGCATCCTGGGCCTGGCGCTGGGCCTCGCACCCCTGGGCGCCTGGCTGGCGATCACGAGGACCCTCGACGGTCCGCTCGCGACCCCCCTCCTGCTGGCCGGGGCGGTGCTCACCTGGGTGGCGGGCTTCGACCTCATCTACTCCTGCCAGGACGCCGAGCACGACGCCCGGGCGGGCCTGCGCTCGGTGCCCGCCCGCTTCGGCGTGCCGGCGGCCCTCACCGCCTCCCGCGTCCTGCACGCCGCCACGATCGCGCTCCTGCTCGGGGTGGGTCTCAGCGCCGGCCTGGGCTGGATCTACTGGGCCACGGTCGCCCTGGCCGCGGCCCTTCTCGTGTGGGAGCACGGCCTGGTCGCCCCCGACGATCTCTCGAGGGTGGACCTGGCGTTCTTCACCCTCAACGGCTGGGTGGGGGTGGGCCTCTTCCTGGGCGTGGCCCTGGACCTGGGTCTGCTCGGGCACGGACAATGACCCCATGGCGCGCGAGGCCCACCCCGGAGTCGAGCTCGGACGGCTCGCGGCCTCCCTGAAGGGCGAGGCCCCGATGCTCCGCGGCTACGTGCTGCGGGGGCCGGAGCGGTACTTCCGCGAGCTGGGGATCCGGCTCCTGCGGCGGGCCGCCGAGGAGCGCGGCTTCGAGCTCTCCGCCCACGACGTCGGAGACCCCGATTTCCAGCTGGCCCGGCTCCACGACGACCTGCGGGGCGGGGGGCTGTTCGCCAGCGCGCGCTGCGTGATCGTGCGCGATCCCGAGTCGCTCCTGAAGAAGCAGGGGCGGGAGGACTCGCCGGTCGCGCTGGCCATGATGGCCCATGCCCGCGCCACCGAGGTGGCGGGCTGCCTGGTCCTGGCGGGCTCCTCCCTGCGCGCCGACCACGCGGTGGTCAAGGCCCTGCGCCAGGCGGGGGGGATGCTGCTCCCCTGCCGCAAGCTCTGGGACACGCCGCCGCCCTGGAGGCCCGGCAGCGACCTGCGCGAGAGCGAGCTGGCCCAGTGGCTGGTGGAGCGCGCGGGCCACCTGCGAGTGCGCCTCGGCGCCGAGCAGGCGGTGCGCCTGGTGCTGGCCCTCGGCAACGACCTGGCCGCCCTGGAGGCCCAGCTCGAGCGCATCCGCCTGGGCGGCCCCGAGGTGCTGGAGGACCTCGGGCTGGCCGCCTCGGCCAAGCCCTACAAGGTCGCGGACGACCTCTGCCTGGGCCGCCTCGGCCCGACCCTGGCCGGCATCGAGACCCTGTACCGGGGGGGCATGGACTCGAAGGGCCGGCGGGAGACCGGCCGGGTCGCCCTGAACACCATCCTGCTGGGCGCGGTGCGGTCCAAGGTGCGGCAGGCCCTGCTCGGCTCCCTGGCGGTGGAGGCCGGCGCGGACGGGGCCGCGGCCGCGGAGCAGGCCGGGGTCGCGCCGAAGGAGATCGCCCTGAGGGCCTTCCGCGAGACCCTGCGGGCGCGCCCGCGGGAGGAATGGGAGGGCCTGCTGCGCGACGTCCTGGACCTCGAGCGGCGCTCGAAGAGCGGGTGGCGGGTGGACCAGAACGACCTCGCGCACCTGGCGGTCAAGTGGAGGCGGACGCCGGCGAGACGTCCGGGCTAGAGGTCTTGGGCGCCCGTTGCGCGGCGCGATCACCGGCCTGCCCCGGCTCCCCTGGCTCGTCCGGCCACGGGCCGAGGCGGATCTGCGGCATGCCTGGGCGGGCGGGGGCGGAGCCCCGCTAGAATCCGGACATGGCCGGCGAAGCACCCCACTCGGCGGGCGGGATCCGCCTCCTCTCCGACCTCGTCCGCGATCAGATCGCCGCCGGGGAGGTCATCGAGCGACCCGCCTCGGTGGTCAAGGAGCTGGTCGAGAACGCCCTCGACGCGGGCGCCGAGCGGATCCGGATCGAGCTCGAGGAGGGCGGCGTCAAGCGGACGTGCGTCACCGACGACGGCTGCGGCATGGGCCCGGACGACCTCCTGCTGGCCTTCGCCTCCCACGCGACGAGCAAGCTTTGCGAGCCCGGCGACCTCGAGCACATCGCCACCCTGGGCTTCCGGGGCGAGGCCCTGGCGTCGATCGGGTCGGTCTCGCGCTGTAGCCTGCGCTCGCGGCGGGCCGCCGACGAGGTGGGGGCGCGCGTCGAGGACGTCGGCGGTCGCCTGGGCCCGGTGGTCGAGGCCGGCGGAGCGGCGGGGACCTGCGTCGACGTCCGCGACCTCTTCTTCAACACGCCCGTCCGCCGCCGCTTCCTGAAGCGCGCCTCGACCGAGCTGGCGCGCTGCCTGGACGCCGTCCAGCGCTTGGCCCTGGCGCAGATGGGTGTCGGCTTCGTCGTCCTGCACGACGGCCGGCGGGTGCTGGACGTGGAGCCGGAGATGGACCTGCGGGCGCGGGTGCGGCGGGTCTTCGGGGCCGAGCTGGCGACCCGCCTCGAGCCCGTGGAGGGCGCCGACGGCGCCACGCGGCTGGCGGGCCTGGTGGCTCCGCCGCGCTTCTCGCGCACCGACACCTCGCGGCAGATGTGGTTCCTCAACGGACGGCCCCTGCGCGATCGCCTCCTGACCCGCGCCCTCAAGGACGCCTACCGCGGCCTCCTGGTCGAGGGCCGCCAGCCGGTGGCCTTCCTCTCCCTGGCCATGGATCCGGCCGGCGTGGACGTGAACGTGCACCCCACCAAGGCCGAGGTGCGCTTCCGCGACGGGCGGCGCCTGTTCGGCTTCGTCGTCGGGACGGTGCGCGAGGCCGTGCGGCGCACGGACATGGCCACCCCCGGCGAGCGGATGCTCGGGGACCTCTCCCGGCGGGGTGCCTGGGGAGCGCGCGACGCCCCCGGGCAGGCAGCCCTCCCCGACCCGGGCGCGGCGCCCGCCGAGCCCCTCGAGATCCGCGAGGTTCCGGGCCGGGCGCCGGTCCTCGAGGCGCCTCCGTCGGGGTGGGAGGCGCGCGACGAGCTGCGCGGGCCCTTCCTGCAGATCGACCGCACCTACCTCGTTCGGGCCCTGCCCGACGGCTTCGAGATCGTCGACCAGCACGCCCTGCACGAGCGCCTGACCTTCGAGGAGCTGCGCCGGGAGCTGCGCCGGGGAGCGATCGAGGTGCAGCGGCTCCTGGTGCCCGAGGTGGTGGAGGTGGACCGCTCGCGGGTGGGTCTCCTGGACGAGCACGGCGAGGCCGCCCGGCGGGTCGGGATCCACCTCTCGGTCTTCGGGCCCACGGCCATCGCGGTGAACGGGCTCCCGGCGCGCCTGGCCCGCCCCGACGCCGAGGGCATCGTGCGCGACCTCTTCGAGATCATCGAGCGCACCGGACAGTCACCCGACGCCGAGGAGATCGTCGAGGAGGTGCTGCACCGGGCCGCCTGCCGCTCGTCGGTCATGGCCGGGGACGAGCTGGGAGAGGACGAGATCCGCTCGCTGCTCGAGCGCGCCGCCGCCCTGGAGAGCGATCAGACCTGCCCGCACGCGCGGCCGACGCGGGTGCGCTTCTCGCTGGAGGATCTGGAGCGGGCGTTTCATCGGCGGTAGCGGACTCCTCGGGAGTTGGTGGGAGGCCGGCGGGATTCCTGCGCCTGCGGGTGATTCCTGGAACCTCGAGGCCGCGACCGCCGCAACGGCAATCGTGAGCGGTCTCCTCGGCGCCGGGGGGGGGGGGGCGCCGCCGGGAATTGGTGTGGGGTCTCCTGGGCGCGCGCGCTGGGCGCGCGCGGCCTCGTCACGTCCTCACGGGAGGCCCACGGGATGCCTGCCCCCACGAGCGATTCCTCCGGCGTTGAGGCACGGCCAACGCAACGACAGCCTCGGACGGTTCGACCGATGGTCTCGCCACATACTCGGTGCGCTTCGCGCACCTCGCGTGGCAAAACGGCGCCACTGGGCGCCGGCGCGGCAAGTGTGCCGCGCGTGCAGGGCCCCAGTTCAGGGCGAGGGCTTGTGCTGCGTGGGAGCCCCCCGCTACTCCGGCGGCTGGAAGTCCTTCGCGGTGAGCGGCGGGCGCAGGCTGCCGCGCTTGAACCAGAGCTGGAGCTCGGGCTCGCGGGCGAAGATCGGGGTGGTGCCGCGCACGGAGACCACCGGATAGATGGTCAGCTCGGCGGGGATGCGGTAGCCGTCCAGGGGGACGAAGCGGCGGAGCTGGACCAGCATGGGGTTCTGGCTCGCGCTCTCGCCGACGACCTCCTCCAGAACCACGGCCAGGTCGGGGAGGGAAGTGGCCGGGTCCAGGCCCAGCCAGGCGCTCGCGACCCGCGCGACGGGCTCTCCGATCCGGTCGGGCGGCGGGCGGCGGGACAGGATGAGATCCGGGCTGCTTACGCGCAGCCAGGTGAGGCTCCCCCGGCGTTCGAGCAGGCTCTCGTGCAGGTGGGGGGGCGGCTCCCTCAGGAGCTCGATTCGGCCCAGGCGCAGGGATGCGGGATCGACCAGGGCCGTGAAGTTGCGCGCGATGCCCAGGGTGTCGTCGAGCTGGCGCTTGTCCTCGCGGGACTCGCGGCCCCGCACGGGCCAGGCGCCGTCCCGGTCGATCAGCCAGTCGCCCCGAGGGCCGCGCAGCAGCCGGCTGTCGCGGCCGAGCTCGCTGGAGACCCATCCCGGGGCGAGGTAGCGATAGCGCGCGTCGTTGAAGTCGTTGGTCTGCTGGCCGTCCGGGGTGGAGCGGCCGTCGAAGACCAGATCGAAGGCGCGCACCGGCTCCCGCGACGCGTCGGCCACCCGCGTGGCCTCGCAGAACCGACGCCAGGCGGCGGCCGCCTCGGGGGTCGTGCCGGGGGGGGGCTCGCCCGGCTGGGAGAAGGCGATCTCCACCCGGGCCGGCGCAGAGGAGTCCCGCCCGGGGACCTCGGTGGCGCCCTCCTGGGGGGGGAGGGCAGCCAGGACCAGGCCGAGCAGGGGCGAGAGGAAGGGCGGCGTCATGTTCGGGCCTCCAGGCCGGGCAACCTACGGACCGCGATGCGTCCGAGCTAGAATTCGATCCCGCCGGGGTCCATTTCCCGGGACCCCGGGTCCATTCGATGATCCCCCCCGAGCCCGAGACCGTCGATCCCCTGGAGGGCGAGCCCCTGCGCTTCCTGGTGGGGCCCACGGCCAGCGGCAAGAGCGAGCTGGCCCTGCTCGTGGCCGAGCGCGTGGGCGCCGAGATCCTGTCCCTGGACTCGATGGCGGTGTATCGCGGCATGGACGTGGGCACCGCCAAGCCCGGCCGGGCCGACCTCGCCCGGGTGCCGCACCACCTGATCGACCTGGTCGATCCGCCCGAGCCCTACAGCGTCCGGCGGTACCTCGCCGACGCGCGCGCAGCCCTGACCGGGGTGCGGGGCCGCGGCCGCCGGGCGCTCTTCGCGGGGGGCACGGCCCTGTATCTCAAGGTCCTCTGCGACGGCCTCTTCGAGGGGCCGGAGGCGGACCCGGACCTGCGCGCCCACCTCCAGGCGCGGGCCCGCGCGGAGGGCACCGAGGCCCTGCACCGGGAGCTGGAAGCGATCGACCCCGCGGCCGCCGGGCGCATCCACCCCCACGACGAGAAGCGAATCCTGCGAGGGCTCGAGGTGCACGCGCAGACCGGCCGGCCGCTCTCCGACTGGCTGGGGCAGTGGGAGGGGGGGAGCGGCCGGCCGCGCCGCATCGCCGGGCTGGCGCTCCCCACCGCCGAGCTCGACCGGCGCATCCCGGCGCGAACCCGGGCCATGTTCGCCGCCGGCTGGCCGGAGGAGGCGCGCGCCATCCGCGACGGCCCCGGCTTCGGTCCCACCTCCCGCCAGGCCCTGGGCTACCAGGACGCGCTGCGCTGCTCGGACGGCGAGATCGCGCTCGAGGAGTGCATCGAGCGGGTGGCCCTGCGCACGCGGCAGTTCGCCCGGCGCCAGCGGACCTGGTTCCGGCGCTTCCCCGAGATCGTCTGGATCCCGGCCCCGACAGAGAGCGACCCCGCCGCGACCGAGGAGGCCGTCGACGGGGTCGTGAACGCGCTGGGCTGGTGAGCTACTCGGCGCCGCCCTGACACGCACACTGGCACTGCTCGCCGCACTCGCCGGTGGCCCCTTGATTGTGGTGCCAGTCCCACTCCTCGCCGCCGCCGCAGTCGAACTCGCTCCACACCGCCCGCACGAAGCTCTTCCGACCGATCGTGTGGTGCACGAAGCTGGCGGTGAGCACGCCCAAGGGCTCGAAGGTCGTCTCCAGGCCGTCCACGAACTCGTCCTTGCCGCCGCGATCGAGGGTGGCAATGAGCGCCCCGACCGGGAGGGTGATGAACATGTCGGTCGTGGGGTTGAGCAGCAGCGCTCCGAGCGCCAGGCCCTCGAGGTGGATGTAGCGCCAGGGGTAGGGCAGGATGCTGTGGGCCGGGCGCGGCCGGAAGCGGTTCGGGTCGTCGGGCTGGAAGGGGTTGTCGTAGTTGGTGTTCAGGAAGTGCCGCTGAATGGTGCGGTTGATGTTCTGGGTCTCTTCCCAGCGGAAGTCCACGTAGCGGCCGTCCTCGTAGGCGTCGTAGCCGGCCAGGAAGTGGTGCGACAGGCGGGGCGCCACGTGGCTCGCGCGCCAGTGGTTGTGCTGCTGCGTGACCGAGGTGCGGCAGCCGGCGAGGCACAGGAGGGCGGCGACGCTGCAGAGGGCGAGAGACTTCATGGAGCTCGTTCGATCCGCTTGAGGTTGGTTCGGAGGGGCGGTGGGGAGGCCCTGGACGGGGGGCCGCCCCCCGCGGGGGCACGGCCGGCCGCCCCGGCCTCACGGATGCAAGTCCCCCGTGAGACGGGAATTGCGCCACAGTCTAGTTGCGGTTACCAAGGGGGTCAACGCCGGGCGGGGGGCCCTGTGGGGCTCTCCGAGGCCGATCCAAGGGGGGGAGGGCGACCGGCGGCCCCCCCCCGGGGGGTGGGACCTCGCCGGCCCCCCCGCGGACCGACCCCGGGAGCCCCGGGGCGAGCCGGGAACAGCACGGAGCGACGGATGGCCTATCGAAGTCCGAGAGGGACGCGCGACGTCCTGCCCCCCGAGATCCCCCACTGGGAACGCCTGGAGGAGGTGGCCCGGGAGCTGGCCCGCCTGCACGGCTACCGGGAGATACGGCCCCCCCTCCTGGAGGTAACCGAACTCTTCGTCCGCTCGGTGGGGGAGGTCACCGACATCGTCCAGAAGGAGATGTTCACCGTCCTCAAGGGCGACCACTCCTTCACCCTGCGCCCGGAGGGGACCGCCGGCATCGCCCGGGCCTACCTGCAGGCCGACTACCACAAGCGGGCCCCGGTCCAGAAGCTCTTCAACATCGGCCCGATGTTCCGCTACGAGCGCCCCCAGAAGGGCCGCGAGCGGCAGTTCTCCCAGTTCGACATCGAGGTCCTGGGCAGCGCCGACCCGCGCCTGGACGCCGAGGTGATCCACATCGCCGCGCGCTTCTTCGAGGAGCTGGGGGTCGAGGTGGCGGTGCGCCTGAACTCCATGGGCGACGGGGAGGACCGCGAGCGCTGGCGCGAGGCGGTGGCCGACTTCCTGCGGCCCCGGATGGAGGAGCGCTGCGATCTGTGCCGGGAGCGCTTCGAGCGCAACGTGCTGCGGGTCCTCGACTGCAAGAATGCGCGCTGCCAGGAGCTGAACCGGGACGTGCCGCGCCTGCTGGACAGTCTGTCGGAGGGGAACCGCGAGCACTTCGACGCGGTGATCGGGCACCTCGCGGACGTCGGGCGCTCGGCGGAGATCGACACCGGCATCATCCGCGGGCTGGACTACTACACCCACACCGTGTTCGAGGTCTTCTCGCCGCGGCTGGGGCGGGCCCTGTGCGGCGGGGGGCGCTACGACCACCTGCTGCGCGACCTCGGCGGCCCCGACCTCGGCGCGGTGGGCTTCGCGGTGGGCTTCACCCCGACCCTGACCGTGCTGGAGGAGCTCGGCCTTCTGGCGGACCTCCTCCCGCGACCCACCGACGTCTTCGTGGTGGGGGCCGGACCGGAGCTGCGCGGCGAGGTCCTGGCCATCGCCGAGGAGCTGCGCCGCGGCGGCGTGTCGGCCGTCTACGACGTGGAGGGCCGCTCGCTCAAGTCCCAGATGAAGCAGGCCGGGGGGGGCAGCTTCTACCTGGCGGTCATCGTGGGGCCGGACGAGCTCGCGGCGGGCACCGCGCAGGTCAAGCACCTGGCGCGGACCGAGCAGGTGACCGCCTCGCGCGGCGCTCTCCTGAAGGAGGTCCGGCGCCGGCTCGGTGAGGCGGAGGACCCGGCGCGATGAGCGAGGCCCCCCTCCGCCTGGGCCTGTTCGGCGGCTCCTTCGACCCCGTCCACAACGGGCACCTGCACGTGGCGCGGGCCGCGGGCGAGGCCTTCGACCTGGACCGGATCGCCTTCGTGCCCGCGGCCCGCTCGCCCTTCAAGCTGGGGCGGGTGCTGGCCCCCGGCGAGGACCGGCTGGCCATGCTGGAGATCGCCATCCGCGGAGAGCCCGCCTGGACGATCTCGGACATCGAGCTGCGCCGCGGCGGGACCTCGTACACGGTGGACACCGTGCGGGAGCTTCCCGGAGCCCTGAGCCTGCCGGGGGGAGTCCGGATCCACCTCCTGATCGGCGACGACAACCTCGAGGGCCTGCCCCTGTGGATCGAGGTGGAGGAGCTCCTGCGGCTGGCCCGGCCGGTGGTGGTGCGCCGCCTCCCCGGGACGCGACGGATCCTGGAGGGGCTGCGGGGGCGGCTCTCCGAGGCGGCCCTCGCCCGGCTGGCCGAGGGCTTCCTGGAGGTCCCCCCGGTGCCCTGGGAGTCCACCGAGCTGCGCCGGGCCTTGGCGGCGGGCGGGGATCTCCCCCGGGGCTTGCGCGATGCCCTGCCCGAAGGTGTCCTGGAATACATCCGGCGCCGGGGCATCTACCTGTCGGAAGGACCCGCGAGAGAATGATCGGCAAGGCGAGCGCGACGGCCCTGGGGACAGCCCCGGCCATCGACCCGGCGGGGTGGCCGGGCTCGGCGGGCGCATTCCTGCTGGCCGGCGGCCTGACGGCGGCCGCGGCCGCCCTGCTGATCGCCGCGGCGCCCCGCATCGGCTGGGTGGACGCCGCGGCCGGACCCGATCGGGCCCGCAAGCTGCAGGCCCGACCGGTCCCCGCCGTGGGCGGGGCGGCCCTGCTGCTGGGCCTGCTCGTCTCCGCCCTGGTGGCCTGGCCCTGGCCCGGCTCCGCCCCGGCCTGGCCCGACTGGGCCGCGCCCCTGAGCGCCTTCCTCGGCGCCTCCGGCGGCCTGGCGATCGCTCCGGCCCTCGCGGCCGCCTTCGCCCTCGGCCTGGCCGACGACCTCTCCCGCGGGCGCCTGCGACCGGCCTGGAAGCTGCTCGGCCAGCTCGCGGTGGGCGCCGTCCTGACCTGGCCCCTGCTGGCCCGGGGGGAGCTGGCCCCGGCCCTCGCCTGGACCGCCCTCGCGGTCACCGCGCTCAACGCGCTCAACACCTTCGACAACGCCGACGGAGCCGCCCCGGGGCTGGGCCTGGTGGGCTTCCTGGGCTCGTCCCCGGTGCTGTTCGGGGTGCTGCTGGGATTCCTGCCCTTCAACCTGCTGGGGCGCCGCCCCCGCGGGGGAGGGCCGCTCCTGCCGGCCGCCTACCTGGGCGACGCGGGGAGCCACCTCCTGGGCATGATGATCCTCCTGACACCCGCCGCCTGGCCCGTCCTGGTCCTGCCGCTGCTCGACCTGGCGCGCCTGAGCCTCTTGCGCGCGAGCATCGGACAGGCGCCCTGGGTGGGGGACCGCCGGCACCTGGCGCACCGGCTGGCGGACCTGGGCCTGGACCGCCTGAGCGTGATGGGCGTCCTCCTGCTGATCGCCGCGCCGGCGGTGGGGGGTGCGGCCGTCGGGCTCCTGTGGCCGGGGATCGCGGCGACCTGCGGGCTCTTCGGCCTGGCCGTGACCTTCAGCCGCGCGCCCCAGCCCGAGCGGGCCTGAGTCCTCGAGGCGCCGAGCGCGCCTCAGAACTGCCGGATGTCCGCGCTCTCGTACAGGCGCCGCTCCAGGGCCGTGATCTCCGCGAAGCTGGCGTCCTCCTCCACGAGCCGGCGGTGCACCTCCTCGCGCACCTCCTCGAAGGCGGTCCGCGTCCGGCGGGTGACCTCGATCACGTGCAGGCCGGTGCCGGAGCGCACCGGACCGGTGGGAGCCCCCACCTCGGCCGCGCGCACCGCCGCAGCCAGCTCGGGGCCGAAGCGCAGGTAGTCGTAGTCGGGGATGGCCCCGCCCGTGCGGGTGACCGAGAGGTCGTGGCTGTAGCGGCGAGCGAGATCCTCGAAGGCCGCTCCTGCGGCGAGCTCCGCCAGGATCGTCCGGGCGCGCTCCTCCAGGTTCCGATCGAGGACCTCCAGGGTCAGCTCGGCCGGATCGGCGCCCGCCCTCTGCAGCTCCAGCTTCATGCGGCCCCGGGTCAGGAAGACGTGGCGCACATCCTCCCGGATGCCGTCCGGCCCGTATTCGCGCTCGAAGCGCTGGTGCACCATCTCCTCGGTGACCACCCGCTCGGCGCGCGCGATCCGCCGGGCCAGGAGCGAGCGGCGGGACTGCTCGCGCAGCTGCAGGCGGAAGCTCGCCGGCGAGTGCCCGAGGTTCTCGAGCTCACGCTCGAGCCGCTTCCGGTCGGACCCGAAGCGGCTGGCGAAGTTGCCCCAGGCCTTCTCGACCTCGGCCTCCAGCTCCTCCTCGGCGAGCCCCAGGCCGGCCGCCTCGGCGCGCATCTCCAGGAGCCTCAGGGCGATCAGCTCGCGCAGGGGGCGGCGGCCGTAGAGCCTCAGCAGGAAGTCCTTGTACTCCTCCACGGTGATCACGCGTCCGTCGACGATGGCCGCTACGCCGGGGGGCAGGGGGTCCTCGTCGGTCGGGGGCGCGGGGGGATCCTGGAGGGCGCGGGCCGCCCCCAGGCCGAGGGCGCTCGCCAGGGCGAGGCCCAGGAGAGGGAGGCGAGGCGTGAACCGGCGGGTACTCATCTGGATCTTCCAATCTGGGGCCGGGCGGGCGGCCGCCGCAGGGCGCGTCAGGGCGCCTACGCGCTTGCGACCGGGCCGACGGGTCCCGATAATCCTACGCCCGCCGGCAGCCGCCGTGGGCATCGGACTTCCGGTGCAGCCCGGCCGACCGGGGGTGCGACCCGGCCTACCGGGGGTCGCCGCCATCGCCGGCGACCCCTGTTGAGGAGTCTTGTGACCTATCCCCAGAGCGCCATCCTCTCCGATCTGCACGGCAACCTTCAGGCCCTCACGGTCGCCCTGGAGGACGCCCGGCAGCGGGGTGCCCGGCGCTTCATCTGTCTGGGGGACGTGGTCGGCTACGGCGCGCGGCCCCAGGAGTGCCTGGCCTCGGTCATCGACCTGGTGGGGGGCAAGGACGGCCTGGAGCCGGGGATCTGCCTCCTGGGCAACCACGAGTACGCCCTGCTCAACTCGGCGGAGGACTTCAATCCCAACGCCCGCGCCGCCATCGACTGGACGCGCGACTCCATCGGCCGGGGCATCGAGCGCGATCAGGCCTATCAGTACTGGGACTTCCTGGCCGAGCTGGAGCCCCTGGTGCGCGAGGAGCACGTCATGTACGCCCACGGCTCCCCGCGCGATCCGGTGCGCGAGTACATGCTGCCCCGCGACATCCGCGACCGGGTCAAGATGCAGGCCAACTTCGACTGCATGGACGCGAAGGTGTGCTTCGTGGGTCACAGCCACGTGCCGGCCATCTACTACGAGGACGGCCGCTTCTACCGCCCCAAGGACACCGAGGGCCCCTACGACCTGGGTGACCTGGACGAGTCGCGCGCCATCGTGAACGTGGGCTCGGTGGGGCAGCCTCGGGACGGCGACAACCGCCTCTCCTACGTGCTCTTCGACGGCGGGAACCTGACCTTCGTGCGCCTGGCCTACGACATCGAAGCGGCCCAGGAGGACATCCGCAAGGTCCCCGAGCTGCCCCCCTACCTCGCGGATCGCCTGGCCATAGGCCACTGAGTCCGCCCGCTCCCCCCGACCCCCAGCCCGGCCGAGCTCCCTTGGAGAAGCGACTCCCGCTAGCGTTGTTCCTGTGCTTCGCGGTCCTCATGGCCTGGAGCATGTGGGTCGCCCCGAAGAAGAGGCCCGAGCCGGCCCCCGCCCAGCCGGACGGGACCGCCCCCTCGGGCGCGCCGCTCGTGCCCGCGACGGGGCCCTCCACGAGCTCCACCGGAGAGCCGGCCCAGCCGGCCGCCCGCCCCCAGCGCAGCGAGGTGATCGTCGACACCGAGGAGCGCACCCAGGAGCTGCAGATCGGCGTGCCCGGGCAGGCGGGCTCCTACCTGGCCACCTTCTCGAACCGCGGCGCGCGCCTGATGGACCTGCGCCTGGCCAGCTTCTTTGACGTCGAGGGCCTGGACGAGGCCGCGCGCCTGGACTCCGAGCACTGGGTGCAGCTCCTGCGCTCGGTGCCCCAGCCCGACGGCAGCTCCACCGGCTCCCTGGTATGGAGGACCAGCGCCTCCAGCGCCGCGCTCCAGCACGAGCCCCTGGACCGGGCCCTGTGGCGAATGGAGGTGCTCGGGACCGTGGAGAATCCCGAGGGCGTGGAGTTCACCCTCGCCCCGGGCACGGGGATGCGCTTCGTCAAGCGCGTCCGCTGGCGCCCGGGGAGCTACGACTTCCAGGTCGAATTGAAGCTCCACAACGAGGGCGCCCAGGGCGGCGGGCTTCCGGCCGAGTTCCTGTTCACCCCCGCGGGCTGCGTGCCCCGGGCCAGCGACGGCCAGTTCTACGTGGGGCCCAGCGCCGCTGCCGCGGGGAGCAAGTCGAAGGGCAAGAGCAAGCTCGTCCAGCAGTCGCGCAAGGACCGCCCCGGGAACGACCTCTTCGGGACCCTGGATCCGCCCGGCGTGCACCCGGAGTTCGCCGGCGACCACAACAAGTACTTCGCGGCCTTCGCGCGCGTCGCCCCCGAGAGCGACGCGCGCGTCCTCACGGGGGCCAACTGGCGCCGCGTCTACGACGCCGGCTGGGCCGAGGAGAACCCCGCCGGCGCGGCCGACGCCTGGCGCTTCATCTCCACCGACGTGCGCCTGGGCCTGTCCATCCCCGAGGTCGGCGAGTCGCGGACCTGGTCCTTCCAGGTCTACCTGGGCCCCAAGGACCGGGATCACTTCCAGGAGGGCTTCGAGCCCCACGAGGCGGTGATCCGCAAGGACCTGGTGGGCAACTGCTTCATGACGCCGCCGGGGACCATCACCATCGGCACCGCGCTGCTGTCGGTGCTGCGGGGGCTGTTCGCGCTCTTCGGCAACTACGGCGTGGCGATCATCGTCATGACCTTCGGGGTCCGCTTGGTGCTGTTCCCCCTCAACCGCCGCTCGCAGGCCTCCATGGCGCGCTATCAGAAGAAGATGAAGCGCGTCCAGCCGCGGCTCAACGAGATCAAGGAGAAGTACGCCAAGAACCCCCAGAAGCTGCGCCAGGAGCAGGCCAAGATCATGCAGGAGGAGGGCGCCATGCCGCCGCTGGGCGGCTGCCTCCCGATGTTCATCCAGATCCCCATCTTCTTCGGGCTGTTCTCCGCCCTGCGCACCAGCTTCGACCTGCGCCAGGCGCCCTTCTTCGGCTGGATCACCGACCTGTCCATGCCCGATCGGCTGCTGGTGCTGAACTTCAACACCCACCTGCCGGTGATCGGGACCATCGAGTACCTCAACATCCTGCCGCCCATCATGGTGGTCCTGTGGATCTGGCAGATGAGCTTCCAGCCCCCGCCGGCGGACGAGCAGGCGGCCCGCATGCAGAAGATGATGAAGTGGATGCCGGCCTTCATGGGCGTTTTCCTCTACAACTACGCGGCGGGGCTGTCGGTCTACATGATCACCACCTCCGGCCTGGGGGTGCTGGAGATGGGCTGGATCAAGAAGAAGTGGCCCGTGGACGACACCGAGAAGCCGCGCAAGAAGAAGGGCGGCTTCATGGCCCGGATGGCCGAGCTGCAGGCCCAGCAGAAGAAGCGCCTGCAGGAAAAGCAGGGCTCGCAGCGGAAGGGCGGCGGGGGCGCCGCGCAGCGCAAGAGGAAGAAGGGCAAGCGATAGGGGCATCCGTCCGCCCGGCGCGCGCCCGGACGTGGAGAGCGAGGCCATGCCCGAGGACCGCACCACCATCGCGGCCGTCAGCAGCCCCCCCGGCGGGGGGGAGCGGGGCATCCTGCGCGTCTCCGGCCCGCTGGCCCGCGGCCTCCTGACGAGGACCGTGACGGTCTCCGCCGGCCCCCTCGAGCCGGGGCCCCGGGGCGCCTTCCCGGGCCGCTTCCACGACGGCCGGGGCGAGGTCCCGGCGCTGGTCCTGTGGATGCCCGGGCCCCGCTCCTACACCCGGGAGGACGTCTTCGAGCTCCACCTCCCCGGCTCGCCCCACCTGCTGCAGGCGGCCCTGGACCGACTCCTTCGGCTCGGGGCCGTGCCCGCGGAGCCCGGGGAGTTCACCCGCCGGGCCTTCGAGAGCGGTCGGATCGACCTCTCCCAGGCGGAGGGGGTCCTGGAGCTGATCGAGGCCCGGAGCCTGGAGCAGTGCCGGGCGGCCACGGCCCTGCTCGCCGGGGGGCTCTCGGAGCGGGTGGCCGGGCTCCGCGACGGCCTGGAGGAGCTTCGGGCCCTGTGCGAGGCCAGCCTCGACTTCGACGAGGCCGAGGCCGGGCACGTGCCGATCCGCGAGCTGACGAGCCTGGGGGAGGCGGCCCTCGCCGGCCTGGCCGAGGCGCTGCGGTGGGAGGAGCGGCGGGACTCGCCCCGCGGGCGGCCCCGCATCGTGCTGTGCGGCGCCCCCAACGCGGGCAAGAGCTCGCTCCACAACGCCCTGGTGGGCGCGGGCGGGGCGCTCGTCAGCGAGGTGGCCGGGACCACCCGCGACGGGGTGGAGGGGCTCTGGAGGCTCGCAGGGGCTGCTGCGAGCCTGCTGGACGGCCCCGGCCTCGAGGAGGGCGGGCCCGCCCCCGAGCGCGCCGCCCAGCGCCTGGCCGAGGGGGAGCGCCGCGCGGCCGATCTCCTGCTGTGGGTGGTCGACTCCTCGGCGGCCGAGCCCGAGGCCCTGAGCCGGGAGCGGGCTTCCCACCCCGAGGGCACCCCCGTCCTCCTGGCGTGGAACAAGATCGACCTGCCGGGGGCTCCGGCGCGCCCCCCGGAAGGGCTGCTGGCGAGCCTGGACGTCCAGGGCTGGGCCGCGACCTCGGCCCTGCGCGGCGAGGGCCTGGACGGGCTGGCCACGGCCGCGGCGGCCGAGCTCGCCCTGGCCGGCGCGGGCCGGGGAGGGGGCGAGGGGCGGGGCCTCGCCCGGGAGCTCTCGGCGCGCCACCGACAGGCCCTGGAGCGCGCTCGCGCCGCCCTCGCGGAGGGCCTGGCGCTCCTGGCGCGGGGGGCGGCCCTCGACCTGGTGGCGGGGGCCCTGCGGGAGTCCACCGAGGCCCTGGACGGGATCGCCGGCAGGACCACCCCCGAGGACCTGCTCGACCGGATCTTCGCCCGCTTCTGCCTCGGAAAGTAGGCGCCGAGCCGGCGGCCTCCGGCCGGCGGTCCGGCGGGCGCGGGCGCACCCCCCAGCCGTGTGGTGGGCGGGGCGTTGACACACTACATCTTGCGTGGTCTCTTCTGGGAACGAGCGCTGCGTCGCTCGCGAGCCATGAGGTGCCCTCGCTGCCAGGACGACCGCGATCGCGTGGTCGATTCGCGGACCTCGGCCGACGGAACCGCCATCCGCCGCCGCCGGGAGTGCCTCGAGTGCTTCCTGCGGTACACCACCTACGAGCGGGTCGAGGTCACCCCGCTGCGCGTGGTCAAGAAGAGCGGGGAGCGGGTCCGCTTCGACCGCGACCGCATCCTGCAGGGCATGCTCCGCGCCTGCGAGAAGCTGCCCGTGTCGACCGAGCAGCTGGAGGAGGCCAGCCTGGGGATCGAGGCTCGCTGCCACGAGGAGTACGACCGCGAGGTCCCCAGCAGCGTGATCGGCTCCCTCGTGATGGACGAGCTGCGCCAGATCGACCAGGTGGCCTACGTCCGCTTCGCCAGCGTCTACCGCGAGTTCAAGGACGTCAGCCAGTTCCTGGAGGAGCTCAAGCCGATCCTGGAGACCACCGGCTCCGCGGGCTCCGGCAATGGAGGCGGCACGACCCGGGCCCACGGCGAGGGTTGAGAGCGTTCCGCGCATGAACCTGCGTCAGGTCGAGAAGCGCGATGGGCGCCTGGTGCCCTTCGACGAGGAGAAGATCCGGCTGGCGATCCTCGCCGCCATGGCGGCGGTGGGGGAGGACGATCCCGCCTTCGCCGGCGAGGTGGCCGGGATCGTGCGCATGACGCTGGAGCGGCGCGAGGAGGTGGCCGGAGCCCCGCCGACGTCCGCAGGCCGCGGCCCGGAGAACGCCCGTGGAGGCGCGGCCGGGACGACTCCCCGCGCGCCGAGCATCGAGCAGATCCAGGACCTGGTCGAGACCGCGCTGATCGAGCTGGGCCGCGCGCGCGTGGCCAAGGCGTACATCCTCTACCGGGATCGCCGCTCGCGGGCGCGCGAGGCCCTGAAGGTCGACGAGCCGGCCCCGCGCCGGCGGGGACCGCGGGTCCAGGAGTCCGAGGGCAGCGCGCCCTGGAGCAAGGGGCGCATCGCGGCCGCCCTGGTCCACGAGGCCGAACTCTCGCGCCCCCTGGCCGAGGAGGTGGCGACCCAGGTCGAGGCGCGGGTGCTGGCGGCCGGCTTCCACTCCATCTCGACCGGCCTGATCCGCGAGATGGTGGACAACGAGCTGGTGGAGCGCGGGCTGGAGGGGGCCCTGCGCCGGCAGGGCACGGTCGGCCTCGCGCGCTCCGACCTGCGCCGGCTCATCGCGCGGGGGCCCTCGAGCGCCGCGCGGCCGGGCGCGGCTCCGGCTCCGACCTCGGCCGCCGAGCGGGTGGGCGGCGAGATCCTGCGCCGCTTCGCCCTGGAGGAGATCCTCGACGAGCTCTCGGCCGAGCGCCACCGCGCCGGCGACCTCCACGTGATCGACCTCGAGAGGCCTCAGCTCCACCTGCTCTGCGCCCTGCCGTCCGAGCTCCTCCTGCGCGGCGAGCCCTCCCCCGAGGCCGCCTTCGAGCTGCTCGACGAGCTGGTCGCGGGGGCCCAGGGCTCCTCGCGGGGCGCCGTCCTCGAGGACCCCGCCCGGGCCCTCCAGCCCCTGATCCGGGGGCGATCCTCGGCCGGGCTCGGGGCCTGGCTGCGAGCCCTGGGAGCGGCCGCCCGCGCCAGCGGGAAGCAGCTCGACCTGGGTCCCCCGGGCACGCGCTCGCCCGCGTTTACCCAGCGCCTGGTCGAGGAGCTGGCCGAGCTGCCGGTGGGGCTCTCCTCGCCCCGTCTCTTCCTGGACGAGCCCGAGCTCGACGCGCTCCTGGACGACAACCCGAGGATCGAGGCGGCCCGGGTGCTGGAGTCGCTCGCCGCCAGCGGGCGCCTGGTGCCCACCTGGAGCTCGCGGCAGGAGCGCACCGTGGGCCCCGGCTGCCGGCGCGCGCCTCGCGAGCGGGGCGCGGTCTCCTGCGGCGGGGCGGTGGCCCTCAACCTGGCACGGCTGGCCCGCCGGGCCGGCCCGTGGCGCGAGGATCGGATGCTCGAGCTCTCCCTCGAGCTGGTGGAGGGGGCCACCGACGCCCTGAGCCGGCTGGCCCTCTTCCAGGAGAGCCACCGGGCGGCGCGCGCCGCGGGCGTGCGCGGCCGCGTCATGTACGCGGTGACGCCGGTGGGCCTGCGCGAGGCCCTGCAGATCCTCGGCGACGGGGAGGTCCGCCCCGAGCAGGGCGCGCGCATCCTGGGCCTCCTGGCCGACGCGACCCGCCGCTGCGCGGCCGACCGGCGCATGTCCGTGGTGCTCTCGCCGTGGTTCGCGGACCGCTCGCCGGCGCGCTTCACGGCCCTCGACCACCGGCGCTTCCCCCACGCCCAGCGGCTGCTCTTCGACGGCGGAGGCGAGCCGAGCTCGGACCGCGATCGCCCCTACTCCGAGGGCTTCGACCTGGGATCCAGCCGCTCTCGCGGACCGGGGGAGGATCTGGGCCGGCTGCTCTCGACCGTTCCCAGCGGCGCCCTCTACCCTCCCCTGCGGACGTCCGGCCCCGGCGGCGGGGGGGGCGGCGATCTCCTGCGCGCCTGGTCGGGCTTCCGCCGGCTGCGCGCCGGGCCCGAGGGCGCCGAGCCGATCCCGGTCGGCCCGCCCGCCGCCACCATGCTCTCGCCCACCCTCTTCCAGCCCGAAAGCGAAGGTCCGCCGGCCGACGGCGACGCCTGACGACGATGCGCCTGAAACGCCTCGAGCTCTGCGGCTTCAAGTCCTTCGCGGATCGCACCGCCTTCGACTTCGAGCGCGTCCTGACCGGTATCGTCGGGCCCAACGGCTGCGGCAAGAGCAACGTCGTCGACTCCATCCGCTGGGTGCTGGGGGAGCAGCGCGCCCGCTCGATGCGCAGCGGCGAGATGGCCGACGTCATCTTCAAGGGCTCGGTCAGCCGGCCGGCGCTCTCGGCGGCCGAGGCCACCCTGGTGCTCGACAACGGCGCGGGCGTGCTGGACGGCCAGGGCACGGAGGTCGCCATCACCCGCCGCATCGACGCCGATGGGCAGGGGGAGTACCTGATCAACGGCGACCGGGCGCGGCTCAAGGACATCCGCGACCTGCTCTTCGACACGGGGCTGGGGAGCCGCGGCTACGCGGTGCTGGAGCAGGGCCGCATCGACGCCGTGCTGTCGGCCAACGCGCAGGAGCGGCGCTCGATCTTCGAGGAGGCCGCGGGGATCAGCCGCTACCGCCAGCGGCGCCGGGAGACCGAGCTGCGCCTCAAGCGGATCGAGCAGGACGGCACCCGGCTGGACGACATCCTGCGCGAGCTGGCCACGCGGGTGCGCTCGCTGAAGATCCAGGCCACCAAGGCGGAGAAGTACGTCGCCGTGCGCGACGACTGGCGCCGCGAGCGCGGGCGCTTCCTGCGCCACAAGGTGTGGAGCTGCGGCGCCGAGCTGGCCCGCCTGCGGGAGGAGCTGGGGGGGGTCGAGGAGCGCGCCCGGAGCCTGCGCGAGAGCCGCGAGCGCGGCGAGGAGGCGGTGCAGACCCTGGAGGAGAGCCAGCGCCGCCTGTCCGGCCGGGTCGAGGAGCGGGCCGGCGAGGTGTCGCGCCTGGCCGGCGAGGCGCGGGCGCTGGACGAGCGCAAGAGCCAGCTGGGCCAGCGCATCGAGGCCTGGCGGGCGTCCTCGCTCGAGGAGGAGCAGCGGGCCGACCAGCTCGAGGTGCTGTCGGGGGAGCGCCGCGACGAGCTGCTGCTCACCCGGGAGCGGGCCGGGCACCGCTCGGCCGAGGCCGAGGCCGCGCGGGAGCAGCTCGGCGAGCGCTCCTCGGCCCTGCGCCAGCTCCGCGCCGAGTACCGCGAGCTGCGCTCGCGCTCGGAGGAACAGAACGAGACGGTGCTGGAGCTCCTGCACCGGAAGACCGCCGGGGCCAACTCGGTGCGCCACCACGAGGAGTCCCGCGAGCCGCTGAGCCTGCGCCTGGAGCGCATCGACCAGCGCCTGGACGAGGCCCGCTCGGCGGCCCAGGAGGCCCGGCGGGCCGAGGAGGAGGCGCGCACCGCCCGGGGCGCGGCCGAGGAGGACCTGCAGCGGGCCGAGGCCGACCGCGAGGAGTCGACCGCGACCCTGCGGGCGCAGGAGGAGCGGATCGAGGCCCTGGAGGCCGAGCTCGCCCGACTCGGGCTCGAGCGCGCCCGGCACACCGAGCGCATCCTGACCCTGCGGGACTGGGAGCGCGAGCACGAGGGCCTGGAGGCCGGCGCGCGGGCGGTGCTCGACGGCGTCGGGGAGGCCGACGGGCCCTGCCACGCGAGCGAGCTCGAGGGCGTGCTGGCCGATCACCTGCGCACCTCGCCCCGCCTGGCCCGCGCCCTGGACGCGGTCCTGGCCGAGCGCGCCCTGGGCCTGGTGGTCGACGATCCCCAGGTGGCGGTGGAGGTCGTCGCCTGGCTGAGGGACCGCCGCGCGGGCCTGGCCGGCCTGCTGGTGCCCGGCTCACTCTCCCGTCGCGAGCGGTCCGCCCCGGCGGCCTGCGGCGAGATGCTCGACCCGCGGGTGGAGGGCTGGCTGCTCGACCGGGTGGAGTACGAGGAGGCCTTCGCCCCCCTGGCGCACGAGCTCTTCGGGGACGTCGTGGTCGTGCGCGACCTGGCCGCTGCCCTGGACGTGATCCGCGAGTACCCCTCGCTGCGGTGCGTGACGCCCGCCGGCGACCTGGCCGACGCGGCCGGCGTCCTGGGGGGCCACCGCGAGCTGGCCCAGGGAGCCGTGGGGCGCCGCTCGAGCGCGGAGCAGCTCGAGGGACGTGTTCGCGAGCTGGAGGCGGAGATCGCGAGCGAGACCGCGAGCCTGGAGCGGCTGGGGCGCGGGCGCCTCGAGCGGATGGAGCAGCGCCGGGCGGCCGGGACGCGGCTGGAGGCCGCTCGGGATCGGCTGTCCGAGGCCTGGAGCGCCGAGCGCACGGCGCGCGCCCGCACCCTCGACCAGGCCGAGTCCCTGGCCCTCCTGGAGCGGGACGCCGAGGCGGTGCGCGGCGAGTCGGCCCGGCTCGACGAGGAGCTCGAGCGGGCGCGGACCGAGCTGGCGTCGGCCGAGGACCGCTTCCGGGTCGAGAACGAGTCCCTGGGGGAGCTCGAGTCCGAGCGCCACCGGATGGAGGCCGAGCGCGATCAGCTCGTCCGCGAGGAGGCCGAGGCGCGGGTGGAGGCGACCCGCGCCGCCGAGCAGATGGAGGCGCTGCAGCAGCGGGCGCGCGACCTGGAGACGGCCTGCGAGGAGACCGGCCGGGAGCTGGAGCGCGCGCGGCGCCTGGCGGGGGAGGCCGCCGAGTCGGCCCTGGGCGGGGAGCGGGAGCTCCTCCAGATCGACGAGCTGCGCGGGAGGGTCGCCGAGGATCTGGGCCAGCGCGAGGCCGCCCTGGTCGAGCTGCGCCGGTCCGATCACGAGGGGCGCGAGGCCATCGAGAGCCAGCGGCGGGGCCTGGAGACGGTCACCCGCGAGCTGGAGGAGGTCGCCGAGGAGATCTCGCGGCGCCGGCTCGAGGAACAGCGGCTGGCGATGGTGCGCGCCGAGCTCCTGCAGCGGGCGGAGGAGGATCTGGGCCTCCCCGAGGCGGAGCTGCTCGAGGACTTCGAGCCGGAGCCCGAGCTGACCGGCGCGCCGGAGCTCGAGGAGCTCGAGCGGGAGGTGGCCGAGCTCAGGGGCCGGCTCGATCGGCTGGGCTCGGTCAACACCGAGGCGGTGGACGAGCTCGAGGGGACGCGCACGCGCTTCGAGTTCCTCGGCGGCCAGCGCCGCGACGTGGAGACCGCGCGCCGCTCCCTCCAGGAGACGCTCGAGCGCATCGACGCCGAGTCCGAGCAGCTCTTCCTCGAGACCTTCGACACCGTGCGGGACAACTTCCAGGTGCTGTTCCGGCAGCTGTTCGGGGGCGGGCGCGCCGACCTGACGCTGGAGCCCGACGTCGATGCCCTCAGCGCCGGCATCCTGATCACCGCGCGGCCGCCGGGGCGCGAGATGCTCTCGATCGACCTGCTGTCGGGGGGACAGCGGACGCTCACCGCCCTGGCCCTGCTGTTCGCGGTCTTCCAGGCGCGGCCCAGCCCCTTCTGCGTGCTGGACGAGGTCGACGCCGCGCTGGACGACGCCAACATCGGGCGCTTCCTGGGCATGCTCGACGGCTTCCTGCAGAGCACGCAGTTCATCATCGTGACCCACAACAAGGGCACCATGTCGGCCTGCAGCGCGCTCTTCGGCGTGACCATGGAGACCAAGGGGGTCTCGCGGCAGGTGGCCGTGGAGTTCGGCGAGGTGGACGACTTCGTGCCCGAGGCCACCGGGGATGCGGCGCGGGCCCGGGCCAGCCGCGAGGGCGTGCGGGTGCTCGACGAGGTCGACGAGCACGGGGAGCGGGTGGTCGAGCTGCGTCCGCGCGGGGGAAACGGATCCTCGCGCGGGAAACGGGTCGGGGCCGCGAGGCCCGATCCGGATCGACCCCCGACGGCCCTGAGCGGCGGGGAGGGGGAGGCCGAGCGAAAAACCGCCGGCAGCGCCCTCGACCGATCGGAGCCGGGGGCGTAGAGGAGAGGGCGCCCTGGCGGGCCGGTGATTGCGAGAGCGGTACAGCGTGACGGGCGAGCGGAAAGGGTGCCGGGGAAGAAGGAGTCGCCGCGGCAGGGGCGCGGCCTGGGCGGCGCTCCCGGCGCTGGCGCTGGGATCCTGGGTACTGCAGGAGCCCGAGCCGCCGCCACCGGAGCCCGAGCCGGCCGCGGAGGCCGAGGTCGAGCCCGAGCTCCGCGCCCTGCCCGCCTTCGAGCCCGGCTACCGCGGCCTGACCGAGGTCGCCGGGCAGCTCCGGGAGTGGATCGACCTTCGCCCCGAGGCGGCCCGGCCCCTGGAGGTCGGGAGCACCGCCGACGGCCGGCCGGTTCCGGCCATCGAGGTCTTCCGCCCGGGCGAGCCGGGGCCCGAGGAGCGTCCGGCGGTGCTCCTGCTCGGCGGCCTCGACGGGATCTCGCTGGCGGGGGGCGAGGCCGTGCTGGCGACGATCCACGCCTTGCTCGAGGACCCCGCCACCCTGCCCGCGGAGGTCACCTTCCTGGCCGTGCCGTGGGCCTCGCCCGAGGCGCTCGAGCTGCACCTTCGCGGCGGAGCGAGGGACGGGCGCAACGCGAGGGGGACCGACGAGGACGGCGACGGCCGCGTCGACGAGGACGGTCCCGACGACGTGGACGGCGACGACCTCCTCCTGCAGATGCTGATCGAGAGCCCCACCGGCCCGTGGATCCGGGCCGAGGACGGGCGCTTCCTGGTGCCGGCGGCGGACGGCGATTCACCGCGCTTTCTGCTGACCCTCGAGGGACGGGACGAGGACGGAGACGGCCGATTCAACGAGGACCCGCCCGGCGGGGTGGACCTCGATCGCAACTTCGCCCTGGGCCGGCCGGGCCCCTGGGAGGATCCCCTCGGCGGCCCGGTTCCGATGTCGGAGCCCCTGTCCCGCGCCCTGGCGGATCTGGCCCTGTCCCGCCGCGCGGCGCTGGCGCTGCTCTACCAGGGATCCCACGGCGCCCTGGCGGTGCCCGGGGGAGTCGCGCCCGGCGGGGAGGGGTCGCTCCCGCTCGAGGCCGACGGTCCGGTGTTCCAGCGCGTGACCGCGGCCTTCGTCGAGACCGCCGGGCGCAGCCAGGAGCGGGTGCTGACCCTGGCCGAGGCGCGGCACGCGGAGCGCACGGGCGCGGCGCTCGACTGGCTGTACGCGGTGCCCGGGATCCTGGCGGTGGAGGTGGCGCCCTGGGGCCCGCAGGTCGAGCGGTCCGGGGGCGTCACGGCCAAGGACGCCCGCTTTCCCGCGGACGCGCAGCGCGGCCCGGGCCGGACGCTCTCGGCCCTGGACGAGGCCTGGCGACGCTGGCTGGACAACACCCGGGGCGGGCTGGGCTTCTCCGACTGGCGGCCGGTCGACCTGGGCGACGGCGTGCAGGGCCTGATCGGCGGCTGGGAGCCGCGCACCCGCCTGAACCCGCCGCCGGACCTCCTGCCCCGGTCCCTGACGGGCCTCTCCGACTTCGCCCTGCGCACGGCCCGCATGATGCCGCGGCTCGAGATCATCCTCTTCGACTCCTCCCGGGACGGCGAGCTCGTGCGGCTGCGGGTCCGGCTACGGAACCCGGGCGAGCTGCCCACCGGCCTCTCGACCACCGGTCGCTGGCGAGCCGCGATCGAGGGCCCGGTGGGGGCCAGCCTCGAGCTGGTGCCGCCCGCCGGCGCGCGGGTGGTGGCGGGCGAGACGCGCACGGCCTTCGGGCGCATCCTGGGGGGAGCCGCCACGCCCGACTGCGAGTGGCTGATCGTGGTCCCCGAGGGCTCGCCGGTGATCCTGCGCGCCAGCGCGCCCTGGTGCCTGCCGGCGGAGCTGGAGGTGAGGCCGTGAGGGCGGGGATCGCCCTCCTGCTCGGCGCCCTGGCCGTCGCCTCGCGGGCCTCCTCGCAGGATCCCGCGCAGGACTCCACGACGGGAGCCGAGGCCGGAGAGGCGAGCGCCCCCGCCGACCGCGACCGAACCCCCGACCACCCCGCTCTGGTGGAGGCGCTGGACCGGCTCGCGCGCGACTTCCCCGAGCGCGTGGTGGTGGGGTCCATCGGCGCGGGGCGGAGCGGCCGGCCGATCCCGCTGGTGACCTTCAACGATCCCGCCGGCGGCCCCCCGCAGGACAAGCCCGCCATGCTGCTGTGCGCCGGCCTGTGGCCGGGCGACTCGGCGTCGTCGGAGAGCGCCTTGCAGGCGCTCTTCGATCTGGCGGGCCGCTCGCGGGCCGAAGGCGCGCTGGCCGACGTGGTGCTCTACGCGATCCCGCTCGCGGATCCCGACGGCGGGGCGGCCGGAGCCACCGGCGAGGTCGAGATCGATCGCAACTTCCCGATCGGCTGGGATCCCTGGCGCTTCGGGCCCGCGGCCGGCCCCTACCCGGGCTCGCACCCCGTGACGCGCGCGCTGACCGACTTCCTGCTCGCGCACCCGGAGATCTCGGTGGTGCAGCTCCTGGTCACGCCGCCTCCCGGATCGGCGAGCGACGTCACGATCTGCGACCCCGACGATCCGGGCTGCAGTCACGACCGGGAGGAGCCCCAGCCCTTCCTGGTCTATGCCGATGGAGTGGGGCGGGGCGGCTCCCTCCTCGAGTTCGCCCACCGGCAGCTGGGCGCCCACGGCTACTCGATCCCCATCGCCCCGCCCGGCTCGGGGAGCGAGCCCGGCGGGCCGCGGCGCCACGGGGAGCGGATCCTCGAGCTCACCGGGGAGCTCTCCGCCGCCCTGCCCCGGGTGCAGCTGGGCGAGGTGGAGCTGGCGCGCCTCAGGAACGACCTGTGGCAGCTCGACGTGCCGGTGCGCAACGCCGGCTCGCTGTCCGCCCTGTGCTGTCGAGGGGCCGCGGGCGGGAGCGCCCGGCTGCGGCTCAGCGGCGGGCGCCGGCTGGCCACCGCCCTGCGCCAGTCCGGGGAGGAGGTCTTCCGGGTGCGCAGCGACGGGGACGATCCGGCGCCGTCTCTGGGGATGCTCGAGGGGGGCCAGGAGGTGACGGTCCGGCTGCTCGTGGAGGCGGCCGAGGGCTCGAGCCTGGAGCTCGAGGTCGAGGCCCCGCGCTCGGGTCGGGACCGGCGGACGGTCGAGCTGCGGTAGAGCCTACGAGCGCCCGTCGGGCTCCGTCAGGAGCCCGCCCGCACCACGCGAGCGCAGCGAGCAGGTGGTGCAGGCGCGCCGAGGAGTCGGCGCCGTCCAGTCCGGCCGGTCGGAGGCGAATGGCCGTCAGCGCTCGAGCACGTGCCGCTCGAGCTCGGGCAGGGCCGTGAGCACCATGTCCCCGACGACCTTCATGCTCTCCTTGCAGACGTGGTCGAGGTTGTCCTCGGGCGTGTGCCAGTAGCCGTTCCAGGAGTCCGGGAAGTGGAGGTCGATCAGGTCGACGCTGGGGATCCCGGCCTCGATGAAGGACAGGTGGTCGTCCCGGATGGCCTCGCGCGGCCCCCATACGTGCCGCAGGTCGCCGTTCCTCTCGGCGGCCCCGAAGAAGATCGCCAGGATGCGCGGGTCCGAGTCGAGCTCCTGCTGGAGCTGCAGGCGCTTGTCGGCCACCATGTCGAGCAGGACGAAGGCCTTGGTGCGCTCCAGCTCCCCGCTCTTCTTCAGCCGGCGGACGTGCTCGCGGGAGCCGTAGCGGTTGTCGGGATCGGCCCACTGCCAGCGAAGCGCTTCCTCTCCGTCCAGGAAGAGCAGCCGCAGGGTGAAGGTGCGCGGCTCGCCGGCCGCCAGGACCCGGGCCATCTCGAGCAGGACCGCCACCCCCGACGCCCCGTCGTTGGCCCCCACCAGCTCGCCGTCGAAGCGATCGCGGGGGACCTTGCGCTTGGTGTCGTAGTGGGCGCCGAAGGTGAGGATGGGCGGCGCCGCGCCGCCCTCGCCGGCGCGGCCGGGGAGGTCGACCACCACGTTGGCCATGCTCACCGAGGGGATGCCCACCGAGGATGGGGGGCGCGCGACGAAGGTCTCGCGCCGGGGCTCGAGGCCCACCGCGCGCAGCTCGCGCTCGATCAGGCGGCGGTTCTCCTCGGCCCCGGATGTGCCGGAGGGGCGCGGGCCGATCTCGACCTGGGCCACCAGGTGCGCCCAGGCCCGGTCCGCGTCGAAGCCCGGGGCGGAGGCGGGCTCCTGCGGCAGAGCGGGGGAGGCGCCGGAGCGGTCGCAGCCGGCGAGCAGGGCGGCCAGCAGCAGGGGCAGCCAGGGCGCGCAGGAGCGACGTCCAAGTCGGGGACGGAGGCCGGGGGGCATGGGTGGATCTTAGCCCCGGGGGGCAAGGGACTCCATTCCAGGGGGCCCCCGGGGTCGGGGAGGCGCGGGAGGGGGGATTTTCGC
>CAZTTG010000024.1:33658-45092 GCA_964615935.1 uncultured Planctomycetaceae bacterium | reverse complement strand
CCCGCAATGTTTCTTTATGTCTTTGAAACATTTTGTATGACTTTCACAACTTAACTTTTCCACACTTTTTGGGGTCAAATCGTGTGGTCCCCCCTACGGTGGTTTTTGAGCCCCCCCTCCCCCCCTGCGGCCCCGTAGCCCCGCGGAAGGGCGGGCACGGTCCCGGGGGGGCTGAGCCCCTCGCGAGACCTCGGACTCGGCAGGGCCCGGCGCACCCCTCGAAGGCGCCCCGTTTGCTCCAGTTCTGGAACGAGGGGGGCCGAAGGGGGTGGGGATCGCCCCCGATCACATCGACGAGAGCCGTCGTCCCCGGCATAGCACGTCGAACGTCGATCGCAACCACGCTCCTCGCCATGACCGACCCTCACGCGCCCCTGTACGATCTCGTCCGCCGGGAACACGACCGGGAGGCCTACGCCCGCCTGACCTGGGAGGGCAGCTTTCAGGACTACCTGGAGATCGCCGAGTCCAATCCCGCGGTGGTCCGCAACGCCTGGCAGCGCCTGCTCGACATGATCGAGCACTACGGCTTCGAGGAGGGAGCGCGCCCCGGTGCGCCGCGCCGCTGGCGGATCTTCGATGACCCCTTCAGCGACGGCCGCGACGCGGTCTACGGCCTGGACGCGCCCCTGGCCCAGCTCGTGCGCACCCTCCGCGCCGGAGCCTGCGGCTTCGGGCCCGAGCGCCGCGTCATCCTGCTGCACGGACCGGTGGGCTCGGCCAAGAGCACCATCGCCCGCCTGCTCAAGCGCGGGCTGGAGCAGTACTCCCGTGACGAGGACGGCGCCCTGTACACCTTCTCCTGGGAGGTCGACGGACAGTCGGTGCCCTCCCCGATGAACCAGGACCCGCTGCTCCTGATCCCGCGGGAGTCGCGAGTGGCGGTGGAGGAGCGGCTCAACCGCGGCTGGCGCGGCGGCTATCGGCTGTCGATCGAGGGCGCCCTCGATCCGGTGAGCCGATACTACTTCCGGGAGCTGATGGCGCGCTACGGCGGGGACTGGGAGCGCGTGGTGGAGCACGTGCGGGTGCGGCGCCTGCTGCTCTCCGAGAAGGACCGCACCGGCATCGGCACCTTCCAGCCCAAGGACGAGAAGAACCAGGACTCCACCGAGCTGACCGGGGACATCAACTACCGCCGCATCGCCGAGCTGGGGTCGGACTCCGATCCGCGGGCCTTCAACTTCGACGGGGAGTTCAACGTCGCCAACCGGGGCCTCCTGGAGTTCATCGAGGTCCTCAAGCTGGACGTGGCCTTCCTGTACGACCTCCTGGGGGCCACCCAGGAGCACTCCATCAAGCCCAAGAAGTTCGCCCAGACCCACATCGACGAGGTGATCATCGGGCACACCAACGAGCCCGAGTACCGCAAGCTGCAGAACAACGAGCTGATGGAGGCCTTCCGGGACCGGACCATCAAGATCGACGTCCCCTACAACCTGGCGGTCTCGGACGAGGTGCAGATCTACAAGCGGCAGTTCTCGCGCCGGGCGGTGGCGGGGCGCGCCATCGCGCCCCACACCCTGGAGATCGCCGCCCTGTGGGCGGTGATGACCCGCCTGGACGAGCCCAAGCACCCCAACCTGAGCATGCTGCAGAAGGCCGGGTTGTACGACGGGGTCGAGGTGCAGGGCTTCGGCCCCGAGCACGTCCGCGAGATGCAGGGCACCACCGACCGCGAGGGCATGTACGGCATCAGCCCGCGCTACGTCCAGGATCGCATCGCCACCACCCTGGTGTGCGAGAAGCCCTGCATCGGCCCCCAGGACGTCCTCAATGCCCTGGAGGCGGGGCTCCAGCACCACAGCCTGGTCTCCAACGAGGAGACCCGCAAGCAGTACGTCCTGCTGGTGGCCACGGCGCGGGAGGAGTACGAGGAGATCATCAAGCAGGAGGTCCAGTCGACCATCTCCTCGGACAGCGAGGCCCTGGACCGGCTGTGCGCCAAGTACATCGACAACATCAAGGCCTACACCACGCGCGAGAAGGTCATCGGCCCGGACGGGGAGCCCAGCGACCCGGACGAGCGGCTGATGCGCTCGATCGAGGAGAAGATCGAGATCACCGAGGCGCGCAAGGACGACTTCCGACTGGAGGTCATGAACTACATCGCGGAGGTCCACCGCGAGGGCGGGACCTTCGACTTCCGCGAGAACCGTCGCCTGACCCGCGCCCTCGAGCAGAAGATGTTCGAGGATCAGCGCGATACCATCCAGCTCACCAGCCTCGTCTCGACCGTCGTCGATCCGGACGCCCAGGAGAAGATCGCCGTGCTGCGCTCGCGCCTGATGAGGCGCTTCGGCTACGACGAGTTCTCCGCCGACCAGGTGCTCCAGATGGTGGCTGGTCTGTTCGCGCGGGGCGAAGCCAAGACGCCGGGGCCGGCGGAAGCCGCCTAGCGCCCAGCCGGACATGTTCCGCATCGACGCCGATCGGGCCCGCTTCCGGGAGGTCGTGCGCGGCAAGATCCGCCAGGATCTGAAGAAGTACCTCTCGACCTCCGAGCTGATCGCCCGTCGCGGCGAGAAGGTGGTCTCGGTGCCCATCCCCCAGATCGAGCTGCCGCGCTTCCGCTTCGGGGAGAACCAGAAGTCGGGTGTGGGGCAGGGACCGGGCGACAAGGGCGATCCGGTCAAGGGGGCCCAGGGCGAGGCCGAGGGCGAGGGGACCGCCGGCGATCAGGAGGGCCAGCACATCCTGGAGGTCGAAGTGGAGCTGGCCGAGCTGGCCGAGATGCTGGGCAGCGAGCTGGGGCTCCCCAACATCCTGCCCAAGGGAAACCGTGAGGTGGCCACCGAGGGCGGGCGCTACACCAGCATCCGCCAGGCGGGGCCCGATTCGCTGCGCCATTTTCGACGGACCTACCGGTACGCGCTCAAGCGCACCATCGCCTCCGGCCAGTGGGACGCCGACGATCCGCGGGTGGTGCCCATCCGCGAGGACATGCGCTATCGCAGCCGCAAGGCCTGTCCCCAGCCGGAGTCCTCGGCGGTGATCTTCCACATGATGGACGTCTCCGGCTCGATGGGGCGCGAGCAGAAGGACATCGTGCGCATCAAGGCCTTCTGGATCGACACCTGGCTGCGCAGCCAGTACCGCAACCTGGAGGTGGTGTACCTGGTCCACGACGCCGTGGCCAAGGTGGTCGAGCAGGACACCTTCTTCCACCTGCGCGAGTCCGGGGGCACCAAGATCTCCTCGGCCTATGAGCTGTGCCTGAAGCTGATCACCGAGAAGTACCGGCCGGACGACTGGAACATCTACCCCTTCCACTACTCGGACGGCGACAACTGGTCGGCGCGGGACACCGAGCGCTGCGTGAGTCTGCTGCGGGACGAGATCCTGCCGCGGGTGAACCAGTTCTGCTATGGGCAGGTCAAGAGCGCCTACGGCTCGGGTCAGTTCAAGAAGGACCTGGACGAGGCGCTGGGGCGCGAGGAGAACGTGGTCACCGCCTCCGTGACCGAGCGCGGCGACATCCCGGAGGCCATCCGGACCTTCCTGGGGGCGGGGCGCTGAGGCATGGACGGGAACGCCTTCGAGTTTCAGCAGTCGCTGCCCCCCGAGTTGAGGGCCCAAGCGGCGCACATCGAGGCGGTCGCCCGCGCCAGCGGGCTGGACTTCCCCGAGGTGGTCTTCGTGCTGCTTGATTCGCGGCGCGTGAACGGGGTGGCGGCCTATGGCGGCTTCCCGGTGCGCTACCCCTCCTGGCGCTTCGGCATGGAGTTCGAGCGGCTGGACAAGGGGTATGAGTACGGCCTGTCCAAGATCTACGAGCTGGTCATCAACAACGACCCCGTCTATGCCTACCTGGTGGGCTCCAACACGGCCCTGGAGCAGAAGCTGGTGATGGCGCACGTCTTCGCGCACGCCGACTTCTTCACCCACAACTGCTGGTTCCAGGCCACCGATCGCCGGATGCTGGACACCATGGCCGCCTTCAGCACGCGCATCCGGCGCTACATCGACAAGCTGGGGCGGGAGCCGGTGGAGCAGTTCCTGGACCGGGTGCTGTCGATCGACAACCTGATCGATCCCTACCTCTCGCTGCGCGCGAGCCTGCGGCCGGAGCTCTCCGGGGCGGCGCCCCCGGGGGCCGGCGGAGTGGGGGAGGACGGTCCGGCCCGGCCGGCGCGGCTGCCCACCCACGACGTGCTGGGCTACGTGATGGAGCACGGGCGCCTGGAGGAGTGGCAGCGGGACGTGGTGCGCATCGTGCGCGGGGAGGCCTACTACTTCCAGCCCCAGCGGATGACCAAGATCGCCAACGAGGGCTGGGCCTCCTACTGGCACAGCCGCCTGCTCACGGGCGGGCTGCTCCTGCCCTCGGAGGTGGTCGAGTTCGCCGACCGCCACAGCTCGGCCACGGTCCAGGCCCCCGGGCAGCTCAATCCCTACAAGCTGGGCATCGAGCTGTACCGCTATGCCGCGGAGCGCGAGCTGGATCTCTTCCGCCTGCGGCGGGTGCACAACGACGCCAGCCTCATCGACGAGCTCTTCGATGAGGGCTTCTGCGCGCGGAACGAGCTCTTCCTCTTCGGCCGCAACCCGCGCAGCGGCCGGACCGAGGTGCTGGACCGCGACTGGCGCAAGGTCAAGGAGCGGCTGCTGCAGGACCTGTCGTGGGGGGGGCTGCCCCAGATCGAGCTGGTCGGGGTCGACGGCGAGGGGGGCGGGGGACTCGCCCTGGTGCACCGCCACGACGGGCGGGACCTGCAGCTGGCGGCGGCGGGGGACTCCCTGCGCAACCTGTCGGCCGTCTGGGGCGGTCCGGTGGAGCTGGCCACCCTGGAGGAGGGGCAGGGTCGGCGGCTGCGCTGCGAGGACGGGGAGATCAGCGTGCTCGAGACGCAGCCGGAGTCGGGCTGCGAGAGCTCGGGTGACCAGAAGGTGGCCTCGTGGCGGGAGCCGGGGGAGCCCCTCCCCTGACAGGGCCCCCCGCGCGTCCTCAGTCCACCCGGCGCAGAAGGATGGTGCTCGCGGCCTCGCTCTCCAGGGCGGCGATCATCTCGCGCAGCTCGGGGTAGGATCCGGGCGGCACCTCGGCGCTCTCGAGCGAGATCCGCGTCCTGCACCGCAAGGTCCGGCCCTCCAGCTCGACGCTGCGGGTGAGACTCCCCACCGAGAAGAGGATCGCGGTCTCCGCGGGGGCGTAGACCAGCTCGAAGCCCTCGGGCAGGCTCAGGTCCACCTGCACCGTCTCCGTCGCCGGTCCTCGGGGGAGCCGCAGCGGGGCCGTGCGGGTTCTCCGGTGGAGCTGGAGCTCCGAAGCGGTGACGCCGCCGGGCACTCGGGGCAGGCTCAGCCGCACCAGACCGTGGCGTGGTACCGGGATCTCCCCGCCCGAAAACTCGACCCTCATCGAGCTCAGGCGGTCGCTCTGCCTGGCGACGAACACCTCGTCCACCGCGGCCCGACCCAGGGCGCCGACCACCCCCCGGGCCACCGCGGCCTGGCGGTTGGCCGTGCGATCATAGGCCGCCATCGGGTTGTAGCGGGCGAACAGATCGAGGTCCGCGGTACCCGAGAGGGCCAGCGCATCCCCGTGGGGCTCGAGCGCGGCCGTGATCCGCAGCGCGGCGCCGTTCTCCTCGGCGGAGAGCTCGGGCAACACCACCAGATCGGACCTCGGCCAGTCCAGCACCAGGACCGGAAGCCCCGCGAGGTGGAGGCGGTTGCGCTCGTCGGCCGAAGCCGTCGGATCGAGCCAGAGCTCCCTCCCGTCGAAGCGCACGCGCACCCAGACGCGATCGAGCTGATCCCACGCGGCCACGCCCTCGGCGATCAGCGGATCCGCGGAGGCCAGGGCGATCCGGGAGTCGAATCCCTCCGCTCGCAGGAGAGCCAGCAGGAGGACGGCCTTGTCCAGGGGATGGCCCACGCTGCTGTCCAGGACGGCCCCCGACCGCCTCATCTCGAGGGCGAAGTCGGCGATCGGCCAGTCCACGGTTCGCAGGCCCTCGACGACGAAGTCGTGAAGCCTGCCGATCCGCTCCTCCGGCAGCAGGAGCCCCCTGGCGAGGTCCCGGGCCCGGCTCTCGACGGTCTCGTCGACCCGAATGGCCTCCTCGCACCGGGCCGCGAGCAGCCGGGCGGCGTGCTCCCAGCTCCCGAGGACGGACCACGCCAGCCGGTCGTGAACCCGCTGATCCCCGGAGAGCTCGGACGGGTTGACCGCCGGCACGTCCTTCCGGCGGACGGTGTAGGTGGTCCTCCCGTCGGCGCTCTCGACCTCCGGCTCGAGCTCGCAGCCGATCCCCGCGATCCGGAGCGGAGTCCCCTCGGGCACCTCGATGGTGATCTCCTGCTCCAGGATCGGCAGCAGTCCCTGCAGGTCGAGCACGCCCTGGAAGGGGTCGTCCCAGGCCCGGCGGTCCGCGATGGTGTAGGCCAGCTCCGAGGTGGCTCCGTGCTCCACCCCCACGTGGGCGACCACCTTCTGGCGCATGTGGGCGTAGGGCACGGCCCACGCGAGCTCGTCGGCCGTGTTCGGGACCACGGAGTTCGCCTGGGCGTCGACGAGCGTGCCATCGGCCATCCAGGTCCGGATGCGATCGAGGCGCAGCGTCGATCGGGCGTCGTTCCACGGGATCCGCGGATCGTAGTGGTCGTGCCGCGGCAGGTAGGCCGTGAGCATCTTCAGGGCGCTCTCCACGCGGCGCTCCACCCGACCGTCGGCGCCGAGCGAGACTCGGATCGCCTGGCGGACGATCAGCCCGTCGTCGTCGGGATGGCGCTCCGTGCCGGGAGCGCTCGCGACGTGGTCGGGCGCCTGGGCCACGGCCGCCGGGGCCGCCGCCGCGAAGAGGATCAGGATCGAGATCGGGATCGAACGGCGCATGGCTACCTCCTCTCCAGGACGATCAGGTCGTCGGGCAGGGCCAGGGCCTCCTGGACCACCTCGCGGAACGCGCCGTAGCTCTCCACCGGGATTTCACGGCGCTTGATCATCAGTCGGTAGGTGTACCGGAGCCCGTTGGCGCGAGGCTCCAGGCGGGTGTCCAGAGAGGCCACCTCGCCGTCGATGCGCCGGTCTTCGGGCAGCCGGATCGGGCGAAAGGCGGTGGGCAGCGCGATCGTCTCGGTGACGCTCCGCATCCTGGGGGCCCACAGGAGCAGGTTCTGCGTCCGCTCCGCGGGCCCCGCGCACTCCAGGTAGGGCGCCAGGCTGGGGCGGGTGATGAGGTGCCGCGCCGTGGGCGGCGAGAAGTACATCCGATCGCCGCTGACCATGGCGAAGCCGGGGATGCGGTAGTGGACCTCGTAGCGGACGGGGGTGGTGACGTCCCGGATCTCGGCGTAGGTGACGTCCACGCGCCCGACCCGGGCGCCCGGGGCGATGTGGCCGATCTGCTCCTGGAACCAGGCTTGGCGGTCCCGCGAGGTGGTGTTGTGCGCCAGCTCCCGGCGCAGCCGCTGGTCGGCGTAGCCCCGCCCGGAGAAGATCACGGTCCCGGTGAGGTTGCCGCGCTCGTCGAGGGCCGCGGTGGCCTCGATCTGGAGCTGGTTGTCGACCGGGTCGAAGGAGGGCGTCTGCATCAGCTCCAGCCCCTCGGGGGTCCCGATCACGAAGTTCTGCTCCCCCTCGGCGCTGGACCACTCCTCGGGCGAGAAGACCACCCAGGTCGGGTCCAGCATCAGGAAGCTGCCGTCGTCTCGCTGCAAGGCCACCACGCAGTGGTTGAACTGGTCCGCGGGGACCCTCTCGACGCGAGAGCCGGCCATGGTCATCGCCGGCCAGGCGGTGTAGCCGGCGGCGCGCAGCATGGTGATGGCGATGCCCGCCTTGTCCTTGCACACGCCCGAGCGGTTGTGGAAGATCATCGGGCCGGGGTGCAGGGTGTAGCCCTCGCCCTTGCCCATCGAGACCCCGGAGTAGCGGATCTCGTCGGCCGACCAGTGGACGATGGCGGCGATCTTCTCCTCGTCGGTGGAGAGGCCGCGGGTGATCTCGGCCACCTTGGCGCGGATGGCGGCGTTGGCCTCGAACTGCCCGGCGTTGACCTGGCAGAACCAGCGCGACTTCGCCGGCCAGTCGGGGACCGTGGCCAGGACCACCTTGGTCATCACGTCGGGAGCGTCCACCGCCCGCGTCTCCTGCCGGTAGGCCGGCTGGTCCCGCCGCCAGAAGCGGTAGATCAGGTGCTCGTCGTCGTAGCTGACGTAGCTCTGCGCCTCGCCGTTGTAGATCTCGAACTGCACCGGCTTGTCGCGGGGGGTGACCACCGTGTAGTGGCGGCACTTCACCGGATGGTCCCGATGGAAGTACACCACGTCGTAGAAGTGACCCCGCATGGGCGGGATGTAGCGCTCGTCCCCCTGTGCGCCCGCGCCGTGGGCCGCGCCCTCGAGCTCCTCCAGGTAGGCGATGAGGAAGCCCTTCATGTAGGTCCGGATCTCCACCGCGTCCCCGACGTTCAGCCGGGGCAGCGGGACCAGCTTCATCTGGGCGCCCCAGTAGATCCCGTGCTGGGGCTGGGGAAGGTCGACCCCCGTGAGGGGTAGCTCCTGGACGACGCCGTCGGCCCGCAGGATCCGCAGGGTGCGCACCTCGACCAGGTTGGAGGCGGGGTCGAAGTCCAGGCGGATCCGCGCCAGCTCCGCCGCTCCCCGCTCCGACAGGCACTTGATCACCTCGCGGTTGTGGATGTGCCCCAGGCCCGAGTTCTCCACCTCGACCCGGGTGCGCCAGAGCACGGTGACGACGTGGGCCCCTCCGTTGTCGGCCTGGGAGCCGGCCTCGGCGATCAGCTCGCGGAGCTCCCCGTCGCTCTGCGGGGCCGCGGGCTCCTGGCCGAGCCCGGCGGGGGCGGCCACCAGGGCCAGGATCGGGGCGGCGATCCTCGCGGCCCATCTGAGGTGCTTGTCGTCCATGTTCACTCCGTGAAAGGGCGGTTCCGGCTCGAAGGTCGGACCGACAGTTATCGGGCCGGAGCGCGGCACCGTCAACTGCGCCAGGCGGCGCGGCCCGGCTTTCGAGCGGAGCGAGCCCAGGGGCCTCCCGGCGGAGCCGCCCGCCCGCCCGGCGCGCGGCGGCAGCGGGGGGCCCGCCAGCGGTCTGCCCGTCATCGGGCCTTGAGGTCTCCGCGCCGGCCGGGGAGAATCGCACCCATGAAGAAGAGCAGGCGGAACCGGAATGGGGGCCGGGCGAGGCGGGCGGCGGTCGCGGCCCTGGCCCTGGTGCTGGCCGCGGCCGGATGCCGCAACTCGAGCGAGTCGGCTCCCGCGGGCCTCGAGCTGTTTCCGTCGACGGTGGGCGCCCACGGCTGCACCGCGGCCGACGTGGTCTTCAGCGGGGGCTGCCTGCGGGCCTGCACCGTGCCCCTGGTGCTGAACGTGCTCCAGATCTCGGACATCAGCCAGGTGGTGGCCGCGGCCGACGCCGAGGTCCTGTACGCCACCGGTCAGGGCGGGCAGGTGGTCGAGATCGACGTCTCGGGCCCCGCGCCGGTCGAGTCGGAGCTGGTGGCGCCGGGTGTCATCGACGTCCTGCTCGCGAGCTTCGGGGTCGCCAACCCGGCGCGGATCTCGGGGGTGGCCGTGTACGACGCCGAGCTCCTCCTGGTCGCGGACCTCACCTCCAACTGCTTCCTGGCGGTGGACCGCGTCACGCCCGACACGGTCTTCCCCTTCATCGGAGAGCCCAACGAGGCGCCCGGCTTCGCCGACGGCCCGGCGGTGGGGGTGCCGGGGGCCTCGCGCTTCCACCTGGACCGGCCGTCGCAGCTCTGCCCGACCGCGGGCGCGAACCCGCTGGTCTTCATCGCCGACCCCGGCAACCACGCCATCCGCGCCTTCCAGGGCGGGGCGGTGAGCACGGTCGCCGGCACCGGCGCCCCCTTCTACCGGGACGGGGACCTGGGCGCAGTCGGCTTCGACACCCCCGTGGGCCTGACTCTCACCTGCGGAGGCCGGCTCCTGATCAGCGAGACCGGCGCCGCCCTGCTCGGCGGACACCGCCTGCGCCAGCTGGTCCTGGGGCTGCCCACCTTCTTCGGGCTGCTGGGAACGGTGAGCACGCGGGCGGGAGACGGGATGCCGGCCACGATCGGGGGCAGCGGCGAGCTGGCCAGCCTGTACGCTCCCCTCTCCCCGCTGAAGACCAGCGGGGACGACACCTACTGGATCGACTCCGGGGACGGCGGCCTCCCCGACCCGGCCGGGATCCTGCGGCGGATGACGGGCGCGGCGGACGAGGTCGACTGCCCCCTGTACGCGGACTGCAACGCCGCCGTGGCGGCGGGCGGCCACTTCACCCCGGGCGGCGTGCACTCCCTGACCCGGACTCCCTCGGGTACGCTCTACGTCCTCGACGCCGCCGCCGCCCAGCTCCTCGAGATCACTCCCTGAGGTCCCTCTCCGGAGGCCGCCGGGGGCGAGGCCCCCCCGCCATGCCCGCGCCCCGCGTATCGATCGTCCTGCCGACCCTCGAGGGCCGCGTGCACCTGCAGCGGCTGCTGCCAGCCCTGGAGCGCCAGGACTTCGAGGGCGGCTTCGAGATCCGCGCCGTCGACTCGAGCTCGACCGACGGCACCCGCGAGGCGCTCGAGGCGGTGGGAGCCGCGGTCGACGTCATCCGCCGGGAGGACTTCGGCCACGGGGCCACGCGCAACCGGGCGGCGGAGGGGGCCCGGGGCGAGTTCCTGGTGTTCCTGACCCAGGACGCCGAGCCCGTGGGCCCGGACTTCCTCAGCCGTCTCGCGGAGCCCTTCGACGACGCGCGGGTGGCCGGCGCCTATGGACGCGTTCTGCCGCGGCCGGACGACGATCCCCTCACCCGCCGCACCGTGCTGGAGGCCAGCGAGGCCTCGGACCGACCGCAGGTGCGCGACCTGGATCGGATCGGGGACCTCTCGCGCCTGTCGCCCCCCGAGCGGGCCGCCTGCCTGCGCTTCAACAACGTCGCCAGCGCCATCCGAGCGTCGGTGTTCCGCCGGATTCCCTTCCCGGAGGTCTCCTTCGGCGAGGATTTCACCTGGGCCGGCCGCGCCCTGGAGGCCGGCCACCGGATCGCCTTCGCGCCGCGGGCGGCGGTCTGGCACGCGCACCGCTACTCGCCGCGCGAGGCCTTCCGCCGCTACCGGGTGGACGCCGCCTTCCACCTGCGGGAGTTCGGCTGGCCCCTGCGCCCCGACCTCCTCAGCGCGCTCCGCGGGCTGGTCTACGAGCTGCGCGAGGACTGGCGCTTCCTGCGGCGCCACCCCGAGGACGGCCTCCTGGGGCCCCTGCTGCGCGCGCCCTGGCTGCGCGGCGCGCAGGTCCTGGGGCAGTACCTCGGCAGCCGTCGCCCCCGGGGAGGCGAGGGGACGCTTCGATCCGGCGGTGAGGTGCGCTAGCCTCTGGGGTTCATGGGCTCGGTGCGTTCCATCTCGGTCCTCATGCCGACCTTCCAGGGGGCGGGCCTCCTGGAGAGGGTGCTGGAGGCGTTGGCGGG
>CAZTTG010000024.1:0-33558 GCA_964615935.1 uncultured Planctomycetaceae bacterium | reverse complement strand
TGCTGGAGCGCACCTCGCTGCACGTCCTGTACGTGGTGCACGGCTTCCCGCCGGAAACCTGGGCGGGAACCGAGGTCTACACCCTCGAGCTGGCCCGCGAGGTGCAGCGGCTGGGCCACCGGTGCACGATCCTGACCCGCTCGCCGGAGGATCGCGGCGAGGCCGAGGGCGGGCCGCCGGACTTCGAGGTGCGCGAGGACGAGTTCGACGGCCTGCGGGTCCTGCGAATGACCCATCGCATCGACCACTCCGACCTGCGCCAGAGCTACCGCCACCCCGAGGGCGAGCGGGTCTTCCGCGAGGTGCTGGAGCGCGAGCGGCCCGACGTGGTGCACTTCCAGCACCTGCTGCACTTCTCCGCCGGCATGGTGGGGATCGCGCGGGAGGCCGGCGTGCCGACCGTCATCACCTGCAACGACTACTGGGCCCTGTGCGCCCGCGTGCAGCTCATCCGCCCCGACGGCGAGCGCTGCCCGAACAGCATGGGCCTGGGGTGCCTGTGGTGCGTCAAGGACAAGGACTTCCGGCGGATCCCGGCCGCGTCGCGCTGGGCGCCGCTCCTGCGGCCGGCGGTGGGGGCGATGGGGGCCGCGGCGCGCCTGCCCCGCCTTCCCAGCGTCAAGCTCGAGCGCATCCTGCACAAGCGCCGGGTCCACTGGTCCCGGGTGGCGCGGAGCTGGCGGGACATGGCCGAGCGGCACGGCTTCGTGGTGGGGCAGTTCGCCTCGGCCGACCTTCTGGTCGGCCCCAGCCGCTTCCTGCGGCAGAAGATGCTCGACACCGGCCGCTTCGATCCGCACCGCTTCCTCCACTCGGACTACGGCCTGCGCACCGACCGGGTGGAGCGCTTCGAGCGCGCGCCCGACCCGCAGGGTCGGCTGCGCTTCGGCTTCGTGGGCTCCTTCGTCTGGTACAAGGGCGTCCACGTGCTGGTGCGGGCCATGCGCGAGCTCGAGGGCACGCGCGCGGTGCTGGACCTCTTCGGCGACTTCCGGCCCGAGGAGGATCCCTACCACGCGAAGCTCCGGGAGCTGGCGGGCGACAACGTGCACTTCCGCGGGCCCTTCGCCAACGAGGAGCTGGGACGGGTCCACGCGAAGATCGACGCGCTGGTGGTGCCCTCGGTGTGGTACGAGAACTCGCCCATCACCATCCACGAGGCCTGGCTGACGCGGACGCCCACCCTGGTGAGCGACATCGGGGGGATGGCCGAGCTGGTGCGGGACGGGGAGGACGGCCTGCACTTCCGGGTGGGGGACGCCGCCGACCTGGCGGCCGCGATGCGGCGCCTGCTGGACGAGCCCGAGCTCCTGGCGCGGCTGCGAGGGGCTCGACGGAGGGTCAAGAGCACCGCCGAGAACGCCCGAGAGATGGAGTTCCACTACCGCTCCCTGGTTTCCACCCTGCCGCTTCCCACGCGCGAGGCGGCCCCTTAAGTTCCTGTCATCGCCCGAACCCACCAGCCGGCCCCCCCATGAAGCCCATCCGGTCCATCTCGGTCCTCGTGCCGACCTTCCAGGGGGCGGGCCTCCTGGAGAGGGTGCTGGAGGCGTTGGCGGGGCAGGAGTGCGCGCTGCCGTGGGACGTCCTGGCGATCGACTCGGGGTCCAGCGACGGCACGCTGGAGGCGCTGGAGCGGGCGGCGGAGGGCTTCCCGGTGCCCCTGCGGGTGGAGTCGATCCACCCGGTGGAGTTCGACCACGGGGACACGCGCAACCTGCTGGCCTCGCGCAGCGAGGGGGACCTGCTGGTCTTCCTGACGCAGGACGCCATCCCGGGCTCGAGGGACTGGCTGTCGCGGCTCGCGGCGAACTTCGAGGACCGGCGGGTGGGTGCGGCGTACTGCCGGAACGCGCCGCGGCCGGACGCGGAGCTGCTGACGGTGCTCTTCAGCGAGAAGGACCCGGGCTACCAGGAGGGCCGTCGGGAGGTGCGGATCGAGGACGCGGCGGCCTACGAGGCGATGAGCCCGCTGGAGCGGCGGCTGCTGTACAACTTCAACGACGTGGCCTCGGCGGTGCGGCGCGAGCTGTGGGAGCGGCACCCCTTCCCGCGGACGGAGTTCGGCGAGGACCTGCTGATGGCGCGGGCGCTGCTGGAGGGCGGGTACACGGTGGTGTACGACGACGCCGCGGCGGTGGAGCACAGCCACGACTACACGGAGGAGGAGCTCCTCTCCCGGGGTCGGATCGACGGGCGCTTCAACGCGGAGCACCTGGGACGGATCTGCGTGGAGTCGGAGTCGGACGCGGAGGAGCTGGCGCGGCGGCAGCTCGAGCGGGACCGGGAGGGGCTGGAGGCGGCGGGGCTCTCGGGAGAGGAGCTGGAGGCGGAGCTGGCGCGGGCGGCGGGCCTGCGGCTGGCGATCTTCCGGGGGTTGTGGGAGGGGGGCCGCAGCGGGCTTCGGCGTCCGGGGACGCGGATGCTGGAGCGCACCTCGCTGCACGTCCTGTACGTGGTGCACGGCTTCCCGCCGGAGACCTGGGCGGGCACCGAGATCTACACGGCCAACCTGGCCCGGGAGATGGAGGCACTCGGGCATCGCTGCACCATCCTGGCGCGCTCGCCCGCGGACCGCGGCGAGGCCGAGGGGGGGCCGGCCGACTTCGAGATCCTCGAGGACGAGTTCGAGGGCCTGCGCGTCCTGCGCATGACCCACCGCCTGGAGCACGGCAGCCTGCGCGAGACCTACGACCAGCCCCGCGCGGTGGCCGCCTTCCGCGACGTCCTCCTGCGGGAGGAGCCCGATCTGGTGCACTTCCAGCACCTGATCCATACCTCGGCCGGCCTGGTGCAGCAGGCGGCGGACTACAACCTGCCCACCATCCTGCACCTGCACGACTACTGGGCCCTGTGCCCCCGGGTGCAGCTCATCCGGCCCGACGGCGGGCTGTGCCCCGCAAACCGCGGGGCGGGCTGCTTCGCGTGCATCCACGAGCGCGGGCTGAGCCAGATCCCCCGCCTGGAGCGGCTGGAGCGCGAGCGCCCGGAGGTGATCGCGGAGCTGCGCGACGGCCGGCGCCCGCGCTGGAGGGGTCTGGACGACCTGCTGGATCGGCGCGAGTTCGTCGAGCGGGCCTACGCCACCGCCGACCTGCGCGTCAGCCCCAGCCGCTTCCTGCGCCAGACCCTCATCGACGGGGCCGGCTTCGACCCGCACACCCTGATCTTCTCGGACAACGGGATGCGCACCGACCACGTGCGCGCCCTCGAGAAGCAGCCCGACCGCCAGGGCCGGCTGCGCTTCGGCTTCGTCGGCTCCCTGGTGTGGTACAAGGGCGACGAGGTCCTGGTGCGCGCCATGAACCGCCTGGCCGGCAGCCGGGCGGTGCTCAACGTCTTCGGGGACTTCCGGCCCGAGGAGGACGAGCACCACGCCTCCCTGCGCGAGCTGGCCGTGGCCGACAACGTCCACTTCAAGGGCCGCTTCAACAACGCCCGCCTGTCGGAGGTCTACGCCGAGATCGACGTGCTGGTGGTGCCCTCGACGTGGTACGAGAACTCGCCCATCACCATCCACGAGGCCTTCCTGACCCGCACCCCGATCGTGTGCAGCGACATCGGGGGGATGGCCGAGTACGTCGAGGACGGCGTCTGCGGCCTGCACTTCCGCGTGGGGGACGACGCCGACCTGGCGGCCGTCCTGCGCCGGCTGCTCGAGGAGGAGGGCCTGCTGGAGGAGCTCTCCCGCGCCTTCCCGGCGGTCAAGACCATCGCCGAGAACGCCCGCGAGACCGAGTTCCGCTACCGGCAGCTCGCCGCCCTCCAGCGCCCCCGCCGGGCGCGCATCCTGCTGGAGGCCAGGGGGATCGACGCCGCGGCGCGGGAGGGTCCGGTCGAGCAGCAGGGGGCCGAGATGCTGCTCCTGCGGCCGGGGGGGGCGGTGGAGTACGACCTGGAGCTCGCCGGCGGCGGCCCGCGCCGGATCGAGATCGGCGTGTGGTCCCTGGCCAGCGAGCCGGCCCTCGAGCTGGGGGGCCGGGTCCTGGTCGACGGGGTCGAGATCGGCGCCATCGAGCCCGCGTGCGGGGACCGCGAGGATCGCCTGCGCTCGCACGCCTTCGTCGCCGAGCTCCGCTCGCCGCGCCGCCTGCGAGTCGAGACCGCCTCGGGCTCGCGCCAGCTCCACCTGCGCATCCAGAGCGTGAGCGTGCGCGAGTCCGCCCCCACCGGGAAGCCCCAACGCGAGACCTCCGAGCATGGCTGAGAAGGATCTCCTGGCCGAGTTGACCGTGGAGCCCGGCGAGCCGGTCGAGGCCGGCGAGCTGCCCCGGGTCGCCGTGGTGATCCTCAACCACAACGGACGACACCACCTCCAGGGCTGCTTCGACAGCCTGGCCCGGCTGGACTACCCGCGGGAGCAGCTGGAGGTGATGCTGATCGACAACGGCTCGGACGACGGCAGCCACATGGAGATGAAGTCCCACCACGGCTGGGTGCGCTTCGTCGCCAACGAGCGCAACCAGGGCTTCGCCGGGGGCTGCAACCAGGGCGCCCGGCTGGCCGGTGAGGCCGAGGTGCTGGTCTTCCTGAACAACGACATGCGGGTCGAGCCGGACTTTCTGCGCGAGCTGGTCTCACCCCTGGTGCGAGGAGAGTGCCAGGCCACCCAGGGAAAGATGCTCTCCTGGGACGGGAAGCGCATCAACTCCTGCGGCGGGGGCATGAACTTCCACGGGATCGGCATCCAGGACGGCTACCTGGAGGAGCCCGCCCCGCGGCACGACGTGCCCCGCAAGACGCTCTTCGCCTGCGGCGGGGCCATGGCCATCCAGGCGCGGCTCTTCCACGACTGCGGCGGCTTCGATCCGGAGTTCTTCGCCTACTACGAGGACGTCGATCTGGGCTGGAGGCTGTGGGTGCAGGGCCACGAGGTGCACTACGCCCCCAAGGCGGTCTGCTACCATCACCACTCCAGCACCAGCCGATCCTTCCCCCAGGAGACGGTCCGGCTGCTGCAGGTGCGCAACCCCATCCTGGCCTGCTTCAAGAACTACGACGAGCGCAACCTGGCCCGGGTCCTGCCGGCCCTGCTGGGCCTGGCGGCGCGGCGCATGTACGTGATCGCCGGGCTGGAGGACGACCGCCCCTTCCGCATCGAGAAGGCGCGCTCCGAGCGCAGCAGCGCCGTGCGGCGCTTTCTGGGGCGCATCGGTCGGCGGAGGCCGGGGCGGACCTGGCTGCGCAAGGCGGCGGTGGCCGACCTGGTCGGCATCAACGACTTCCTGGGCCGCTGGGACCACTGGACCGAGCGCCGCCGCGAGGTCCAGGACCGGCGCCAGCGGCCGGACGCGGAGATCTTCCGGCTGTTCCTGAAGCCCCTGTGGTGCGTCGAGGACGAGCCCGCCTACCGCGAGCTGCAGCTCGGCTTGAGCCGGACCCTGGGACTGGACGATCTGTTCTCGGGCCTCAGCGCGCCCGGCCCCGACCCGCACAAGTGAGGGTCCCTCATGAAGCTCTCCGTCGTCATACCGATCTACAACGAGGAAGCCACCCTGGAGGAGCTGGTCGCGGCGGTCCAGGCCACTCCCTACGAGAAGGAGCTGATCCTGGTCAACGACTGCTCCAGCGACCGCAGCCCCGAGATCATGGCCGAGCTGGCCGAGCGCCACGACAACGTGCGCTGCTTCCACCACGAGGTCAACCGGGGCAAGGGCGCCGCCCTGGCGACCGGCTTCCAGGAGGTGCAGGGAGACGTGGTGCTCATCCAGGACGCCGACCTGGAGTACGACCCGGCGGACTACCCCATCCTGCTGCGGCCCATCGAGGACGGCAAGGCGGACGTGGTCTACGGCAGCCGCTTCCTGGGCGGCCCCTACGTGCGGGTGCACCTCTTCTGGCACTACGTCGGCAACCGCATGCTGACGCTCATGTCGAACTGCTTCACCAACCTGAACCTGACCGACATGGAGACCTGCTACAAGGTCTTCAAGCGGGAGGTGGCCCAGAAGCTGAACATCAAGTCGAAGAGCTTCGCGGTGGAGCCGGAGATGACCGCCAAGATCGCCAAGATGCGCTGCCGGGTCTACGAGGTGCCCATCAGCTACTCCGGCCGGGACTACGCCGAGGGCAAGAAGATCGGGCCCAAGGACGCGATCATCGCCTTCTGGGCGATCGTGCGCTGGACGGTGTTCGGCTGACCCGGAGGTCTCGCCGGCCTTCATCCGGACCGCCAGACGGGGGGCGAGAGGTAGGAGGGGTGCACCCCCGCGCGGGCGTTCATCAGGCTGCCCGAGACCTCGTTGAAGCCGTCCAGGTTGACGACCGCGTCGGGTCGATACCCCAGGCTGAAGAGGTAGGCGACGCGGATCAGCTGCTGGGGCTGCTGGTAGGATGCGTGGGCGTAGTTGAGGAGCTTCGGGCTGCGCCCCTCGAAGCGGGTCTCCTCGCGCTCGGCCCCTCTCCGGTCGCCTCGATGAGCCGGTCGACGACGAATCCCAGTGCACCCGCGCTCCCGCCGAGGAGGTGCGCCACGAAGGCGGTGGGCGCGCCCATCTCGATCCCGCCCGTCAGGAGCGGCAGACCCAGGGCGGTCTCCAGGCCCGCCTTGAGCAGGGTCGCCAGGGCCACCGTCAGGAACAGGCCCCGCGCCCATCCCGCGGCACCGCACGACAGGCGCAGGGCCACGAGCACGGTGAGGCCGTGCAGCACGCCCGAGAGCCCCGTGTAGCTCGAGAGGTCGGGCCTCGCGGCGAGCACGGCCAGGCCGATCACCGGGGGCGCGGCGAGCAGGAAGCGGGTCGCTCCCCCGACGGCCACCAGCAGGACGGCCGCCCCCACGTCGAAGAGGAAGTGCGCGGGAGAGAGGTGCACCAGGTGCCCGGTCCACGGGCGCCAGAGCTCGCCGGCCTCCAGGCCCGCGGGCGTCAGGGCGAGGGCGCCGGGGAAGGCCGAGGCCAGCCCGCACGCGCCGAGCAGCAGGAGGGCGGGGCGGACGCTCCAGGAGCGCCCGCCCCCCCGCACGGAGCCGGTCATCGCACCCTGCGGCGGAGCGCGAGGCCTGCCATCGCCGCGGCGAGCAGCAGGTGCAGGGGTCCCACGGCCCCCGCCCCGCGGCCACCTCCCCGCGAGCGCTCCTGCGCCCGGCTGGGGGCGTGGGCCGCCCGCCGGCCGGCCAGGGGCTCGCCGTCGGTCCGCACCTGGACGTCGCCCTCTCCCGCCTCGCGGCGGGCCGCCGCCGAGCGCTCGTCGGCGCGCCGGCGGGCGTTGTCGTCGCCGAGGCCCCAGGCCGCCTTGCGCGACTCGGCCACCACCACCATGGAGGTGTGGTCGGTCACCAGCGAGTAGCGCAGCGCCATGTCCACCACCGCCGAGCGGGCCTCGGCCTCGTCCCCGGTGCGCAGCCAGGCCTGGCGCTCGAGGTCGGCGATGGCCGCCAGGGCGTAGAGCCGTTCGATCTCGGGGTGGCTCTCGTCCACCGCCGGGAGCTCGACCGGGACGCGCCAGCTGGCCGGCCGGCCGGAGATCTTCGCGCGCACCTCGAGCTGCGAGGGGCCCGGCCGATCGTAGCGGCCGAAGACCACCAGCTGCTGGCCCAGGTACAGGCTGGGCAGGAGCTCGGGGTGCATGACCGTGGCGCCGGGGAGGTCGACCTCCACCCCGTGCAGGGCCTGGTGCGTCATGCGATCGCGGGCCAGCATCAGGTGGGCCCCGACCTCGTCCTGCATCGAGACCGACTTGGCGAAGCCGCCGGAGAGCACCGCCAGGTCGCCCAGGAGGCGCTGGTTGGCGCCGTTGCCCATGACGAAGGTGAACAGGCGCACGTCGTGCTCGCGGGCGAGCTCGGCGAAGTCGCGGTACTCGGTGTGGCCGACGTTGCAGACCCCGTCGCTGATCAGGATCAGGGCCGAGGGGCGATCGGCGTCGAGCAGGTCGTAGGCGGTCTCCAGGGCGGCGTAGACGTCGGTTCCCCCGCCGGCCTCGAGCCGGTACACCGCCTGCGCGAGCCGGTCCAGGTCGACCCCGGTGGGCTCCACCCAGCCGCGGGTGATGCGGTGGGCCCGATCGTTGAAGGTGACCACCTGGAAGCGGTCGCCGGGCTGCATCCCCTCCAGGGCCTCGCCGGCCCCGCGGGCCAGGGTGCGCATCTTCTCGCCCGCCATGGAGCCCGACACGTCGAGCACGAACACCCAGTCCGTGCCGGCCTCGATGGGGGCCAGGTCCGAGCCGGGGGTCACCACCGCCATGAAGGTGCCCTCCACAGCGCCCGGCCGCCGGTGGGTCAGGAGCTCCACCCGGGCGGGCACGTCGGAGCGCAGGCGGTAGAGCAGCACGAAGTCGCGGTCCAGGGTGGCGGGAGAGGACTCCCACCGGCCGATCCAGGTCCCGGCGGCGACCTCGGCGGCCTGGAAGCCGGGGTGGCTGGGACTGTGCAGGCCGTCGACCGGGAAGGCGGTCTGCAGCGTCACCTCGAAGCTGAGCCGGCCCCGGGCCTCGCGGTCCATGGTCCAGAAGGAGCGGTTCATGTCGTCGGTGCCGCCCTCCTGGAGGGGGTACAGGTAGCGCCCCACACCCGAGTCGACGTCGAGGGGCTGGAAGTAGACGATGCGCACCCGCAGCTCGCCCCCGGCCGGCACCCGGGCCACGGCCACCCGCAGGTACAGGAAGGACTCCTGCTCGGCCAGGCCGGCGTCCCCGCCGGTGGAGCGCTCCTCCTCGTAGATGCGGCGGGCCTCCTCCTTCTCGACCACCTCCCCGACCACGGGCTGGCCCGCGATCCACAGGGAGAGCTCGGAGAGCGAGGCCTCCTCGGGCAGGGGAAAGCACCACTCGGCCTCGAGGTCGCGGGCGGTGGGGTTGACCAGGAGCTGCTCCACCTCGGTGGTGGCGAAGCCGTTGTGGATCACCGCGCGCACGAGGTGATCGCGGAGGTGGAGCTCTCCGGTCGCGGCGGCCGGGGCGAGGTCCTCCTCCTCGGCGCCGGTCGTCTGGGCCCGGGCCGCTCCGCCGGCGGCGAGCAGGGCGACGAGGCTCGCGACGGCGAGCCGGCTGACGGTGGTCTTCATGGCACGTCCTTTCCGCCGGTGCATCCGGCCGAGACCACCTTCGGCCGGGGACGGCATTTCTTCTACTACTTATGGATAGCCCTGTCGAGCAGCCCGGCTTATCGAAAGCGGCCGGGAGGACGCTCCCCGCCGCCGGGACACTAGTCCAGGCCGGCGCCCTTGGAGCGGTAGTACCCGGCCAGATCCGTCCGCCGCGCCTCGCGGAACATGCGCCACAGGGCCCCGCTCCAGTCGTGGCCCGGCTTGCCGCGCCGCTCGTAGTACTCGCCCATGGTGGCGTCGTACTCGGCCACCAGCTCGCGCATGCGCTCGTCGGAGGGGTAGCGGTCGTGGAAGTAGACCGCGTCCAGGGGGAGGCGGGGCCGGAGGCCGGAGTCGCCCGCGGGCTCGCCGACGCACAGGCCGAAGAAGGGCAGCACTCCCTCGGGGAGCTCCAGCAGGGCGTCCACCTCGGGCAGGCGGTTGCGCAGACCGCCGATGTAGCAGGTGCCCAGGTCCCGGGACTCGAAGGCCAGCACCAGGTTCTGAGCGAAGAGGCTGGCGTCGATGGCCGCCAGCAGGAACACCTCCAGGTTGCGGACGCTGGGCGCCCCCGCGTCCTGCGCCACCAGGCGGTGCCGCCGCAGGTCTCCGCACACGACGAAGAAGGCGCCCGAGCGGGCGACCTGCGCCTGCCCCCCGGCGAGCTCGGCCAGCCGCTGCCGCTCGTCCGGATCGGTGATCCGCAGGAGGCAGTAGGCCTGGACGTTGGCGGAGGTGGCGGCCTGCTGCGCGGCCGCGACCGCCGCGCGCACCGCGGCCTCGTCCAGCTCGCCGTCCCGGTACTCGCGCACGGAGCGGTGGGAGGCCATCAGCTCGAGGGTGGAGCTCGCGGAGGGGCTCGCCATGGGCGCTCAGCTTTCGGTCGTGGCGACGGCGCTCAGGCTGCGCCGCAGCTCGAGGGGAGTGGGCGGCGGACCGCTGGCCACCTCAGCCCGGGGCCAGCGGCGAGCGGCCAGGCGCTCGTGGCTGTGCAGGAAGCCCGCGATCTGCGAGCTGCACCACTCCAGGATCTCGGGGTGGTCCTGGCGCCGGAACTGCAGGTCGATTCGGGCCTGGCGCGAGCGCTCTCGCCGCCCCCCCCGCTCGACGTCGTAGAAGATCTCCAGGAGCAGGCGGTAGCGCCCCAGCGGCAGGGCCGGCTGCACCAGCCGGAAGTCGTAGTTGACCGTGACCACGGGGTCGGCGAGGGGGCGGCGCTCGAGCCAGAGGAAGAGGGTCAGGCTGGTGATCACCGCCGCGGCGCCCAGGAGGATCATGCCCGGATCGATCCGGACGTGGATCTGGAGCAGGCGCGCGAGCCCGGCCGACGCCAGGAGCAGCAGGCCGCCTCCGCCGAGGACCAGCAGTGCGATGAACCGCCCTCGGCGGCCCCGAGGGAGACTGGCGCGGCGCAGGAGGCTTCGGAGACGGCTCATGGGGGGAGGCCGCGGATCGGCCTCCCGCAGCATCCCACGCGGCCCGGCGGGGGACAAGGACCGCCCCCGCGGCCGCGCCCGCGGGTCCGCCGGATGGGGTTCGGGCCTTTTCCCCGGATTCGTGGATCGCATCCGGGCGCCGCGGCAATACGACGGTTGGAAGCATGGTCGATCCCACCCCGAATCTGGACGCAGGCGAGCTGCTCGAGCACGTGGACTTCGTGCAGAAGCTGGCGCGACGCCTGGCGAGGGACGAGAGCCGGGCCCAGGACCTGGTCCAGGAGACCTGGCTCGCAGCCCTCGAGGGGCGCCCCGCTGCGGGCAGCGGAATGCGCGCGTGGCTGGCCCGCGTCCTGCGCAACCGCGCCGCCCTGGGGCTGCGCCGGAGGGAGCGGCGGGAGTCACGCGAGCGCGAGAGCGCCCGGCCCCTGGAGGAGCCGGACACCGCCAGCCTGGTGGAGCGCATGGAGTTGCACCAGCGCCTGGTCAGCGCGGTCCTGGGACTGCCGGAGGCCTACCGCGAGGTGGTCCTGCGCCACTACCTGCAGGGGGAGAGCGCGGCGCGGATCGCGCACCACCTCGAGCTTCCGCACGCCACCGTGCGCACGCGCCTGCGACGCGGGCTCGATCAACTGCGCAACGGGTTGCGCCGGGAGACGGGTCAGCAGCCGGCCGCCTTCCTGGCCGCGCTGGGGACCCTGGCTTCCGGTGGTGCGGGCGGCGTCGTGCCGCCCCCCGCGGGCCTCTCCCTCTCTCCTGCCGCCCGATGGGCCATGTCCCTCCTCGTGAAGAAGACCATCCTCTCGACCGTCCTCGTCCTGGCCACCACCGCCCGGCAGCCCCCGAGGATCCCCCGAGCGGGATCGTCGAGCCGGGCCCGCCCATCGACCGCGGAGAGCAGGCCTTCCTCGACATCCGCGTGGTGACCAGCCTGGGATACCCGGTGGTCGGCGCCGAGATCCAGGGGGCCGGGCTGCGGACGGACGCCCTCTCGGGGGACTGGTACTCCTGGTCGGGGGAGCCCTCGAAGGCCACCACCGGGCCCGACGGCCGCGCCCGGCTGCGCCATCCCCTATGGTTCCAGACCACCGCTGCCTGGTCGCCGGTGAACCGGGTGGCCTTCGACGTCGAGCACCCCGACTACGTTCCCTACCGGGAAGGCGGCTTTCCCGCCGGCGAGGGCGAGTGCCGGGTGGTCCTCAAGCGCGGCTCCTTCCTGATCGTCTCCGGCTGGATCGACTCGCCCGAGCGGGTGATCGCCGAGGTGGTGCCGCATCTCAGCGATCGGGGAGAGATCGGGTTCGAGGAGTGGATGCCGATCGCGGACGGCCGCCTCTCCTGCGACAAGATCCGTCCGGGCGTGCACGCGATCTGCCTGAGCTTCGAGGGCCGGCCCGGCGACCCGTGGTGCAGCGAGATCGTGCAGTTCACCCTGGCCGAGGAGGAGCTGAAGGAGCTGCATCTCGAATTGCTGCCCCCGCGCCGCCTTCGGGGCGCGCTCGATCCGAGCGTGCCGCGTCCGGTGGAGGAGGGCCAGGTCGAGCTCTGCATCTACACCGGAGTGGACGGCGAGGGGCCGATCCTGGCGCGGTGCTTCGAGGCCGACGTGGCCGCCGACGGGACCTTCGAGCTCGGCGGTCTGCCCCCGGGCCAGGGCGAGATCATCGGCCTGTGCCGCGGCTGGGCCTCGAGCGGGCCGGCCCCACCGGCGGAGGGGCAGGTGGTCGACCGCTGGATCCAGCAGGTGGATCCGGGCGCCCTCGAGGAGCCCTTCGTGCTGCGGATGGAGCCGACGGCCAGCCTCGAGGTGACCGTCCTGGACCCCGGGGGCGAGCCCCTCCCGGGCGCGCGGCTCATCCTCTCGCCCAACGTGTACTGGACCTGCGGGGACTCGGACTTCTTCCTGAACCGCGAGTTCAAGGCGACCAGCGACGCGCGGGGCATCGCCTCGCTCGACGACCTGCCCTCCGAGGAGGACGAGTTCGTCTACGTGCACCACCCGGACTACCGGATGCCGCTGAACGAGGCCCCCTGGGGAGGCGAGCGCCGCTACGCCTGGGCCGACCTGGTCTCGGGTGAGACCACCCGCGTCACCGTCCAGCTCGAGGAGCCCGGCGAGGATTGAGCCCGGCCGAGGGGCTCCGCCCGGGGGCTACCGGCGCGCGAGCCAGGCCAGGAACTCCCACTCCAGGCTGGGCTCCTCGCGGGAGGCCGCCGACAGCGGCAGGCCATAGACCTGCTCCGCCGCCCGCTCGAAGGCGTCCTGGCCATCGAGGGTCGCGGTCAGGGCGAGGAGCTTGGAGAACTTCGCCCGCGAGGCGCGTGCGCTGCCCCCGGCGGCGGTCTCCAGCCAGCGGACGAAGGCGCTCTTGTAGGCGCGGAAGAACTCGAGGTAGTCGGGGAGGTAGCGATCCGGCGGGACGGCGGCGGAGCCGGCCTCCGAGCCCAGGAAGGGGGCGTGCACGACGAAGGCGCGGGAGGCGCCGGGCGCGGTCAGGGCGAACTGCGCCAGCCGGTCGCCGCGGCGCTGGCCCTCCTTGGCGCCCCGCCGCTGTCCCGCCCGCAGGGCCTTGACGAACCAGTCCGCGCCGAGCGCCTCCCGCCAGGCGCTGTCGGCGTTCTGGGGCGGCAGCACGCCGCCCTCGGAGAGGCCGCCGGGGACGAACATCTCGTAGGCCCGGGTCTGGTTGCCGCGGGCGCTCCCGCCCGAGCGGGTGTTGTTCTGCCCGAGCAGGGCGATCACCGCGTTCTGCGCCAGGCCCGCCTCGAAGACCGGCGACAGCCCGCGGCCGAAGGCGTGCCAGGCCTGCTCGTGGGCGGCGCGCTGCAGCACGTGCTGCAGGAGGCCGCTCTCCTCGCGCGAATCCATGGGGATGCCCTGGCGCCAGCTGCCCGGCGAGGGCGAGACGCCGGGGTACTCGAGGGCGATCACCTGCAGCTCGTTCCACCACAGCTCCGTCCAGCCGGCCACTCCGCCGTGCCAGTAGACCGGACGGTTGCGCGCGTCCAGCCAGCCCAGGAAGCACGCCAGCTCCACGAAGTCCTCGCGCTGGGGCGCGAAGACCAGGGTCCGCGAGGGGGCCTCCCCCAGCTCCAGCCCCAGGGCCGCGCCGCCGGTCATGGCCCGCGCCAGGCCCGCCAGGGCGTCGAGCTCCTTCGGTCCGGCTCCCGCCATGGCGGCCAGGTCGAGCCCTCCCCCCTGGGCCTCGCCGGCCAGCTTCGAGCCGCGCCAGCGGCGCACCCACCGGGAGAGGACCAACAGGTGCGCGCGCGCCTCGTCGGCGGCCGGGTCCTCCGAGTCGAACCAGTCGATCCACTGCCCCTGCAGCTCGAGCAGCCCGCCGCAGATGCCGATCAGCTCGTCGGCGCGGCGCCGCTCGACCAGGGCGCTGCGGGGATAGCGAAGGTCCAGGGCGCCCACGCGGAGCCGCGCGAAACCGGAGTCCAGGGTCTCCTGCAGGTCGCAGTCGGACGGCACCTCGGATTCGATTCCGTGCTCGGCGCGAAAGCGATCGGCGAGGACCTGGTAGGGCAGGGCGCTCTGGTCCGCCGCGGCCAGGGGCGCGGCGGTGAGCCAGCAGATCGTCGCGATCGCCAGACGGCCAGCGGCCTTGCGTGCGTGCATTCCAGACTCCTCCTGTCAGGGGCGTGGTCGATGCTCGGTCGCGTGGATGAACGGGGGAGCCGGGCGTACCGCGCGGTTCACCATCATCCTCCGGTCCTCGCGTCCCCCCCGGTGACGACCCCATTGCAGCCTGCCAGGGTCCTGGCGCCGCCCGTGGGGGAGGGCTCGCGATCCGGTCGCTGCCTCTAACGACGCAGCACCCCCGAGTACGCGCGGAAAGAGTGAAAATTCCCGGTGAAGGCCGGAGTCGGCCCGGGCGTGGGAGCGCGCCCGGGCGAACCTCACACCTCGAGGTTGGGTCCCACCTCGTCCTGGCTGGCGACCAGGACCTCGACCCGACCCAGGCCCAGCTCCGCCAGGGCGGCGCGGGCGCAGGCGCGGGCGAGCTCGGGGGTGTTGTTCTGCTCGGAGAGGTGCGCCAGCACCAGGGTGTGGAGCTGCGGACCGGCCAGGTGGGCGAGGAGCTCGGCCGCCTGCTGGTTGGAGAGGTGTCCGCCGTCGCCGCGGATCCGGCGCTTGAGGTTCACCGGGTAGGGGCCCGCGGCGAGCCGATCGGGGTCGTGGTTGAACTCCAGCACCAGGACGTGCGCCCCGGCGAGGGCGCCGGCGGCCACCGGTCGGGGCGTGCCGATGTCGGTGGCGATGACCGCCACGCGACCTCCCTGCTCCAGGCGGTAGGCCACGGTGGGATCGGCGTCGTGGGGGACCAGCACCGGTCGCACGCGCACCGGATCGCGGCCGTCCTCGGCGGCCAGCTCGAGCTCGCCGCCGATGCGGATCGTGCTCATGCGCGGCGCGCGGCGGATCGAGGCGTTGGCCATCAGGGCCTGGGCGCAGTGCAGGGTCGCCCCGGAGCGCTGGGCCAGCAGGCCCGCGCTGCGCGCGTGGTCGAGGTGGCCGTGGGAGATCAGCAGGTGGTCCAGCCGGCGCGCGGCCAAGCCGGCGACCTCGAGGCGGGCCGCCAGCTCCCGGCTCGAGAGCCCGGCGTCGACCAGGATGGAGGTCTCGCCCGCGCGGACGAGCGCGCTGTTCCCCCGGCTTCCACTGGCGAGGAACTGAAGGTGCATGGGATCAACCGGCGGCGCGCCGCCCGGCGCGCAGGACGAGCCCGATGCCGAGGATCAGGCCGAGGAGGGTGCATCCCGCGCCGATGCGCAGGGACCAGGGTTCGTACTTGGTGCGGACCACGCGATCGCCGGGCTCCAGCCACAGGGCGCGGTAGACGTGATCCGTCCGCACGAAGGTCGCGTCGCGCCCGTCGACGGTGGCCTTCCAGCCGGGGTGGCTCGCTCCGTGGAAGACGAGCCATCCGCCCCGACCGCCGGTGACCTCGACGTCGAAGCGGTGGTAATCGACCCAGCGGAACTTCAACTCGGCGGCTTCCCCGCTCCCGCCCGGCGCTCGGCGCGCTGCCACGCCCGGCGCCAGAACCGTCGCCTCGGTCGGATCGATCGCTCCCTGGGCGAGCAGGCCGATGGCGGCGCGATCCGTAGGCGTGGCGATCCCGGTCTCGACCAGGCGCGCGGGCGGAAGGGCCCCGCTGCGATCGTACACGTGGAAGGGCGGATCGGCGTGGCGGAGCTCGAGGCGCGGGTGCTCCACGGCGCGCAGGGAGAGCACCGCGCTCACGCGCAGGAGGTCCAGCAGAGGATGGCCGAGGAGCTCGACGCTGGAGAGCCGGCTGACACCCGAGCGGTAGCGACTCGCCGGATCGAGCGCCTCCATGAGCTCGACCAGGCGCCGCGAGGGATAGGCGGTGTAGGGAGTCAGATCGGCGGTGCGGTAGAGCCGGGGGAGGTTGGGCCGGGCGAGGTGGAGGACCTCGCCCACACCGCTCTCGCTTGCGTCCAGCCGCAGCACGCGGCCGCGGTTCGCGGCGTCGCACACCTCCTGCATGGCCCTCGAGGGGGGAATCAGGGTCAGGTCCCCCAGCTCGCGCGCGCCCGCGTGGGGCGCACCCTGCAGCGCGCCCTCGGCCAGCAGGACGGCGAGGAGGGGAGCGAGCAGCGCGAGGGGCCGGGCGCCTCGCCGCCTCAGCCGGTCCAGGGCGAGGACGGCGATGCCCGCGGCCAGGGCCGAGGCGAGGAGCGCCCTCCCGACCACCACCAGCCGCTCACCCGCGGCCAGGGCGCCCTCGGGCGAGACCAAGGCGCGCACCTCCTCGAGGGTGCAGCCGTGTCGCTCGGCCAGCAGGACCTCGACGTCCGCGGCCCAGGCGCCCGGCTCGATGGCGAGGCCCAGCCACGCGCCCGGCGCGAGGGCGAGGACCAGGAAGGCGAGGGCTGCCCGGCGCGCGCGGGCCCGGCCCTCGAGCAGGGCCTCCGCGCCCAGGGCCGCGAGCCAGGGCCAGAGCGCCCACGCCACGGCGAGCACCCGCGTGGGCGCGCCCAGGTTCAGGCCGGGTACCTGGTAGAGCAGCCGCGCGCCGGGCCACCCCAGGGCGAAGGCGACGCAGGCGAGGAGCCCCAGGGCCGGGATCCACCGCTCGCGCCTCCGCGAGAGGAGGCCGGCGACGGACAGGGCGACCGCGGCGACCCCCGCGTAGAAGCTCCACTCGAGGGGCGTGCAGCGCTCCGCCCGCTCGGCATCGGAGGCCGAAGTGAGCCACCAGGCCACCGGTTCGTGGGGCGGGAAGACGTCCTCCTGCTGGGAGCCGAAGAGCTGCGGCGCGACCAGGGTCGCGAGGGCCGCGGGGGGCGGCGCCTCGGCTGCGAGCTCGGCCGCCGACCTGGGCCCGCGGGTCGAGAGGCGGCTGAGCTCGAAGGTCGGCAGGAGCTGGACGCCGGCCGCGAGCACGCCGAGGCCGATGAAGGCCAGCGGGCGGACCAGCATGCTCCCGCGGCCGCCGCGCGTGTCGTGCACCAGCCAGCGCGCCGCGGCCCAGGCGGCCGCGGCCAGGGCGCAGAAGATCGCGATGGGGGGGAAGCCGGCGAGGAAGGAGAGGGCGGTGGAGAGGCACAGGGCCAGGGGCGCGGCCCGCCGTCCGGCGCGCATGCCCTCGATCGCCCACAGGGACCAGGGCAGCCACAGGGCCGCGTCCAGCTTCATCCCATAGTGGAGGTTCACCAGGGCGAAGCCGCCGGCCTGGAACGCGAGGGCGCCGACCAGGCGCGCCCCGAGCGGGAGTCCGCGCGCGCGGAGGAAGAGCCACATGCCCAGCCCGGCCAGCGCCAGCCTCCCGGCGGCCAGCCAGCCGGCGGCCCGGTCCGGGCTCAAGAGCCACCCGAGCCAGTTCGGGGGGTACCAGGTGCCGCTCAGGGTCCCGGCGGCGAGGGGCTGGCCCACTCCCGACAGCCTGTCCCAGGTCGGCAGGGTCCCCGCACCCACCTGCATGGCGACGGCGAACTGCTCGTCGAGGACGGGGAAGAGCCCGTCCGAGGTCCAGCGGTTGGCCCCCTCCCGCGCGCGCTCGGCCGCGGCCGGATGCTCCGCAGCCAGGGGCTCCAGGGCCACGGGGAGCTGGGGCAGGAAGCGCATCCCCGGGAGCAGGGCCGGCCCGACGAGCAGCAGGGGCAGGAGCCCCAGGAGGAGCGGGACGCTCAGGCGGGCGAGTCGGTCGCGCAAGATGGGGAACCCCGACCGCGGGCTATTCGCGCCACTCGGCCACGAACAGGTTGGTCTCCCCGGGCGCCCCTCCCCCGCGGTTGGACGAGAACGCCAGGTAGCGCCCGTCGGGGCTGAACATCGGGAAGCTGTCGAAGTCCTCGTGGAAGGTGATCCGCTCGAGCCCCTGGCCGTCGAGGCCGACCGAGAAGAGGTCCAAGTTGCGGCCCCGTCCCTCCTGGTCGTGGTGGTTGGTGGCGAAGGCGATGCGCGAGTCGTCGGGAAGGAAGAAGGGCGCGAAGTTGGCCCCGCCGAGCTGGGTGAGCTGGCGGCGGTTCTCGCCGTCCGGGTCGATCACGAAGAGCTCCATGCGGCCGGGGCGCACCAGCCACCGCTCCAGGAGCTCGCGGTAGCCGGCGCGCTCGGCCTCGGCCTCCGCGGGGTCGTCGGAGAAGGCCGTGGCGCGGAAGACCAGCTCGCGGCCGTCGTGGCTGAAGAAGGCGCCGCCGTCGTAGCCCGGGGTGTCGGTCACCTGGAAGAGGTCGCCGCCCTCGAGGTCGCAGGTCCACAGCTCCAGGTCGCCGGAGCGGGTGGAGGTGAACACGATCCGGTCGCCGAGGGGAGAGACCGTGGCCTCGGCGTCGTAGCCCCAGCCCTCCACGATGGCTCGCTGGGCGCCGGTCGCCAGCTCGTGCACCCAGATGTCGTACTGGGGGTGCAGGCCCCACACGTAGCCCCGGGAGAAGTCGGGGCGCGGCGGGCACTCGGTCTCGCTGCCGTGGGTGGAGGCGAAGAGCAGCTCGCGATCGCCGGGCAGGAAGTAGGCGCAGGTGGTCACCCCCAGCCCGTTGCTGACGGGCACCGGCGAGCCCTTCTCGGGGTGGGTGACGAAGATCCGGTCGCAGCCCATGGTCCCCGCCGTGCGCTGCCAGACGATCCGGTCCCCGGCGAAGCTCCAGTAGCCCTCCGCGTTCTCGCCCCCGCGGCTGAGCTGCCACAGGTGGGCGATGTGCGCCTCGCCCTCCTGGATCAGGTAGTCGACCGGGATGGCGCCGGGGATGGGGCAGCGGGGCTCCTCGGCGGGAGCGGAGGGCTCGGCCTCCTGGGCGGCGGCGGTCGCGAGGAGGGCGAGGAGCAGGGGGGGGATCGCGGCTCGTGAGGGCATGGACGTCCTCGGGTGGGGCCTAGGAGCTCTCGGGATCGGTGTCGGAGGTCGGCGCGGGAGCGGGCGGGTCGAGGCGAGGCGGCCAGCCGCGCTCGGGCACGGGGTCGAAGCCCGGGCGGCCGAAGGGCTGGCAGCGCAGGATGCGCCAGACGGTCAGGGCGGCGCCAACGAAAAGGCCGCGCTTGTCGAGGGCCTCGATGGCGTAGGCGCTGCAGGTGGGGTGGAAGCGGCAGGTGGGGGGCTTGAGCGGCGAGAGGAAGCGGCGGTAGAAGCGGAGCGGGGCCGTGGTCAGCAGGATCAGCGGCTTCATCGCCCGCCCGGGGAACCCCCGGCCTCCTTCTCCCGGAAGCGCCGGACCGCCCGGCGCGCGGTGCGCACCAGCTCGGCGCGGGTCGGCTCGAGCTGGGGCTCGAGCTCGCGGGCGGCCGGGATCAGCACCAGGTCGAAGCCGGCGGGCAGCTCGCCGTAGGAGAGGCGGAAGGCCTCCCGGAAGAGGCGCCTCACCCGGTTGCGGCGCACGGCCTGGCGCCAGATCGCGCGGCCCACCGACAGGCCGAGGCGCGTGCGACCCAGCCCGTTCTCCCGGGCGACGACCACGAGGATGGGGCCGCGCGCGCGGGAGCCGGTGGCGTAGGCGCGGCGGAAGTCGGTGCCGCTTCGCATGCGCATGTCGGGACGGAATCGCTGGCTCATGTCGCTCCGGCGGCCTGTGCCAACCGGATGGCGGTCGCCTATGATACGCGCGGGCCGCCCGTGGATCTCGCGGCCCACCGCGGGGACCCTTCACGGGGGATTGGACCGAGGGACGTGAGCCGAGAGGAACACCGGAACTGGATCGGCGGCCGCTGGTGCTCGCCCCCCGAGGCGCTGCGCTTCGAGCCGCCGCCCGGGGCGGAGGGGGGCCATCCGGGTCGCTGGCCGCGGTCGGGTCCGGCCGAGGTCGGCGAGGCCCTGGCCGCCTGGCGGGAGGTGGGGCCCTCCTGGCTGGCCCTGGATCCGCTCGAGCGCCGCCGGCGGCTCGGCCGGCTGGAGCCCATCCTGAGGGAGGACCGGGGGCTGCTCGAGGAGCTGGGCCTGGCCCTGGGCCTCGAGCCCGGCGAACCCTGCGATGCGCTCGACCGGGGCTGGGACGGGCTCGCCTCGGCCCTCGATCCCTGGGGCGCCGGGCTGGAGGCCCCCGCCTCGCCGGGCGTGGCGGTGATCGCCGCCCACTGGACCGACCTGCTGGCGGGGCTGACCGGCCTGTGCCTGCGCGCTCTCGCCGATGGCTGGGGGGTGGTGCTCCTGGCCTCGCCCGAGCTGCCGCGCGCGGCCGAGGCGGTGGTGGAGGCCCTGAGCGGGCTGGACCTGCCGCCGGGTGCCCTGGCGCTGCTGCACGACGACGGGCAGACCGCCCTGCGGGCGGCCGCCGAGGCGCCCGAGGTCCTGCGGATCGAGGCCGCCGACGGTGACCGGCGCGCGCGGCAGGCGCTGCGGGCGCCGGGCGCGGCGGCCGTGCGGTCGGAGGTGCGCTGGCGCGAGGCCCGCTGCCGCTCCCATCCGGTGCGGAAGGGCAGCGATCCGGCGGCCGAGGCGGAGGCGGTGGTGCGGCAGGCCTTCGGCCGATCGAGTACACTGTCCGGCCAGCTTCCGGGCCGGATCGGTCGAGTCCTGTGCCACGAGCTCGAGTTCTCGCGCTTCTGCGAGGAGCTCCTGGCGAGGCTGGAAGGAAGCTCGGACGAAGCGCCGCCGGTGCCTCTCCTGCCCCCCGTGCCCATCGTCGACGAGGGGCTGCACCGGTACGTTCGATGGGCCTGGGCCCTGGGCCTGGACGAGGGCGCGACCCTGATCTTTGGAGGCGAGCCTTACCGGCCCGCCCAAGCCATGGCCGGAGCCTCCCGTCAGGCCCTCTGGCCCACCGTCTTCAGCAACGTCGAGCCCCACCAGCGCTTCGCGCGCCTGCGCCGGCCCGCCCCCATCCTGGCGCTCCTGCGGGTGCGCTCGGACCGCGAGGGCACCCGCCTGGCGGCCGAGCTGGACGGGATCGACTGAGCGGCCCGCGCGGCCCTGCTCCGCGCCACCCGAGGAACCCCCGCATGATCCAACCCAGTGACGTTCACGAAGTGCTGTCGCGGCACCAGCTCGCCGACGGCGTCCCGGTGGTCTTCGACCTGGAGAAGTCCCACGGGTCCTGGCTGCACGACGCGGCCACGGGCCGCGAGTACCTGGACTTCTTCACCTGCTTCGCGAGCTGGCCCATCGGCTACAACCACCCGGGCATGGCCGATCCGGAGTTCCAGCGGGAGATCCTGCAGGCGGCCCTGTGCAACCCCTCGAACTCCGACCTGTACACGGTGGCGATGGCGCGCTTCGTGGAGGCCTTCGCCACCCGGGCGACGCCCGAGGGCTACCCGCACCACTTCTGGATCTCGGGCGGGGCGCTGGCGGTGGAGAACACCCTCAAGTGCGCCTTCGACTGGAAGGCCCGCAAGCTGGGGCGCACCGGCATGCACCAGGAAGCCAACGACCTGGTGGTGCTGCACTTCAAGGACTCCTTCCACGGTCGCTCGGGCTACACCATGAGCCTGACCAACACCGATCCGGCCAAGATCGGCCTGTTCCCCAAGTTCGACTGGCCCCGGGTCCACAACCCGGGGATCGAGTTCGACCTGAACGGCGGGATCGCCAACGACGTGGAGGCCTCCGAGGCCCGCGCGCTGGCTGAGATCGAGGCGGCCTTCGCGAAGCACGGCGACAAGGTGGCGGCCATCCTCATCGAGCCCATGCAGGGCGAGGGCGGCGACGTCCACTTCCGCCCCGAGTTCCTGGGCGAGCTGCGCCACTTCGCCGACGAGCGCGAGGCCATGCTGATCTTCGACGAGGTGCAGACCGGCTTCTGGAGCGCGGGCGAGCTCCCCTGGCTGTGGCAGAAGATCGGCGTGGCCCCCGACCTGGTGGCCTTCTCCAAGAAGACCCAGGTCGGCGGCTTCTACTCGAACCGCCGGGTGGAGGAGGTCGCCGACCACGTCTTCTCGCTCTCCAGCCGGATCAACTCCACCTGGGGCGGCACCCTGGTGGACATGGTGCGCAGCCGGCGCTTCATCGAGATCATCCTGGAGGAGGAGCTGGGCGCCAACGTTGCCCGGCAGGGCGAGCGGATGCTGGCCGGCCTGCGCCGGATCGCGGCCGAGCGCGGTGGTTACACCAACGTGCGCGGCACCGGCTCGATGATCGCCTTCAGCCTTCCCTCCGCCGAGGCGCGCGACAAGCTGCGCGCCGAGCTGGTCGACAAGGGGCTGTTCTGCCTGGCCTGCGGCCACGACTCACTCCGCTTCCGCATGCCCCTGACGGTCTCGGCCGAGGAGGTGGACGAGGCCCTCGACAGGGTGAGCGATTGCCTGCCGGTGTCGGCTTCCTGATCGGACGCCGGGGGCCGCGCCCCTCGAGGAGGCCGATCCGCCCCTGGGCCGCCGGCCTGCTGGTCGCGGCCGGCCTCGCCGGTGCCTGCCGCGCCCCGGCGGCGGCCGAGCCGGGCCCCGCGGAGGCCCCGCTGGAGGAGTGGATCGCGGGTCGCTCGGTCGAGGGGAGGCCGATCCGCTGCCGCTCCTTCGGCAGCGGGGAGGGCGTGGTCCTGGTCCTGGCCGGCATCCACGGCGACGAGCCCGCGGGCACGCCGCTCCTGGAGGAGCTGGGCCGGCGCCTCCGCGACCGCCCGGCGCTGGTCGAGGGCGGGCGGGTCGTGCTCCTGCCGATCGCCAACCCGGACGGCCTGACCGGCGAGCGCCGGACCAACGCCCGGGGCGTCGACCTGAACCGCAACTTCCCGGCCGCGAACTGGCGGGGCGGTGGGGGGCAGGGGCGGGAGCCGCTCAGCGAGCCGGAGAGCCGCGCCCTCCTGGAGCTGATCGAGGAGCACCGGCCGCGGGCCGTGATCAGCGTCCACCAGCCCCTGGGCTGCATCGACTACGACGGGCCCGGGGAGGAGCTGGCCCGGGCCATGGGCGCGGTCAGCGAGCTCCCGGTGAGGCGCCTGGGCCTTCGCGCGGGCTCGCTGGGCTCGCTCGTGGGCGCGGACATGGGAGTGCCCATCGCGACCCTCGAGCTGCCCGCGGCGGCCAGCGGGATGGAGTCCGGCGAGCTCTGGTCGCGCTATGGGCCGGCCCTGCTGGCGGGCATCGGGAAGGGGCTCGAGCGCGGCTCCGATCAACGCAGCTCGCGGCCGCGCACAGGCCGGTAGGTCGGGCCCCTGCCGGTCCGGCGGATGCGGAGCTGCCCGCAGGCCGCGTCGGTGGCCAGCCCGCGCGACCAGCGGACGGTGGTCACCTGGCCGCGGTCGATCAGGAGGTCCCGGAAGGCCTCCACCGCGGGGCGCTCGGGCCGGCGGAAGGGGGTCTCGTCCACCGGGTTGTAGGGGATCAGGTTGACCGTGGCGCGGCGGCCCCTCAGGCGTCGGGCCAGGTGCTCGGCGAGGGCCGGGTGGTCGTTGACTCCCGCCAGCAGGACCAGCTCGTAGGTCACCTCGCGTCCGGTGGCCTCGAACCAGAAGTCGCCCGCGTCCAGCACCTCCTCGACGGGGACGCCGGCCATGGCCGGCACCAGCTCGTCGCGCTGGGCGTCGTCCGGCGTGTGCAGGGAGATGGCCAGCTGGAAGGGGGGACGGGTGGGGGCGATGCGGCGCAGGCGGTCGGGGTAGCCCACGGTGGAGAGGGTGGTGCGGCGCGCGCCGAGACCCATCTCGCCGTTGGCGACGCCCAGGGCCTCGCGCACGCCGGTCCAGTTCAGCAGGGGCTCGCCGATCCCCATCACCACCAGGCGGGACAGGGGACCCAGCGCGCGGCCGCGCAGGATCTGCTCGAGGATCTCCCAGCTGGCGAGGTTGCGGTCCAGGCCCAGGAGACCGCTGGCGCAGAAGGGGCAGGCCACGGGGCAGCCGACCTGGGTCGAGATGCACAGGGTGGCGCCGCGGTCGGGCCGCCGGGAGGGGATGTGGACGACCTCCACCGCGGAGGCTTGCTCCCCCGATCCCGCCCGGGCGGGGAGCCCGAGCAGGAGCCGGCTCGCGCCGTCGGGCGCGGTGCGGCGATCGAGCTCGCGGCCGCCCAGGATCGAGAGCTCCTCCGCCAGGGCCCGGCGCAGGGGCTTGGGCAGGGAGCTCATGCTCTCCAGGTCCAGGTTCCCCCGCCCGAGCACCTCCTGGCGCAGGATCCGCGCGTGGAAGGGACGGCCTCCCAGCTCGACCACCCGGCCCTCGAGCTGGAGGGGGTCGAGGGCCAGGAGGCTGCGGGCCTCGCTCCCCGGCTCGCCGGCGGCCATGGGCGGGGCCTAGACGCGCCCGTGCAAGGCAGCGCGCAGCTCGGCGGCGATCTCGGCCGCGGCCTTGCGGGCGGCCTGCAGGTCCGGGGGGTTGGCGCCGCCCACCGCCCGGTGGCCGCCGCCGCCGTAGCGCTCCATGATCTGACCCACGTGGATGGCGTCGACCGGCGGGGCGTTCCAGGGGTTCCGGCCGCAGGAGACGTGGAAGCCCGAGCGGGTGGGGATGACGCCCACCGCGTAGTGGATGTCGGGATAGTGGTAGAAGGGCGCGAAGCGCTCCCGGCGGATGGCGTTGCTGGAGGCGTCGTAGAGCAGGACCCGCTCCTCCATGGAGTCGACCGTGGGGGGGAACTGCTCCAGGGCCTTGTCGCGGTTGCGCGAGGCGCGCTGGAAGGCCTTCTCCACCTTGGACAGGCTGGCCACCGCCTCGATGGACTGGGTGGACATGGCGCCCACCAGCTCGTCCACCCAGGCGTTGCTGGGAGCCGCGGTCAGGGCGCGCGACACGCGCAGGGCCGCCTGATCGCCGAAGACCGCCTGCTCGACGTTCTCGTAGAGGGCGGCGTCGATGACGTCCGACCAGCGGGCCATCTCCAGGAAGCGCTCCTCCGGCTGCCAGGCCCAGTGCTCGCGGGCGTGGGCGATCACCAGGGGAGGGCAGGAGGGCGAGGTCTCGTCCCACCGCCAGCGCTCGCTGGGCTGGTAGCGCTCGCGCAGCTCGGCGCTGAGGAAGGTGGTGGGGTGGTGGTCGAACCAGTACTCCGCCCGGGGATGGAAGTGGAAGTCCACGATGGCGAAGCGCTCGCCCTCGCCGAAGCGCTCCCAGTCCCGGCGCTGGTCGTAGTTGACGCTGCTCCAGCTCACGTCGGCCTCACCACGCCCGCGGAGGATGCTGGCCAGGAGGGCGGCCGAGACCATCCCGTCGAAGTCGCGGTGGAAGTAGATGCGCAGCGGGTCGGACATGGGGCGTATGGGGGCGGGCCCGGCGGGGCTGCCGCGGGGAAGCGAGCTGAGGTCGGGGCGAGCGCGCTCGCCGTCTCCGGCTCACGCGCTCTCGCTCAGGCGATTCAGGCGCTCTCCCGCTCGGGAGGCGCGGTGTCCTCCTCGGGCGGAAGCGGGGTCGGCTCCTCGGGCTCCTCCTCGGGGAGCACGTCCTCGGCGGTCAGCCCCTGCGCCAGGTTCTCGCGGCCGTGGACCACCTCTTCGGTGATCAGGAACTTGCGGGTGTCCTTGCGGTTGGGCAGCTCGTACAGGACGTCCAGGAGCAGGTCCTCCAGGATGGAGCGCAGGGCGCGCACGCCGGTCTCGCGATTGATGGCCACCGTGGCGATCGCCTCCAGGGCGTCGGGGGTGAACTCGAGCTCGGCATCGGACATCTGGAAGAGACGGGCGAACTGGCGGGTGAGCGCGTTCTTGGGCTCGGTCAGGATGCGCACCAGGTCGTCGCGTTCCAGGCTGTCGAGGGTGGTCAGGACCGGCAGCCGCCCGACGAACTCGGGGATCATGCCGTACTCGATCAGGTCCTTGGGCTCGATCAGGCGGACGAACTCCTCGCGGTTGTCGGAGTCCACCTGGCTGGGCAGCTTCTTGGCCCGGCGCCAGCGGCTGGGCTTCTCCTCCGGGTCCGCCTCGGCCTCCAGGCCGAAGCCGATCACGCTGCTGCCCACCCGGCGGGCGATGATCTCCTCCACCCCCGAGAAGGTCCCGCCGCAGACGAACAGGATGTTGGAGGTGTCGATCTGGATGTAGGCCTGCTCGGGGTGCTTGCGCCCCCCCTGCGGCGGCACGTTGGCGACGGTGCCCTCGAGGATCTTGAGCAGGGCCTGCTGGACCCCCTCGCCGGAGACGTCGCGGGTGATCGAGACGTTGGAGGTGGTGCGGCCGATCTTGTCGATCTCGTCGACGTAGACGATCCCCTGCTGCGCGCGCTCGATGTCGAAGTCGGCCGCCTGCAGGAGCTTGAGCAGGATGTTCTCGACGTCCTCCCCGACGTAGCCGGCCTCGGTCAGGGTGGTGGCGTCGGCCAGGGCGAAGGGCACGTCGAGCATGCGCGCCAGGGTGCGGGCCAGCAGGGTCTTGCCCGAGCCGGTGGGACCCACCAGCAGCACGTTGGACTTCTCGATCTCGACCTGGTCCTCGGTGCTGGCGCCCGGCTTCTGGCTGCGGATCCGCTTGTAGTGGTTGTAGACCGCGACGGCCAGCACCTTCTTGGCGCGGGTCTGGCCGATCACGTACTCCTCCAGCCGGCGGGAGATCTCGATGGGGGTGGGCAGCCGAGGCTCGGGCGCGGGCGCGGGGCCCCCGCCGCGTCGCCGGCCGCGCGCGGCGCCGGCGGTCTGGCCCAGCCCGGTCTCGGCGCTGCGGCGCTGCTCCTCCTGCAGGATGGAGTTGCAGATCTCGATGCACTCGTTGCAGATGTACACCCCCGGCGGACCCGCGATCAGGGAGGCCACGTGGTGGCGTCGCTTCTCGCAGAAGGTGCAGCGCTCCACGTGGCGGCCGCGGTTGGAGGAGGGTGTCATCTAGGGGTACCTCGAGTCTTCAGGGTGCCTCTCGCCGGGGCGGGGCGCAAGCGTCCTCGCGGGCGCCGGCGCGGACGCCCGGCAGGGGCGCGCTCGCCGGCTCTACTCTAGTCTTTTTTCTCGGTGGCGGTCACCACATCGTCGATCAGGCCGAAATCCTTGGCCTGCTCGGGGGTGAAGAACTTGTCCCGCTCGCAGGCCTTGGAAACTTCTTCCACATCCTTGCCGCAGTGGTCGGCCAGGATCTCCTCGAGGTGCTTGCGCAGGCGCAGGATCTCCTCGACCTGGATCTCCATGTCGGCCGCCGTTCCCTGGGCGCCGCCCCACGGCTGGTGGATCATGACCCGCGAGTGGGGCAGGGCGAAGCGCTTGCCCTTGGTCCCGCCGGCCAGCAGCACGGCCCCCATGGAGGCGCACTGTCCCAGGCAGTAGGTGGCCACGTCGGGGGTCACGAACTGCATGGTGTCGTACATCGCCAGGCCGCTGGTCACCGAACCGCCGGGGCTGTTGATGTAGATGTTGATGTCCTGGGACTTGTTGGCCCGGTCCAGGAAGAGCAACTGGGCCATCACCGAGTTGGCGACCTGGTCGTTGATCTCGCTGCCGATGAAGATGATCCGGTCCTCCAGGAGGCGCGAGTAGATGTCGTAGGCGCGCTCCCCGCGTCCGGTCTTCTCGACCACGTAGGGGATGTACAGGTTCGCGTGCTCTTCCATCGGTTCTTCTTCCTCAGCCGGTCGGCTTCCAGGTCGGGTGCGGGGTTCAGGCGGGTTCAGTGATGTCGGCGTTCTCGCGCAGGAAGGTGCGGACCTTGCGATCCATGATCTCCAGGGCCAGCTGCTGCATCTGGTCGTTCTCCTTGTAGAACTCGCTGACCTCCTCGAGGCTGGCCTGGTTGCGTTGGGCGATCACCCGGAGCTCGCTGGCGATGTCCTGCTGGTTCACCTTGAGCTCCTCCTGGGTGGCGATGGCCTCCATCAGGAAGAGGCTGCGGGCGCCCTGCAGGGCCCCTTCGCGCACCTCGCCCTCCTGGGCGGCGACCGCCTGTCCGATCTCCTCGTCCGCCAGGCCGCGAGCCTTTAGCTGGACCCGGATGACCTCCAGGCGGGAGGCCACCTGGTCCTCGATCATGGCCTCGGGGAGCTCGAAGTCGTGGGCCCCCACCAGGGCCGCGATCAGGGCCGCCTCGACGCGCTGGTCCTCCTCGGCCTGCCGGACGCGTTCGAGCTCCTCCCGGACCTTGACGCGGACCTCCTCGTCGGTCTCGACCCCCACGTTCGCCCGCAGCGTCTCCTCGTCGGGGGGGACCAGCCGGAAGGCCTCGGAGACGGTCAGGTGGCAGGTCCCCTCCTGTCCCCGGGCCTCCTCCTTCTCGATGTCCGCCGGCAGCCGGGGCACCTGGAGCTCGATTTCCTGGCCCGGCACGGCCCCGGTCAGGGAGCGGGTGAAGGCCTCCGGATCGAGCCCCGGCAGGGGGGCCTCCGGGGAGAGGCGAATCCCCTCGCGGGAGAGGACCACCTCGCCCTCGTGGCGCAGCTCCATCTTGCAGACCGCCATCCCGTCCTCGGGCAGGCCGTCCTCGCCGGCGGGCTCGGGCCGCGCGGAGCGGCGTCGGATGTCCTCGATGGCCTGGTCGACCTCCTCCTCCAGCACCGGGGCGAGCTGGCTCTCGACCGCCAGGCCCTTGTACTGCCCCAGCTCGAAGCGGGGCCGGAGATCGACGTCGAAGGCGAACTCGAAGTCCTGGCCCGCGGCGGGCCGGATGGCGGCCAGATCCTCCATTGTCACCCGGGGCGAGCCCAGGGGGTCCAGCTCGTTCTCCTTGACGGCGCGCTCGAAGGCCAGGGCCACGAAGCGCTGCTTGGCCTCCTCGCGCACCTCCAGGCCGTGCGCCTTCTCCACCGCGTGGAGGGGAACCTTGCCCGGCCGGAAGCCCTTCATCCGGGTCTGTCGGCGGAGGCCGTCGAGGGTCTTGCGGACCTCCTGCTCGAGCTCCTCGGCGGGGACGGTGAGGGCGACTCGGACCCGGCAGGGGGCGAGGTTTTCGACGTTGAGTTCCACGGTAGGGGGGTGCTCGGGGACGGGGGGAGAGGGGGATGAGAGCGGGGATTGAACCACCGGGGGGACGGGCAGTCCACAGCGGATACGAAGGTGGAGAGGGGGGGGAGGGGGGGGAGGGGAACGGCGCGATCGGTCCCCCGGCGGCCCGTTCGCCGCGGCCCGCCGCGCGGTTTGCCCCCCCCACGCTTGGACCGGCCGCGGAAACGGCTAGAAGGGAGCCATTCTGGACCGGGTCCCCCTCCCCGAGACAGCGCAGATGGCCCTCCCCCGCACCCTCATCAGCCTGGTCCTGGTCGCGCTGATCGCCGGCGCGGCCTGGCTCCTGATCGACGCCCTGTACGAGGGGCGGCCCGAGCCCGCCCCGGCGCCGCCCCGGGACCCGGGTCCCGTGCCGGTCCGGGTCCGCGAGGTCGCGACCCGCGCGATCCCGCTCGAGGTGGGTGGCTTCGGGACGCTCCTCGCGGCCCGCCGCGCGCGGTTGGCGAGCGAGGTGGGCGGGAAGGTCGTCGCGGTGCTCGAGGGCTGGCGGCCGGGCGCCGCGGTGGAGGCCGGCCAGGTCCTCCTGTCCCTCGATCCCGAGATCCTCGACCTGGAGGCGCGCCGGGCCGAGGCGGGGGTCGAGGAGGCGCGCGCGGTCCTGGCGGCGGCCCTCCTGGAGATCGGCCACGCCGAGGGGCAGCTCGAGACCAGCCGCACGCGCCGGGAGGTGGCGGCGCGCGAGCTGGAGCGCCTGCGCGGTCTGGAGGGGGAGGGGATCGCCAGCCCCAGCCTCCTGGACGCCGCCCTGGCGGAGGACGCGGCCGCCTCCGGGCTGAACCGTGCGGCCCTCGACCGCGTCGAGAGCGCTCGCAGCGCCGAGGCGACCGCCCGCACCCGGCTGGCCCACGCGGAGCTCTCCCTGGAGCTGGCGCGGGTCCGCCGCGGCAAGGCCGAGATCCTGGCGCCCTTCGCGGGCCACCTCGCCGGCCGCGCGCCGGCGCCGGGCACCTGGCTGGCGCCCGGCGAGCCGGTGGCCGAGCTCCTGGACATCGCAACCCTGCACCTCTCGCTGCCGGTGCACGAGCTGGAGCTCGTCGGCATCCGGGTCGGGCTCGCGGTGCGGGTCGATCTGCCCTCGCGCCCCGGCCTGCACCTGGACGGCCGCGTGCGCGCCGTGGGGGTGGAGGCCGACCTCGCCTCCCGGGCGGTGTCGGTGGAGGTCGAGGTGCGGAACCCCGCGGCGGGGACCGCGCCGGAGGATGGCGCCTCCTCCGCGGGCGACCCCCTGGCCGCCGGGCAGTTCGCCCGGGCGGTCATCGAGCTGGGGGTCGCCGAGGGAGCCCTGGTCGTGGACCGGCGCCACCTCCGCTGGGACTCGGACCGAGCGATCGCCTTCGTCCTCGAGGACGACCTCGCTCGACGGCGCGACCTGGACCTCGGCCGGTCGGTGGGCGAGGGCTTCCTGGTCGACGGCGGGCTGGCTCCGGGCGAGCTCCTGATCACCCACCCGCTCGATCGGCTGGCCGACGGGGCGCGCTGCCGGATCGAGGGGGACGGCGAAGGCGAGGCCTCCCGTTGATCCGGCGCCTGGCGGCCTTCGCGGTGGGGAACCCGGTGGCCAGCAACCTGGCCATGGCGGTCGTGTGCCTGGCCGGGCTGCTCTTCTACCTGGCCATGCCGCGCGAGGTCTTCCCCGAGTTCTCGATGGACCGGGTGATCGTCACCACCCTCTACCCGGGGGCCTCGCCCGAGGACGTGGAGCGGCTGGTGACCCTGCCGCTGGAGGACGAGCTGGAGTCCCTCGACGGGCTGGACGAGATGCTCTCGACCTCCATGGAGGGGATCTCCACCATCACGCTCACCCTCGAGCGGGGCACCGAGGTCGGCACCTTCCTGGACGACGCGCGCGCGGCCATCGAGCGCGCCGACGAGCTGCCGCGGGACGCCGAGGACTCCTACGTCGAGGAGCTGCGGCAGCAGTGGCCGGTGATGGCGGTCTACGTCTACGGCAAGGTCGCCGAGGACGAGCTGCGCGAGCTGGGCGAGCGCCACGAGAGCGGGCTGGAGGCCATCGAGGGGGTCAGCTCGGTGGTGGTCAGCGGCAGCCGCGAGCCGCGCCTGTGGGTCGAGGTCGATCCCCTGGCCCTGGAGCGCTACGGCCTGAGCCTGGCGGGCCTGGCGGCGGCCATCGAGGGGCGCGTGGCCGACCTGCCGCTGGGCAGCCTGAGCACCGACTCGGGGGACTTCCTCCTGCGGGTGGACTCGCAGGTGGAGGAGGCCGCCGACCTGCTGGAGCTGCCGGTCCTGGCGCTCCCCGACGGGCGGCGGGTGCTGCTGGCCGACGTGGCCCGGCCCAGCGACACCTTCCAGCGGCCGGTGACCCTGGCGCGCTTCAACGGCCAGCCCACCCTGCACCTGCAGGTCAACAAGGACGAGCGCGGCGACGCGGTGGACATCTCCCGCGCGGTGCACGCCTACGTGGCCGAGCACGCCGGGCGCATGCCGCCGGGGGCCGCGCTGGGCACCAATACCGACGTCTCGATCTACATCGAGAACCGCCTGGAGGTGATGCGCGACTCGGCCACCATCGGCGGGGTCCTGGTGGTGCTCTCGCTCTTGGCCTTCCTCTCCTGGCGGGTGGCGCTGATCACCGCCCTGGGCATCCCGGTGGCCTTCCTGGGGGGCATCGCCCTGGCGGGGGCGATCGGCGTCAGCATGAACATGATGACGATGTTCGCCCTGATCATCGTCCTGGGCATGATCGTGGACGACGCCATCGTGGTCTCGGAGAACTCCTTCCGGCTGATGGAGGAGGGCCTCTCGCCGGCCGAGGCGGCCATCGAGGGGACCGCCCAGGTGGGCAAGCCCGTGACCGCCACCATCCTGACCACCATGGCCGCCTTCCTGCCCATCCTGATGATCGAGGGCACCACCGGGCAGTTCATGCGGCCCCTGCCCCTGATCGTCAGCTTCTGTCTGGTGGCCTCCCTGGCCGAGGCCATCCTGGTGCTGCCCGCGCACCTGGCCCACTGGAGCGGGAAGCGGAGCCTTCGCGCCGCGCGGGAGCGCCCGTCGCGGCCCTGGTACGAGCCCCTGCGAGAGGCCTACGGCCGCCTCCTGACCCTGGCCCTGCGCTGGCGCTACGTCAGCTTGGCGGCCAGCATCGCCACCACCGCGGTGTTGGTGGTCGTGGCCCGCTGGTGGGTGCCCTTCAACCTCTTCGACGACTTCGAGTCCAAGATCTTCTACGTCAACATGCGCATGCCGCCGGGGACCTCCCTGGAGGAGACCGAGCGGCGCGGCATCCGGGTGGAGGAGATGGTGCTGGCCCTGCCCGAGGAGGAGGTCGAGAGCACCAACATGATCACCGGCGGTCAGGCCGAGGACGCCACCCGGTGGCAGTTCGGCCAGAACCTGGCGCAGATCTGGGTCGAGCTGCGCGAGGACGCCGGCGGCCGGCGGCCCACGGCGGTGATCATCGAGGACCTGCGCCAGCGCCTGGCCGAGCCCCCGCCGGGCATCCTCTCGATCGACGTGGCCCAGCCCCAGGCGGGGCCCACCGGCCGCGCCATCGACATCTCCATCCGGGGCGAGGAGCTCGAGGTGCTGCGCGGGCTCGCCGATCGGGTGAAGGCCTCGCTCGAGCGCCAGCCCGGGGTGCGCGACGTGCATGACGACGCGGAGATGGGCAAGCGCCAGGTGCGCGTGCTCCTGCGGGAGGAGGCCCGGCTCTCGGGCTTCTCCGAGGCCTGGCTGGCCTCCGAGCTGCGCACCTCCTTCGAGGGCACGCGCGTCTCCCGCCTGCGGCGCGGCCGCGACGACGTCGAGGTGGTGCTCAAGCTGCCCGAGGAGCTGCGCGCCGAGCGGGCCTCTCTGGAGGAACTGCGCGTGACCGCCCCGGGGGGCGCGCGCCTGCCGCTGCGCGCGGTGGCCCACCTGGTGGAGGACGCCGGGCCGGCCCTGATCTCGCGCGACGATGGCCAGCGCTCCATCCGGGTCCTGGCCGACGTGAACAAGGAGATCATCAGCGCCGGGAAGGCCATCGAGTTGTTACGCGGGGAGTACGCCGGGATATCGCAGGACATGCCCGGCACCTCCCTCGAGTTCGAGGGCGACTACGAGGAGACCCAGGAGGCCTTCGAGGGGCTGCGGCGCTCGACCCTGCTCGCGGCCGGGGTGATCTTCGTGATCCTGGGGAGCCTGTTCCGGTCCCTGGCCCAGCCCCTGGTGATCATGTTCGCGATCCCGCTGGCGGTGACCGGGATGATCCTGGGTCACCTGATCATGGGGCGCTCGCTCTCGCTGCTCTCGCTGATCGGCCTCCTGGCCCTGGCGGGCATCGTGGTCAACGACTCCCTGATCCTGGTGGACCGCGTCAACGCCCGACGGCAAGCGGGCGAGCCGCTGATGCAGGCCCTGCTGGTCGCCGGCAAGCAGCGCTTCCGGCCCATCGTCCTGACCTCGATCACCACCATGCTGGGACTCTCCCCCCTGACCTTCTTCGCCCAGGGCCAGGCGCGCTTCCTGCAGCCCATGGCCATCAGCCTGTTCTTCGGGCTGGCCATGGCCACCGGCCTGATCCTGGTGCTGGTGCCCTGCGCCTACGCCGCGCTGGAGGACCTGACGATGCTGGCGCGACGGCCGGTGTGGGCCCTGCGCCAGATGGCGCGGGGGAGGGGGCTGCACTGCGAGAGTGCCTGAGAGTCGGGAGCGGTCGGATCGGGTCTCCTGGCCAGCATTGGCCATCCTCTCCATCGGCGGCGGGCTTGCCTGTTTCTCGGATTCGGGACCGATTCGGTTGCGCAAGAGGGATTTCCACTGACATCCGGAGGGGAGGCTCCATCGGCAGTTGACGAGCGGGGGGGGGGGGGGGGGGGGGGGGGGGGGGGGGGGGGGGGGGGGGGGGGGG
>CAZTTG010000023.1:0-76315 GCA_964615935.1 uncultured Planctomycetaceae bacterium | reverse complement strand
CCTTGGGCGCCGTCACTCGGTTGCCAGGCCCACGCAACGGGCGCCCAAGACCTCTGGCGAGTCTTCGCCTCAGACCGACCAGGCGTGCTGAAGAATCCTCGTCGGCGCGCCTGCTCCGCAGGCGGCGCCTCCGCCCGGGGATGGACGAGCCAGGGGGGCCGGGGCAGGCCGGTGATCGCGCCGCGCGCTCCTGCGCGCGGCTGCGCCACATGCTCGCTGCGCTCGCGTGGCGCGCACGGGCCCCTGACGGGGCCCGCGCTCGCCTCCCGGCGAGCGCTAGATGCCTTGGGCGCCGTCACTCGGTTGCCAGGCCCACGCAACGGGCGCCCAAGACCTCTAGCGCGACCGCCGCGACTGCCACCAGGAGCGCCAGTCGCGGGGCCTCATGCGGCCGACCTCGAGCTGGGGCAGGCCGCTGAGGCGCATGAGGGCGGCCTGGGCGGCGCGCACGATCTTGATCTCACCCTCGCCCGTGCCGCGCTCGAGCAGGTTGGCCAGGGCGGGGATCGCCTCGGCGTCCCCCAGGACTCCCAGGGCCTGGGCCGACACGGCGACCACCGCCGGATCGCGGTCGGCCAGGGCGCGCTGCAGCGCCAGGCGCGAGGGCCGGGTCTCGCGATCGCGCGCGCCGCGCTCCCCCAGTGCGCGGGCCGCCGTGGCGCGTACGATCCACTCGGGATCGGAGGTGGTGCACGAAGCCAGCGCCCGGCGCACCCCCTCCTCGGCGGAGCGGGCGTGGGGCAGCGAGGCCAGGAGCTCGGCGGCCCGGCGCCTCACCTTGGTCTCCTCCCGCTCGAGCAGCCCCGCCACCGGCAGGCAGGCCGGCCCGGCCACGTGCATCAGGGCGTCCGCGGCCACGAAGGCGACCACGTCGTCCCCCACCGCGAAGAGCTCGGTCAGCAGGGGAGCCGCGGCCTCGCCGAAGAGCACCAGCTCGTCCCGGGCGCGCTCGTAGGGGCCCCGCGCCCCGCGCTCGGTCTCGAGCCGGGAGCGCTCCCAGGCCCGCACCATCTCGAGCGCCAGGTTCTCGACCAGGAAGGCCGTCTGGCGCGGGTCCTCGCGCACCCTCTCGCGGCGCGCCTCCCAGAGCGCCCCGCCGGCCGCGTAGTCGCGCAGGATCCGGGCGTACTCCGGGGGGAGCTCGTCGATCGAGACGATCGCCCCCGTGCCCTCGGCCGACCGGCTCCGCCCGGGCCGCTCGGTCGAGGAACAGGCAGCGAGGAGGGCCAGCGCCGCCGCCCCGCTCCAGACCATGGTGCTCCGTCCGCTCATCTCGCCATCACCTCCGCGTAGATCGCCACCAGGCGATCGACCTCCTCCTCCAGGGTCGGCACCGGCGGCCGGCCGCGCGCGAGGCGGGCCAGCTCGTCGCGATCGCCCGCGAGCTGGCGCAGGATCCCGGCCAGGGCCGCGGCGTCGCCGCGCGGGAAGAGCCGGCCCGAGACGCCGTCCTCCACCGCCTCGGCCATGCCGCCCAGGTCCGAGGCCACCACCGGCACGCCGCAGCGGTAGGCGTCCTGGATGGTCAGGGGCCAGTTCTCGTACCACAAGCTGGGCACCACCAGCAGGTCGATGCCGGCGTACACCTCGTCCGCGCGATCCGGGTCGAAGCGCCCGCGGAAGCGGGCCGGCAGACCCGCGGCGCGATCCCGCAGGCTGGCCACGTAGCCCGGGAACCACTCGAGCGCGCCGAAGACCTCGAGCTCGACGGGCTCGCCGCGCAGCAGCCCCAGGGCCTCGATCAGGACGTGCGCCCCCTTGCTCGGGTAGAGCCCGCCGACGAAGCCCACCCGCAGGCTTCCCGACGGCCGGACGCGCGGCGGGTGCACCGCACCGGGGAGCCCGTAGCGCAGCAGCTCGATTTCATTCTCCCGCGCCATGCCCGAGCCCTGCAGGACGTCCGCCAGGAAGAGCGAGGGGGAGATCAGACGCGCGGCGCGCTCCAGCGCGAGCCGATGGGAGACGCCGCGGGCGAGGTGCTCGGCGACGTTCCCGGCGGGCAGCCCGTCCAGGCACGCCTCGCAGTCGCGCGCGAAGGTGCGGTCGGCGGCCCGGGAGGCGCCGGCCTCGCAGAGCTTGCCGTCGGGCAGCAGGAGCTGGCAGTTGTGGCACAGCGCGTAGTAGTCGTGCAGGTGGAGGATCGCCGGGCGCCCGCCCTCCGAGGCCCGCTCCAGGCACGCGGGTCCCCAGCGCGCCAGGTGGTGGAAGTGGACCAGGTCGGGCTCGACGCGCTCCAGCGCCCGCTCGAAGGGCGGGAGCGAGGCCGGGTTCAGCCAGGCGTCGGTCGCGTCCCGGGGATCGTTCCAGTGCACCACCTCGATGGTGCGCACCCCGTCGAGCCGGCCCTCGCGGGCGCTGCCCTCCGGCGAGCCGACGCGCCGCTCGGTGAAGAGGGCGGTGAGCTCGTGCCCGCGCCGCGAGAGCTCCCGCGCCAGGCGGTGCGCGTGCACCTCGGTGCCCCCCACGTGCTCGGGCAGGTAGTCGTGCAGGACGAAGAGGATCTTCACCGCCGGTCCTCCGGTCCCGGCCCGGCCGCGGGGCCGGCGGCCAGGGCCCGGTCCCACTCCTCGATCGCGAAGGCCTGCAACCGCCGCTCGAACCACTGCAGGGGCGCCGCGGGCGGCGCGCCCGCGCGGATCGCTTCCTCATAGATGGAGAGGGCGGCCTCCACCGGCACCCCGGGAGCGCTGCGGCGGGCCCGCGCGGCCTCCCCGCGCAGGCGCACGAGGAGCCCGTCCTCGTCGATCAGCCGTCCCAGCGCCGCGGCCAGGGAGCCGGCGTCGCCGGGCTCGTACAGGAGGGCCCCCGTGCCGGGGCCCGCCCGCTCGACGAAGGCCCCGGCCCGCGGGAGCACGGCCGGGAGGCCCAGGGCGCGGGCCTCGTCGAGCACCAGGCCGAAGGACTCGTGCGCCCGGCTGCCGCTGACCATGGCGTGGGAGCGGGCCGCGGGGTGGCGATCCAGCTCCGCGGCGCGGTAGGGCCCGTGGAAGCGCACCCCCAGCCCGCCGGCCGAGGCGCGCAGCTCGCGGGCGTGCTCGGGGTCGGGCTCCTCGCCCGCGAGGTGCAGCCGGGCGGCGCCGGCCCCCCGCTCCCGCTCCAGCCTCCGCACCGCCTCCACGAGCAGGTCCGCGCCCTTGATCGGCGTCAGGCTCCCCCAGGCCGAGAGGACCAGCGGATCCGGCCCGGCCGGCGGCGGCAGCGGCTCGGCGATCCGCAGGCTCATCGGGACCGCGGGCTCCAGGACGCGCGCGGCGAGAGTCCCCTCCCCCAGGCCCATCCAGGCCTCGAGGGAGCGCGCATGGGAGAGGGTCGGCGCGCAGACCGCCCGGGCGAGCTCGAGCTCGCGCGCGAGATCGGCCCGCCGCTCCTCGAAGGCCACCCGCTCCTCCCCGAAGCCCACCCAGGGCGTGGGCGGCCCGATCCCGCGCGCGCACTCGAGGCACGCGCCGGCGTCCTCGCGCGCCTCGCAGGAGCGGCGGTCGTCGGGCCGGACGCGGAAGGTCAAGAGGCAGCTCGTCCAGGAGTCGTGCAGGCTCACCACCGAGGGGATGCCCGCGCGCGCGGCGGTCGCGACGAGGTCCCGGCTGAGGCGGATCCAGTGGTGCACGTGCACCACCTCCGGGGCCAGGCGTCCCAGGATCTCCTCGAAGCGCGCGGCCACCGAGGGCGAGCGGCCCTTCTGCCAGTGGTCGAAGTAGAGGTCGGGCCGGTGCACGCGCAGCACGCGGACGCGCGCGCCGCTCGACGGGTCCTCGTCGAGCGACTCGCGGACGATCGCCTCGCGCGTCCCGGGCTCGAGCGAGCCGGCCGGCACCAGGGAGCCGGCCACCGCGCTCACCGCGTGCCCCCGCTCGGCCAGAGCCAGGGCCAGGGCCCGCGCGCTGGCCTCGGTCCCGCCGGCGAGCTCGTCGGGCCAGCCGTGGACCGCCAGCAGGATCCTCACCCGCGGACCTCCTCGATGGCTCGCTCGTAGATCTCGAGCACCGCGATGGCGTCCTCCTCCACGCGGGTGAGGTGCACCGGCTCAGCGTAGAGCTGGCCGAGCTCCTCGGGCCTCTCGAGGAAGCGCGCGAGGTGCGCCGCCAGGTCCTCGGCGTCGCCCATGCGGAAGTGGAAGCCGGTGACGCCCGGCTCGACCAGCTCGGCCATGCCGCCGAGGTCCGAGACGAGCAGCGGGGTGTGCGTGGCCAGTCCCTCGAGGATGGTGAGGGGCGAGTTCTCGTACCAGACGCTCGGCACCACCATGAGGTCGACCTCGCGCAGGGCGCCGGCCACCTCGTCGCGCGAGAGCGCGCCGCGCAGGCGCGCGCCCGAGCGGCGGGCGGCCTCGCGCAGCTCGCGCTGGTAGCTCGGGTAGTGGTGCTCCGGCCCGAAGATCGAGAGCTCCCCCCTCGCGCGGAGTTCCTCCGGCAGCCGCCCCCAGGCCTCGAGCAGCACGTGCACCCCCTTGAGCGGGTGCAGGACTCCGATGAAGCCCACCCGCAGGCGGTCGGCGGGCTCGCGCTGGATGGGCTGGAAGCGCGAGAGGTCCACCCCGATGCGGCGGTAGTCGATGCGCTCGGGGGGGATGCCCCACTCGACGAAGCGCTCGCGCAGGAAGCTCGAGGGCGAGATGAAGCGCTGCACGCGGCCGAGCACGCGCTCGCGCAGGAACTTCTCGCGCTCGGAGATGCGGCGCGCCATCTCGGCTGTCTCCCCCGCAACCGGCTCGGGCCGGCGCTCGCCGCCGTTTCCCCGGCCGCGGAAGACGTTGGCGAGACCCGTGAGCGGCGGCCCGAGGTCCAGGCCGGTCGCCCGGCGCAGCCCGGCCAGGACCCGGCCGGTGCGCTGCTCGAGGTCGCTCATGCGCCACTTGTAGCCGGCCAGGCACCCGCCGCAGCGCTCGGGGACGATCTCGTGGCAGACCGAGCCGTCGGCGTGCACCCGCTGTCCGAAGCGCGCGCACTGCAGCCAGTAGTCGTGCAGGGTGAAGACCACCGGGACGCCGCGGCGCCAGACCTCCTCGATGCAGCCGGCCGAGAGGTTCATCAGGTGCTGGAAGTGCACCAGCTCGGGCTGGTAGCGATCCAGCTCGGCGCCGAAGATGCGGTCCACCTCGGGCCGCTCCCAGGTCTGGCGGAAGTCCTCGAAGAAGAGGTTGTTGATCAGCTCGGTGACCGTCAGCCCCTCGATCTCGCGCCGCCTGAGGCTCAGGTCGGGCAGGCTGACCTCCTTCTCCGAGGTGAAGACCTCCACCTCGTGGCCGCGCGCCGAGAGCTCGCAGCCGAGCTGCCAGGTGTAGATCTCGGTCCCCGCCCGGTGCCGGGGCAGGAAGTTGTGGCTGACCAGGAGGACCCTCATGCGGCGCCCAAGGTAGCAACTCCCGCGGGTGGGGCCCCGGGGCCGGGGCGATTTCGGGCCCGGGGGAGAATCGCTATGGTGATCGGCGGAAGCCCCTCCCCTCCACCCCGTCCCGGATCGGCCATGGCCCACCTCACCGCCACCCTCGCGCTGGCCCTGCTCGCCCAGGGGCAGGTGTTCAATGTCTTCCCGCCTCCCTACGGCGACGACGCCACCGGCGATGGAAGCTCCGAGAAGCCCTTCGCCACGCCGGCCGTCGCCCTGGAGGCGGTACGTCGCCACCGTCTCCTCGAGCGGGAGGAGGGCCGCGAGCCCGTCGAGGTCGTGGTCCACCTCTGGTTGGGTACCAACCGTCTCGAGGAGTCGCTGGTCCTCGACGAGGAGTTGAGCGGCGTCCCGGGCGCACCGACGGTGATCCGGGGCACCTTCTTTTATGGACCCCTCGGCGGCTCGTCGCCGCTCGGCGTGTATGCCTCCAGCCTGGCCGGCAGCGGGCGCATACCCTCGGAGGCGCTCGCGCCGCTCGTCAGCGAGGAGGTGGCGGCTCGACTGCCCAGCGACGCCGCGCGCGCGGCCGTGCGCGTGGTGGACCTCGCTGCCCTCGGCATCGACGATCCGGGCGAGGTGCAGCATCGCGGCATGGGCGTGCCGACCGTTCCGCCCGCCGGCGAGGTAACGTGGGACGGTCGCGTCCTGACTCCGGCGCGCTGGCCGAACAGGGGCTTCGCGAGCTACGAGGAGGTGATCGATCCCGGCACCCGGCCCCGCGATCGCGAGCCGGACGTGGCCGAGGAGGACCGGGAGACGGACCCGCCGCGCGGCGGGGCATTCCGCTTCGACGACGAGCGCCTCGAGCGCTGGGCCTCGGCCGAGGGGATGTGGATGCTCGGCTACTGGCACTTCGACTGGGCCGAGGAGCTCCTCCCGGTGGCGGAGGTCGATCCCGACGCGGGGACGGTCCGCCTCGGCCTCCCCCACCGCTACGGCCTGAGGGCGGGAGGGCGCTTCTACGTCACCGGTCTCCTGGAGGAGCTGGACTCGCCGGGTGAATACACCATCGATCGCAAGGCGAAGAAGCTCTACCTGTGGCCTCCCAGGGGGAGCTCCGACGCGGAGCTCTCCATCACCACCCTGGCCGAGCCGCTGATCCACCTGAAGGGCTGTCGCTACGTGGTCATCGACTACCTCCAGCTCTCCGATACGCGGGGCGAGGCCATCCGCATCGAGGGAGGGGAGGGATGCACGGTGCACTCCTGCCACATCAGCCGTACGGGCACGACCGGCATCTCCGTGAGCGGCGCGGGGCATGCCGTCCGTGACTGCGAGCTCAGCGACATCGGTGGCACCGGGATCGCGCTCTCCGGAGGCGACCGGCGCACGCTGGAAGCGGGCGGTCACCAGGTCATCGGATGCGAGATCACGCGCTTCGGCCGGATCCACCGCACCTATCACCCGGGCATCTCGATCTCGGGTGTGGGGCACCTCGTGCGCGGCAACCTCCTGCACGACGCGCCCCACGGGGCGATCCTCTTCTCGGGCAACGACCACCTCATCGAGCGCAACGAGATCCACGACGTCCTGCTGGAGACCGGGGACTGCGGAGCGATCTACACTGGCCGCGACTGGACGACGCACGGGAACCTCATCCGGCACAACTTCATCCACGACCTGCCGGGAAGCGAGGACCGCTGGCAGAACGCCATCTACCTCGACGACATGGCCAGCGGGATCCGGGTCGAGGGGAACATCCTGTACCGCTGCAACCTGGGCATGTTGATCGGCGGCGGCCGCCACCTCGAGATCCGAGGCAACGCCTTCGTGGACTGTTCCCTGGGTCTGCGCTTCGACAGCCGTGGAGTGGGCTGGATGGCGGAGCACATCGAGGATCCCGAGACCTCCACGCTGCACCGGAGACTGAGGGCGGTTCCCATCGGTGAGCCGCCGTGGTCCACGCGCTTCCCCGAGCTGCAGGCGACCCTGACCGACGACTTCGGAATGCCCGTCGGGAGCCGGGTCGTGGGCAATGTCTTCTTCGGGACCCCCTTCGGGCACGTGGCCGATCCAGAGACCGTGGAGGTGGGCGGCAACCCGGAGCTCGACCGCGGACCCGGGTTCTTCGAAGTCTTCCTGGATCCGCCGAGCCCCTGGGCCGGTCCCCCGCATCGCGAGCTGACAGTGCCCGATGTCCCGACCTTCCGGCCGATTCCCATCGCCGCATTCGGCTTGCGGAAGGAAGCCGGCCAGGCCCGGATACCATCGCCCTCCCCCCTCTTGCTCGAAGCCCCCATCGAGCGCTGGGACGAGGCCCTGCCGATCGGCAACGGAGCGACCGGCGGCCTGCTGTGGGGCGAGGGGCGCCGGATCCGCCTCTCCCTCGACCGCGGCGACCTGTGGGACCTGCGCCGGCCCGAGGTCGTCGAGAGCGAGGAGTGGTGCTACGAGACCATGAAGCGCCTGAAGGCCGAGGGGGAGCAGGCGCGCATGCAGGAGCTCTTCGACCACCCCTACAACCGGATCCCCTACCCCACCAAGCTGCCGGGCGCGCGGCTCGAGCTGGAGCTGGGTCCGGGCCGCGAGGCGCGCGAATTCAAGCTCGACCTCGCCCGCGCCGAGGCCTCCGTGGATCCGGGTGTGCGCGCCTTCTTCAGCGCCACCGAGCCGGTGGCCATGCTCCGCGTCGAGGGACCCGAGCCGGAGATCGCGCTGATCGGGAACACCGCGGTCGAGAGGCTCGGCTACGAGCCGCCGCGCATCGAGAGCTCGGCCGGTGAATGGACGCTGGTCCAGGAGGCCGCGCTGGGGCTCGAATACGCCGTGGTGGTTCGCTCGCGACGCGAGGGGTACTGGACCACCTTCGCCATCGCCTTCTGCTCGAACGGCCAGGGCGGCGACCCCCTCGATCGCGGCCGCGCGATCGTCCAGGAGGCCCTGGACCGCGGCTACGAGGCGCTCCTCGACGAGCACCTGGCCTGGTGGCGCGACTTCTGGAGCACCTCCGACGTGCGCCTCCCCGAGACGGCGATCCAGGCCCACTACGACCTGGTGAAGTCCTTCTACGGCGCGGCCTCGCGCCCGGGCTCGCCGCCCATCCCGCTGCAGGGGGTGTGGACCGCGGACGAGGGCAACCTGCCGCCGTGGAAGGGCGACTACCACCACGACCTCAACACCCAGATGACCTACCTGGCCTACCACGCGGCGGGCCTGATGGAGCAGGGGCGCAGCTTCCTGGACTTCAACTGGGACCTGCTGCCGCGCTATCGCGAGTTCGCGCGCGGATTCTACGGGGTCGGCGGCGCGGTGATTCCGGGGGTCTCGGCCCTCGACGGCCGGCCCCTGGGCGGCTGGGGGATGTACTCCCTCTCCCCCACCAACGGGGCCTGGGTGGCGCAGTCCTTCCACCTGCACTGGCGCTACACCCGCGACCGGGAGTTCCTGGCCGAGCGCGCCTACCCCTTCTGCGCGGAGATCGCCGAGGCCCTGGTCGAGCTCTGCGAGCCGGACGAGAGCGGGATGCTGAAGCTGCCCCTCTCCAGCTCGCCCGAGATCTTCGACAACCGACTGGAGGCCTTCCTGGAGCCCAACTCCAACTACGACCTGGCGCTCCTGCGCTGGCTCCTCGCCGCGCTGGAGGAGATGGCGCTGGAGCTCCCTGACGAGGAGGCCGCTGCCCGCTGGCGGGGACTCCTGGAGCGCCTCGACCCGCTCGACGTGGATCCCGACCTCGGCACCCTGACCTTCTGCAAAGGGCAGCCCTACCACGTCTCGCACCGCCACTTCTCGCACACCATGGCGATCCACCCGCTGGGCCTGCTCTCCGTCGAGGGCACGGACGAGGAGCGCGAGGTGGTGAGGCGGACCCTGGCGCAGATCGAGGAGAAGGGCACCTCCCTGTGGACCGGCTACAGCTTCTCCTGGATGGCCTGCATGCTGGCCCGCGCGGGCCAGGCGGAGAAGGCGCTGGATCACCTGCGCAAGTACGAGCGCGCGTTCATCAGCCGCAACGGCTTCCACCTGAACGGCGACCAGACCGGCGAGGGCCTCTCCAACTTCCGCTACCGCCCCTTCACCCTGGAGGGCAACTTCCTGGCCATGGAGGCGGTGCACGAGATGCTGCTGCAGAGCTGGGGCGGCGTCGTGCGCGTCTTCCCGGCGGTGAGTGCGGAGTGGAGGGACGTCTCCTTCCGGGATCTGCGCGCCGAGGGCGGCTTCCGCGTCTCGGCCGAGCGCAGCGGCGCCCTCACCCGGTGGGTGGACGTGCGCGCCTCGGCGCCGGCCACCCTGCGCCTGCGGGACCCCTTCGCCGGCGCCGATGTCGAGTGGAGCCTGCCGGTCCACAGGCTGGAGGGCGGTCTTCTGGAGGTCGAGATGAAGGCCGGGCAGGTCCTGCGCGGTTCGAGGCGATGATGGAGGTGAGCGAATGAGCACGCGAGCACTCGTGGTCTGGGGCGGCTGGGAAGGCCACACCCCCCTGGAGGCGGTCCGGGTCTTCGTCCCCCACCTCGAGGCGCGCGGATGGACCGTGACCGTGTCCGACACCCTGGACGCCTACCGCGAGCTGGCGGCCATGGAGGACCTCGGCCTGATCGTCCAGTGCTGGACCCTGGGCCGGCTCGAGCCGGAGCAGGAGCGGGGGCTCCTCGACGCCGTGGCCGGCGGGGTGGGCTTCGCCGGCTGGCACGGGGGGATCATCGACTCCTTCCGGGAGAGCTCCGACTACCAGTGGATGACCGGCGGGCAGTTCGTGGGACACCCGGGCGACTGCGTGCCCTCCTACCGGGTCGATATCGCGGACCGCGAGCACCCCATCACGCGCGGCATCGGGGACTTCGAGCTCGCCGACACCGAGCAGTATCTCTGCCACGTCGACCCCTCCAACTGCGTGCTGGCCACCACGACCTTCACGGGAGAGCACGGCGACGCCACCCGCTACCGCGCGGGCACGGTCTCGCCCTACGCCTGGACCCGGACCTGGGGCGAGGGCCGCGTCTTCGTCGCCGCCTGGGGGCACACCGACCGGGACTTCGAGGTGCCGCAGGCGCGCGTGATCGCCGAGCGCGGCCTGGTCTGGGCCGCCCGATGAGGAGGCGAGCATGAAGAAGCCCGTGGGCATCGGCGTCGTCGGCTGCGGCGACATCAGCGGGATCTACCTCGAGAGCCTGCGGCGCTTCGAGGCGCTGGCGGGCGTCGCCTGCTGCGACCTGGTCCGCGAGCGGGCCGTGTCGCAGGCCCGCGAGCACGACCTGGAGGTCGCCGCCGACCTCGACGCGCTCCTCGCCGATCCGCGGGTGGAGATCGTCCTGAACCTCACCCCTCCCGACGCCCACGCGGCCATCGGCCGGGCGGCCCTGGAGGCCGGCAAGCACCTCTACGGGGAGAAGCCGCTGGCCACCGAGCGCGAGGCTGCCGCCCGCCTCCTCGAGCTCGCGCGCGAGCGCGGTCTGCGCGTGGGCTGCGCGCCCGACACGTTCATGGGAGCCGGACTCCAGACCGCCATCGGCCTGGTGCGGGACGGCGCCATCGGCGAGCCGGCCGCAGCCACCGCCTTCATGGCCTGCCACGGGCACGAGCACTGGCACCCCGACCCGGGCTTCCACTACCGGCCGGGCGGGGGCCCGCTGCTCGACATGGGGCCCTACTACCTCACGGCGCTGGTCGCCGCCCTCGGTCCGATCCGCCGCGTGTCGGGCTCCGCCGCCATGGCCGCGGCCGAGCGCTCGGTGGCGCGCGGCCCCTTCGCCGGCCGCCGCCTCCCGGTGAGCACCCCCACCCACGCGGCCGCCACCCTGGACTTCGCCGGCGGAGCCGTGGCGACCCTGATCTGCAGCTTCGACGTCTGGGCCCACGGCCTGCCGCACCTCGAGATCCACGGGAGCCGGGGCAGCCTGGCCGCGCCCGATCCCAACACCTTCGGCGGACCCGTGCGCCTCTTCGAGCCCGAGCGCGAGGCGTGGCGGGACGTTTCGCTGGCCTTCCCCTACGAGGAGAACTCCCGCGGCCTGGGCCTGGCGGACATGGCCTGCGCCCTGCGCTCCGGCCGGCCGCAGCGCGCCAGCGGGGAGCTGGCCCTTCACGTGCTCGACGCGATGGAGGCCGTCTACGACTCCTCGAGGAGCGGCCGGCGCGTCGAGCTGACGAGCACCGTCGAGCTCCCCGCGCTCATGCGATCCGACCCTCCGGAAGGTGTGCTGCAGGACTGAGACCGTCCGGGCGGGTCACCGGTGGGGCGGCCTCCAGTGGTGCATCTGCGGTCCTCACTCGACCTCGATGCTGGAGGACACGGTGTTCAGCCCGGCGCCGGAGAGCGTGACCAGGATCACGCCCGGTGTCCTCGCCTCGACCTCGAGGCTCGCCCGGCCGTCGTCGCCGGTGGGGCTGACCGCGTAGAGCTCCAGCCCCTTCCACAGGCACACCTCTGCGCCGGGGGCGTCGGTGACGACCTCGATCGTCCGGCGCCCCACGGCCACGGCGGGCGGAACCGCGAGCTTCGCCGCACGCGGCGCCTGCGCGCGGAAGTCGAGCGTCGGATCACCGAGGAGATTCAGCTCGCAGAGGCACAGGTGGAAGTTGGAGGTCTTCTTCGCGTCACCCGCCATCTCGTGCAGCGCCCGGGTGAACGCCTGCCCCGTGGTCACGCCGAGCTCAAGGCCGTACCTCCAATAGCGCGTCATGGTCATCGTCGTGCCGTCGAGCTTGCCTTCACTGACCATCAGCGCGAAGTCCGACGGGTCGTGGAAGTGTGCCTTGCCGGAGCGGATCGGCGCCACGATGGCGACCGAGCCTCCCTTCGACTGGCGGATCATCGCTTCGACGATCGAGGGGTCCGCCTCGGAGTCGTACTCGCCGGTATTGCAGGAGACGGTGGTGATCAGCGGGTAGGCGCCCTCGTTCTCGAGCCGCTCAACGTGCTCCGCGCTGAAGTGCGAGCCTTCCAGCAGCCACCGCGAGAGGTGCCCGTGGCCATGTATGTGCAGCTTCCCGGTCGTCGCGCCGTTGATCAGCTCGACGAGGTGGTCGGCGCTGAGCGCGTAGCTGCCCGGCTCATTCTCCTCGTCCCAGGGTGTCTCGTCGGTGAAGAAGCGCTCCACGCTGCCGGTGGACCAGACTTTCGAGACGTAGCCGTCCCAGCTCCGGCGCACCTTCGGGTAGGCGGGGCTGTCGGTGCAGGTGTAGACCATGCGCGTGGCGAACTCGTCGTCGGGGTACTGCGACTCGTACGCGATCACCTTCTGGGTGAAGGCCGCCACGTCGGCGGCGGTACGCGCCGGGACGCGCCCGAGCCCCACCGCTCCGTTCGGGTAGGAGATGGCCTCGCGGTCGTCCCCCCACTCGCCGCGGATCCCGTCACCGTCGGCGTCCCAGTTGGTCTTGCTCAGGTAGACGATGTCGGTCGGGATGCCGTCGGGTTCCTGCGCGTGCACGGTGGTGTGCCCGCCGGGGACCAGGCCGCTGGTGCCGGGGGTGCAGTCGCCGCCGAGGAGGACCCAGCTCGTGCCTCGAGTCTCGATGTGCTCGCGCACGCACCGCCGGATCTTCTCCTGGATGCCGTCCGCATCGTACTCGCGGGCGATCTGCCGCACGGTGATGATCCTGGTGGGTTTGCCGGTGCGAGTCTTCCACTCGGCGAACGGCAGCCAGGCCTCGGCGAGCTCGTCGGCGGTGATCAGCAGCACGCTCGCGCGGGCCGGCCGGGTCAGCGCGGGGAGGATCAGCGGCTCGCCGTCGAGGTAGTCGGGCGATCCGGATTCGGCGGGCTCGGGATCGGCCTCGGCGCCGGCCATCACCTGCTGGATCGCCGCCATCCGCCGCCCGAACTCCGCGTCGCTGATCCTCCCGTCGCCGTTGGCGTCGACCCGTTGGGCCACGGCGTCGAGCTGCGCTTCGTCGAGGTCGGGCATCCGCCCGGCGACGTACTCCTTGAACTCCTCGAGGGTGCGGGCGTCGGAGGTGGCGGCGGAGAGAGACAGGGCGATGGCGATCAGCGCCAGCGCGGCTCGTGACGGAGAGCTGAGCACGGTGGGAATCCTCTTGGTTGGGGGCTGGTGATCCGAAGGGAGGATAGACGCTCCAAGGGGTCGATTGGAGGCTGGAGCCTCACAGGGGCAGCCGGTCTGGTGGCCACAGGAGCCGGCCGGGGCGAGGAAGGGCGGGTCGGACGGGATGCCGAGATGAGATGGGATCCGGCGAATGGCCGCGGGCTGGACGATGAGAGCGAGCAGGCGGCGGCGGGATCACCGGCCGGGCGGCCTCCACTCGAGCACCTCGACCGGCTGCGGCGCCAGCTCCTCGAGCGACTCGCCCTGCCCCTGGCCGACCCTCAACAGGAAGACGTGCATCTCGCCGGTCCGCCGCCAGAGCTTCGCGTCGTAGCTGGGCTCCCAGTGCCCCACCGAGTCGAGGGTCAGGTCGCGCACCTCCCAGCGCCGCCGCTCGGGGTCCTCGCACACGGCGACCGAGGCGCGGGAGCCGCGCTCTTCGTCGCGGAAGAGCAGGTAGATCCGATCCCGCCGATCCACCGCCAGGGCCGGTCGCGAGACGGGTATGCGCCGGGTGCCGCCGCCGGAGAGGCTGAAGGGCAGGCTGCGCTCGCCGACCTGCGAGACCCGCCAGATCTGGCCGTCGAACCAGACGAGCTGGTACTGGGGGACCTCGGTCCCCGGCGGCCGCCAGTAGGTGGCCAGCATGGGCCGGCCGGCCGAGTCCACCGCCGAGCTCACCTGGTTGATCAGCTCGTGGCCCTGCGGCACCGGGCAGACCACCTCGGCCGTGGCGGCGGTGATGGGGAGCTCGTAGATCGAGCCGTCGCTGCGCCGCCAGGTGCGCCCCTCGTCGTCGGTGGCCGCGTAGCACAGGTCGTGGTTGGTCTGGACGCCCCCGGTCTCGCGCCAGTTCCAGCTCAGGTGCCAGCGGCCCAGGTGGTCCATCGCGATCTGGTTGGTGTAGGCGTTGCGCTGGCCCTCGCCGCTGATCAGGGGGTGCGCCACCGGGGTCCATCGCCGGCTCTCCAGCTCGTAGCGCGAGAGCAGGGTGTCGCCCCGGCCCGAGCCGCCGCTGCGGTAGAGGAAGAGGAGGTCGCCCCCCGGGAGGTCGTAGAACTCGGGGTAGGTGACCCGGTCCTCGTGCCGGCCGGTCATGGGCTCGGGCTCCCCCAGCTCGAGCCCGCCCGGCTCGATCCCGCGCGCGTACTTCAGCGCCCCCCCGTGATGGTCCCAGGCGACGTGCAGCCGGCCCTCGCCGTCCACCGCCAGGCTGATGCAGTTGTGCGCGTCGCGCGCGTTGCCGGTGAAGCGCGTGGGGTGCAGCTCCCAGCGGTCCGAGCCCAGCTCGCGCCGGGCGAGCACCATCCGGGCCTCGCCGTCGTAGAAGGCGGTGTACTGGTGATCGCCGGAGGAGGTCAGGGCGTGCTGGCGGAAGATCACCGCGTTGACGGAGTTGCGCGCCCAGCCCTCCCCCACCCGGACCCGGCGGACGCGCGGCCCGCCGTCCTCCGGGGACGCGGCGCAGCCGGAAAGGGCCAGGGCGAGGAGCAGCAGGAGCGGGGAGCGTCCATCCATGGCGTCTACTCGAAGCGCAGCCCGTCGATCCACAGGTCGAAGGGCCGGTGGCCGTTGGAGTCGAATCGAAGGCTCAGGCAGTCGACCCTCTCGAGGCTCATGCGCCGCTCCTCGAGCTGGCCGCGGGCGCGCTCGGCCCGCTCCGCCGGGATCGGCTCGACCGACCAGAGGTCCTCGTCGAAGGCGGCGAAGGAGAGGCCCCCGCGCTTGACGAAGACCTTCCCGTCGTGGAAGGCGGCCGAGGTGCCGTGGCCGGTGACGTCGGGGAGGGAGCCGAGGGTGAAGCGCGCGCTCTCCAGGTCGTAGAGGGCGAAGCGGTCCGAGGGCGCTCCCCTCCCCTCGTGGTCGGAGGGAGAGCAGCCGGCGACGAGGAAGAGCCCGCCGCGCTCGCCGATCGCCCCGCACCAGGAGGGCGGCAGGGCCACCAGGGCGGCGCCGTGGCCGACCTCGAAGGGCAGGGGGCCGAGGTCCTCGACCGGGGTCCAGCCCGCGCTCCAGCTGGAGTCCTTCCAGGGCTCGCCGCCGGCGAAGTCCGAGGCGTCGAAGGCGGCCGGATCGAAGGCGAAGAGGCGGTCGCCGCACTCCCCGCCCAGGGGCCGTGGCGTGGTCCAGTCGTTCTTGATCCCGTAGATACGCCCGTCCAGCGCGCAGAGCTGGGCGGCGCGGCTGAGCCAGCCGGGGTTCGAGCCCTCGATGCCCGCCAGCGCCGTGCGCTCGGCCCGCGGTCCCGGGTCGGACAGGTCGACGCGCCCGATGGGACCGCCGTAGTTGTCCATGATGGCGTGGAGGCGGCCGCCGATCACCGCGCTGCCGTGGCCCGCGGCCAGGCGCGTCGGCAGCCAGTACCAGCGGTCGGCGGCCGGGTCGTAGCGCACCAGGCGCGACCACTCCACGCCGTGCTCGTCGCGCTCGGGATCGAGGTGGCGGAGGATCAGCCCGCCGGCATGCCACGCCAGCATGCCGTTGATCCAGTCGCCGCGGCTGCCGAGGTCCGCCCGCGGCCCGCGCAGCTCCTCCCAGGCCACCCCATCGGCCGTGCGCCAGAATCGATCGCCCTCGAGCACGGCGCAGTAGAGGTGGCCGCCTCCCGAGGCGAGCGAGCTGGTGCCCGCGGTGCGCACCGGCGTCTCGAGGGTGAGGATCTCGAGGTCGCCCTCGTAGCGGGGAGGCGCGTTCCCGCCCAGGCCCTCGGAGCGGATCCAGCCGGGCCCGCCCCGCAGCGGCACCTCGACGCGAAGCCAGCCGTAGCGCGCCTCCGGATAGGGGAGATCGGAGAGCAGGTTGATCGGCCGGCCGTCCCGGACCGGGACGTACGTGAACACCCCTTCCCCGGCGAAGAGGCGCAGGATGGTGGGACCCTGGAAGCCGCGGTTGGGATTCCGGAAGCGCAGCCAGAAGACGAGCTCGCGCTTCTCGCCCAGGTCCCATCCCGCGTCGCGGGTACCGGGCAGGACGATCGAGACCTCGCCGCCCCCGTAGGGATCCGGCCGCAGGTGCACGCAGCTCTCGCCGACCAGCGACTCCCCCGAGTCCGCGAGGTGCAGCTCGCTGCCATCGGTCGCTGACCCGCCCCAGCTCGAGGCTCCGCCCTCGGTGGCCGGCTCGGGAGCCCGCGAGATCGCGTAGACGTCGCGGAAGGCCAGCCCCGCCCGGCGGCCGTCGTCGGCGGTCAGGCTGACGCGGTGGAAGCCCGGCTCCTCGAAGACGTGCTCCACCCGGGGGGTGTCGTAGGCGGTGCCCCCGACGTCCCAGGAATAGCGCAGCTCCGGCCCGCAGGCCGAGGCGTCGAAGCGCACCGGCTCGCCGATGAAGACGCGCTCGGGCCCTTCGAAGGAGACCTGCGGCGCGTCCCCTTCCCGATGCTCGAGGGGGCCCTCGCCCCGGAGGATCCCGGTGACCTCCTCGAGATGCTCGTCCTCCTGGTTGCCCTCGAAGCGGTTGCCCGCCAGGTAGAGCCCGTCGGCGAAGCGGCCGAAGATCCCCCAGCGGTTGCGCTCCAGGCGGTTCCCCTGCACCACCAGGTGCCGCATCTTCCAGCGCTCGCCGCGGCTGGCCAGGTCCCCCCGGAACACGATCCCGCCGCCCGCGTTGTCGTGGCACCAGTTGTCCTGGATCAGGCCGTGGCTGCCCGAGCCGTGCACGATGACGATGCCGCCGTGCCCGAAGTCGGACTCGGGGGCGTTGTGCTTGCCGTCCGGCAGGCCGTTGAAGGCCGCCTCGTTGCCGATCAGCACGGTGGCGTCCGATCCGCCCAACCAGAAGCCAAAGCTGCAGTGGTTGGCGGTGTTGCGCAGGAAGACGTTGCCCGGGCTCCAGGACTCGAAGCCGTTGTTGTTGGCGTAGCTGCAGTCGTTCTCGACGAAGACGTTGCCCGCCGAGACCCAGCCGTTCAGGGGGCGGATGAAGACCCCGTCGCCCCCATGGGTGATGTCGTTGCGCTCGAAGCGGTTGTCGTCGCTGCCGGTCTCGATCAGGACGCAGGTGGAGTCGCGCGCGTGCACCTCGCCGGGCTTCATGCGCAGGCCGAAGGAGAGGTCGTTGTCCAGCACCCGGTTGCGGCTGGAGCGCCACAGCTTGAGGCAGACGTTGGAACAGTGGGAAAAGTCGTTCTTCTCGACGAGGTTGTCGTCGCTCTCCCACAGGTCGATGCCGTTCCAGACCCGGTTGGCGCGGTTGTCGCGGAAGCTGCTCCGGTGGACCCGGGTCAGGATGATCCCTCCCTGGCGCTCCCCGTCGCCCCAGCCGTGCTCGGGATCGTGCCAGTTGTCGGAGAGGTCGCAGCCCTCGACGTTCAGGTCCTCGCAATCGGTCGCCGAGAGTCCGATCTCGAAACCGTGCACCTTCAGGTCGCGGATAGTCACGCCGCGGCGGCCCTCCAGGAGGACGCCGATCCCCGCCAGGGTGGCCTTGTCCCCCGGCGCTCCGGGCCCCTGGATCGTCGCCCCGTTGCCGTCGATGCGGATCCCGTCGGCGGCGATCACCAGCGGGGTGCGCAGGAGCGCTCCCCGCCGCAAGCGGGTGCTCTTCGAGATCACCCGGACCTGGCCGTCCCCTCCCCCCTCGGCCTCGCGCGTGGGCCTCCTCGCCGGGCGCTTGGCCGGCGGGCGGTCGCGCGGATCGGCCAGGGCGACCAGCGAGGGCGGCAGGGGCGCGCCGTCGCGGTCGCTGATGCGCGCGCTGAAGGCCGACGCCCCGTAGAGGTCCTCCACCAGCGCCAGCAGCACGTGGTCGCCCGCGGAGAGCTCCACGTCGAGAATCACGTCCTCGACGATGGGTGCGCCGGCGCGCAGCTCGCAGCTGATGCGCTCGCCGTCGAGCCACACGCTCCAGCCGTCCTCGAAGGAGAGCCACAGGCGCGCCTCGAGGAGCGCGGGCTCCTCCGGCCCCGGCTCCCAGCGCAGCACCGAGGCCAGGGCCCAGAGCTGGTGGTCTCCGCCCCGGGAGCTCAGCGCGTCGAGGTCGGTCCAGCCGGTCCGCGAGAGGCTGGCGCGTTCCCACTTGCGCTTCGCGATCCGGCCGCGATCGCGCGGCTTCGCGCGATCGGGCCGGAAGGGGGGCGAGGCGACCAGCGGCTCCTCCATCGAGCTGCTCCAGGGGCCGGCCAGCAGCCAGTCGGCGAGCCAGGGCACCTCGGGGTCGGGGCGCGGCACGGGCGGCGGCGGCTCGATCGCCGACTCGAGCTCGCGCTCGAGCTCCTCCAGCTCCTCGCGCTCGCCCGAGAGGGAGGCGCGCCGCAGGAACAGCAGCGCGAAGCAGGTGTCCTCCCGGCCGCCGCCCCAGCCCCCGTCGGCGCGCTGGGTCTCGACCAGGTGCCGGGCGCCCTCGCGGTACCAGTCCCGCCCGCCCAGCTCCTCGCGGCCGGTGAAGGCGCAGTAGCGCTCGACCGCCCACATGTAGGGGTAGTAGAAGCCCGGCGTCCAGGAGCGCGGACCGTAGGCGTTGCGGTCGGGGGCCCACTTCGCGTCCATCCAGGCCTCGGCCGCGGCGCGCTCCCGCCGGTGCTTGCGCAGGATGCGCTGCGCGCCGGGGTTGCCCCCGGAGAGCTCCTCCACGACGGCGACGCCCGCCAGGGTCGCGGCGGTGATCCCGCCGGTGGCCGCCCGGCCGGGGTTGTAGGCGAAGCCGCTCGAGCCCACCTGCAGGTTCCACAGGGCCGCGGCCGCGTCGGTCAGCGCGTCGCGCGGGATCTCCAGGCCCATGTGGTGGGCGGCGCGCAGCCCGAGCAGGGCGAACTGCACGTTGCTCATGTCGGTCTCGCCCCAGGGATAGCGCCAGAGCCCGGCCTCCTGCGTCTCCACCAGGAAGGCCAGCCGCTCGGCCGCGAGGCCGCGCCAGCGCGCGGGCTCGCGCAGGGACTCGAGCAGGAGCAGGTTCACGGCCGTCGAGTAGGTGCTCCGGATCTCCACGCCCTCCAGCGAGGCCAGGGCCCGCCGCACCGACTCGTCGCCGCGCCGCACGCCGGACTTCACCAGGGTGAAGGCCGCCAGCGAGGTCATTCCCCCCGGGTGCTCGCCCTCGTGCCCGGGCCAGCCCCCGTCGGGGCGCTGGTGCTGCTTCAGGTGATCGACGCCGCGGGCGATGGCCCGATTGACGGCCGACTTGAGGGGGAAGTCGGAGCCCTGCGGCGCTTCGCCCTGCGCGCCCGCGACCGACCACGGCGCCATCGCGAGGAGCGCCAGGGCGAGGTATCGCGGACGGCTGATGGTCACCATGTCCAGCGCGATCCTATCCACCTGCGTCCGGCTCGCGCTCGACCGCCGGGCGTTTCCGCAAGAACGGTCAAGACGGCCGCCGCCCGGCCGGGGATACTCCTCCCCATGGCCGGGCGAGACGAGGACGCGGCGCTCCGCTGGAGCGCCAACCGCTACTACCGGAGCGTCCTGAGGGTCCTGGGCCACGTCCAGGCCTACCTCGACCGGGACCTGCCGCTGGAGGAGCTGGCCCGGATCGCCGGATTCTCGGCCTTCCACTTCCATCGGATCTTCACCGGCATGGTCGGGGAGTCCATCAAGGCCTACGTCCGGCGCCTGCGTCTCGAGCGCGCCGCCCACCGCCTGAAGTACGGCGACGCGAGCCTGATCGACATCGCCCTCGACGCGGGCTACGAGGCGCAGGAGTCCTTCACCCGCGCGTTCAAGGCGGCCTTCGACGAGCCCCCCGGGCAGTTCCGCAGGAGGCACCGGCTGGTGCCCCGGATCAGCGCGCCCTCGAGGGTTCACTACTCCCCCTCGGAAGAGGTGGAGGCCTTCAGTCCACAGACGAAAGGAGAGCGAGAGCTCATGGAGATCAAGATCGAGAACCGCCCCGCCATGCGGGCGGTGTGTCTGCGCCACGTGGGGCCCTACGAACAGGTGGGCCAGGCCTGGGGCCAGCTCTGCGGCTTCGCAGCCTCCAAGGGGCTGATGGGAGCCGGCGGACGCATGTTCGGCCTGAGCTACGACGACCCCGAGGTGACGGCCCCGGAGAAGCTGCGCTACGACGCCTGCATCGAGATGCTCGGGGAGCTGGAGGTGGAGGCCCCCTTCCACGTGCAGGAGGTCCGCGGCGGCGAGTACGCGGTGGCCATCCACGAGGGGCCCTACGAGAACCTGGCCCGGACCTACGAGGCGATCTTCGGGGTCTGGCTGCCCGCCTCGGGTCGGGAGCTGTCCAAGGACCCCTGCGTCGAGATCTACCTGAACGACCCGGGCAGCACTCCGGCCGAGGAGCTCCGGACGGAGGTTTGCGTTCCCCTGGCCGGTTCCGGATGATGTCGCGCCTCGGCGCGGGTCCGGCAGGGGCCCGCGCCGTGAGCCCTCGCGCGGAGCATCGGTGCACCGCCGAGCTTCGGGCAGGGAACCACGAGCAGGAGGACCGAGACCATGAAGGTCCCGGCGATGATCGCAGCCTGTGTGCTCTCCGGCGCGGCCGTGTGGGCCGCCGTTGGGGACGCGCCGCCCGCCGCCCAGGAAGCCGCGGCCGAGCCCGATCGACTGGGCGTCCTGTGGACCAGCGGCGATCGGGACGTGGCGCTCAAGATGGTGTTCATGTACACCGGCGCGGCCCAGCGAGGCGGCTGGTGGGACGAGATCCGCTTCATCGTCTGGGGGCCTTCGGCCAAGCTGCTCTCCGAGGACCAGGAGCTGCAGGGCGCCATTCAGCGCATGGCCGAGGCCGGGGTGGAGCTCCTGGCCTGCAAGGCCTGCGCCGACCAATACGGCGTGTCCGGCGACCTGGAGGCGCTGGGCATCGAGGTGAAGTACATGGGGCGTCCGCTCACGACGATGCTGAAGGGCGACTGGACGGTGCTGACGTTCTGAGCGGCGCGGTGTAGGCCGCAGCCGCTCAAGCCGGTCCTTCGCGGCCACCGAAAAGGCCCTGGCCGCCTTGCGGTCGCCGCCCGGCGGCGTAGATTCGCCCGCCCGGCGAGCGTCCCGAGCCGCGTCCCGCACCCCACCCCCGAGGACATCGAAGTGACCGACGAGAGCCATCCGAAGCCCCGCCGGAGGGGTCCGGCCGCGAAGATGCTGAGGGCCTGCCTGGGGCTCCTCATCGGTCTGGCCCTCCTCGAGCTCGGCTGCCGGGTGGTCTTCGCCATCCGGGTGGGGCCCAGCGTGCTGGTCTACGGCACCGGAAGCACGCGGCTCTACATGGATCCGACCGCGGTCGGGAATCCCGACGAGGCCGGCGTCGGCTACACCAAGTACCGGCCCAACCAGAAGCGGGTGGACCTCGACCGGCTGACCGGCGAGCGCTTCGACGTCACCATCAACGGCCGCGGCTTCCGGGGCCCCGACTTCCCGAGCGAGAAGGAGCCCGGCTCGATCCGGGTGCTGAACCTGGGGGCCTCCTCGACCTTCGGCTACCACTCGCGGGACACGGAGACCTACCCCCACCTCCTGGAGGAGATCCTCGACGGCTCGGGCGGGGGCCCCGGCCGCTTCGAGGTGATCAACCTGGGCATCCCCCACCTGCAATCGGCCGAGATCCTGGCGCTCTTCCTGGCCGAGGGGCTGCCCCTCGATCCCGACGTGGTCACCTTCTACGAGGGCTACAACGACAACCTGTCCCCGCCGGAGGAGGCCGGGGGGGAGGACCCCGGGAAGCTCCGCCAGAGCCTCCGCCCCAAGGGGATCCTGGTCCAGCTCTACCGCCAGCTCCGGGCGCGTCTGCTGTTCGTCGCCTACGTGGACGGCCTGGTCCTCCCCAAGGGCCGGGTGGACTTCACCGAGGAGCGGCTGGCCGCCCACATGGAGGGCCGCTCCGGGCGCCTGCTCGCCAACCTGACCCGCATGCGCGACGCCTGCCGCGAGCGGGGCGTCCTCTTCATCGCGACCAGCCAGCAGTCGCAGTCCCTCATCGTCCCGGACCACCGGGACCTGCGCGGCATCAGCTTCGACGAGGAGCTCGAGATGGTGCGCCGGAAGCTCTCCGAGGAGGGGAGCCTGACCATGCGGGAGGCGCACTTCGTCGCGCACCACCGGATGATGCGGGACCTCGAGAGCTGGGCCCTGGACGAGGGGGGTCCCTACGCGGACGTCATCGAGGCGCTGGACGAGCGGCGGGACTGCCTGGTGAGCTGGGTGCACCTCTCGCCGGAGGGCAACCGGATGGTGGCCGAGGCCCTGGCCGGGGAGATCCTGAGCCGGGTGCGGTAGCGGCGAGGAAGCGCGGGAGCGCGCGCGCGGGGGCGCTCTGGCCGCCGGGCATCCCACGAGCCCCCCACCGCCCTCGGGGACGCGCGCCACCCCGCGCGGTTGCGCACCGGATCCCGGATTCCCGCCGCGGGCGGCCGCGCCTTCGGTTACAACTGCCGACCGGCGTGCGGCGCGCCGCTCGATCGATCCGCCCCCCCCCGAACCGCGTCCGAGAAGGGCCCGAACCACCGACCATGAATGGCCAAGAATCGAGGCACGGACTGCTGAAGGCGTTCGGCTGGCTCCTGATCCTCCTGGGCCTCGCGCTCAACGAGTGGGTGATCGCGGCCCTGCTCACCCCCGGCAGACCCCTGGACTCGATGCCCATCCGGATCGGGATCGGGATCGTCGAGCTGCTGCTGATCCTGGCCGGAATCGGGGTCATCCGGTCGCGCCACCGGATCGGCGGTGCCCTGAACCTGAAGCGGATCCTGGTCGTCCTCCTCGTATCGACCGCGGCGACCGTGGCGGCCGCCGAGCTGGCCCTGCGCCAGCTCGGCTTCAAGCCCTTCGTCGTCATGGGACCGGGCGTCGCCGTCGAGCCCGGCGGTCGGATGTTCGAGAAGGACCCCACGCTGGGATACCGCCACCTTCCGGGCAGCTACGAGGTCACCATCCTCCACACCGGCTACACCTTCCGGATGACGCACGGAGAGGACAGCCTGCGGCTGACGCGTCCGGCGGAGGACGGCGCCTCGGCCGAGGGGAAGGAGCAGATCTGGCTCTTCGGCTGCTCCTACACCCACGGGTGGACCCTCGACGATCAGGACACCTACGCCTGGATGCTGCAGGAGATGCTCCCCGATTTCGAGGTCGTCAACTTCGGCGTCGTGGGATACGGGACCCTTCACAACCTGATCCAGTTCCGCGAGGCCCTCGAGACGCGCGGGACGCCGCGGGCCGCGGTGGTGGCCTACGCCGGCTTCCACGACCGGCGCAACACCTTCGTCCGGCGGCGGCGCAAGCTGGTCGCCACCTGGAACTCCCTGGGACCGCTCAGCCAGCCCCGGGCCCGCCTGGGCCCGGAGAACGAGCTGGTGCGGGACATGGCCGAGGTCGCCTACCGCGAGTTCCCGCTGCAGCGCTCCTCGGCGCTGGTCCACATGCTCGAGCAGATGTTCAACCGCGGCGAGGAGCGCATCCACCGCAGCCGCGAGGTGTCCCGGGAGATCATCCGGACTTTCTCCGAGCTCTGCGCCGAGAAGGGCATCGACCTCCTGCTGGCCGGGATCAACCAGGATCCCTGGACGGCGCGGATGCTGGCCGACATGGGGCGGGAGGGGATCCCGACCGTGGACATCTCGGTGGATCTCACCGTCAAGGAGAACAACAACAAGCCCCACGACCACCACCCCAGCGCGGTGGCCAACCGGAAGTACGCCGAGAAGCTGCTGGCCGCCCTGAGGGCCGGCCCGCTGAAGTGACGCGAGGGGCCCGCCGCGAGAAGCCCCGGGATCCCGCGCGGGGGAGGAGGTGCGCGCGATGGAGGAGAACGACGCCCGCCAGTCCCACTGGCCCGCCGGATCGAGCGACGAGCTGCTCGCGGAGGTCCTCTTCCGGCTCTCCGTCGAGCCCCCCGACGAGGAGGAGACCGCGCGCGTCGAGCGCCAGGAGATCCTCGAGGCCCTGCGCCGGCTGCGGAGGGAGCTCGCCGCGGGCCCGTCCGCCGAGCCGGCCTCCAGCGTCTCCGAGTCCGTGCTCGGGGGGCTGCGGAGTCGCCACGGCGAGGCGGTGGACCCCGGCGTCGCCCTGCGCGAGGAGCCGGAGGCCGACGCGCTCCCGGCGGACGCCGCCCCCGCGCCGGCCGGGGGCGCCGAGCGGCGCTACCGGCTCCTGGGCGAGATCGCGCGCGGCGGGATGGGGATCGTCCTCAAGAGCCGGGACGCGGACATCGGCCGCACCGTGGCGCTGAAGGTCCTGCGCCCCGACCACGCGGACGACACCGGCAAGCTCCAGCGCTTCCTCGAGGAGTGCCAGATCGGCGGCCAGCTCCAGCACCCCGGGATCGTGCCGGTCTACGAGCTGGGCCGGTTCGCGGACGGCCGGCCCTTCTTCACCATGAGGCTCATCGTGGGCCGTACCCTGGCCGCCCTCCTGCGCAAGCGCGGCTCGCCCATGGAGGACCGCAGCCGCTTCCTCTCGATCTTCGAGCAGATCTGCCAAACGGTGGCCTACGCCCACTCCCGCGGGGTCATCCACCGCGACCTCAAGGCCACCAACGTCATGGTGGGCCCCTTCGGCGAGGTGCAGGTCATCGACTGGGGCCTGGCCAAGGTCCTGCACTCGAGCCGGCGGAGCGAGGGGCGGGGACGGGAGGAGGACTCCGACGCGCGGCCGGTCCGGGCCGAGGGCAACCGCGACTCCTCCATCGCCGGGCGCGCGCTGGGCACGCCCGCGTACATGCCCCCCGAGCAGGCGCGCGGCGAGATCGACCGCGTGGACGAGCGCTCCGACGTCTTCACCCTGGGGGCCATCCTGGGCGAGATCCTCACCGGCGAGCCGCCCTACCTGGGGACGCGCGAAGAGCGCCTGCTGGCCGCCGTTCGGGGGGACCTGGAGGCCTGCCACGAGCGGCTGGAAGCCTGCAGCGCCAGCCCCAGCCTGGTCCGGATCGCCAGGAGCTGCCTGGCGCCCGATCCCGAGTCGCGGCCACGCGACGCGCGCGAGGTGGCGCGCGCCGTGGCCGCGTACTTCGACTCGGTCGAGGAGCACGCGCGCAAGGCGCGCATCGCCTCCACCCGGGCGGAGCGCGAGCGCACCGCCCGGCGCCACACCACCACGGTCGCGGCCATGGTGATCCTGGCGCTCTTCATCGCCAGCGCGACCTGGCTCGCCTACCAGTGGCGCGGCCGTCAGCGGCGGGCCGAGGTCGAGGGCCAGGTGGCCGAGACCCTGGAGCAGGCCAGCCTGGAGCGCGGCCGCGGGAGCTGGGAGGAGGCCCTGGCCTCGGCCGGCAGGATCCGCGCGCAGCTCGCCACGGCCCGGGTGGGCGAGGCCTTCCAGCAGCGCGCGCGGGAGCTGATCGGGAGCATCGAGAGCGAGGCCCTCGAGGCCCGCCGCCGCATGGAACTCGAGGAGCAGGACGAGATCCTGATCGCGCGCCTGGAGTCGATCCTCACCGTCTCGGATGACCGGGCCGTGCAGCGCCGCCTGGACGGCGACTTCGCCCAGGCCTTCCGCGAGTTCCGGGTGAAGGTCGACGACGGCTCCGCCGCGGACACCGCGCGCTGGGTCCGCGAGCGCAGCCGTCCCTGGGACTTCGCGGTCATGCTGGACGCCTGGGCCCGCGTCCGGCGACGCGGCGGAGGCGAGGGCGCCCGGGGCTGGCGCAAGCTGCTGCTGGCGGCGCAGATGTCCGATCCCGATCCGGTGCGCGACCGCGTGCGCTCGGCCTTCGAGCGGGAGGACGCGGCGACGCTCGCCGAGCTGGCCCGCGAGGCGCCCGAACGGGACTGGCCCAGCGCGACCGCGGTCTTCCTGGGAGCTGTGCTGGTCGATCTGGGCGAGATCGACGCGGCCATCGCGGTCCTGCGCGACGCGCGCCTGCGCTTCCCGCGGGACCGCTGGGTGAACCACCACCTGGGGGCCGCGCTCCTCCTGTCGAGCCCTCCCGAGCACGCGGAGAGCGCGCGCTGCTTCGAGGCCGTCGTGGCCCTGCGCCCCGAGCTGGCGGTGAACCGCTTCAACCTGGGGTACGCCCTCCTGCGGGCCGGGGACTTCGAGGCGGCCGAGGTCGAGCTGCGCGAGGCCATCCGCCTGGACGACATGCGCCCCCACTTCCACGGCGAGCTCGCGGCCGCGCTGATGGGGATGGGCAACCGGCCCGCCGCTCTGGACGAGGCGCTCTGCGCCGTGCTGCTCGAGGAGCGCTCGCCCCGGGCCCAGCTCCAGCTCGGTCGGGCCCAGCTCCTCGGCGGGGACGCGGCCAGCGCCCGGATCTCCTTCGAGAGGGCGCTGGAGCTGCATCCCGGCCTGACCGCCGCCCAGGTGGAGCTGGCCCGCGCGCGGGAGAGCCTGGGCGACGACGAGGGCGCCCTCTCCATGGCCGCCGAGGCCGCGGCGGGCGCGCCCGGGGACGCGACCGCGCTTCGCTTCCTGGGCGGGCTGCGCTTCCGCGCCGGGCAGTGGGAGGACTCGCGCGCCGCCCTGGAGAGGGCCATGGTCCTGGACGCGGGTGGCACGGCCGGGGATCGCTTCCACCTGGCCATGATCTGCGAGCACGAGGGCTGGAGCGAGCAGGCGCGCTCGTGGTTCGCCCGGGCCACGGACCGCCTCGAGGCCCTGCCCTCGCCCGGCCAGGAGCTCCTGCTCCTGCGCGACGAGGCCGCGCGGCTCCTGCGCCTGAGATAGGCCGGCCCGGCCCTACTCGTTCGCCGGCGCGATCCGCAGCTCGAGGGTCGCCGAGCGCACGGGCTCCTCGAAGGCGATCGCCAGGCGCAGGGGCGCGCGTCCGCCGGGCAGGTCCTCGCGGATCTCCTCGGGCCGGATCTCGACCGCGCCTCCCGTCGCGAGGAGCTCGATCCGGACCGCCTCGGGCCCCTCCCCCACCTGCAGCCGGTCGGGCGCGAGCCGGCGCCAGGGGGAGAAGGTGATCAGCGCGGTCTCGAAGCGCTCGGGCGCCTCGAGCTCGACCTCGTCGATCACCCGCAGCGAGCCGGCTCCCTCGCGCGAGAGCTCGAAGGTCCTCACGAGCCGCTTCAGCGAATCGACGTCGTAGGCCGGGGCGAGGTCGAGCATCAGGCGGTCGGTCTCCGGGCCGAGCTCCTTCTCGAGGATCCGGGCCGCGGCCCGCCGTCCGGTGCGCTGGAGCTCTCCGGCGACGCGGGGCACCGGGTGGCCCAGGGAGTTGAGGACGCCGCTCTCGTAGCGACCCGAGCCGAAGGTGCGTCGGGTGTAGACCTCGCCCCCGGGATCGACCAGCGGGGTCCCGCCCCCCACGGCCACGACGAAGGAGCCCACGTCGTTGTGGTTGTGGTGCTCGGCGTTGTGGCCCCCCTTGAGGGCCACGGCCAGGGCGGACGAGCGACCGGGGGCCGAGCGGCTGAGCAGGATCCCGGCGTCGGGGAACCACTCGCGCAGGGCCGGGGCGGGATCGGTCTCGCCGGCGGGCGGGCGGGCGCTGGCCGAGTTGGGGAAGCCGAGGGCCCCGAGCCGGAAGAGCTGGGTCGTGGGCCCCACGGCCAGCAGGAGCCCCTCCTCCTCGACCGCTCTCCACCCGAATCCGAGGCGTCGGCTGAGCCAGGCCGAGAGCTGCGGGTCGGGTCGGGTGCCCGGCCGGCAGTCGGCGAAGGCGGGGTAGACGCCGGGCTGGATCTCCATTCGGCGGCCGAAGCGCGCGATGCGCCCGACCCCCTCGGAGGCCATGAGGTCTAGCTCGCCCCCGGTGGCCTGGGACAGGGTCTCCGCCAGGAGGGCGTAGTGGCCGAAGCCGTAGTTCCAGTAGCCCAGGCCCTCCGAGCAGTACCCGTCCGAGGTGAAGCCGCGCAGGAAGCTCTGCACGTGCTCCTCGGCGGCGGCGACGAAGAGGGCTCGCCGGGAGGCCGGCTCGATCGAGGCCAGGGCCGCGCCCGTCACCCCGGCCAGGCAGACCGCGTTCCAGTTGTTGGTCCCCACCAGCCACCACATGCGCGGCTTGCCCACGGTCACCATGCCCTCGAAGGGCTCGAAGGTCCGCCGCTCGAGCTCCTGGCGGAGGAGCTCGCGGATCCCGGGGTCCAGTCGATCCCCCAGCCACCAGGCGGCGGTGGCCAGGTTCCACGACTCGCCGGCCACCATGAGGTCGATCTCGCGGACGCGGCCCTCGAAGTTCGCGAGGGAGCGGTCGTGGGCCGGCATGACCCAGGTCTTCTCCGAGCCGAGGTCGCGGATGGCCTGCTCGATGGGAGCGAGGAAGCGGCCGCGGTCTTCGAGGCACTCGGCCAGGGCGAGGACCGGCACGCGGGCGTGCCGCTCGCGCGCGACGCTCTGCCAGCGGGTCCGGTTCCCGGTGCGGGAGAAGTCGAGGTAGAGCTCGTCGGTGAGCTCGGGGACCGCCCGATCCAGCAGGCTCTCGGCCGCCGGAATCGCGTCGGCGAAGCCCGCATGGGCGGCGACCCTCCCCCACGCCTCGCGGTCGTCGATCGGCGGGCCCAGCCCGCGCGGCTCGGCCGGGAGGAGGGCGGCCAGCTCGGCGATCCGGGCTGGATCCAGCTGGGCCGGGGCCGCCGGGGTGAGGAGGGCGAGGAGGGCGAGGAGGGGCGCGGCCAGCAGGGGCGCTCGGCGGCGTCGGGCTTCGCTCGGGCTCATGGCATCTCCGGCGCGCAGCGGGATTCCGCTCGGTGTTTCCCGCAACCCCGGGGGATCCCGCGCGTCCCCTGGGGTGGAGGAGGGCCCGTGGGATGCGAGGCCCCGGATCGCGCCCCTCCAGCCGATTCCGGTCCCATTCCGCGAGCCATCCGCGAGCGCCGCGGCCGGTTCGCTTCGGGCTGGGCTCGAGGCCGGGTGGAGGGCGCCGCGCGCCCTCCACCCGGCCCGGGCCGCGGTCACTTCACGCAGTCCGCGCAGGGAGGCCCGCCGGGGCTGGCGGGGCAGGAGCCCGTGCAGTGGACCTCCTTGCCGCCGCGGAAGCCCGCTCCGCAGTCGGCGCACCATCCGGTTCCGCCGTTCGAGAGGGCCTCGCATCCGGAGCAGGCGCTGGGAGCGGAGCCGCCCTCGGCGCAGCCCTCGCAGCTGCCCTCGCCTTCGGCGCAGCCCCCGCACGCGGCCTCGCCCTCGGAGCACGTGCCACAGCAGGCGTCCTCGTCGCCGCACTCACCGCAGCAGGCTTCCCCACCCTCGCACTCGCCGCAGCAGGCTCCCCCTTCGGGGCAATCGGCGCAGGCCTGGCCGCCGCAGTCGCCGCAGCAGGTGGACTGGGTCGCACAGGAAGCCAGGGCCCCGAGGCCCAGGGCGAGCGCGAGGAGGATGGCGTGGAATCGCATCAGGCTGTCTCCCCGTCGTGGTCGTGGTCGTGGTCGTCGTCGTCCTCGTCGTCGCCGCCGCACGTGCCGCAGCACTCGCCCTCGTCGTCGTCTTCGCAGCCGCAGTCGTCGCCGCCGCAGCCGCAGGCGTCGTCATCGTCCTGGCAGGGGCAGCCCTCGACCTCGCCGCCGCAGGAACAGGCTCCCGCGTCGTCGCAGGCGCAGGCCTGGCCGTCGCAGTCACCGCCGCAGGTGCCCGAGGATGCGCAGGAGGCCAGGGCCCCGAGGCCCAGCGCGAGCACGAGAAGAATGGCGTGGATTCGCATGTCGATCTCTTTCTCTCCGTCGATTCGGATCGTGCAGGTCGGTCCCGAGCATAGCCCAGGATCCGGGCTCCTCAACCTGGGGGGGAGGGGGGATCCCCGGGCCGCCCGGCCGGGATCCGGGGGATCCCTCCGGCGGACTCAGTGTACCCTCCACTCCAGAATTCCCGCCGAGAAGCCCTCCCGGAGGCGGATCTCGAGGCGCAGGACGCGGGTCCGGACGGGATCGAAGGCGACGGGATCGAAGGCATCCACGGCGGGATCCGCGACCCGGGAACCCTCCAGCTCACGCCAGCCCTCGCCCTCGGGGACCAGCACCGCCCACTCGATCGGGACGCGGCACTGGCCCCGACCGGTGTCATCGAACCAGTAGACCTCCATCCTGGAGACCTCCCGCTCCTCCTCGAAGCGGTACTCGACCCACTCCAGGCTGCCGCGCCGCGGCCAGAAGGTGAAGCGCGGCAGGCCGTGGTCGCCCGAGCTGCGAGGCAGGAGCCCGTCGCTCAGGGCGCCGACGGTGTCGCCCTGGAAGCAGTGGGAGGCCGTGGCCCGGATGGGATCCGGCGGTGCGATCCAGTCGTGCGCGTCGGGCCCCTCGCCGATCACCGGGAAGGCGCTGATGCGCAGGCGCGCGCAGCCCATGGGGATCAGGCTCACCTCTCGTACGGGCTCGGTCGAGCGCGCGGGCGAGGACTGCAGCGGACCCACCAACCCCAGGGCGTCCTCCTTCCACGCGGGGATGGCCCGGGCGCGGACGCGCAGCTCACAGGGGGCGACCCGCGCATCGAAGGGCTGGCCCGACTCGGGCATGGGCCGCCCGAGTACCTGGAAGGAGCCGGCCGGATCCTCCTCGTCCAGCACCAGGCCGAGGTTCCAGTCGGTGGTCGGGTGGATCTCCCACGCGGGCCACTCGTCGGTGCCTCCCGCGCGCACGTACTCTTCGCCGATCTCGAGGGAGTAGGTCAGCGGGCCCCGGTGCACCGAGACGCAGTCCTGGTTGGCCTCCCAGCGCTTCAGCCTCACATCCATGAGGGAGAAGAGGCGCAGGCGGATCCTATCGTGGGGCGCGAAGGTGTGCTCGAGCCGGAGGAAGGAGCCGGGTCGGGCCCGGACCTCGAGCTCCTCGTCGTTCAGCCAGAGCCTTGGATCGTTGCACCAGCCCGGCACGCGCATGTAGAGCGGGAAGCGGACCGGAGCGGGGGCGTCGACGTAGAGCACCACCTCCTCCCAGAAGGGATACTGCGTCACGGTTTCGATCGTCACGTCCACGCCCTCGCCCACACGCGCCCGCACCTCGCAGGGCGCGTAGAGCACCGCGGCCAGCCCGTCGTCCGCGGTGGCCATCCAGAGGTGCTCTGCGAAGTAGGGCCAGCCGTGCGCCACGTTGTGCTGGCAGCAGCGGTGGCGGTGGGGATCGAAGAGCAACATGGGGCCCGAGTTCTGCAGGCCCGGCGCCTTGCTCGCCGCGTCGCAGCGGATCATGTTGGGCGCGGTCAGGTAGTGCAGGGCCTTCAGGTCGGGCGTCATCGAGGCTGGAAAGGAGTTGAAGGCCACGTCCTCGCAGCGATCGGCCCAGACCGGATTCCCCGTGATTCCCAGGAGCATCTCGCAGGAGAGCATGGTCTCGACCATGGTGCACGTCTCCGCCGCCTGGCGGGGTCCGGTGAACCCCTCGCGGCAGTTCTCGTCGGCCCCCCACAGCCCGCCCGGGACCTGGCCGTACTCCCCCATCACGGTCTGCCAGTCGCGCTCGGTGGCCTCGAGGTGCGCGGGATCGCCCGAGACCATCCACCAGGTGGCCGGCCCGCGGAAGCCCTGGGCGATGTTGACCCCGTGCCAGTTGGCCACCCCGCCGCTCCAGTCGGCGGTCCGGCGGTGCACCTTGGCGGCCAGCTCGAGCAGCCACTCGTCCCCGGTGCGGTTGTAGAGCCACAGGACGCTGGCCAGGTCGTCGGCCCCCCGCTGCTGCTGCCAGAAGGGGAGCAGGAAGTCCTCCTCGGGCACCGAGAGCTGCCAGCGGAACCAGCGGGTCATGAGCTCGATCACCCGCTCGTCCCCGGTGTGCTCGTGCCACGACTGCAGGGCCATGACCATGATCATGTTGGGCCAGAGATCCGGCCGGGGCCCGCGCTCGCTCCGGATGCGCGTCAGGTTGGGGCACGGCCCGAACCAGCCGTCCTCGCGCTGGCTGGCCAGGGCGCCCTCGATCCACGCCCTGGCCTCCTCGATGACGCGCTCGTCCCCCAGCGCGTAGCCCGTGTTGCCGTACCCCTTGAGCCAGTACGGCAGCTCCTCCCACGGGCTGTGCCCCTCTCCCTCCGGGTCGAGCCAGGCGTGGCCCTCCTTCGCCAGGAAGCGGCTGATCTCGCCGAGGTGCCCGACGAAGCCGTCGGCCTGTCGCACGAGCTGCTCCCGCAGCCAGCCCTCGGGGCGGATGGTGCCCACCGGCAGCTTGACCAGCGGGCTGGGAGCCAGCGGCGGCCGGTTGCCGACGTAGTGGCGGCTGCGCGAGTCAATCGGGGGTCGGTCCACGCAGCGCAGGTTCGGGGTCGGCGTGGATCCGACCTGCAGGAGGGCCGCGGCCAGGAGGCAGGAGAGCAGAGGGGTGACCATGCGCGCAGGATACCGCCCGAGCCGGCGGGATCACTCCTTGCGCCAGTGCCCCTCGGCCTCGGTGCCGGAGTGAAGCTCCAGGGCGAGCACGTCCTGATACCCGGTGACGATCCGCGCCGAGTCGAGCCGGCCCAGCACCTTCACAGCCGCCCCGTTCCGCATGAGCCGCACCTCGCCGGGCCCCTTGCAGTCGACCAGGTAGGCCGCTCGGTTCTGAGTGTAGGGGACGATCGCAATGGCGGGGTCCGAGGCCGAGACGCTCCACGCCTGCGTGCCATGGCAGTGCCCCAGGTGGTCCGCCCCGGGCTGGAAGGTCACCTCCACGGCGTCGGTCACATCCGTTCCCGCGGCGCTCATCGGATCCCGCATCCACCCCTGGTAGTTCACCACCGTGCCCGGACGCGGGTTGAGGATCGGGATGGCGCTACCCGGACGGTTGATGCGCAGCTCCAGCAGCCCGGTGCAGGGCGCCCCTTGGGTCCCGGTGTTCCGCACCGGGCTCCGGCTGATCGGAGGCCAGCAGCACAGGGTGCCGCTCGAGAAGGGGCTGATGCTCGCGCGGCCGCTGGTGGTGCCGAAGATCAGGCCCGGCTTGCCGGTCTGAGCGCCCAGGAAGCCCACGTCGTAGTCGTCCGCGTCGCTCACCGGTTGCATCGCGATGCTCGATGTGAACATCGCAGCCCGGCAGCCGCCGCTGCTGGGGCACTGCTTGAACCCGCAGGCGGTCGCGGGCTCGGGGTCCTTGTAGAGGCAGTAAAAGGCCGGCGGATCGCACCAGGGGATGTCGCAGGAGCCGCTGGAGGTCATCTTCATCCAGAAGCTGGCAGGGGGGTCTGGCGGGCCTTGGAACCAGTAGCAACCTGTATTGCCGCCGTTCGGACACAGCGCCGTATTGACGGGACCCCCAACCGGAGTGCCGTCCGTGTTCAGCCAGAACTCGTACTGGGTCCCCAGGCCCGTGCCACAGGCGAGGCCACTCCACGGATCGGTGCCGCAGGGGATGGTGTAGCTGCAAGCGCCCCAGGAAGCCACGAGCGGATCGCCGCCGAGAAGAGGACCGCCGAATCCGTAGACCGCGTTGTCGTTCTCGTGCTGGAAGGCCCAGCCGAACTCGTTGTTGTCGATGCCGGACCAGCTCCCGTCGCCGTCCGAGAGCACGCAGAAGCCTCCATTGAGTGTGTTGGAGAGGTCGATCGTCACGCTCCAGCAGGCCAGGTTGCCACCTCCGGCATTGTCCCCCGGAAGACCGAGCCCCGAGAGGTCGAAGTAGGCGGTGGCTCCGTTGTAGCCCGTGGACTGCACGATCGGTTGCTGGACGGTCCAGCCCGCGCAAGGGTCCATCCTCTCGAAGAAGGCAATCCGGATGTCCACCTGGCCGGTCGGGAAGTGCGTGCAGTAGCCGATCTGGAAGGAGTCGATCCGGTTGTCGTCCGTGGCGCCGACGGGGGGGCCGGGGGAGGTAGTGCTCGGGATTCGGCCCTCGTCGTAGACGTCCTCGCAGTGCTCCGGCCCGAAGTAGTACACCCCCCCCGTCCATGCGCAGGTGTTGTGGAACACCACCGTGGAGCGCTGCCCGCGGGCCCCCGGACCCGCCCCCCCCAGCCAGGTCCCGCTGGCCAGGTCCAGGGTGCCCGCGTCGCGAACGGGCACCGTCACCGGGTGGATGCGATGGGCGGGGATCTGGGCCACCCCCGCCCCGGCCAGCGCGCCGGCGATCCCGCACGTCGTGAGCAGCCCTCGCAGCATGACTCCTCCTCCCCCCGCTCCCGGGGGACTCCTCGATCGCTCAGCCCATCGTGCCGGGGCTCTCCCCCCCCGCGACTACTCCTTCCTCCAGTACCCGCCGGCGCCGCTGCCGGAGTACAGCGAGACCGTGATGGTGTCGCCGCCCGAGGTGGTGAGGCGCACCGACTGCAGGGCGTTCAGCTCGCGGATCCGCACGCCGTTCCGGTAGACCACCACCGGATCGGGGCCCACGCACTGGACCTGGTAGTTGGCCAGGTTCTCCGCGCTGGGGACGATGGTCGCGTTGGGGCTGGAGGTGGTCACGCTCCAGTGGTTGGCCCCCGGGCAGGCCCCCAGGTTGTCCTCGGCCGCCCGGAAGGTCACCTGCACCGCGTCGGTCACGGCGGTCCCCGGCGACGCCATCGGGTCGCGCATCCAGCCCTGGTACTGGACGACCGTGCCCACGGGCTGGTTCAGGATGGTGCTGGTCGAGGAGGGATCGTTGATGCGCAGGGCGATCGAGCCGCTACACGCGCCGCCCGCCTGAGAGCCGGTGAATTGCGGCGCGGTCCGCCGCAGGGGCGGCTGGATGCACAGGGTGCCGCCCGAGAAGGGGATGGAAGCCTGGCCGAAGCCGCCGAAGATGATGGCGGGCTTGTCGTTCGCGGCCTGGACGAAGCCCACGTCGTAGTCGTTCTGATCGGGGACCGGCAGGGAGGCGATGTGCGAGGTGAACATGGTGGCCATGCAGCCGTCGTAGCTGGGGCACTGTGCACCGCCGCAAGGTGTGCCGGTGGTGGGATCCTGATACCGGCAGTAGAAGGTCGGCGGGTCGCAGTCGCCGCCGCTGCAGCCGCCCGTCGAGGTCATCACCATCCAGAAGTTGGCCCACTGGTTCGCCGGCCAGCCGCCGAACCAGTAGCAGCCGGTGTTGGCGCCGTTCGGGCACAGCAGGGTGTTGACCGGACCGCCCACCGGGGTGCCGTCGGTGTTCTCCCACATCTGGTCGGCGATGCCGAGCCCGGTCCCGCAGGCGTTGCCGGTCGCGTCGGTGCCGCAGGGGATGCCGTAGGAGCAACCGCCGAAGGCCACCACCAGGGGCTCGCCGGAGATGATCATCCCGCTGGCGATGCCGTAGGTGGCGTTGTCCATCTGGTGGCTGAAGGCGTAGGCGAATTCGTCGCCGGTGCCGTTCCAGCTGCCGTCGCCGTCGGACATCAGGCAGAAGCCGTTGCCGAGGCTGATGGTGACGGTCCAGCAGGCCAGGGTGCCGCCGCCGCTGTTGTCGCCGGGCAGGTTCAGTCCCGCCAGGTTCATGTACGCGGTGGCGCCGTTGTAGCTCGGGCCCACGTGCAGCGCCTGCTGGGCGAGCCAGCCGGCGCAGGGGGCCATCATGTCGAAGAAGCCGATGTCGAAGCCGACCTGCCCGGTCGGGTGCGCGGTGCAGTAGGCGATCTGGAAGCTGTCGACCTGGTTGTCGGTCGTGGCGCCGCCCGGGGCGGCCGGATCGGTGGGGCTGGGGATACGCCCATCGTCGTAGACGTCCTCGCAGTGCTCCGACCCGAAGTAGAACCCGCCGCCCGTCCACTGGCAGGTGTTGTCGAAGATCTTGCCCACGTAGTCGGCGCCGGCGCTCAGGCTCCAGGTGCCGCTGGGAAGGTCCAGGGTGCCGGCGTCGCGGATCGGAGCCGTGATCGGGTGAATCCGGCTCGTGTCCAGCTGAGCGACACCCACCTCGGCCGTGGCGGCGACCATGGCAAGGGCCACCTTCCATCCTCGCAGCATGTTTCCTCTCCTTCCTCGGCCCGTCGGGGCCGAATCGTCGTGCGGCTTCGCCCGGGATGCTGCGTCCCGGGGGGATCGGGCGGACCGCGCCGGGCCACTCGCCCGCGGGAGGAAGCCCCATTGTGACTGACGATCCCCGATCGCGCAGCGTTCCGAAGCGGTCCCGGGAACGGATGTGCCGCTGCGGGCACACCCCGCCGCGGCCTCCAGGGGCTGCCGCCGCCCGCCGCGGTGGGTACCGTATGGGGCGCAGGGAGGGCAGTCATGAACAGCGGTGACAACGACGATCGAGCCGAACACTCCTCCGACGCCGAGCGCCTGTTCGCGGAGCTCCTCGCCGAGGCGGGGGCCGAGGAGATGCCCGACATCGAGGCGCTGTGCGCCGGCCACCCCGAGCAGGCGACCGAGCTGCGGCGCCTGCACGGCGAGGTGGGGCGCCTGCTGCACCTGATCCGGCAGCGGGTCTCGGGCTCGCTCTCGGATCGCATCCGCGAGCAGTTCGGCTCGGACGTCGACCCCGGCATCTCGCTGGAGGACGAGGACACGGTCGAGGCCGACACCGACTTCTCCTCGATCGTGCTCGACCGCCTGGCCGACCGCTCGGGCGACAAGCCCCGCTACCGGGTGAAGGGCGAGGTCGCGCGCGGGGGCATGGGCATGGTCCTGCGCGTGTGGGACCAGGACCTGCGCCGCCACCTGGCCATGAAGGTGATGCTCGAGCGCGGCGGGCTGCGGCCCGATCCCGACGAGCAGCAGGACGCCTCCCGCAGCCTCAGCCGCTTCCTGGAGGAGGCCCAGGTCACCGGGCAGCTCGATCACCCGGGCATCGTGCCGGTGCACGAGCTGGGGCTGGACGCCTCGGGCCGCGTCTTCTTCACCATGAAATTCGTCAAGGGCCGCGACCTGCGAGCGGTCTTCGACCTGACCCGTCGCGGCGAGGCGGGCTGGAACCGGACCCGGGTGCTGGGGGTGGTGCTCAAGGTCTGCGAGGCCATGGCCTACGCCCACGAGAAGGGCGTGATCCACCGCGACCTCAAGCCCGGCAACGTGATGGTCGGGCGCTTCGGCGCCGTGTACGTGATGGACTGGGGCCTGGCCCGGGTGCTGGGGGAGGATGACCGCAAGGACATCCGCATCCAGGAGCCGATGCTGACCAGCGAGGTGCGCTCCGACCGCCGCGACCAGGCGGCCTCCGCCCCGGACTCCGAGCTGGTGACCATGGACGGCGACGTGGTGGGCACCCCGGCCTACATGTCGCCGGAGCAGGCCGCCGGTCGGCCGGCCGAGCTGACGCCATCCACCGACGTCTACTCGGTGGGCGCCCTCCTCTACCACCTGCTCTCGGGGCAGCGCCCCTACATCCCGCCCGGAGCGGCGGTGAACAACTACGCCATCTGGGTCCGGATCCAGGAGGGCCCTCCCCGCCCCCTGCACGAGATCGCGCCCGACGTACCGCCCGAGCTGACCTCCATCTGCGAGAAGGCGATGGCGCGCGAGGTGGCCGACCGCTACCCCGGCATGCAGGAACTGGCCGAGGACCTGAGGGCCTACCTGGAGGGCCACGTGGTGCGGGCCTACGAGACCGGGGCCTGGGCCGAGGCCCGCAAGTGGGTGCGGCGCAACCGGCGCTTCGCGGCGGCCCTGGTGGCGGCCATCGTGCTGCTGGTGGCGGGCCTGGTGGCGAGCCTGGCCCTGGGGCATCGGGCCAGCGAGAACGCGCGCATCGCGGCCGACAACGCCCAGACCGCGAAGCAGCAGGAGGGCATCGCGCGCGTGGAGAAGGACAACGTCATGCGCCTCTCGGCCTTCCAGGACCTGAGGGACCTGCAGGAGCGCGCCGAGAGGCTCTGGCCCGCCCACCCCCAGCACCTCGACGCCTACGACGAGTGGCTGGCGGACGCCCGCGAGCTGGTGGCGGGCCTGAACGCGAACCCGGAGACCGACGACGCCGGCCACCTCGCGCGGCGCGCGCAGCTCCGGGACCGGGCCCTGCCCCGGACGCAGGAGGACCTCGAGCGGGACCGCCGTACCCACCCGCGCATCGACGAGTTCGAACGCCTCGAGGGCCGGCTGGAGTCCCTGCAGCGTGCGCGGAGGGTCCGCGAGGGAACGCTGGTTCCGGAGGGCCACTTGCCGCCCAGTCGGACCGAGGGCTCACCGGCGAGCATCCTGAACACCGTCGCCTGGATCCTGGTCGCGCCCCGGCGGGAGATCTTCGGCAGCGAGGGGCTGGGCTTGACCCTCGCCCGCCGGGCGCGCGACAAGGCCCGGGGCCCGGAGCGCGCGATGACCTGCGACACCCTGGCGTGGGCGCTCTTCGCCAACGGCCTGGACGGGGAGGCCGTCGAGGCCGCCCGGGAGGCGGTCGAGCTCGCTCCCGACGGAGCCGAGGAGCAGTACGGGCGGAGCCTGGAGCGCATCGAGAGGCAGGTGGCGCAGGTCGAAGAGACCCTGGCCACTGCGGAGGCGGAGGTGGTCTCCCTGAGTGAGGAGGTATCCCGGCGCCGCACCTGGCGGCTGGCGAGCGACGAGGACACCTGGTGGCACGACCAGGTCGAGAAGCTGGTGATCCAGATCGAGGCCCTGGTCGACCCCGAGACGGGGCTCATCGACGGAGTCTCGCCGGAGTTCGGCTGGGGGATCACCCGGCGCAAGGCCTGGGCGGAGCGGGTGGCCGAGCTCACGCGGGACGGCCCCGAGGCCCGCGCGGCCTGGAGCGAGGCCATCGGATCGATCGCCGATCCGATGAAGTGCCGGAAGTACCTGGGCCTCGAGATCCGGCGGCAGCTCGGGTTGCTCCCCCTGGGCCTCGACTTCGACTCGGGTCTCTGGGAGTTCGCCCACCCGCAGACCGGCCAGATTCCCGAGCGGGACCGGCTGGGGAGGCTGGTGATGACCGAGGAGAGCTGTCTGGTCTTCGTGCTGATCCCGGGGGGCACGGCGCTCCAGGGAGCCCAGCCGGTGGAAGCGGCGGCGGTCATGTACGACGAGGACGCCCTGGCCAAGGAGACCCCGGTCCACCGGGTACCGCTGTCCCCCTTCTTCCTCTCCAAGTTCGAGATGACGCAGGGACAGTGGCTGCGGCTGACGGGGGTCAACCCCTCGATTTGGACGCCCGAGAACGAGCCCAGGGAGGTCCGCGACCTGCTCCATCCGGTGGAGAACGTCTCCTGGCTGGAATGCGAGCGCCTGTGCCGCCGCCTGGGTCTCAGCCTGCCCAGCGAGGCGCAGTGGGAGCGCGCCTGCCGCGCCGGGACCTATCTGCCCTTCTCCTGGCCCGTGGGCGCTGAACCTCTCCGGTACGCGAACGTCGCCGACCTCTCCTGGAAGGCCCGACACCACGAGGCCCTCGGCTGGGAGGAGTTCGACGACGGCTTCACCCTGCACGCGCCGGTCGGCCGCCTGCTGCCCAACTCCTACGGGCTGCACGACATGCACGGCAACATCTACGAGTGGTGTCTGGACGCCTACGACGAGGCCTACTACACGAAGACCTCCCTGCCAGGAGTGACCTCCGGGAGCGATCCGGTGAACGACTCGACCGACACGCGCTACCGGGTCACCCGGGGGGGCAGCCTGTTCTCCCCCCTCAGGATGGCCCGATCCGCCAACCGCTCCTACCAGGAGCTCGACTTCACCTACCGGGACCTGGGCCTGCGCCCCGCCCGGGCGCTGGAGGAGTAGTCCGCCCGCCCCCGCGTGCGCTATCATCCCCGCCCCGGAGGACGATCCATGACAGCGCACACCATCCGAACGGCGGCGGCCGCCGCCCTCTTCCTCGCCCTCTTCGGCTGCAGCCGGGCCACCGACGACGGCGGCATCGTCGTCGGCTTCTCCCAGATCGGCGCCGAGAGCTCCTGGCGCGCGGCCGAGACCGCGTCCATCCGATCGGAGGCCGAGAAGCGCGGCGTCGTGCTGCGCTTCTGGGACGCCCAGGGCAACCAGACCCAGCAGATCAAGGCCCTGCGCAACGCCATCGCCATGGGGGTCGACGCCGTCATCCTGGCGCCCAAGGTCGAAACCGGCTGGGGCCCCGTGCTGCGCGAGGTCAAGGCCGCCGGCATCCCGGTGGTGCTGGTGGACCGCGGGGTGGAGGTGGACGATCCCGAGCTGTACGCCACCCTGATCGCCTCCGACTTCGTGGAGGAGGGTCGCATGGCGGCGCGCTGGCTGGCCGAGCGGACCGGGGGGAAGGCGCGCATCGCCGAGCTGGAGGGCACGCCCGGCTCGGCCCCGGCCATCGACCGCGGCCGAGGCTTCCGCGAGGTCATCGACGAGCACCCCGGGATGGAGATCGTCAAGAGCCAGACCGGCGACTTCGCCCTGGCCAAGGGCAAGGAGGTCATGGAGGCCTTCCTCAAGGCCGACCCCGAGGGCTTCGACGCGGTCTACGCCCACAACGACGACATGGCCCTGGGCGCCATCCAGGCCATCGAGGACGCCGGCCTGAAGCCCGGCGAGGACCTGCTGGTGATCTCCATCGACGCCGTGGGCGACGCCTTCGACGCCATGATCGAGGGCCAGCTCAACGCCACCGTGGAGTGCAACCCGCTGCTCGGGCCCCAGGCCTTCGACGCCGTGGAGAGGGCGCTGGCGGGCGAGGAGCTGCCCCGCTGGACCGTGGTGCAGGACCGCCTGTTCGACCAGTCCAGCGCCGCCGAGGAGAGGCCCAACCGGAAGTACTGATCATGATCCTCGCCGCCGCCCTGCTCGCCAGCCTCGCCGCCCCGGCGCAGGAGGTCTCCCCCATGCCCGACACCCTGCAGGCCGTCTCCTTCGAGAAGGTGAGCATCGAGGACCGCTTCTGGCTCCCGCGCATCCAGACCAACCGCAAGGTCACCCTCGAGGCCAACCTCGCCAAATGCGCCGAGACGGGGCGCCTGCGCAACTTCGCGGTGGCCGGGGGCCTGATCGAGGGCGAGTTCCAGGGCCGCCGCTACAACGACTCGGACGTGTACAAGGTCCTCGAGGGCGCCGCCTACACCCTGGCCCAGGAGCGCGACCCCGAGCTGGAGGGGCGCATCGACGAGATCATCGACTGGATCGCCGCCGCCCAGGGGGAGGATGGATACCTCAACACCTACTACACCCTGGTCAAGCCCGACCGGCGCTGGATCGAGATCGACCACGGGCACGAGCTCTACTGCGCAGGCCACCTGATCGAGGCCGCGGTGGCGTACCGGAGGGCCACCGGCAAGGGGAAGCTGCTCGAGGTGGCCGCGCGCTTCGCCGACTGCATCGACCGCGAGTTCGGCCCGGGGAAGCGCCAGGATCCCCCCGGCCACGAGGAGCTCGAGCTGGCCCTGGTGAAGCTGGCCGAGGAGTGCGGTGAGGAGCGCTACGCGAAGCTGGCGGCCTTCTTCCTCGACCGCCGCGGCCAGGAGGAGGGCCGCGAGCGGCTCTTCGGCGAGTACTGCCAGGACCACCGGCCGGTGCGCGAGCAGGACCGGGTGGTGGGCCACGCGGTGCGCGCCATGTACCTCTACAGCGGCATGGCCGACGTGGCCCGCCACACCGGCGACGCCAGCCTGCTCGAGCCCCTGCTGCGCATCTGGGACGACGTGACCCGCCACCAGATGTACGTCACCGGCGGCATCGGCAGCTCGGCCAGCAACGAGGGCTTCACCCGCCCCTTCGACCTGCCCAACGACACCGCCTACTGCGAGACCTGCGCGGCCATCGGCATGGGCCTCTGGAACCACCGCATGGCGCTGCTCACCCGCGAGGCGCGCTTCGCCGACATCATGGAGCGCGAGCTGTACAACAACGTGCTCAGCGGGGTGTCCCTCTCGGGGGATCGCTTCTTCTACCAGAACCCCCTGGGGAGCAAGGGCGACCGCGAGCGGGTGCCGTGGTTCGACTGCTCCTGCTGCCCCACCAATGTGGTGCGCTACGTCCCGGGCGTCGGCGGGCGCGTCTACGCCCGCGACGAGGGGACCGTCTACGTGCTCCTCTACGTCCAGAGCAGCGCGGTGATCGGCTCCGGGCGCACTCCCGTGGCGCGCATCCGTCAGCGCACCGACTACCCCTGGAGCGGGAAGGTCGAGATCGAGGCCGAGACCTCCGGGCCGGTCCACCTGCGCATCCCCGACTGGTGCGAGGAGCCGAGGGTGCTCGAGAAGAACGGCGAGATGCGCACCCACGAGGGGCTCGCCGGCCAGTGGCTGCTCCACTGGGTGCCCGAGGGCGTGGGGACCCATCGGATCCGGCTCGACCTCGCCATGGAGCCCCGCCGCGTCCACGCCGACGAGCGCGTGGCCGCGAACCGCGGGCGCGTCGCCCTGCAGTACGGCCCCATGATCTACGCCCTCGAGGGCATCGACCACGGCGGCCACGCCCGCAACCTGTTCCTGCCGCCCGGGGCGGAGCTGCGCGCGGAGTGGCGCGAGGACCTGCTCGGCGGCTGCGTGGTGCTGCGCGCCGAGGGCATCGCCGTGGACGAGGTCGATGGCGAGGTCGTCGAGACGCCGACCGAGCTCACCGCCATCCCCTACTGCCTGTGGAACAACCGCGGCAAGGGCGAGATGGTGGTGTGGATCCCCGAGAGCGCCGAGCTGGCCGAGCTGCCGGGCGAGGTGGGCAAGGCGCGCCAGGGGGGGGCCGTGCTCAGCGCCTCCCACACCTGGGGGGGCGACTCGCTGCTGGCCCTGAACGACGGCGAGCTGCCCGAGCAGTCCGACGACCACTCCCTGCCGCGCCACACCTTCTGGGATCACAAGGGCACGGCGGAGTGGCTGCAGTACGACTGGCGCGGGGAGCGCGAGCTCTCCCGCTCGCGGGTCTACTGGTTCGACGACACCGGCCGCGGCGGCTGCCGCGTGCCGCAGTCCTGGCGCCTGCTGGTCCGCGCGGGTGACGACTGGAGGGAGGTGCGCCTCCTCGAGGGCCAGGCATTCACCACCAAGCTCGACGCCTTCAACGAGGTGCTCTTCGAGCCCGTCGCGACCGACGCCATCCGGATGGAGGTGCGCCTGCGGGAAGGCTTCTCCGGCGGCGTGCTCGAGTGGGAGGTCGGGACGGCCGAATGAGCCCCGCGCCGCTGCTCGAGGTCCGCGGCCTGGTCAAGGACTTCCCCGGGGTGCGCGCGCTCGACGGGGTGGACCTCGACGTCGCGCCGGGCGAGATCGGCGCGCTGGTGGGCGAGAACGGCGCCGGCAAGAGCACCCTGATCAAGGTGCTCGCCGGCGTGCACCGCGCCGACGCGGGCGAGGTGCGCTTCGAGGGGCGCCCCTTCGCCCCGGCCGGCCCCATCGCCGCCCAGCGCTCGGGCATCGCCACCATCCACCAGGAGATCGACCTGGTGGGCGACCTCTCGGCGGCCGAGAACCTCTTCCTGGGCCGCCTGCCGCGGCGCCCGGGGCTCCTGCCCCGCGCCATCGGCCTCGTCGACTGGCGCACCATGCGGGAACGCGCGCGCGCCGCCATGGCTCGGCTCGGCATCGAGATCGACGTGGACCGGCCGGTGCGCACCCTGCCGGTGGCCATCCAGCAGATGGTGGCCATCGCCCGCGCCCTGGACCTCGACGCGCGCCTCCTGGTGATGGACGAGCCCACCTCGAGCCTGGACCGCACCGAGGTCGAGACCCTCTTCGCCCTCCTGCGGCGCCTCGCCCTGGACGGCAGCAGCGTGCTCTTCGTGGGCCACCGCCTGGACGAGATCCTGGAGATCGCGGGCCGCGTCACCGTGCTGCGCAACGGCCGCCGGGTGGGCTGCTTCGAGGCGGCCGGGATCGATCGCTTCGACCTGGCCGCCTCCATGCTCGGGGTCGAGGCCGGCGAGCTCGACCTCGGCCGGCGCCGCGAGCCGGCCGGGATCGGGAAGGAGGTGCTGCGCGCGCGCGGGCTCTCGAGCTCCGAGGTCGAGCCCTTCGACCTCTCCCTGCGCGCCGGCGAGGTCGTGGGCCTGTCGGGGCTCCTGGGCTCGGGCCGCACCGAGCTGGCCCAGCTCCTGGCGGGCCTCTTCAAGGCGCGCTCGGGCGAGCTCGAGATCGGGGGCCGCGCGGCGCGCCTGCGCTCGCCGCGGCAGGGCGTGGCCCGCGGCCTGGCCTACTGCCCCGAGGACCGCCGCGCCGACGGCCTGATCCCCAACCTCTCCGTGTGGGAGAACGTCGCCCTGGTCGTACAGCGCCGCCTCTCGCGCTGGGGCGGGCTGTCGGCCGCGCGCCACAAGGCGCTCGCCGCGCGCCTGGCGAAGCGACTGGGCCTGGTGGCCGCCAGCCTGGACCAGCCCGTGCGCACCCTCTCGGGCGGCAACCAGCAGAAGGTGATCCTGGCGCGCTGGCTGGCCGCCGAGCCGGGGGTGCTCCTGCTCGACGAGCCCACCCGCGGCATCGACGTGGGCGCCAAGGCCGAGATCGAGGCCCTGGTGGCCGAGCTGGCGGCCGAGGGCCTGGCGGTGCTCTTCATCTCCTCCACCCTGGAGGAGGTGCTGCGCATCAGCGACCGCGTCGCGGTGCTGCGCGAGCGGCGGGTGGTGGCCGAGCTGCCGCGCGAGGAGCTCGCCGAGGAGGCCGTGCTCGAGGCCATGTCCGGGGGGAGGCCGCGTTGAAGGGCGATCGGGCGCGCTTCCTCTGGCCGCTCCTCGCGCTGGCGCTGATCCTGGCGTGGAACGCGGTCTTCACCGAGCGCTTCCTCTCCTTCGAGTGGAAGGAGGGCCGGCTCTACGGCCCCCTGATCGACGTGGTGCACCGCGGGACGCCGGTGATGCTCCTGGCCCTGGGCATGACGCCGGTGATCGGGACCGGGGGCATCGACCTCTCGGTGGGCAGCGTCATGGCCATGGCGGCGGCGATCTGCGCCCTGCTCCTCGCGGCCGGCGCCCTGCCGGTGGCGGCCGTCCTGGCGCTGGCCATCGCCTTCGGCTGCGCCGCGGGCCTGTGGAACGGGGCGCTGGTGGCCCTGCTGCGCGTGCAGCCGGTGGTGGCCACCCTGATCCTGCTGGTGGCCGGGCGCGGGCTGGCGCAGCTCTTCACCGGGGGCAAGAAGATCGCCTTCTCGAGCCCCGCCTTCGAGAGCCTGGCGGGCGGCACGGTCCTGGGCCTGCCGGTGACCTTCTTCATCGCGGGCGGCCTCTTCGGCCTGCTCCTGCTGCTCCAGCGCCGCACGGCCCTGGGCCTGTACGTGGAGTCCATCGGGGACAACGAGCGCGCGGCCCATCTCGCGGGCCTGCCGGTGAGGCCGGTGAAGCTCGCGGTCTACGGGATGTGCGGGGGCATCGCCGCCCTGGCCGGGGCCATCGCCTGCGCCGACATCCGCCAGGCGGACGTCTTCCTCACCGGGCAGTACCTGGAGCTGGACGCCATCCTCTCGGTGGTCATCGGCGGCACGGCCCTGACCGGCGGGCGCACCAGCCTGGTGGGCTCGGTCATCGGGGCCCTGGTGATCCAGACCCTGACCACCTCCCTCTACCTGCGCGGGCTGGGGCCGGAGGACGCCCTGATCCTCAAGGCCCTGGCCGTGGTGGCGGTCTGCGCCCTGCGGCTCCCGGGCCTCGGGAAGCTGGTGCGCCGCCGGCGCCCGGAGGCGACGCGGTGAGCGCCCGCCCGAAGCGGAGCTGGCCCCCGCTGGCCTCCACCGCCCTGGCCTTCGCCCTGCTCCTGGCGTTCGCGTCCATGCGCTACCCGGGCTTCCTCTCGGTGCGCCTCTTCGCCAACCTCATCGGCGACAACGCGGCCCTGGGCATCGCCGCGGTGGGCGCGGCCTTCGTGATCCTCTCGGGGGGTATCGACCTCTCGGTGGGCGCCCTCATGGCGCTCTCGAGCGCCGTGGTGGCGGTGCTGGTGACCGAGGCCGGCGCGCACCCGCTGATCGCGGTCCCCTGCGCCCTGGCCGTGGGGGCGCTCTTCGGCCTGGGCATGGGCGCGGCCGTGCACTACCTGGCCATCCCGCCCTTCATCGCCACCCTGGCGGGCATGTTCCTGGCCCGCGGCCTGGCCCTGAAGGTGACCTCGGAGTCGATCCCCATCGACCACCCGCTCTACCGCGGGCTGACCGGCGCGGGCCTTCCGCTGGGAGGGGGGCTGCGCCTCTCCACGGTGGCGGTGCTCTTCCTCCTGGTGGTCCTCCTGGGCTCGCTCGCCGCGCGCTGGACGGCGCTGGGGCGCAACGTCCACGCCGTGGGCGGCAGCGCCGAGGCCGCGCGCCTCCTGGGCGTGCCCCTGGCGGCCACGCGCCTGGCGGTCTACGCCCTGGCCGGCACCCTCTCGGCCCTCTCGGGCGTTGCCTTCACCCTCTACGGCTCCTCGGGCAACCCGGCCGAGGGGGTGGGCATGGAGCTCGAGGCCATCGCCGCCGCGGTGGTGGGCGGGGTCTCGCTCAAGGGCGGGGTGGGCAAGGTCTACGGCGCGGCCCTGGGCGTGCTCGTCTTCGGCATCATCCACGCCGCCATCCTCTACGAGGGCACCCTGGGCTCGGGCTGGACGCGCGTGGCCATCGGCGGGTTGCTGCTCGTCTTCCTGGCGCTGCAGAGCCTCCTGCGGCGGGAGTGAGGGTCCGCTGGACGGCCGGGCCGCTCACCCTCATCCGCACCAGCGCCGCACCAGCGACCACCAGCCCTGCAGCCCTCGATCGAGCCAGCGCAGGGTCCAGGTGGCGAGGCCCGGCCGGCGGAGCTGGGGCGCCACGGTCAGCGGTCCGCCCACCAGTAGCTCGCGGTCGGGCACGCTGCGCGCGGCCTGCACCTTCCGGCGCTTGCGCAGCGAGGCGGGCGCCTGCTTCAGGAAGGCGATCTTGCCCGAGAGCCACGAACCGAAGGTGCGCGAGCGCAGCGTGAAGAGGGCCCACACCAGCTCGTACAGCAGGAGCCCCGGCGCGGCGAGCACCAGCGTCCGCCAGCGCAGGTTCTCGAGCAGCACCATCCCACGGTTGCGCGAGTGCAGGAAGGCGCGCCGCTTCGGGTAGTCGGGGCCCGAGCGGTAGCTGATGCCCTCGGTTCCGGTGTCGTGCAGGCAGATGGCGTCCTCGGCCGAGAGCAGGACGTGGCCCCGGCCGCGCAGGCGCAGGGAGAGGTCCAGGTCCTCGAAGAGGATGAAGTAGCGCTCGTCGAAGCCGCCCGCCTCGAGCAGCACGTCGCGGTCCACCAGGAGCGCCACCGACACGAAGCCGTCCACCGCGACCGTGCCCTCCCCCTGGGCCTCCTCCAGCGGCGCGTAGAAGTTGCGCAGGGAGAAGAGTCCGGCGTAGTGCAGGGAGCCGCCGTCGTAGTGCACCCGCTCGGGCTCGGAGGCGAACACGCTGCGCGGCTGCACGGCGACGCAGCCCGGCTCCGAGAGGGCCGCCCGCTCGAGCCTCTCGAGCGCGTCGGGGCGGAGCTGCGCGTCGTTGTCGACCAGCAGCACCCAGCGGTTGCGCGCCTGGCGCATCCCGGCGTTGCGCGCCGGGCAGGGGCCCCGGTTGGACCCCATCTCGAGCACTCCGACCTCGGGGAAGGCGCGCCGCAGGAGCTTCAGGCTGCCGTCCTGCGAGTCGTTGTCGACCACCAGCACCTCGTCGACCGCCCGCGTCTGCTCCAGGATCGCCTCCAGGCAGGCGGGCAGGTAGCGCTCGCCCTCGTAGTTGCACACCACCGCGGTGATCGGGCCCAGGCCCTCGACCCGATCCTCCCCCGCTTCTCCCCGCTCGACCATGGGCCTACTTCAACGGCAGCTCGAAGTCCTCCGAGCGGCAGGGGGCGCGGTGCCGGAGGCAGTAGGGCAGGTTGGCGAGCACGCTGAAGGCCGCCCGCACCACCACCCACCAGCCGCCCGGGGTCTGGCGCACGGCGCGGCCGATCCCGATGGTGCCGGTGGCGTCGCTCACCTCCCCGGCCTTCTCGCTCGCCGAGCGGCGCAGCAGCACCCGGGTCAGCACCAGCCAGGGCATGCGCAGCAGGTCGGGGAGCGGCGCGTGCTTGAGCATCGTCAGCCAGGCGTTGCGCGCGTGGTAGAAGAGGCTGCGCTTGCCCATGTGCACGCCGAAGGGCGTCTTGTGGAAGGTCTCCACCTCGGGGTACTGCAGCACCCGGTAGCCCAGGTTGAGCAGGCGGCAGGTCAGGTCGCGCTCGTTGCCGAAGATGAAGAGGCGCTCGTCGTAGCCCCCCGCTTCGCGCAGGGCCGCGGTGCGCACCAGGCTGCCGCAGCCGCGGAAGGTGCTCATGTAGCGCTCGCGGTTGACCGCCTCCGAGCTCTTGTAGCTCTCGGGCATCTCCGGCTCGACCACCTTGGTCGAGATCACGGCCGTGGTCTCGGGCTCCCGAGCCAGGCGCGCGACGGCCTTCTCCAGCCACTCGGGGGGCAGCACCACGTCGTCGTCCAGGATCGCGATCAGCGGGGTGCGAGCGCAGGCGAAGCCGATGTTGAAGGTCTCGCAGGCGCCGTAGGCCGAGTGGGGCATGACCACCAGCTCGACCCCGGGGAACTCCCGCGACACGCGCTCCACCGTGTCGTCGCCGCTGGCGTTGTCCACCACCACGATGGCCGCGAAGGGTCGCGTCTGGCGCCGCAGGGCGGCCAGGTTCTCGCACACGTCGGCGGCCTTGTTCCAGGTGGAGATCACCGCCGTGGCGGCGAGCTCGTCCTCGGCGCGCTCCGCGGCGAGCGCCGCCAGCTCCCGGCCGAGGGCGCCCGTGCGCTCGTCGGAGGGATCGACGAAGGCCTCGGCGAAGAAGATCCGCGGGTCGTCCAGGTTGATGGTCCGCGCGCGATCCCCGGCCTCGGCCTTGCCCACCAGATCCTGCCCGGCGATCTGGCTCTCGAAGCAGCGCAGGGCCGCGCGCTTCTTCTCCCACTGCTTGGTGGTGTCCACCAGCAGGCCCACCGGCAGGGGCGCGTTGATCCCGTAGAAGAGGAGCCGCGGCCCCCGACAGGCCGCCATCGCCGCCCGCCCGACCGCGGCGTGGTCGGGGTGGAACTCCGTGGGCGAGGGCGCCAGGACCAGGCCGGGCTCGAAGTCGGCGAGCTCGCGGGCGATGCGATCGCGGAGGTCCTCGAGCGCCTCGAGCCCGCCATCCTCGAGACCGAGGAAGCGCGGGTCGTCGTACCCCAGCTCCTCCGAGGCCCGCCGCGACTCCTCGGCGCGCTTGCCGCCCTGCTTCCCGGTCAGCACGACCACGCGGACGTCTCCATCGGGAGCGACGGCCAGGATGGAGAGCAGCCCGCCGCAGCCCAGCACCTCGTCGTCGGGGTGCGGAGCCAGGCACAGGACGCGAGCCGGCAGGTCGGCGGGGTCGATCAGCGGAGGGAATCGATCGTTCATGGCGGCCCTACGAGACCATGCGATAGAGGACCTCCAGCTCCCGCGCCGCATCGGCCGCGCTCCGCAGGGGGGCGGGGATCGCGCGGCGCTGGCGCTCGAGGAGCTCGGGCCGCTCGAGGAGCTCGGCGAAGGCCGCGGCCCAGGCGGCCGGGTCGCCGGCCGGCAGGACCCGACCGGCCGCGCCCACCCGCTCGGCGGGAGCGCCCCGATCGGAGACCCACACCGGCAGGCCCATGGCCAGGGCCTCGTCGACCACCAGCCCGTAGCTCTCCCAGGCGCGGCTCGGAAAGGCCGCCAGGTCGGCACGGGCGCAGCGGGCGACCAGAGCGCGGCCATCGTAGGGACCCGACCAGCGGATGGCGAGGTCCGGCGCCAGCTCCCGGCAGCGCTCCACGAAGCCCGCCTCCACCTCGTTGCCGCAGAGCTCCAGCTCCACCCGACCGGGCCGCTGCAGCGCCAGCGCGCAGGTCAGGTCCAGCCCGCCCTTGAGCTCGCCGAGGTTGCCGAAGTGCACCACGCGGAGGGGGCCGCTCCCGCTCCAGACCGTCGCGCTCGGCGGGGCCAGCACCAGGGAGCGGCACAGGCCGTGGGGCACGACCCGGAGGCGCTCGCCGGGCAGGTCGATCCAGGCCGACAGCCGCTCGGCCTGCGAGCGGCTGGGCACCGCGATCCAGGCCGCGGCCGACAGCTCCGCGCGGTAGGCCTCCTCCCGGCGGGCGAGCCCCTCGATGAGCGCCTCGTGGGAGAGGCCCGGAGCGTCCGGGGCCAGGCATCGGGCGCAGGTCGAGTGGGCCGCCGCGGCCGGCTCGCCGCCCGCCGGGCAGGCCAGCTCCGCGTTGGGCGGGGATCGGAAGAAGCGCGGACAGGTGGTGAAGTCGTCGTGCAGGCTGACCACCACGGGAGCCCGCGCCGACAGGCGGCGCACCAGATCGCCGGCCAGGGTGGACCAGTGGTGCAGGTGCACCCGCTCGGCCCCCTCGATCTCGCGCTCCACCGACGCGGCCAGCCGCGGTCGGACGAGCTCGAGGTCGTAGGGCTCGTCGCGGCGGCGGGGCAGGACCGTGATCGAGATGCCCTCGCGGAAGTCGCGGCGGGGCTCCTCCCCCTCGCCGGCCGGCTCGGCCGCGCCGGCCACGAGCTGCACCCGGTGGCCCCGGCGCGCGAGCTCGCGGGCCTGGGCGGCGATCACCTGCTCGGTTCCGCCCCGGAAGTCCCAGGGCGAGAGCTGCGACACGAGCGCGATCCTCATGCGACCCTCCCGGTTGCCTCTGCGAGCAGCGCCCGCTCGGCCGCGTCGGGCCGGCCCAGGGGCGCGAAGGCCTCGCCCCAGCGCCCGCCGGGGAGATAGAGGCTCCGGTGCGCGCACATCCCGAGGGCGCGCCGGGCCATCTCGGATCCCCCCTGGCTGGCGTGGCGCAGGAGCGCCGCGCGCTTGCACTCCACCGAGGCGCCCACGTCGACCACGCGCTCGGGCACCAGCGGCGTCCACACCTCGTAGCCCCAGGCGGCGCCGCGAAAGTCGATCTCCTCCAGCGCCAGCCGCGCCGCGCAGGCGACCGAGTGGTGATCGAGGTGGTGCTCGCCGATCCACGGGGCGTAGACCGCGTCCGGCGCGAGCCGCTCGACGAAGCCCGACAGCCGGTGCACGGCCGCTCGCCACTCGCCGCCGCCGGGGGGGTGTCCCTCGGGCAGGTCCCAGAAGGCGTAGTCGTCCACGCCCAGCTCGCGGCCCCCGGCCCGAGCCTCGCGGCGCCGGCGCTCGGCCGGCTCGCCCGGGGACAGGCCGGCGCGGCCGTCGAACACGACCAGGACCGAGACCGCGTCGCCCTGGAGGGCGTGCAGGACCAGGGTGCCTCCGCAGCCGATGACCTCGTCGTCGGGATGCGGCGCGAGGGCCAGCACGCGGCCGCGCTCCGGCCGCGCCACGGCCTCGGGCAGGGGCGAGCGTTCAGCCATCCGGAGCGCCTCCGGACGACGCGCGCGGGAGCGCGGCCCGGCCGTCCCAATCCAGGCAGGGAGCGGCGAGGGCGGGCTCGAGCTTCTCGAAGGTCCAGGCGCCCAGGTGACGCCCGCTCTCGCGCTCGCTGGCGCGGGCGAAGTAGCGCCCGGGAAAGAGCCACTCCCAGGTCTCGGGGGCGAGCTCGAAGCCGCGCCCCTCTCCGAGCGCGCCGGCGGCCATCGCGAAGCTCGGGGCCATGGACAGCTCGAGGATGAACGAGGTCCGGCCGAGCTCGATGATCGGGGGCCGCCGGTGCGCGCCCAGGTCCACCAGGCTGTGCGGGCAGCGATCGCGCAGGCGCTCCGGCCAGCGCTCGGCCAGGCCCAGGAGCGCGCCCGCGAGCAGGCGTCCGCCGCGGCCGGCGTGGCGCGCCAGGAAGGCCCGCCGGCTGGCGAGGTGGCGGGCGCGCGGGTCGCCCTCGAAGCTCTCCCCCACCCCGCTGGAGCGCGCCCAGTGGTGCAGGATCTCGGCCCGCGGCTCGACCAGCAGCCGCAGGCCCGCGCCGGAGAGGCGCGCGCACAGATCGGCGTCCTCGTAGTACAGGGGGTAGCGCGGGTCCATGGGCCGCCCCAGGCCCTCGACCGTCGCGCGGCGCAGGAGGAGGCAGGCTCCCGGGAGGGCCCCGGCCTCGTAGGGCTCGCGCGCGGTCCAGCCGCGCAGCCGCTCGCGGCGCCAGACCTCCGAGAAGCGGCGCGCCAGCCGCGGCGAGAGCCGGGCCAGGGCGGTGCGCGCGTGCTCGGCCGCGGTGGGCGGCGCGAGGTCCGGGAGCAGCAGGGCGCGCGCGGGGTCGACGAAGGCGCGCGGCGCGATGGCGCCGCAGTCGGGCTCGGCCGACAGGGTGTCGAGCAGCCGATCGATCGAGCCCGGAAGGAAGAACAGGTCGGCGTTGAGCAGGGCCACCGCGCCGCCGGGTCCTCCGCGCGAGCGCGACCAGGCCAGGTTGAGCCCGCCCGCAAAGCCGGCGTTGATCGGGCTCTCGACCACGTTCGCGCCGCCCGCCGCCAGCCGGGCCAGCCAGGGCTCCTCCCCGGGCGGCGAGGCGTTGTCCACGACGATCACCTCGAGGTCGAAGGGGCGCCGGCCGGAGCGCTCCCACTCGGCCCGCAGGGACTCGACGCAGGCCGCGGCGAAGCGCCCCGAGCGGTAGCTGACCACCAGGGCCGTGAGGCGCCGCATGCGGTCCCGCCAGCTCACGCGCAGGCCTCCCTCGGCATCGGCTCGTCGGCCTGGACCTCCCAGGTGTGGTCCAGGCGCACCAGACCCACCTCGCGACTGCGGCTCGCCACCACCAGGTCGCGCGGCGACGCGAGCTCGCAGTAGCGGTGCACGCCCTCGGCGTCGAAGAGGATGGCGCGCAGGGTGAAGCTGCCCGAGAGCAGGTCAAGGCGGGGCACGCGCAGCACGCAGGTCCCGCCCGCTCCCTCGAGCCGGACGCCGTCGTGCTGCGTTCCGGCCGCGGCCAGCAGCGTGCGGTCGTTGCGCTCGAAGCAGATCCCGAGGTGCACCGGGTGCTCCGCCGGCGCGGGGTTGGTCCAGCGCGCGGCCACCTCGATGCCCTCTCCGGTGTGCACCTCCCAGGCCTCGGTCCCGCCGCCCGGCCGCCGCACGCGGAGGTCGAGGAGCCGCGGCAGGTCGGCCGCCCCCCCGGCCGCGGCCAGCGGTCCCTCCGCGCGCCGGTCCAGGTGCGCGCTGGCGTAGGCCGCGGTCACCTCGGCCGACTCGCCGATCCGCTCGGCGCGCCCGCCGCGCAGCCACAGGGCCCGGTCGCAGAGCTGCCGCACGTCGTAGAGGCTGTGGCTCGAGAGCAGCAGGGTCCCACCCTCGCGCCGCAGCTCGAGCAGCCGATCGACGCACTTCTTCTGGAAGTACAGGTCCCCCACCGCGATGACCTCGTCGACCATCAGGAGCCGCGGCCTCGAGGCGAAGGCGATCGCGAAGCCCAGGCGCATGGCCATCCCCGCCGACCAGGTGCGCACGGGCTCGTCGATGAACTCGCCGAGCTCGGAGAAGTCGATGATCTCCCCCGCGAGGCGCGCCAGCTCGCGCCGCCCGTACCCCAGGAGCAGGCCGGAGAGGGCGATGTTCTCGCGCCCGGTGAAGTCCCGCTGGAAGCCGGTCCCCAGCTCCAGCAGGGCGGTGGCGCCCGGGCCCAGCCGGTAGCGGCCGGCGGTCGGGGCGGTGGCGCCCGAGAGAACCCGCAGCAGGGTGGTCTTGCCCGCCCCGTTGGCCCCCACCACGCCCAGGGCCGAGCCGCGCGGCAGGCTGAGGTCGAGGTCCTTCAGGGCCCAGAAGCGCTCGTGCCCCCGGAGGCGGCCGAGGCTCAGGGCCTCCAGCGCGCGGCGCGCCGGGCTCCGCCAGCGGCGGAAGGCCTTGCCCAGGCCGCGGGTCTCGATGGCCGGTTCGTTCAAGGGATCTCAGACCTCGTCCGCGAAGCCGCGGCGGGCCGCGAGGAAGCTGGCGTAGCCCAGGGCGAAGCAGGCGACCGCCCAGGGCGCCAGCCGGGCCAGGGAGGAGGCGATCGTCCCGGTGAAGCCAAAGGCCGGCTCGCCCGACATCAGGGCCAGGCGCCAGGCCTGCAGCAGGTGGTGCAGGGGGTTGAGCTCGACCCAGGGCAGCCAGGCCGCCAGGGACGGCAGCACCTCGGCCGAGGGAACCCAGAAGACCGGGGTGGCCAGCATCGCCACCGTGAGCAGGATCCCGACGGCGTTGCGGGTGTCGCGCAGGGACACGTGGAGGGCGGCGAGGAAGAGACCCAGGCCCAGGGTGAGGAGCACCTGCAGGAGGGCGATCAAGGGGATCCAGGCGAGGGCCGCCCCGGGCGCGATCCAGACCGGGGTGAGGAGCGCCAGGGCGGCGAAGGCGAGCACGCCGAAGCCCGTCTGGACCAGGCCCGAGAGCACCGCCGACAGCGGCAGGAGCTCGGCCGGGAAGGCCTGGCGCCGCACCAGGTGGCCCTGGTCCACGATCGAGGTCGTGGCCCGCGACAGCCCCTCGGCGATCCCCGTCCACAGGGTCGCCCCCAGGAACATGTACACCCCCAGGGCCGCCCCCTGGGAGGCGGGCAGATCGGGCATCCGGAAGGCGAAGAGCCGGGTGAAGAGGAACCCCCAGACCGCGAAGAACAGCAGCGGCTGCAGCAGGGGCCAGGCGGGCCCCAGCACGGTCCCGTGGAAGCGCGCCCGCAGGTCGCGTCCGAGCTCGGCGCGCACCAGGTCCCTCCAGCGCCAGACCAGGGCCGGGAAGCGGACCAGGCCGGCGAGGATCTCGGCGGCGGTGGGTCCGCGGGCTCCCACCCACTCGCCGGCGACGCCGACGAGGGTGCGGGGCGATGCGGGGGGCGTCCTCTGCTCGACCATGGACCGGGGGCCGGGACGCGCGGCGGGGGACGCGATCCGGCGGCCTGGTTATCGGACGCCCGCGGGCGGGCCTGAGCGGGACCTACCGCCCGAACGGCCGCTCGGGCTCGTTGACCTCGTCCAGCTCCACCCCCAGCAGCGCCCGGATGGTCTGCAGCAGGATCCGCGCCCGCTGGTCGTCGTCGGGCGACTTCTTCCACTTGGCGAAGGACAGGTCGTGCGGCCGGGTGATGTCCTCGTTGATCTCCTGCTCCACCCGCACGTCGGCGCGGTACCGGCGGGGCCCCAGCGGCACGTACTGCACCACCGCCCGCTGGCGGTTGCCGTGGCGCCCGAAGGGGTGCAGGTCGTTGTGCCAGCCCGAGGTCGCGGTGCGGGTGGCGGGGTCGAAGCCCGAGCCCACCGGGAAGCCCTGGCGATCCATGGCCTGCATGGTGCAGTCCCAGAGGATCCGCTCGCTGGGGGCGGTCACCTCCTCGGTCACCCACACCGGCGGGTGCTTGGGCCCGGACCGGCAGCCGGCCAGCGGCAGGAGCAGGCCGAGGAGCGCCCCTCCGACCAGGAGCGCGGACCGGCGGGCGGGGAACGGACGGGGTTTCTCAGGCGTCGTCATGGGATGGGCTCTCGGGTTCCCCCCGGCGATCCCGCAGGGTGATCTGCACCGGGATGCGCTCGAAGGGCAGCTCCTCGCGCAGGCGGTTCTGCAGGTAGCGCAGGTAGTCCTTGCCGATCAGGCGGCGGTCGTTGACGAAGACCACGACCCGCGGCGGCGAGACGTCGGTCTGGGTGGCGTACAGGATGCGGACCCGGTGGCCCCGGCTGCTGGGGCTGCGGGACTCGGTGGCGCGCGCGAGGACGCGGTTCAGCTCCGCGGTGGGGACCCGCTGGCGCCCCTCCTCGAAGAGCTCCTTCGCCAGCGACAGGCTCCGCTCCACACCGTATCCGCTCGTGGCGGTCAGCGAGACCACCGGCGCCCAGGGCAGGCCCGGGAGCTGGTGGCGCACGTCGGCGGCGAGGTCCCGGAAGCCCATCTCCCGGACCAGGTCCCACTTGTTGGCCCCCAGGATGACCGGCTTGTACTGGTCGGCGATCTCGCGCGCCAGCCGCTTGTCGAGGCCCGCCAGCGGAGTCGAGGCATCGAACAAGAGGATCACCACGTCCGCCCGCCGGATGGTCTTGCGGGAGCGCGCCTCGGAGTAGAACTCGATCGCGTCGGCGAAGCGGGAGCGCTTGCGCACCCCGGCGGTGTCGATCACGACGAAGCTCTCGCCGTCGCGCTCGAAGACCACGTCCACCGCGTCCCGGGTGGTGCCGGGCACCTCGGAGACGATCATGCGCTCCTCGCCCGCCAGGCGGTTCACCAGGGTGGACTTGCCCGAGTTGCGGCGCCCCACCACCGCCAGCTTCATGGCCGGCGCCTGGTACTCGTCGCGGGTCACCTCGCTGGGGAGCAGCTCGCCCAGCCGCCGGTAGAGCGGCGCCAGGCCCTGCCCGTTCTGGGCGCTGATGGAGTAGGGCCCCTCGCCCACGCCCAGGCGCCGGAACTCCTCGCCCTCCCACCGAAGCCCCTCGCCCTCGGCCTTGTTGGCCACCAGGAGCACCGGCTGGGCGACGTCGCGCAGGAGGTCCGCGACGCTGCGGTCGAGGGGCGTGAGGCCGTCGCGCACGTCCACCACGAAGAGGATCAGGTCGGCGCTCGCCACGGCCGCGCGCACCTGCTCGTGAACGTGGGCTCCGAGGTCGTCGCGATCCACGATGCCGATGCCGCCGGTGTCGATCAGCTCGTACCAGCGCTCGCCCGGGGCCCCCACGTCCACCCGCGAGGGCACCGCGATGCGGTCCCGGGTGACCCCGGCGGTGGGCTCGACGATCGAGATCCGCCGGCCGGCCATGCGGTTCAGCAGGGTGGACTTGCCCACGTTGGGCCGGCCGACTATGGCGACCCGGGGCAGGTTGCGAGTGCTGGGGGAGGACATGGCATCGGCGGCCGCGCTCACGGCCGGCCCAGGAGTCGGTGCACCTGCGGGACCACCCGCGGGCGAAGCTCACGGTCCTCGGCCAGGGCCAGGACCGCGTCCACCTCCGCGCGCGAGGGGGCGGGCACGCCGGCCAGAGGCGTGACGGGCTGCAGGAAGAGGGGAAGGGCGGGGGCCAGCTCCGCCAGCTCGTCCAGGACCGGCTCGAAGTCGGCCGGGCGTCGGCCGCCGACGATGGCGACCTTGGCGCAGGCGTCGCGGCCGGCGACGAGCCGCAGGCAGGCCCGCCGGGCCGCGCTCCAGGACGCGGCGTCCCGGGGGGCCGGCTCGGGGCTGGCGGCCGGCTCGGCGATCGGGACCGGCGGACCCATGTCGCCGGCGAGCTTGAGGTCCAGGCTGACGTGGTCCACCGCGTCGAGAACGATCTCGAGGGTCTGGGGGTGGGCGCCGGCGGTCTCCAGGTGGAGGCGCCGACCGGGACAGATCTCGCGCAGGCCCAGGAGGAAGAGCGGCCACGAGAGCGGCTCGCCGCCCGTGACCGAGAGGGTGCGGGCCCGCCCCCCCTCGACCTCGGCGATCCAGCAGGCGGCCTGGAAGGGGGAGGCCCAGCCCGGTTCGCGGCGGGAGCTGTCCGGCGCGTCGATCCGAGCCCTCGGCGGGTCGGAGAGCATCCAGGACCCGGGGGTGTCGCACCAGGCGCATCGCAGGGGGCAGCCGGCCAGGCGCAGGAAAACCTGGGGCTCGCCCAGGTAGAGGCCCTCGCCCTGGATCGAAGAGAAGACCTCCTGGATCGGGGCCGCGGTGCTCGCGCGGGTTGCCTGCATTCCGCTCGCCTCGCCCGGCGATGGTGGATCTCGCGGACCGGATGAACCTCGCGGACCGGCCCCCTCGAGAGGGATCAGGACGCGGCGGAGGCTTCCCCGCCGGCCTCCTCGCCGTTGGTCCCCGCGGCCTCGTCCGCAGCTTCCTTCTTCTTCTTTCCAACGCCCTTGAACTTGGTGCGCACCTTGGGGAGGCCGAAGACCGAGTCCTCCTCCTCGTCGAACTTGGAGTTCTTCGTGAGGTGCTGGATGCGCTCGATTCGCGACCAGACGCTGCGATCCCCGATGAGGGTGTCGACGCCTCGAAGGCTCGGGTGGATGGACATGGCGGGGTTCCTGCTGGTTTATCGAGCGCGGAGGCCGCGCCGGAATCGGATCCTGGTCGAGGGAGGTGGGTCAGCGCCTGACGAATCGGTTGATGGCCACGATCAGGGCGGAATCGAAGGGAGCCGGCTCGCTGGCCGGAGGGGGGCCGGGCTGCCCGCGGATGCGCCCCAGGAGCTCGTCCAGGTCGGAGCGCGTCCCCGCGGCCCCGGCCAGCACCACGTAGTACGAGCCGCTCTGAGCCCAGGCCAGGTCGATGCCCTGGGTCTGCCAGAAGTGATCCGCCAGCTCGTCGCACTTCGCCAGTCCCGAGCTGTTGTACGGGTAGGAGATCAGCTGGATGGTGAACCGGTTGGCGTCGTCCACGAGCTGGCGCTGGAGCATGCCGCGGCCGGGCTCGGTCGGGACGACGGGGGGAGGTTCCGGATCCGAGGAGCGCTCGTCCTCCGGCTCCGGCGCGACGGGGCCGGAGACCGCGGGCGACTCCGGACGGTCCGCCGGGTCGTCGCCGGGTCCGGCGGCGGCGCTGGTGCCCACGCTCATCCGGCCGAGCAGGAAGGCGAGGACCACCATCAGGCCGGTCAGGGCCAGGCGCACCCTCTGGCGGGCCTGGTAGGCCTGGGTCTTGGCGATCACCTCGTGGACCGTCGCCTCCCCGGCGCGCTCGGGCTCGGGCGCGAAGGGACCTCCGGCGGTCCCCTGCCCGGGCTCGGGGTTCTCGGGAAGGTCGGTCTCGTCCCCGTCCTTCCGGGAGGCCTGGAAGGCCTCGAGCATGTGCTTGCGAGGGTTCATCGCTGACGCGAGCGGGGCCGGCGCCATGGGGGCTCGCCGGAGCGAAGATACACCGCCGACGCCCCGGCGGCGACCGGGGGCTTGGGAGTCCTTCGGGGGCCCGCCCCGAAACGCGGCGAAACAAGGTACGGCCGGCCCCGGGAGGGGTCAATGGAGCGTCGAGACCATTCCCGGGGCCGGGGGGGGGTGGGCGAGCCGAGGACCGAAAACGCGGGCGCGAACGACCCGACCCCAGCGCGGAAGCGCCCGCGCCCGCGAGCTTCGGTCTGCCGCCCGGCAGGGGCGGTCTACACGCTCGGCTCAGGGGTAGAAGCCGGCCGGGCGGAGCCCACCGCACGGGGAAACCGCATTCCTAGGCGATTCCGGCCCCGAGGGACGGGTCCCCCCTCCCCCCTGCAGGCGGCTCCGCCCCCCTCGAGGGGGCCGGTCGCCTACTCCCCGGACCCGCCCTCGGCCAGGCGAGCCTGCATCTGGCGGGTCTCGGCGGCCCACTCGCCCTCGGGCTCGCGCTCGAGGTAGTCGGCCAGCAGGGGGGGAATCTCCTCCAGGCGGCCCGCCTGGAAGAGGGCGCGGGCCAGGTTGAGGTGGACCGGCTCGGGCAGGGCGATGCCCCGCTCGCGCGCGGTCTCGAGCACCCACCGCCAGTCCCCGGCCGCGCCGTCGGGGTCGCCGGAGCGGAATCGGCTCACAGCGAGGTGGTTGCGGGCCTCGAGGGAGCCGGGCTCGCACCGGAGGGCCCACTCGAAGAGCTCGATGGCCGCGGCGAAGTGGCCGCTCTCGTAGTCGAGCATCCCCGCCTCGATGGCGCGCACCGCCTCGGCCGCCAGGACCTCCGCCCCGAAGCCGAGCTCCTCCTCGTTGAGCCCCAGCTCCCGGGCCCGCGCGTAGTACTGCAGGGCCTGGGCCTTGTCGCCCAGCAGCAGGCTCCCGGTGGCGGCGCGCTGCAGGGTCAGGGCCAGGGTCCCGCCCATGTCCTCGCCCCGCGCGAGCTGCGCCTCCAGCAGCTCGACCGCCTCCTCGTACTGCCCGGTGCCGGCCAGGGCGTCGGCGAGCAAGCGCTCGAGCTCCCGGCTCCCGGGCGCGCGGACCAGCCCCAGGCGCGCGTGGGCCACGGCCATGGGCGCGTCCTGGTTGGCCAGGGCGAGGTTCCCCACCAGGAGGTGGGCCTGGGACAGGGGGGTGTCGAGGAAGGGGAGATCGGGATCGAGCTCCCGCGCCCGGAGCAGGTGGGCCAGCCCCGGCTGCGCCCCTCCCGGGGTGCAGATCCCCAGCACGCCCTGGGCGCGCTCGAGCTCGGGGACCGGTCCGGAGGCGGCCAGCCCGGAGCGGATCTCGTCCCGGGCCGCCTCCAGCCGTCCCGCGGCCGCGTGGATCTCGGCGGCCGCGGCGTAGACCCGCCCCTGGTCGGGGTGGTCGGCCCGGGCGCTCTCGATGGCGCGCACCGCCCCCACGGAGTCGCCGCGCAGGGCGCAGAGCCGGGCGCGGAGCAGGTCGGCGTCGGGCCTCTCGACGTCCTCGACCGCCAGCACCCGCCGGGCGGCGGCCACGAGGTCCCCGGCCTCCAGGGCCTCCCGCAGGGCGACGAGCTCGGGATCCTCGCTGCGAGGGATCTGCGGCGCGAGGGGCGCGGCGGGAGCCGCCGGGATGGGATCGGCGGGCCCGACCGCCGGTTCCCCGGCTCCGGGCCGATCATCCCCTCCCCCGCAGGCGGGGAGGGCCGCGACGAGCAGGGCGAGGAGCCGCCTTCGGGATCGATGGGGTCGCATGGGTCGAGCGGGCCCGGAGAGGATATCCGCCCGCGGTCCTCCGGCGATACCCCGCGGGCGCGGGTCGGTTGCTCCCCTCGCATGAGGCGGGCCCGGCGCGGATCCGCGCAGTAGGATGCCCCGCGTGAAGCCCCGCTCGTTCCGCCTCCTCACCTTCGGCTGCAAGGCCAACCAGTACGACGCCCAGGTCCTGCGCGAGGCCCTCGTCCGGCGGGGGTGGCGCGAGGAGCCGGGGGGCGGGGACCTCGTGGTGGTCAACACCTGCACGGTGACGGCCGAGGCCGGCCGCAAGGCCCGCCAGCTCCTGCGGAGGATCGCCCGCGAGCGCCCCGACGCGAGGCTGGCCGTGACCGGGTGCCTGGCCGAGAGCGAGCCCGAGGCCCTGCGGAGCCTGCCCGGGGTCGAGTGGGTGATCGGCGGCCCGCCCGGGGAGCCCGAGGGCCTCCTGAGCCACCTGGGGTGCAAGCCCGGGGGCGAGGAGCCGGCCGGGATCGAGGCCTTCGCCGGCCACACCCGGGCCTTCCTCAAGATCCAGGACGGCTGCGACCTGGCCTGCGCCTACTGCATCGTGCCCAGCGTCCGCGGGCCCAGCCGGTCCCGGCCGGCCGGGGAGATCGCGGCCGAGCTCGAGCGCCTGGTCCGCGGCGGCCACTGCGAGGTGGTCCTGTGCGGCATCCACATCGGCCACTGGGGCCTGGAGCGGGGGGAGCGGCTCTCGGAGCTCCTGGAGAGCCTGGCGAGCCGCGCGATCGCCGACCGGGAGGGCCGCCGGATCGACTGGCGCCTGCGCCTCTCCTCGATCGAGGCCACCGAGGTCGACGGGGGCGTTCTCGAGGCCCTCGTCCGGCATCCGCGGCGCATCGCCCCCCACCTGCACATGCCCCTGCAGTCGGGCGACGACCGCGTGCTGGCCTCCATGGGGCGCTGGTACTCCGCCGGCGACTACCTGGCGGCCTGCGAGCGCATCCAGGCGGCCCTCGACCGCCCGGCCTTGACGGCCGACGCCATGGTGGGCTTCCCCGGGGAGACCGAGGAGGCCTTCGAGCGGACCCTCGGGGCCTGCCGCGCGGCCGGCCTGGCGAGATTGCACGTCTTCTCCTTCTCCAGCCGGCCCGGCACCCGGGCCGAGGGCCTGGCCGCCCCGCCGCCCGAGGCCGTCCGCGCGCGCCGCGGGCGGCTGGTCGAGCTCGCCCGCGAGCTGGGACGCGCCTATCGGCGGAGCCTGGTGGGCGCGCGCGAGACCCTGGTGCTCGAGGGCGAGGTCGGGCTGTCGGGTCGCTACCAGCGGGTGAGGGTCCCCGGCGGGCTGCCGGCCGGGCCCTCGGCGCCCCTGGTCGACGTCTCGATCGAGGCCGCCCCCGGGGAGGGGGACGGTGAGCTCCTCGGCCGGCCGATCGAGGTCCCGGCGGCGGCCGGGCGGGGAGGTGCCGGTTGAGCGCACCGCAGGAGCCTCCGGGTAATGCGCCGCAGAAGCCGGCGGGGGAGCTCGAGGCCCTGGCGAGGGGGTTGCGGGGGGTGATCCGCCGGCGGGTCCTGAAGGGGCGACGGCGGTGCGCGGCCCCGCGCCGGGCGGCCCCGGGCCCCCCCGCGGGGGATCCCGACGAGGCCCGGGGAGCCGGCCGGATCGCGCGGCAGGCGGCCGCCTGCCCGGACCTCGAGAGCCTGCGGGAGGCGGTGGCCGCCTGCACCGCCTGCGAGCTGTGCCGATCCCGCACGCAGACGGTCTTCAGCGACGGCAGCGGCGCGGCCGGGGTGGCCTTCGTGGGCGAGGCCCCGGGCCACCACGAGGACCTCCAGGGGGTCCCCTTCGTGGGACCCGCCGGCCAGCTCCTGACCGACATCATCACCAAGGGGATGGGCCTGGAGAGGCGGGACGTCTACATCGCCAACGTCCTCAAGTGCCGGCCCCCCGAGAACCGCGACCCGACCGGGCCCGAGAAGGCCCTCTGCACGGGCTGGCTCGACCGCCAGCTCGAGCTCATCGGGACCCGGGTGGTGGTGCCCCTGGGGCGGCACGCGGCCGCCCACCTGCTGGACTGCGACCTCCCCATGGGAAAGATGCGCGGGCGGGTCCACGAGCGGGGGGGGCGGGCGGTGGTGCCCACCTACCACCCGGCCTTCCTCCTGCGCAGTCCCCATATGAAGAAGGAATGCTGGAAGGACATCCAGCTCGCCATGCGGGAGCTGGGCCTGCCCCTGCCCGGGGGGCCCGGCTAGGGCCTGCCGGACGGTAACCACGGCCCCGGCCCGGGGTACCCTGCCCGACCCCGGGGAGCGCGCCGGGGAGCCCGGATCGGGGATTCGCCGCCAGTTGACCCTCCGGCGGAGCCCGGGTATCCTCCGCCCCCTCTTGCGCCGCCCCGGGCGCAAGCTCCGCGGACGGGGACGGTTCCGAAGAGATCCGCCCCCGAGGGGGAGGGACTCCGAGCTCCCGGCGCCGCGCGCGCCGGGAGCGGGTGAGCGCGCGCCGCACACCCCGGTCTCCGCCTCGACCGCGGGAGATGCGTTCCTTGTGAAGCCACGGATTCGATCGGGTCCGAGGGACGGCCATGCGAGCCTGCGCCGTCCGGGACCCGAGGCGCGACGGGTCGCGAGCGGCCCCCCCCATTCCCCGGGGACCGCCCTCGCTCGTCCTTCTCTCTGTCTGTCTCTCTCCCCAGAATACGGCTGCTCTGCAGTTGCGGTCCCATTCACAGCCACGGTCGCTGGAACGGCGCACGTCCCACCGTGCGGTTCCGTTCCGCCCTGCGGTCGAAACTCAGGAAGGCCAGAGAATGCGCTTGCGCTATCTCCTCGTTCCCCTCACGGCGGCGGCTCTGACCGCGTGCCGCTCAGCGGAAACCCAAGGCGACGTCCCCGAGGACGCCGCGAGCCCGCCCGTCGCCGAAGAACCGGCGGTCGACCCGGCCGCCGAAACGCCCATGGCGGCCGCGGAGACTCCCGTCGTCCAGGAGGGCGGGCGCGACGTGCTCCAGGAGGAGGGCCAGCTCCAGGCGCTGAAGCGCCAGCGAGCGGGGGTCCTGGTCGAGAACTACGTCGCTCAGGGCGCCGAGCTCCTCGACCGCGCCGACCTGGAGGGAGCCCTCCAGGCCTACGCCAACGCGCTCGAGGTCGACCCGGGGAGCCAGGCCGCCCGCGCGGGCCTGCGCCAGGTCGAGGCCCTGATGGGCGAGCGCTTCGCGCAGGCAGCCGAGTTCATGGACGACGCCGCCGCCCGCGAGACCGTGCGCCGCGCCCAGGCCCGCATGGCGGCCGACAAGGCCCGCATCGAGGGCGACAGCGCGATGGCCGCCGGCGACTACGGCCTGGCCATCCAGCGCTACCGCGAGGCCCAGACCATCCTGCGCTTCCACCCGCTGATCGCCGACTCCACCCTGGACGAGCACATCGTCGGTGGGCTCCTGGACCGCGCCGCCGACCTCCTCGAGGAGGCGCGCCTGGAGGAGGAGCGCCAGCGGATCGAGGTGGCCCAGGCGGCCCGCGAGGCCGAGGAGCAGGCCCAGCGCGAGTACCGCGAGAACAAGCTGCGCACCCTGTACCGCGAGGCCAACGCCGCCTTCCTGGCGGAGAACTTCCGGCGCTCCGAGAGCCTGGCGCAGCAGATCCTGGTCATCGATCCCAAGAACCAGGCGGCGGTGAAGATGCGCGACATCGCCCAGGCCGCCCGGCACCGCCAGACCGACCAGCAGACGCGCCGCCGCTACCGCGAGGAGTGGCTGCGCACCTTCGAAGAGCTCGACACGATGGACATCCCGCAGACGGAGAGCCTCGTGTTCGACGACCTCAAGCGCTGGCGCGAGGTCGACACCCGGGTGCCGTCCGACTTCAGCGCCGCCGATCCCCTGGCGGACGCCGACCGTCTGGCGGTGGCCTCGCGGCTGGAGGGGGTGCGCTTCGCCCCCAACTTCATCGGCACCGACGGTGACGGCGCTCCCCTGGAGGAGATCGTCGCCTTCCTGCAGAACCTGACCGGGGTCAACTTCCTGATCAGCCCGCGGGTGCTGGAGGACCTCGACGAGGAGGAGACCACCATCCGCCTGGTGCTCAACGAGCGCAGCGTCCGCAAGGTGCTCGACCTCATCAACGACACCAGCGAGAACCTGCGCTGGAAGATCGACAACGGCACGGTCCGCTTCGTCACCCGTGAGGAGCTGATCGGCGGCCAGACCCTCAAGATGTACGAGGTCCGCGACATCATCCACCCGGTCCCCCACTTCCCGGGCCGCGACATCAACGTCAGCCCCTCGGGCGGCCACGAGCCTCCGGACGAGGACATCGAGGAGCGCGAGGGCCTGGTGGTCACCTCGGACGCCCTGGAGTCCCTGATCCGCGACAACATCGCCACCGAGTCCTGGGACGAGGACCCGCAGAACGCGATCCGAATCACCGACAACGGGACCCTGGTGGTCAACCAGACCCCCGAGGTACAGGCCATGATCCAGGACCTCCTGGAGGACCTGCGCGAGGCCACCGGCATCATGGTGGACATCCAGACCAACTTCCTGAAGGTGGAGGACAACTTCCTCGAGGACATCGGGGTCGACTTCCGCGGCCTGGGTCAGCCGGGTCTGGGCACCAACGCCTTCTTCAACGACTTCGGCGACGCCAGCACGCAGCAGGAGCTGGGCAACGAGATCGGCCAGGGAACCGACCTGGGCGCCTTCTACGACGAGGGCAACGACGGCAACCTGCGGGCGCGCGTCGAGCAGCTCTACGACATGACCCTCGGCGATCCCGAGGTGATGCGCGGCTCGGGCGGCCTCTCCTTCCAGTGGACCTACCTCAACGACCTGCAGATGGAGCTGATCCTGCGGGCCGTCTCCAAGTCCGAGCGCATCCAGCTCGTCACCGCCCCGCGGCTCCTGGTGTTCAACACCGCCCGGGCCAACATCACCGTGCTGAACCAGGTCGCCTACGTGCAGGACTTCGACGTCGAGATCGCCCAGGCGGCCTCGATCGCCGACCCCATCGTGGCCGTGATCCAGGACGGCGTGGTGCTCGACGTGCGGCCGGTGGTCTCCGCCGACCGGCGCTTCATCCTGATGGAGCTGCGGCCCACGGTGGCCGAGCTCAAGCGTCCCATCGAAGAGGTCGCGACCACCATCGGTAGCCAGGCCTCGGTGACCATCCAGCTCCCCGAGGTCGACATCCAGCGCGTGCGCACCACCATCCCCATGCCCGACGGCGGGACGGTGATGCTGGGCGGGCTGAAGGTCTCCGAGAAGCAGGACTACAAGTCCGGCGTCCCGATCCTCAACCGCATCCCGGTGCTGTCCTTCTTCTTCGATCGCAAGGGCCAGTACACCTCCAACCGCAAGCTCCTCATCCTGCTCAAGGCCACCATCGTGATCCCCGAGGAGCACGAGCCGACCCCGGCCCAGAGCGGGCTGATGCCCTCCTGAGACAACGGACTCGAGCCCTCGCCGGGGGGAGTCTCTCCAGGCGAGAGACGCCCCCGGCTTCCTATTCCGGCCATGCCGGCCGGCCCTCTCCACCCCAACCTTGAATCCGGGAATCTACGTTGCCGCCCCCCGGCCGGGCGGTATGGCTGGGAAGCCATCGGAGGGCCGCGCGCCCTCCGGCCCTGCCATCGAGGACTCCCCCGGCCTCGGACGCTGCCCATCCCCGAGCCCACCGGTTTCCGGCTGCCCCCGATCGGGGCAGGCCCCCGATCCGGGCCCCTCGAACCCCACGTCCCGGGACGAATCACCCATGCAGACCCTGCCCCGTGACGGCCGCCCGTGGCCCGCGGCCCTCGCCTTCCTGGCCCTCATGGTCCTCTGCGCCGCGCCCGTCCAGGCCCAGAGGAAGACCGACGCCCAGCTCCGCACCGAGATCGCCTTCGCCCGCGGCCTGATCACCGAGCTGGGCTTCACCGACCTCGCCGAGGAGGTCCTGGCGGACGTCGACCGGATCGCCACCGGCAAGTTCAAGGAGGAGCTGGCCCTGGTCCAGTGCGACATCCTGGCGCTGGGCGCCCGCAGCGAGGGCAAGGACCCCGCCAAGCGCAACGAGCTCTACGGCCGTGCGCTGGACGCCTACCAGAACTTCGTCAGCAGCAACCCCTACTCCGACCACCGCCCGGCCGCCGAGGCGGCCTTCGTCAAGGTGTCGAGCGAGTTCGGGCGCTCCCTGTCCGCGGCCCTGGAGGAGGCCATGGGCGAGGAGGCCATCGCGCTGCAGAAGAAGCTGTCGTCGGCCCTCGAGGCGGCGGCGGTGATGTCCCGGGACCTGGCCGACGCGATCCTGGACCAGTGCAGCTCCGATCCCGAGAAGCTCAGCGAGGATCAGAAGCGCGAGCTCTTCGACCTGCTGCTGGCGCGCGGTGACATGCTGCTGGAGCTGGCCAAGGCCCAGGAGGCCGGCAGCTTCAACTTCGAGGAGAGCCTGTCGACCTACGAGGAGCTGGTCAACCTGGCCAGCGAGGGCACGCCCTACGCCCTGCGCGCCTTCACCGGCATGGGCAGGAACTTCATGGCCCAGCAGATGTACGAGGACGCCTCGGACTTCTTCGAGTACGTCTGCAACGAGGCCATCCCCTTCGACGTCGAGCAGTGGAAGGATCTGGTCAAGGATCAGGAGCTGGGCCGCGCGGGGATCGAGCAGCGCTTCCTGTTCGTACAGCTCGGCGTCGTCGGCCTGCTCGACAGCCTCAACCAGGCGGGCGAGCTTGAGGACGCCTGCCGCAACGGTCTCTACTTCCACAACGTCTGGAAGCGCGAGGGCCTCAACCTGCAGGTGGGCCTGGGCCAGAAGGCGCTGCTGGGGGTGGCGCGTACGCTGGTCGACGCCGGGGGCTACGTGGGCGGCGACGTGACCTCGGGAGAGGCCGAGTGGTTCGCCACCGAGGAGGAGATGAAGGACGAGTACCCGTCGCGGCGCAACCAGAAGACGGCCCTGGACATCGCCCTCGGGCTGGCCCAGCAGGTCAACCGCGACATGCGCGGCTACACCCTCCAGGTGCAGGCCCAGAAGCTGATCGCCGAGATCATCTCCCGACCCGGCATCGAGCTCGACCCCTCGATCCTCTACGAGGCGGCCGAGGGCGAGTACAACTCGCGCAACTTCTCCGAGGCCGGCGCCGCCTTCAAGCGGGTCCTCGCGGCGCTGGACTCCCAGGACCGGGCGGCGCGCCTGCGCTACGGCCCGCGCATCTTCTTCTACCTGGGCCGGACCTACCAGCAGCTCGATCGCCAGCTCGAGGCCGCCATGGCCTTCCGGCACTGCATCGAGAGCTACCCCGACGACCCCGAGCACACCCCCGAGTGCGCCAAGCGCCTGTACTCCTCGGTCAAGGCCATGCAGGCCAGCATCCGCAAGGACCCCCTGATCGACGAGCTGATGGAGCAGTCCGAGCGCTGGCTGATGCAGCTCACCCAGGGCGGCGGCAAGGACGATGTGGCCTACCGCCAGGCCGAGGCCGCCTACAACCAGGCCCGGGCCTCCCAATCGCCGGTGACCGACTACCAGAGCGCCCTGCGCAAGTTCGAGGCCGTCGGAGCGGGCGCCGAGAAGTACGAGAGCGCCATGGTCTACGTCGGGATCTGCGCCCTCAAGCTCAAGCAGTACGGCGACGCCGAGAAGGTCTTCGAGGAGTACCTGAACGTCTACGTCAACGATCCCATCAACGCGGTCAACAGCCCGGTCCAGAAGGCGCGCCGCTCCGAGGCCATGGCCCTGGCGACCCTGTACCTGGGGCTCTCGGCCTACGAGCAGGCCCAGTGGCAGAAGGTCATCGATCGCTTCCAGAGCTTCGAGACCGACTTCCCCGACCAGCCCAGCTTCGCGGCCTCGGCCATGTACCGCCGGCTCAAGGCCCACGTGGAGCTGAGCGACGACCAGGCCGTCCTGCGCACGCAGGGCGAGATCCTGCGCCTCTTCCCCACCAGCAAGTTCGCCGGTCTGGCGGCCGACGACGCCTACGACGTCTTCGAGACTCGCTACGAGACCGCCCCGGACGAGGAGGCCAAGCGCGCCGCCCTGCGCCAGATGGCCGAGCTGCGCCGCATCTCGAACCAGGTCGCCAGCAAGCCGGCCTACACCAAGTTGCGCGAGGAGTCCCGGCACTGGCTCGAGCTGGGCGAGTGGGAGGAGGCCCAGGCCACCCTGGAGAAGCTCATCGAGGTGCACGCCGGCCACGCCGACGCGCGGGTGCAGTCGGCCCTCGAGGTCAACATCCCCGCCGACCTGGGCTGGGCCTTGATGATGCAGCAGGAGGTCGTCGAGGCGGCCGAGCTCCTGGGTCCCCTGGTCGAGGCGAAGAGGGCCGGCCGCGAGGCCACCCGCAACTACGCCCGCTGCCTGACCGGCTGGGTCGAGTACCGGGCCGGAGAGGGGGGTGCTCCCCCCACCCTGGCCATCGTTCCCGGCGTCGGGGGCGAGGATAACTTCGACGCGGGCATCAAGCTCTTCGACGGCCTGGCCGGGAGCCTCGACAAGTGGAAGGGGCCCTGGTACGAGCTGCGCCTGGACGCGACCTTCGCCTATTACCAATGGGGGCAGGCCGACGGCAAGAAGGCGGGCCACGCCCAATCCCTCCTGGGAAGCCTGCGCGACGACCTGGGAAACCGTTTCGAGCGGATCGAGGAGCCCGAGATCCGCGCCCGCTACCAGTGGGTATGGGACCTCGTGAAGTGATCCGGCCGCCGGAGAGCCCCCGGGGCTCGGCCCAGCGCCGACCGCCGCCCGGGGAAGGCCCCGACGGCCCCCACCCCCACCCCCCGCCAAGTTCCGGTTGTTGGCCCCCGTCCCCCCGCTAGAATATCCGCCCTTCCCGACCAGATGACCGCCCTCCAGGGACCCAGAGACACCCCGATGAGCCGCCCGTACCGCTTCCTCCCGCTGCGCCTGGGTACCCTGGCGCTCGCCGCTGCCGCGGCCCTACCGGTCGCCGCCCAGAGCGAGCGCCCCGACCAGGTGACCATCGCCGCGCGCGGCCGGGGACGCGTGCAGACCATCACCGGCACGGTCTCGCGCAACGGCCTGGACAAGGTCGCGATCGAGAACAGCAGCCAGAGCGCGAGCTACGACAGCTCGCGGGTCCTGGGGATCGTCTTCGGCGAGGTCCCCACCAGCTACCGGGAGGCGCAGGTCTACTTCGACCGCCGCGACTTCGAGAACGCCGCGGCCGGCTTCAAGGTGGCCGCCGGCGACCCCGCCGCGCGCTCGGTGGTGCAGGCCAGCGCGCGGCTCCGCTCGGGCGAGGCGCTGCTGCGCTGGGGAGCGACGGAGCCCTCGCGCCTGGCCGAGGCCGCCGACGAGCTCTCCCGCTTCCTGACCGACTACGCCGGCAACCGCGAGATCCCCCGGGCCCAGGTGCTGCACGCCCGCGTCCTGCTCCTCACCGGTGATCACTCCGGCGCCGCCGGGATCTACCGGGAGGTGTTCGGGAAGCTCTCGGGCGGCGAGCTGGCCAGCGGCTACGATCTGCCGACCTGTGCCCGCGCCGGCCTGCAGGCCGCGCGGGCGCTGCTCGCGGCCAACGACACCCTGGGCGCGCGCGAGACCTTCACCGGCCTGCTCTCCAGCCTCGACTCGACCCTGGCCGGCATGAGCCCCGGCGACCAGGACTACGTGCTCTACCAGGGCCTGCGCGCGGAGGCCGCGCTGGGAGACGGCTACGCCGAGCTGGTGGGCGGGAACGTCAACCAGGCGCGGACCTTCTTCGAGGGGGTCCTCCGGCGCGTCAAGAGCAGCGATCCGGCCAATCTGCGCTTCGGAGCCGTCTTCGGCCTGGGCGAGACCCTCCTGATGGAGGGCAAGACCCGCGAGGCCCAGTTCCGCTTCGCCGAGGTCTCCGCCATCGATCACACCGATCGCGACCGCGTGGCCCAGGCCCTGCTGCGTCAGGCCGAGTGCTCGCAGAAGCTGGTGGACGCGGACTTCAAGGCCCAGTCGATCCGCTGGCTCACCGCCATCGTCGAGGAGTACGGCGACACGCCCTCCGCCGGCGCCGCCCGGGAGATGCTCACCCGGCTCCAATGACCCGATCACGCCGCGGCTTCGCGGCGCAGCGTCCCATCACCATCATCCCACCGACTCGAGTCCTCTCTCTCACCCCAGGAGTCGCCCGGCCATGAACCCCAGCCCGGTCCACTCGCGTATCGCGTCCCTCGGCTTCCGGATGCTTCCGGCCGCCATCGCCTTCTTCGCCATCGCCCTGCCCATCCTCGCCCAGGAGCCCACCAAGGCCAAGACCACCTCCCTGGGTGGAACCCTGGCGGCCTCGGGCGTGATCGGCCTCCTGATCGTGGTCCTCTCGGTCATCGCCCTGGCGGTGATCATCGAGAACCTCGTCTCGCTCAAGCGCGACAAGCTGGCTCCCCCCGAGCTGGTGGACGAGATCCGCGCCCTCTTCGACGAGGAGCAGTTCCAGGAGGCCATGGAGCTGTGCGAGAACGAGGACACCTTCTTCACCCGCGTCTGCGCCGCGGGCATCTCCAAGATCGGTCACAACTTCAACACCATCGAGAAGGCCATCGGCGAGATGGGCGACCAGGAGGCGGTCAAGCTGCACCAGAAGATCGGCTGGCTGGCGCTGATCGCCAACGTGGCGCCCATGATGGGCCTTCTGGGCACGGTGGGCGGCATGATCAAGGCCTTCAACAAGATCGCCTCCACCGGCGGTCAGGCCTCGCCGGCCGAGCTGGCCGACGGCATCTCGCAGGCCCTCCTGACCACCATGTTCGGCCTGATCGTCGCCATCCCGACGACCGGGGCCTTCGCCTTCGTGCGGAACAAGATGGTCAAGGCGGTCATCGAGATCGGCGCCATCGTGGAGGACCTCTTCGAGCGCTTCCGGCCGCAAGAGGCCTAGTCCAGACCGGTCCCGACCCCCCCGCCCGGGGACAGCCGGGGGAGGGGGCGGGCCGTCCGGGGAGGCCCCCCGGCCCCCCCTCCCCCCCGGGGGACGGCCCGAAACCGGGAATTCGGTTACCCTGTCGCCTCGGCAGGTAGCCCCCGAGGCAGAGGAGCCCGCCATGCAGCTAATGAAGACCGATCCCGGCACCGAGATGAAGATGAACATGACGCCGATGATCGACGTCGTGTTCCTGCTCATCATCTTCTTCATGATCATCACCGACATGACCCAGCAGGAGCTGGAGGAGCTGGTGCTGCCCATCGCCCTCAACGCGACCGAGGACAAGCCCGATCCGGAGAAGAAGCGCCCGATCGTCAACATCATGGACGACGGGAAGATCTGGGTCATGCGCGAGCTCTACTACAACCCCGACGAGCCGGACGACTACCTGCGGATCAGGGAGTTCCTGGTCGTCGCGGCCGACAACATGACCAGGAAGCCCTTCAGCGAGAACCAGCCGGAGAGCCCCACCAACCCGCTGATCCCCGACGACCCGCTGCTGATCCGCTGCGATCAGAGCGCGCTGTTCAAGCACGTCCAGAAGGTCATGGAGCAGTGCGGCCAGCAGGGCATCCAGATCTGGCGGGTTCAGCTGGCCGCGTCCGAGCCGGCCAAGCCCAAGGACGAGAAGGAATAGCCGACAGGGAGCATTGCCATGAGCCAACTCAGAGAGCTCGCCGAAGAGGAGTGCGAACTGACGATGACGCCGATGATCGACGTCACCTTCCTGCTCCTGATCTTCTTCATGTGCACGATCAAGTTCAAAACCCTCGAGGGCAAGCTGGCCGCCAACCTGCCCAAGGACGTGGGCGTGAACACCTCCGAGGCGGAGCCCGTCGAGAAGGTGGACATCAAGCTCATCCTGGAGAAGGAGGGGACCAAGGTGCACCCCCGCCGGGAGGGGATGGCCTGGATCGGCCAGGGCGCCTTCAGGTACGGCGACGACCGGGTGGTCAAGTACGTGATCGGGCCCTTCGAGACGCGCAAGCTCTCGGAGGTCGTCAAGCGGCTCGAGGAGCTACACCGGGCCGATGAGGATCGCGGCTCCACCATCGACGCCCGGAAGGACATCGTGTACTCGGACGTGGTCAAGGTCCTGGACGCGGCCATCGACGTGGGCTTCAAGGAGGTCACCTTCGTCGGCTCCCACGAGTGAGCTCTCGGGCGATCCCGGCGCGCCCGCGCTGGATTGACCCGCATCCCCGGGGGCTCCTCGAGCCCCCCCGACGCCCCCTCCCGAGCCCCCGCCGGGCTCGCCGCGGGCGCCGGAGGCGGAGCGTTCTTCTACAACCCGCGAATCGGACATAAGTCCTTGTTCCAGCGCGGGTTGTTTTCAAGGTGAAGCTTCAAAAAAGGGGGCGCGGCTGCTATGTTCGCGGCCCTCTCTAGTCCCGGGTTCAAGGCCGGGCAGCCGCCTCCGGATCGCCCTCGACCGGTCCTCTCTCTTCGGTCGAGCGCCACCGCCGAGGCGGATCGACGCCGCTCTCTCCGAACCCCTCGGCCGGTCCGACGGAGCCGTGGGTCCCCATCTCTCAACCCCAACATCCGACAGAGACTCCCGATGAGGAAAGTCGCGTACGCACTGCCCCTGGGCCTCCTCCTCGCCGCTTGCTCTTCGACCCCCGACGAGGAGCCCGCACCGGAATCCCCGCCGCCCGCGATCGAGGAGAGCGCGCCCGAGGCCGAGCTCCAGGCCGCGCCGGGGTCCCCCACCGAGAGCTTCCTCCAGGAGGAGCGCCAGCGGCTGGACCTGGCGACCCAGAAGCAGGTCTTCCTGATCGACAAGCACCTGGCCAATGCCCGCGACCTGAAGGCGCGGCTGCGGCTGGAGGAGGCCGAGCAGGAGGTGCTGGGGGCCCTCGAGCTCGACCCCGACAACCTCGAGGCCAAGCAGCTCCTGGCCGAGATCGGCGCCTTGATGGGCAAGTCGGTGGCCGAGATGAAGACGGTCGCCGAGCAGCTCGCCGAGCGCCACGCTCTCCGGGTCAAGGGGATGCGGGCCGACGCCGAGGACGCCTACAACCGAGCCACCGTCATGCTGGCCCGGAGCGACTACGACGCCGCCATCGCCGAGCTGACCGTCTGCCTGAACAGCATCCGCTGGGCCCCCTACTCCATCGACTGGAGGGGGCTCGACGTGGAGGCCCGGCAGATGCTCGCCGACGCCAAGTCGGCGCGCGCCGACGCCGCCCGGGCGCAGCTCGACGCGTCCCGCCGCGAGGCCTACGAGGAGCTCCAGGCCCAGGAGCAGGCCGAACGCGACCGCCGGCTGGCGCAGGTCAACAACATGGTCGAGCAGGCCATCGCCTCCTTCGCCATGGAGGAGTACGAGGAGTCCATGGACTTCGCCGAGCGCGCCCTCAAGAAGGACGCCCGCAACGAGAAGGCCGCCGAGATCCGCGACGCCGCCTTCCGCGCCGGCCGCCAGAAGGTGCGCGAGGACTACATCAAGGCCAAGAACGAGCAGTTCAAGCGCTGGCACGAGGAGCTGAACGAGCTGACCGTGCCCTACACCGACGTGGTCACCCTCCCCGAGGAGGATTACTGGGCGCACATCAGCGAGATCCGCCAGCCGCGCCGTCCGGTGGACTTCACCGAGAACATCGATCCGGCCGACCTGGCGCTGCGCAGCGAGCTCCGCTCCACCGCCATCCCCGGCCTGAACATCGAGGAGGAGGAGAGCCTGGAGGTGGTGGTCGACGTCATCCGCACCTTCACCGCCCTGCCCCTGGTGGTCGATCCGGCCGCCGAGAACGCCGCCTTCGACGAGGGCGTGATCTTCACCTACAACCTGCAGAACCGCCTCACGGTGGAGCAGGCCCTGAACATCATCTGCATGGACGCCGGCGAGGAGGTCACCTGGACCGTGCGCCACGAGGCGGTGCTCATCACCACCCGCGAGAAGGCCCGCTCCCGGCCGGTGATCGTCAACCACGACGTGCAGGACCTGGTCTTCGGCCTGACCGACTTCCTCGGCCCGCGCATCGACCGGCTGCGCCTCTTGGACGAGCTGGAGGACGACGACGGCGGCGGCCCCTTCGGGGCGGTCTCCGAGAAGATCACCCTGATCGACATGTCGACCCTGACGACCATGATCCAGGAGAACGTGGCCGTCGGCACCTGGGAGGACGAGGGCGTCTCCATCGACGAGGGCGAGGGCTACATCCTGGTGGTCCACAGCCCCGAGGTGCAGGCCATGGTGGCCCGCTTCCTCGACGACCTGCGCCGCTTCAGCTCCTCGCTGGTGACCATCGAGTCCAAGTTCATGACGGTCTCCAGCCTCTACCTGCAGGAGATCGGCGTCGACTTCCGCGGCCTGGACAACCCCAGCAGCCCCTTCACCGACCTGGACGACCTGACCAACGGCCTGGAGGACATGTCCTCCCGCGGCCTGGACAACGGCGGCACCGGCTCGGGCGGCGCCGGCGGCTCGGGGCCGCCCTCCGCGGGCTGGTTCTACGACGACGGCGGTGACGGCGACTTCAAGGGCCACACCGAGAACTTCTTCGGCAATGCGCTGGGGGGCATGCTGTCGAACATCGGCGGCATCACCTTCCAGCTCTCCTACCTGAACGACCTCCAGATGTCGGCCATCCTGCGGGCGGTCGAGAAGCGCGTGGACGTGCAGCTCATCAACGACCAGATGCTGTCGGTCCACAACAGCCAGCGCGCCTACGTCTCGATCATCAACCAGCAGGCCTACATCCAGGACTTCGACGTCGAGGTGGCCCAGTTCCAGGCAGTGGCCGACCCGCAGGTCAACGTCCTCACCGAGGGCGTGGTCCTGGACGTGCGGCCCACCATCCACCACGACCGCAAGTACCTGACCCTGGAGATCCAGCCCACGGTGGCCAACGTGGTGGCCCTGCGGCCCTTCTCCACCACCCTGGGCGGCAACACCTCCCCGGTCGAGTTCCAGCTCCCCGAGCTGGAGGTGCAGAGCGTCTTCACCACCGCGGTCATCCCCGACGGCGGCTCGATCCTCCTGGGCGGTCTCTCGAGCATCCGCAACATCGAGCGGCGCGCCGAGGTGCCGTGGGTCGCCAAGATTCCGGTGGTCGGCTTCCTGTTCAAGCAGGAGGGCTACAACGACGAGAACGAGAGCCTCATGATCCTGATCCGGGCCCGGATCACGGACGTGAAGGACGAGCTGGCGAGGATGGAGGGCACGCGCTGACCCCTCCCCGCCCCGCCTGAGGCAAGCAGCAGGGCCGCCCCCTCCCCTCGGGGATCGGGGCGGCCCTTCTTCTTGCCCCGGCCGGGGAGGGCGGGGGGGCCGCTTCCCCCGGGGGGGTGCAGGCCCTATAAGGGGGGCTCCCCATGCTCAAGGCCGTTCTCTTCGACATCGACGACACCCTGGTGGCGACCACCGAGTTCGCCCTGCGGGCCCGCCGGAACGCGGTGAGGGCCATGCTGGACGCCGGGCTGCGGGCCGACGAGGAGGAGACCCTCGAGGAGCTGAGCGAGGTCATCTCCGAGTTCACCTCCAACTACGCCCACCACTACGACAAGCTCCTGCTCAGGCTGCCGCCGGAGGCCCTGGAGGGGCTCAACCGGGGGCTGGTGGTCGCGGCCGGGGTGGCGGCCTACCACGACACCAAGATCCGCGAGCTGGTGCCCATCGAGGGGGCCTCCCAACTCCTGGAGGACCTGACGGCGGCCGGCGTCCGGGTGGGCATCATCACCCACGGCTGGACGGTCAAGCAGGCGGAGAAGCTGATCCGCCTGGGGCTGATCCCCCACCTGGATCCCGAGGCCATCTTCATCTCCGACCAGATCGGGATCAGCAAGCCCAACCCCAAGCTGTATCAGGTGGCCCTCAGCCGGCTGGGGCTGGAGGCGGGGGAGGTGATGTACGTCGGGGACAATCCGGAGAATGACGTGGTGCCGCCCGCGAGGCTGGGGATGAAGACGGTCTGGGCCCGCCGCGCCTCGAAGCAGAGCGAGTCGCCGGTGGAGCCGGATCATGTGGTGGAGGGTTTCGGGGAGCTGAGGCGGATTCTGCGGCGGGTGTACGGGGTGCCGTTGCCGTAGGGGGCGGTGGGGGATGAGGGCTGATGCAATCGGCATCTGGCCCCCACGAGGGTTCCTTGGCGCCACCAAGGGGGATCGAGAGCAACGGCAGCCCCACGGTGACAGACTCCGAGGCCGCGACCGACGCAACGGCAGAGGTGAGCGGTCTACTCGGCGCGCGCCCGCGGTGCGGGCGCGGCCTCGTCACAGCCTCCCGGGACGCCCA
>CAZTTG010000022.1:0-76972 GCA_964615935.1 uncultured Planctomycetaceae bacterium | reverse complement strand
GCCAAGCGATCCACGTTTCCAGCCCGGAGGGGCTGGGCCTCCATAGCGTCTGAGGAGCGGGCGGGGCCGTGCGGCAGCCCCTACGCACGAATTACGGTGCGCCGCCCCGCCCGGACGTACCCCGGGGGGGACGGCTCCTCCCCGCGAGCGGGAGGAGCCGGCCGCGCCTGCGCCGCGGGCGCGCCGCGTGCTACAAGGGCGCCGTCCCGCACACCCCTGGACGGAGGTCCCCACCATGCGCATCGCGCTGGCCCTTGCCTGTCTCGCCGGAGCCCTACTCCTCGCAGGCGCCGCATTCGGCCCGCAGCGCCAGGACTCGCTCGAGAAGCCGCCCCTCGCCCTGGGCGAGGCCGAGGCGAAGATCCTGGCGGTCCTCGCCGAGCTCGACAGCAGCCGGCGCGGCAACATGAACGTGCCCGAGAACGACGGCCGGCTCCTGCGCCTGCTGATCCAGACCATGAACGCGAAGCAGGTGGTCGAGATCGGCACCTCGAACGGCTACTCGGGAATCTGGATGTGCCTGGCCCTGCGGGAGACCGGCGGCGAGCTGATCACCCACGACATCGACCCCGCCCGCATCGAGATGGCGCGGGCCAACTTCGAGCGCGCCGGCGTGAGCGACCTCATCACCATCGTCGAGGGGGACGCCCACGAGACCGTGAAGCGCCTGGAGGGCCCGATCGACCTGCTCTTCATCGACGCCGACAAGCCCGGCTACCACGACTACCTGGTGAAGCTCCTGCCCAAGGTGCGAGAAGGCGGGCTGATCCTCGGCCACAACATGCAGCGCCCCGCCGGGCAGCCGGAGTACGTCGAGGCGATCACCACCGACCCGGCACTCGAGACCCTCTTCCTGCACATGGAGGGCGCGGGCATGTCGGTGACGATGAAGAAGAAGTCGATGCGCGAGAAGAGCGGCGGCGCCCGCTGAGCCGCGCATGACCGACAGCAGGCGCCGTCTGGGGCTCCCCAGCGCCACCGGTTTGGTGGTCGCCAGCATGATCGGCGCCGGCGTGTTCATAACGTCCGGCTTCGCCCTCGCCGATCTGGGCAGCCCGGGGCGGGTGCTCCTCGCCTGGGCGGTGGGGGGCGCGATCGCCCTCATGGGGGCCCTGTGCTACGGGGCGCTCGCGGCGCGTCTGTCGGAGTCGGGGGGGGAGTACCTCTTCCTCTCGAAGACCCTGCACCCCATGGCTGGCTTCCTGGCGGGGTGGCTCTCGCTGCTCGTGGGCTTCACCGCGCCCATCGCGCTGGCCGCGCGGGGGCTCGAGGCCTACCTGCCGCTTCGGATTCGGATCGCCGAGGGCCCACCCGGCCCGTGGATCGGCACCTCGGCGATCGTCGTGGCGGCCGCCCTCCACGGCCTGCGTCGGGCGCCCGGGGTGGTCTTCCAGACCGCGGTGGTGGGGATCAAGGTGGCGCTGCTATTCGTGCTCGTGGCCTGGGGCCTGCCCAGTCTCCCCGCGCTCGAGGCCGCGCCCGCGCCGGCCTTCTCGCTCCCGGCCTTCTGCGTCTCGCTGGTGTGGATCTCGCTCTCCTACTCGGGCTGGAACGCGGCGGTCTACGTGGGCGGCGAGGTGCGCGACCCGGAGCGCAACCTGCCCCGCTCGCTGCTCCTCGGCACGCTGCTGGTGACCGGCCTGTACCTGCTCCTGAACGCCACCTTCGTGTACGCCGCGCCCCTCTCGAAGCTCGCCGGCCAGGAGGACGTGGCCGCGATCGCGGCCCAGGCCCTCGGCGGGGCACCCCTCGAGCGATTCGTGCGCGGGGTCGTGGCCCTGGCGCTCTTCACCTCGATCTCGGCCATGGTGATGGCCGGTCCGCGGGTCTACGCCCGCATGGCCGAGGACGGCCTCTTCCCGCGGGTCTTCGCCCAGGAGGGCGACGTCCCGGTGGCCGCGATCCTGCTCCAGGCCGCCCTGGCCATCCTGGTCCTGTGGATCGCCACCCTGCAGGACCTGCTCGGCTACATCGGCTTCACCCTGAGCCTCAGCACGGCCGCCGCGGTGGTCGGCCTGGCGCGGCTGCGCGTCCGGGAGGGGGCCGAGCGGGTGCCGGTCCCCGGCTGGCCCTGGCTGCCGGCCCTCTTCGTGCTCGCCACCCTCTCCGCCGGCGGCTTCATGATGCTGCGGCGGACCTGGGAGCCGGTCGCCGGCCTGGCCACCCTGGCGGTGGGGGCTCTGCTCTACGCCCTGATCCGGCGGGGGAGGCCCGGCGGCGGCCAGGTCCGCTGAGCCCGAGCCACCCTCGCTCGCGAGGCGGTCATGGAAGCGGTGGAAGTGCGCCCGGCGATCGCGACTGGAGTCGCTCCTCGTCCAGCGCCGTGCAGACCGCGAACGCAACCTGCCGGAGATCGGAGTGCTCGGTGATCTTCACCGGTCCTTCTTCGGTCGTTGCGGGCGGGATCTGCGCGTCGCCGCGAGCCCCCTCAGCGCCGGCTCGCCCTCGGCCAGCTTCGAGAGGAGCGCCTGAAGCTCTCGGGCGGCGAAGTAGCGTGGATTCAACGCCACGCAGCGGGTGCGGCCCAGCCGGCGGCTCGCGATCACCCCCTCGATCTCGAGGCCGTCCAGGATCTCCCCCATGGAGAAGGGATGGGCCTCGACGAGACGGGCGAGCTCGGCCGGGTAGCTCTCCCCGAGGAGGGCCAGGAGGAGGAGCACCTGGGTGCGGCGGGGGCTCCCGAACAGCTTGGACGGCGGGCTCAGGCTCATGGGAGAAGCACCGGGAGATTCTGGTGATAAGTCCAGATAAATCTGTATATACGTACAGAAAGATCCGATCTGATGGAGCGACTCGAGGCCCCGGCGGTCGAGCGGACCGGGCCGCCGCCGCCCCACTCCACCGCTGGTTCCCGGCGGCGGGGGAGGCCCCCGGCCAGCCCACCCGCCCGGAGGCCCGACTCCGGCTCAAGGAGGCCCCTCCCGCCCGCCGATCGGAACCCCCGAAGGAGCCCCCGACCCCGGGGGAGGTGCGTCCATGAGCGATTCCGTCCTCGACTGCACGAAGATGTGCTGTCCCGTCCCGATCGTGCGGGTCAGCCAGCGGATGAGGGAGCTGGAGAGCGGCCAGATCCTGACCGTGGAGGCCACCGACCCGGCCTTCCACGCCGATCTGGAGGCCTGGACCTGCGCCACCGGCCATCAGCTCCTCGAGTTCCACGAGGGGGACGTCCAGAGGGCCGTCCTCCGCAAGACCTGAGCCTCCCGTCATGAGCGACCCCCCCGACCTCGCCGCGACGACCGACGATCCGTCGCTGCTGGAGAGGATCGATCGGCTGATCGAGGACCGCGTGCGGGCCGGGGTGGAGCAGCAGCTCGAGGAGCTGCGCGCCGTCACGCGCGAACCCCAGCGCCCCCAGAGGGCGACCCTGGTGGTCTTCAGCGGGGACATGGACCGCTGCCTGGCCGCCATCCCCATCGCCACCGGGGCGGTGGCGATGGGGATGGACGCCGCCATGTACTTCACCTTCTGGGGTCTGTCGGTCCTGCGCAAGGGCGGCGCCCGCAAGAAGCGGCTCCGGGATCGGATGATCGCCGCCATGCTGCCCCGCGACGCGGGCTCGCTGGGGACATCGAGGATGAACTTCCTGGGCCTGGGCCCGCGCTTCTTCCGCAAGATCATGCGCGACAAGAACGCGCAGTCCCTGCCCGAGCTGATGGAGCTGGCGCGAGAGCTGGGCGTGCGCATGGTGGCCTGCCAGATGTCCATGGAAGTGCTCGGCCTCTCCCGGGAGGAGCTGGTGGACGGGATCGAGTACGGCGGCGTGGCCACCTACCTCGGCGACGCCTCGGAGTCCGGCCTGACGCTCTTCATATGACCCTCCCCGACGAGCTGGAGGCCCTGCGCCGCGAGAACCAGCGCCTGCGCCAGCAGGCGGCGGACGTGGCCCGGGCCAACGCCCACGCGGCCGAGCTGATGGTGGAGCTGGAGGAGCTGAAGGAGCTCCTGCAGCAGCGCAACCGGGAGCTCACCGACGCGCTCGACCAGACCCAGGCAGCGGCCCTGGCCAAGAGCCGCTTCCTGGCCAACATGAGCCACGAGCTGCGCACCCCCCTCAACGGGATCGTGGGCATGTCTTCCCTCCTGGCGGAGACCTCCCTGGACGAGGAGCAGACCGAGTACGCCGAGACCATCCAGCTCTCGGCCGACGCCCTGCTGCTGCTGATCAACGACATCCTGGACCTCTCCAAGATCGAGGCCGGCGCCCTGGAGCTGGAGGTGGCCGACCTGGACCTCGTGGCCTGCGTCGAGGGGGCCGCCGAGCTGGTCCGCTGGAGGGCCGCGGACGCCGGCCTGGAGCTCCTGGTGGAGGTCGCGCCCGAGGTGCCCCGCTGGATCCGGGGGGACTCCCTGCGGCTGCAGCAGGTCCTCGTGAACCTGCTGACCAACGCGGTGAAGTTCACCCCACAGGGCCACGTCCACCTGGCGGTCGCGGCCGGCGAGCGCGGGGGGGAGGAGGTTGCCCTGCGCTTCTCGGTGAGCGACACGGGGATCGGCGTGGCCCCCGAGCGCCGGGAGGCGATCTTCGACGCCTTCACCCAGGCGGACAGCTCGACCACCCGTGAGTACGGGGGGACCGGTCTGGGGCTGGCCATCTGCGCGCACCTGGTCGGCTGCATGGGAGGCCGCCTGGACCTCGACAGCCGGGAGGGCGGGGGCTCGACCTTCTGGTTCGAGCTGAGGACGAGGGAGGGTGCGGGCCCCCTGGAGGAGGGGAAGGACGGGGCCCCGACGCTCGCCGGAAAGCGCTTCCTGGCCGTGGACGACAACGAGGTCAACCTGAAGATCATCGCGCGCATGCTCGATTCGTGGGGAGCGCGCTTCTCCCTGGCCCGCTCGGGCCCCGAGGCCCTGGACCTCCTCCGCAAGGGTGCCGCCGAGGGGGACGCCTTCTCGGTGGTCGCCTCGGACGTGCACATGCCGGGCATGGACGGCCTGGAGCTGGCGCGCCGGATCCGCGCCGACGAGGCGCTCAAGGGCGTCAAGCTGCTGGCACTGAGCTCGATGGCGGAGTCGGCGGCACACCGCAAGGGGGTGGAGATCGACGAGTGGATCAGCAAGCCCGCCCGCCGGGACCGCCTGCAGCGGGCGCTGGTCGAGCTGCTCGGACCGGCCCCGCCCCTGCCGAGCCCGCCGGCCGCGGCCCAGGAGGACCGCGCCTCGATCGAGGGGCATCGCGTGCTGCTGGTCGAGGACAACCCCGTGAACCGCCGGGTCATCGGGCGGATCCTCGAGAAGGCCGGCTACCGGGTGGAGATGGCCTGCGACGGAGCCGAGGGCGTCGAGGCCACCCGCGCCGGCGGCTTCGACTGCATCCTGATGGACTGCCAGATGCCGGGCATGGACGGCTGCGAGGCCACCCGCGCCATCCGCGAGCTCGAGGCCAGCGGGCCGCGCACGCCCATCGTCGGCATCAGCGCGGCCACGCCGGGAGAGGCCCGCGAGGCCTGCCTGGGGGCGGGCATGGACGACTACGCGTCCAAGCCGGTCCGGCCCAGCGAGCTCCTGGAGACCATCCGGCACTGGGTCGCCCGCTCCTCGCCGGCCTGAGCCGGCGCGCGGCACGGCCTCGACCTTGACGCAAGCGGGGCGCGCGCGTCCCATGTTCTCCGAGGTCCTCCGAGGCATGACCGCCGACCTGCAACCGATCGCACCGCTCGAAGGCCGCGGGCGCTTCCTGCGGGTGCTCATCGACTTCGTCGATCGCTGCAACCTGAAGTGCATCATGTGCTACTTCAGCCTGCCCGGGCGGGGCGATCGCGAGGACGAGATCTCGCTCGAGGAATTCCGGCGGCTCGCCCCGGAACTGCTGCCCTACACCAGCCACCTGGGCCTGTCGTGCGCGACCGAGCCCTTCATGTGCCGCCACTTCCTGGAGGTCCTCTCGCTGGTGGGCGAGCACGAGGTGCCCTTCGTCTACTACATCACCAACGGGACGCTGCTCACTGAGAGGGCCATCCGCGAGACCATCCGGACCCGGGTCGGGATGGTGTCCGTCTCCATCGACGGCGCGAGGCGGGAGACCTTCGAGGCCATCCGGCGGGGCGCGAGCTTCGACCGGGTCCTGGCCAACGTGCGGCGGCTGCGCGACCTGAAGCGGGAGATGGGATCGGAGACGCCGCGGCTGCAGTTCAGCGTCACCCTGATGCGCTCCAACATCGAGGAGCTGGAGCCGCTGATGCACCTCTTCAAGGACCTCGGCGGGCAGGAGGTGGACATCCGCCACGCCGTGCCCTACGAGGGCCTGGAGAGCTGTGATCGGACCCTCTTCGAGCACAAGGAGCTGACCAACCGGCACCTCGACCGGGCCCGCGCCCTGGCGGCCGAGCTCGACCTCGCGCTGGTCGGCTGCCCGGCGAACTTCGACCTCGGCGCGGAGCCGGAGCCGCCGCCGGGCCCCAATCCGACCGAGCCCTGCCGGAGGCCGTGGACCATGACGCTCATCCACCCCGACGGCGGGGTGATCCCCTGCGACAACTGGCACACCCACGAGCTCATGGGCAACGTCAAGGAGCAGCCCTTCGAGGAGATCTGGAACGGGCCCGCCTACCGCAAGCTGCGCGAGGAGCTCCTGAGCAGCCGTCTCGCACCCACCTGCCTCCACTGCCCGGCCGCGGGGTGCGGCTCGGTCGATCGCCCGGAGTCCTTCGAGGTCCGCGAGACCTGAGTCGGGGCCGCGATCGGCGCGGGGAAACCCGTGGACTCACGCCCGGCCCGCCGTATCGTGTCCGCTCGCGGTATCGAATCGACTTGGACAGCGGAAAGGGGCGCAGCGTGAAGAAGGCGACGAGGCGGCGGAAGACAGGTCTTGCGGGGCTCGTGGGCGGCCAGGCCCGGGGACTCGCCCGGGCGGCGGAGACCGCCATCGGGAAGGTCCTGCGCGTCAAGAAGACGGAGCGGGTGCTGATCGTCACCAACCCGCTCGAGGACGTCCTGGCCATCTCGTCGGCGCTCTACGACGCGGCCATCGCCACCGGCGCGGACGCCAGCATCGTCGTCCAGCCGCGGCGCACCTCGCTGGATCTGGCCTCCGACTCGGTGATCCACGCCCTGCGCTCCGAGCCCGAGGTGATCATCTCGATCAGCGCCGACAAGCTGGGCAAGGACCGCTTCGGCCTGGAGAAGCCCTACCGCTACAAGGGCGTCAAGGGCAAGTGGCCCCACGTGTTCAACGCGCTGATGGGCACCGGGAAGGCCCGCTCCTTCTGGTCGCCCTCGATCACGGTGGACTCCTTCGTGCGCACCGTGCCGGTGGACTACGCCACCATGGCGCGCGACGCGCGCAAGCTGGAGCGGGCCCTCACGGGCGCCGATCGGGTGCACGTCACCGCGCCCGGCGGCACCGACATCGAGCTGGGCCTACGCGGCCGCAAGGCGCGCCTGGACGACGGCAACTTCAGCAAGCCCGGCTCGGGCGGCAACCTGCCCGCGGGCGAGACCTACGTCTCCCCGGCCAACTACGACGCCGAGGGCCTCCTCGTCTTCGACGGCTCCCTGGCCACGGCCGACGGGGGCGGCGCCTTCGTGCCCCGGAAGCCGGTGAGCCTGGAGGTCTCGGGCGGCCGGGTCCAGACCGTGCGCGGCGGCGCGGGCGCCAAGCGCTTCGAGGGCTCGCTGCTCCTGGGCGAGGAGGCGGCCCGCAAGATGAAGGGCCAGACCGGCTGGACGGCCGCCAAGGTGGCCTCCTACGAGAAGAACGCCCGCCACGTGGGCGAGCTGGGCATCGGGCTCAACCCCGCCGCCCGGATCACCGGGAACATGCTCGAGGACGAGAAAATCCGCGGAACCTGTCACTTCGCCATCGGCGCCAACTACGACGACGACGCCGAGGCCTTCATCCACCTCGACTGCATCGTCAAGAAGCCCACCATCGCGGTGATCTCCAAGGCCGGCCGCCGGCGGGTGATTATGGAGGGGGGCGAGCTCGTCTGAGGCCCCGGGGCGGGCGCGCGCTCCCGTCGAAGGCCTCCTGAGAACCGGGGAGGGGAGGATCCCATGCACCTGCGAGTCCCGGCCGCGATCGCCTTCCTCCTGCTGGTCGGGCCGGTCTCCGGGCAGCGGCTCATCGATTGGGAGACCTGGTGGGAGTACAACAAGGCTCCCTACCTGAGCGTGGAGCGCGCCGCGCTCGGCGAGCCGGACGAGGACCGGCCTCCCGTCCGGCCCCCGACCGAGGGGGAGATCCGCCGCAAGATCGCGCCCGCCTTCCTGCGCGCTCTGGAGCGGGGGCAGAGCGACAGCATCGTCCCGAGCTGCCTCGTGGGCCTGGCGCAGATCGGGGATGGCGAGCCCGCGGATCCGGACGCGAAGAGCCTCGCTGACGTCATCGGGGGCTTCCTGTCGGACGGCCACCCGGAGATCACCGAGAGGGCGGCCCTGGCCCTCGGGATCCTGGGCGATCGGCGCTCGATCGGGATCCTGACGCACCTCGCCCTGGACACGCCCGAGGGACGCGCCGCCGTATTGAGGGAGGAAACCATCGCAGAGGTTTCCTGGCGGACGCGCGCCCACGCGACCATCGGGCTGGGCCTGCTCGCCGATCGCATCGAGCCCGATGACGAGGCGCGGCGTGAGGTCGTCGCCACACTGGTCTCGATCCTGCGCGGAGATGAGGTGTCGCGGATGAGCCCCGACTTCGGCGTGGCGGCGGTCACCGCGATGGGGCTAATCGCGCTTCCCTCGGATCCGGACTGGACCTCCCCGGAGGGCGGCTTGGCCGGCAACGAGTGTCTCGAGGCACAGATCCGTTTCCTCCTCGATGCCTACTACGAGGGGCTCGGCGGCGCGCTGGCGAGGGCGCACTGCCCAACCGCGATCGCGCGGCTCCTGCGGTCGGGCGGCGCCCGCCCACGGAAGCTGGTCGAGCAGGCCGCGGCCTCCTTCATCGAGGACCTGGACGAGGAAGCGAGCATCTCCGAAGAGGTCCGACAGTCCTGCGCCCTGGCCCTCGGCATGCTCGGCGACTGCGACGGGGACCCCATCGATCGCGAGGTCCGCCGGGCACTGATCGACCTGGCGGGTGGCGAGTCCGAATTCACCACGCGCGGCTTCGCGCTGATCGCGCTGGCGCAGGTGGCGCGACGGGCGGGGCGCGGGGAGGGAGACCCCCTCGCCGGCGCCGCGCAGGCGCGCCCCGCGCTGGTCGAGGCGCTCTTGTCTGGGGAGGTCTGGATCCGGATGTGGGCCGGGCTCTCCATCGGCGTCATGGAGCGCTCCCGGATTCAGGCCGACCCAGGCAAGGCCGACTCGTCACCGGCGATCGATGAGCTCCACACGGCCTTCCTGAAATGCAGGACGAGTGGGGAGATCGCCGCGTTCGCCGTGGGGGCGGGCCTGGCGCGCGATCGTTCATCCGCGGAACGCGCTCGCTACAGGCTGGAGGAGGCCAGCGCTCCCCTCGCGCGTGCAGGCTGCGTCTGGGGCCTCGGGTTGATGGGCGATCTCGAGGCCACACGAGCGATTCGCGGGATCCTGAGGACGTCCACGTTCAGGCCCGGGCTCATGAACTCCGCCGCGACGGCCGCACGCCTCCTGGACGACGGGGCCTCGGCACGAATCCTCTCGGAGATGCTGGCCGAGGCCGGCGGCGTGGCCTCCCAGGCTGCGATCTCCATGGCCATGGGCCACCTCGGGGACGCCAGCTCGATCGACCCCCTGATCGCGCTGCTGGAGAACGAGGAGGCCACCCTGCTCGCCCGGGGCTTCGCGGCGGACGCCCTGGGCCTGCTCGCCGCCGGGGATCCGCCCGCCTGGAAGGCCCGGCTCTCGGGGGGGTGCAACTTCCAGGCGCTTCCCCCCATCCTGGCCGACGAGTATTCGGGCCTCCTCGAGATCCCCTTCGACTGGTAATCCCGCGGTCGCATGCAACAAACCCGCGAGCGCGGCGTTTGAATCTCCGAAGCCATGACCGCCCGACCCACCCCGATCGACCCCGAGCTCCTGCTGCGGCAGACGGGCTGGCTGCGCGCCCTGGCCCTGGGGCTCGCCGGGGACGCGGACCGGGCCGAGGACGTGGTGCAGGACACCTGGGTGGCCGCGCTCGAGCGGCCGCCGCGCCATGCCCCGGACGAGGGCAGCCTGCGCGCCTGGCTGGCGACCGTGGCGCGCAACGTCTCGCGCACGAAGAGGCGCCGAGCCGAGCGGGCGAGGGATCGGGAGCGAGCCGCGGCCCGCGCCGAGCGCTCCCCCTCGGTCGCCGAGTCGGTCGAGCGCGTGGCCCTGCAGCGCGAGCTGGTGGACGCCGTCATGGCGCTCGCCCCGCCCGACCGCGAGGTCGTGGTGCTGCGCTACTTCGAGGGCCTGGCGCCGCGCCAGATCGCCGAGAGGCTCGGACTCTCGGGAACGGCCGTGCGCTCGCGGCTGTCGCGCTCGCTGGAGAAGCTGCGCGCGAAGCTCGACCGGACGTGCGAGGGGCGGCGCGGCGCGTGGCTGGCGCCCCTGCTCGGCGACGCCATGCGCCACGGCTCGGGCGCGGCGCCCGCGGTCGCGACCAGCGCGCTGGCCATCGGAGCCGCGGGCAAGCTCGCCCTCGCGGCCGTCGCCGTGGCCGCCGCGGTGGTGCTCGCGATCCTCATGGGGCCCGGGCGGGGGCCGGCGCCGGCGGGCCCCCAGCTCGCCGATCCCGGGCCCGATCCCGAGCTCGTCGCGATCGAGGCGCCCGAGGAGGAGACGCCGGCTACCGAGGAGGCGCCCGCCGAGGTCGAAGCCAGCGAGCGAATGGCCCTCGACGAGCCGGAAGAGGCCCCGCCGGTCGAGGAAGGGCCGTCCTATGCGCTCCTCGCCCGATTCCTCGACCTGTCCGGCGCGCCCATCGCCGGCGCGCGGCTCACCGTGCCCGACGGCAAGGGAGCCCCCCACGGCGAGAGCGATCCCGACGGCCGCGTCCGGCTCGAGCTGGGCTGGCCCTACGAGGGCCGCATGGTGGGCGGAGGCGAGATCGAGCTGCGGGCGACCGGAGATGCGCTCGCGACCCATGCGTGGTACGCGAAGGTGAAGGGCCCGGGTGAGCAGTACCTCGGCGAGGTCCGCCTGGAGCCTGGCGGCGCGGTGACCGGCCGCGTCGTCGACGCCGCGGGCCGGCCCTCTGCGAATGCGTTCGTCTACGCCTCCGCCGGCTTCGAGCCCGAGACCCCGGCCGAGATCGACGAGGCTCGCGTCTTCGGTACGAACGTCGTCGGCCTGGGATCCCGAAACGTGTCGCGCTCGGCCCGAGACGGGACCTTCCGGCTCGAGGGCGTGCCCGCCACCTTCGTGTCGGTCTGGGCCGGCAGGCACGGAATGCTCTCGGCCTACAGCGAGCCCGCGGCCGTGCATGCGGGCGGGACCGTGTCCGTCGGCACCCTCGTGCTCGAGCCTCCCGGCCCGGAGAACCTCATCTCCGGCATCGTGCTCGACGGCGAGGAGAAGCCGTTGCGCGGCATCTGGGTGCGCTTCGACGGCGAGGATCGCTACCGCCTCGAGGGCCGCATGGCGGTGACCGGCCGCGACGGGCGCTTCGAGATCCCGGTCGTGCGGGATCGCAGCTACGAGCTCTTCTTCAGCCGGGAGCAGATGGACTCCGACGGCGTCCGCAAGACCTCGATCCCCGCCGGCACCCGGGACCTCGTCGTCCGCTTCGGCGGAGAGCGCTGGATCGAGGTCGATCCGCAGGACCCCGAGGGCCAGACGGTCGAGGGCGCTCGCGCGTGGCTCACCTCCGAGGAGGGGTACGGCCTGAGGGTCGAATCCGAGGCCACAAAGCGCGGGAGCCTGAGGCTGCGCGTTCCCGATGCGCGCTTCCGCATCGGGGTGAGCGCCGACGGCTGGACCGCCGTGCCCCAGGGGCCCTTCGACCCCGCGAGCGCGCCCGAACGGCTGGTCTTCCCCCTGCGCCGGGCCACGGGGATCTCCGGCCGGGTGCTGGCGGACGGATCGCCGGTAGCGGGAGCGCGCGTGCACGCGCACTTCCCCTTTCCCGGCCGCGACGGCGGCCTGGGGATCTCGGACGACGGCTTCCACGCGCGCTACGACGGGCGGGTGATCCACGCGGCGGAGGCCGACGAGGAGGGCCGCTTCTTCCTCCAGCTCTCCCGCTCCAACGACTACGTTCTCCACGCCGAAGCCCCGGGCTGGGCGCGGGCGGAGCTGGGAACGATCCGCTACGCGGAAGGCGCGAACGTCGAGGGCGCCGAGCTCGAGCTCGTACGCGGCGGCGCCATCGAGGGCCGCGTGCTCACCGCCCCGGGCGTGGAGCCGCGCGGGACCATCGTGGGAGTCGGCTGCGGGGATACCCACGAACTCACCCTCGAGGTCGGCGAGGACGGCTCCTTCCGCTTCGAGGGACTGACCCCCGGCCGCTGGCAGGTCCTCTCCTGCGATCCCCAGCTCCTGCGCCGTCTGAAGAGCGGCACCTATCTGTACGCCGAGCCGGACGCGCCGGTGGAGTGGAGCTGCGAGGTCCGATCGGGCGAGACCACCCTCCATGACCTGGACCTGCGCGACCGCGTGCCCTGCCGCCTGCGCGGTCAGCTCACGATCGATGACTCGGCGCCCGTGGCCTGGCAGAGCAGCCTGGTCCGCCTGGACGACCAGGGCGGATGGAACGGCGACGCGCTCGACTCGCTGGGGCGCTTCGATCTGGACTCATCCGCACCCGGCGCTCACAGCCTGGGCCTCACCGGGCCCAGGAGCGGTCCGGTGCGCTATTGGATCCACCAGAACCTCGAGCTCTTCGGCGGCGCCAACGACTGGGCCCTCGATCTCGCCACTGGCAGCCTGACCATCGAGAACATGCCCGAGCTCGAGCCGATCGACGAGTTTCGCGGAGAGCCGCCACACTACTGCCTGGTGTGGCACGGCCCCGAGGGCGCGATCTGGCGAGGATCGATCTACTCGGCCGCGGCCGGCCCGCTGACGATCCCGCAGGTGCCCGCCGGCCAGGTGCGGCTCGTCCGGCGACCCGAGGGCCAGGAGGAGGGCTGGCCCGACGACGACTGGCCCCTCGTCCTCGAGGCCGCGGTCAGGGCCGGCGCCGAGACCCGGGTCGCCCTTCCCTGAGGGCCTCGGGCTCAGCTCCGAGCGCGTGCCTCGATCCGCCAGGTGCTCCCGTCGGCCGGCTCGATCGCGAAGTCCACCTCGAGGAAGCGCGAGATCACCCCTGCGTTGGTGCGGGTGTGCTGCGTGGGCTCCAGCGTTCGGAAGGAGCCGCCGCCGGCGAGGGCGAGGGGCAGGAGGAGCTGGTCGGCGAGGTGCCGGCCCACGGGCGCGCCCGCATCCAGCCAGGTGCGGGCTTCCCTGGCGACGCCCTCGGCCACCGCCTCGGCCGGGAGGCCGCGGCGGCCGAAGCCGCAGAAGACCTCGGTCAGGGCTTCGGTCTCGAAGGCGACCGTCAGGGCGTTGCCCGGGCCGGCGGCGTCGCGGACCTCCTCGAGGCGGAGACCGTCGGGCGGGATGTCCAGCAGGCGCGCCGCGGTATCGAGCTCGCGTCGGCCGATATGTGCCGGCAGGGCCGAGACCCACGCCCGGGCGCGGCGGGCGCGGATCGGGCCGCGGTCCTCGAGCTCCATGGGCGAGAGGCGCTCGCAGGGCTCGATCTCGACCGAGAGGCGGCCGCCGCCCGCCGGGAAGAAGCCCGCCCGCTCGAGGGTCGCCGAGACGCGGGGGCCCATCCGCGCGATCACCGGCAGGAAGCACTCGGCCAGGAAGTCGAAGGACGGAGCGAGGGGGTTGTGGGTGCCGCCCGAGAGGACGATGCGGGACGGCCCGCCGGCCAGGCAGAGGGCCGGCAGGACGGTCTGCAGGACCAGGGTCGTGCTGCCGGCGGTGCCCACGTCGAAGCAGTACTCGCCGGGCCGCACCGCGCCGGGGCGGAAGGACAGCTCGAGCGCTCCCAGAGCCGCCCCTTCGATCCGCGCGTTCGAGATACGTGAAGCCGCGTGCACCGCCGTGAGGTGCTGGCGGCGCAGGCCGGGCCTCGCGCGCCGCACGCGGATGCGCTCGACGCGGAAGGGTCGAGCGGTGAGCGCCGACAGGGCCAGCGCGGTGCGCAGGACCTGACCGCCGCCCTCCCCCTCCGACCCGTCGATGACGATCACGGCTGCCACCCTCCCCGCCCCATTCTGCGCGCACCCATTCCCACCCCGCCGGGGGAAACCCCGGAAAGAGAGGGCCCGATCCCCCGCGCCGGGCTCCGCCGCCCGCGCTAGAATCGCGCCCGGAGGATAGAGAGCCATGAACCGCACGACCTGGACCGCCCTGTCCGGACTCGCCCTCTCGGCCTGCGCCGCCGCGCCCGAGTCGGGCGCCCCCATCGCCGAGCCGGGCGGCCTGCTCCCGCCGGTGCGGCTCGAGGCCGGCGGTGAGCTCATCGACCACGGGGAGTGCGTCGGTCACACCGGGCCCTTCCTGCTCGACCTGAACGAGGACGGGGCGCAGGACCTCCTGGTCGGCGACTTCCACGGGGACATCCACGTCTACCGGAACACCGGCACGAACCGGGCTCCGGTCTACGCGCAGGGGACCAAGCTCGAGGTGGATGGCGAGGAGGTCCGCATCCACAACTGGTGATGCGTCGGCATCCGTCCGCATGGCGCGGACATGAACGGGGACGGGAAGCTCGATCTCATCACAGCCTGCTTCGAGGGCGGCCTGTACGTCCTGGACGGCCTCGGAGGTGGGCGTTTCGCCGCGCCCCGAGGCGTGCTCGACAAGGAGGGCGCGGTGCTCCGGCTCGGCCAGTACTGGGACGACGAGGAGGACGAGTGGACCGGGGTAGAGGCCTCCCACTACCCCGACGAGCACGGCATCTCCTGCACCCCGGTGGACTGGGACGACGACGGGGACATGGACCTGCTGCTCGGTGCCTCCAGCGGCCTGGTGTTCCTGCGCCTCAACGAGGGCAGCGCCAAGGAGCCGGCCTATGAACCCCACAGCACCAAGGTCCAGGCCGCGGGCGAGGACCTGAAGGCCCCCGGCGGCCAGGCCGCGGTGCTCACCGCCGACTGGGACCTGGACGGGCGGTGGGACCTCCTCGCGGGGACCAGCTCGGGCGCGGTGGTCTGGTACCGCAACGTCGGCGAGAAGAAGGCTCCCGAGTTCGCCGCGGGCGAGCTGCTCGTGGAGGAGACGGGCCAGATGGGCAGCACCTCGGGCGAGCCCACCCGGCCGGGGACCCGCCTGCAGATCGGCGTGGGCGACCACAACGGCGACGGCCTGCCCGACCTGCTCGTCGGCGACCACATGATGGTCAGCCCCGAGGGCCCGGACCTCAGCGACGAGGAGAAGGGACGGCTGAGCGAGCTCCGGGATCAGCGCCAAGAGCTGTACGAGGAGATGAGCGCCATCAGCGAGCGGCTGCAGGCGGAGGGAGGGGACTTCCGGGAGCTCGCGGAGTCGGACGCCGACTACCAGGCGCTCATCGAGCGCCTGCAGGAGAGCCACCTGGAGATCTCCCTGCTCGAGCCGCCGCCCGCGTGGCGCGGCTGGGTGTGGCTATACGAGCGGGAGCCCGCTCCCTCCTCGACGCCGTAGCAGCGCTCGATCGCCCCGCCGGGACAGCCCGGCGGGATCAGGGCACGAACCGGATCTCGATCGGGTTCGACTCCAGCGTCATGTTCTTCCACAGGGTGAACGCGCGGGTGTGGAGGACGCTGCCGACGGGGCCGGGCGAGATGCTCACCGCCACGTCGCCGGAGGGAGGGCACAGGCCCACGTAGAGCAGCCCTGCGGGCTCCCCGTCCCCCGCGGGCACCCCGTCGACCACATCCAGGGTCGCGATCATGGTCGGGCAGAACGGCACGGTGTCCACCTCGAGGACCAGCGGCTCGCCCACCGGGTGATCGACCGACCAGGACGGCTGCCCGTCGGCGCGGTGGGTGCAGAGGGCGAGGTAGAGGCCGGCGAGGGCGTCGACGCGGCCCGCGCCCCAGCCGTTCTCCTTGCCCGGGACCGAGCCGGAGGGCGCCGCCGACTGGTGCAGGATCATGGCCATGTCCTCGGGCCCGAGGCTCATGTTGGCGCCCTTCCACAGCATCATCGTGCCGGCCACGCCCGGCGTGGCGCTGGAGGTGCCGCCCGTGTTGCCCAGCGAGCAGGTGACTCCGCTCCCGACCGTCGTCGTGACGCTCGTCGGCCCCGTGACGTCGGGCTGGATCAGGCCCGGGTACGTCCCGCCGAACCAGGGGTAGTCGCTGTGGCTGTCCCACCAGTTGGCCAGCGGGTAGGTGGGGAGGACCGAAAGGACGTCGCTCAGGTGCCACGCCATGGGCCCCACGGGCGAGTAGTCACGGAGACCGTTGCTGTTGACGTCGTGCGCGCCGACCCCGATCACCCCGCTCAGGCCCCCGACCAGGGTCTGGTTCGGATCGATGTAGGGGGGCGGCAGGTTGCCCGGGGCGGAGACGTTGAACGGGATGCTGTTCGGGTGCGTGGCATCGCGCGTGGCCAGCGCGCCGTTGTTCCCGGTGGAGTTGGTGCGGATCAGGCCGGCGGCCAGCGAGTTGTCGCCGATGTACCGATGCATCGAGTAGTTCGGCGGGGGAACGAAGGAGTGCTTGTAGCTGTAGGAGCTGGTCTGGACGTGCGCGCCGTTCTCGATCGCGTACTGGACCGCCCTCCATTGAGCCACCTCACCCAGCGCGGTGAAGGACCCGGTCTGCGGTGGGGGCGGGCCGAGCGCGCCGGTCATGACCTTCCCGTCGGGGGCCTGACCGGTGATGGTCCCCGAGCAGGCGCCGTCGCCGACCAGGATGCCCGCCGTCAGCGTGCCGTGGCCGCCGCTGTCGGTGAGGTCGTCGTTGTCGTAGAAGAAGTTCCAGCCGTACACGTCGTCGACGTAGCCGTTGTCGTCGTCGTCGATGCCGTTGGCCGGGATCTCGTCGGGGTTCTGCCACAGCCGGCCGACCAGATCGCCGTGGTCGGGGTTGATCCCCATGTCGGCGTTCATCACGACGACTCCCGCGCCGGTGTAGCCCAGGGCCCAGACCTGGTTGGCCCGGGTGTTGATCGTGCCGTTGCTCGGACCGCTCGGGATCGGCGCGGGCGAGCTCGGCATGGCGTCGGCGACGGCCTCGAGCGGCCAGACCGCGTCGCAGCGGACTTCCGCGAGGCCGTCGACGCGCGCGATCTCGCGGATGGCCGCCGGCGTGGCCTCGAAGCTCACGAAGTTGCCCAGCCAGTTCGAGCGGACCTCGGCCGCCTCACCCTCCGCGACCAGGCGATCGAGTCGCGCCAGCAACTCGCGCTGCGTGAACGCCGCGTGGGCCTCGAGCTCGGCCATGACCAGGGCGCGCCGCTCGTCGATCTTCAGGCGCTGGACGCGCGGGAACCAGTGGTCGTAGCCCAGCCGGTCGGCGACCACGGCGTACACCCTCAGCTTCTCGGTCGGCCGGGCCTTCTCGAGCTCGCGCTCGAGGTACCAGTGGATGCGCGAGGAGGGCTCCGCCTGCGCGCCGACGGACGGCGTCCAGAAGGCAGCGGCGCTCGCGATGAGCACGAGGACGGTCTTCGGCATGGTGCGCTCCCGGCGCGGGGAGGTCGAGGCTCGCACCCTCTAGTCTACGGCGTAGTCGATTTCCTCGCTGGACCAGCCGCGCAGCTCCTCGAAGGGGATGCCGCGGGCCTGCGCCTGCTCGTCGAGCACGAAGCGGAAGCCGTCGCAGTCCGTGAAGTAGAGGTAGTCGGCGCTCTCCTCGTACCAGGCCCGCCAGGCGGGGGCCGCGGGGCCCAGATCCTGGCCGGTGTAGCGCTCGAGCACCTCCAGCGCCTGGGCGGCGAGATCCTCGTCCCCCAGGCACTCGATGGCGCGCTCGAGCAGCGCGAGCTTGTGGTTGGGGATGCCCTGGGCCCTGGCGAAGCGGTCCACGACGAGGCGCCGGCCCTCGGAGCGCAGGTAGGGCCGGTTCCCGGAGATCCAGGCCTCCACCTCCTCCTTCGAGGCCTTCTCCAGCTCCTCGGGGAGGTACTGGCGCAAGGTCTCCAGGAGCCCCGCCGAGGCCAGGTAGGGCTCCAGGCCGAATCGCGTCTTGTTCATCCGCCTCTCGAGCACCACCTGATCGCCCTGGCGGGCGGCATAGTGGAGGGTGTTGATGAAGAGGTCGCGTCCGGGCCCGGTCATCTCGCGCACGCCGCCCGCGAAGCCCCACAGGGTGAAGGGGCCGTGCCGGACGATGGACCCGCGGGCGGGACCCTTGGCGCTGGTGCCGCGCGCCACCACCTCGGCGTCGCAGGAGCCGGCGATGGTGTCGAGCTCGATGGCCTCGCCCTGCTCGGCCTGCCCCTTGCCGATGCGCTCGAGCACCACCAGCCCGCCGCGGGTGTTCTTGACCGCGAGGGGAGAGGTGAGGACCGGGTGTTCGAGTCGCACGCCGTGTGCGACGTTGTAGAGGCACTGTCAGGTGTGCGGGTAGCCGTTCTTGAGCCGCTGATGGCCGAAGTACCGGCAGCCGTAGGGCCCGATCCCGAGCACCGGCCGGTCGTAGCCGCACACCGCGCGGTCCTCGTCCACCGTGCGGCGATCGCCGGCCACCACGACCAGGTCGAAGTCACGCGCCCGCTCGACGGTGGCCTCCTCCCAGGCGAGGACGGTCGCGGGGATGCCGCTCTCCTCGAGCAGCTCGCGGTACTCCTCGGCCACGCCGTCCGGCTCCGGGGTCGCGATCAGGACCCGGGGGGCCGGCGGATCGTCCCGGACGACGACCGGCGGCGGCGCCGCGGCGAGGAGCAGGGCGGCCGAGAGGGCGTAGAGGATTGCTCGAAGCGGGCTTCCCATGGCGCAGCCGCGCCCCCGAGGTCGGGGGCGCGCCAGCCAATGGTAGGGGCCGGGCCGAAAGTCCGCCACCTCAGCCCTTGACGCACACCACCTGGCGCAGGGTGTGCAGCACCTCGACGAGGTCCTCCTGGGCGTCCATCACGGCCTCGATGGGCTTGTAGGCGGCCGGGGTCTCGTCCAGCACCGAGGGGTCCTTGCGGCACTCCACCCCGGCGGTGTCCCGGGCGTGCTGCTCCACCGAGAAGAGGCTGCGGGCGCGGCGGCGGGACATGGCGCGGCCGGCGCCGTGGCTGCAGCTCAGGAAGCTCTCGGGGTTGCCGCGGCCGCGGACCACGTACGAGCGCGCGCCCATCGATCCGGGGACGAGGCCCAGCTCGCCCTCCCCGGCGCGCACCGCCCCCTTGCGGGTCACGAAGACCTCGCGGCCGAAGTGCGCCTCCCGCTGGACGTAGTTGTGGTGGCAGTCGATGGGCGTCCCCTCGGCGCGCAGGCGGCGAACACCCGGGGTCTGGCCGACCGCCTCCAGGACCGACTCCATCATGAGGCGGCGGTTGGCGGCGGCGAAGGACTGGGCCCAGCCCACCGCGCGAACGTAGTCGTCGAAGAGCGGGGTGCCCTCGCTCAACCAGGCCAGGTCGCGGTCGGCGAGGCCCTCGGCCCGCGAGCCCATTCCGCGCCGGGCGCGATCGATGAAGTAGGTGCCGATCCGGTTGCCCACCCCGCGCGAGCCGGAGTGCAGCATGAGCCACACGCGGTCCTCCTCGTCGAGGCACACCTCGATGAAGTGGTTGCCGGTGCCCAGCGTCCCCAGGTGCTGCGCCGGGTCGCGCTTGGGAGAGGCTCCCGGGTGGGCCGCGACGATCTCCCGAAAGCCCTCCTCCAGGCGCCTCCAGGCGCGCTGCATGCGCTTGGGCACGGTCTTCCACGAGCCGCGGTCGGCGCGGCCGCCGTGGGCCGTGCGGCCGTGCGGCACGGCCCGCTCGATCTGCCGGCGCATTCCGGAGAGATCGTCCGGGAGGTGCCCGGCCGAGAGGTCGGTGCGCTGCGCGCTCACGCCGCAGCCGATGTCCACCCCGACGGCGGCGGGGATGATGGCCCCCTCGGTGGGGATGACGCTGCCGATGGTCGCGCCGATCCCGGCGTGCACGTCGGGCATGGCGGCGATCCAGCGGAAGACGAAGGGCAGCCGCGAGACGTTCACGAGCTGCTGCTCGGCCTGCTGCTCCAGGGGAACCCCCCGGATCCAAGCCTTGATGGGCACGCCCCCCTCGGGGCGAAGGGTCTCGTAGAGCTGGCTCACGCCTCCATTCTCCGTCCGCGCGCCCCCCGCGCCTCCCAAAACCGCCGGGCAGAAGGAGCGGGAGGGCGCTGGCCCGGCGGGGCGGGCGTGTGGTAAGCCAGCCGGGAGCCGATCGAGGCCATGGAAGGAGCGCGCGAAGAAGGGGACCCGACCCGGGCAGGGGCGGGGGTGGACGTGGTGGCCCGCCACCGGGGGCTGATGGGGCGGACCGCCCTCCTGTCGGGCCTCACGGCCATCAGCCGGGTGCTGGGCTACGCCCGGGAGGCGGTCTCGGCCCTGCTCTTCGGGGACGCCAGCACGATCTACGACGCCTTCATCACCGCCTGGAGGGTTCCCAACCTGTTCCGGCGCTTCCTGGGCGAGGGGGCCCTCTCGACCTCCCTGCAGACCGCCATCACCGAGGTGGACGCCGATCGGGGCAACGAGGCCGGGCGGAGGCTCTTCCTGGACACCCTGCGCTGGGCCTCCCTGCTCCTGCTGCTGCTCTGCGCGGCGGTCATGGGGCTGGTGCTGCTCGTCGGCGATCGGATGCCGCTGACCGGCTGGCAGTGGCTGGGGAACGACCCCGAGCCGGTGCGCGAGTTCACCCTGCGCCTGATGCCCTACGTGGTGCTGATCTGCCTCTCGGCCCTGATCAGCGGGGCGCTCAACGTGCGCGGGCACTTCGCCGCCCCGGCCTGGGGGCCGGTGGCGATGAACGTCGTGTGGATCGCGGCCCTCTGCGGCATCGGATGGGAGTTCGGCTGGCGGGGGGAGCCGGAGGGGGTCGGCGAGCGCGTGCGGCACCTCTCCATGGCCCGCCTCCTGGGCTGGGGGGTGCTGGCCAGCGGCCTGGTGCAGCTCGCCATCCAGATGCCCGCTCTCAAGCGCGCCGGGCTCGCCCTGTGGCGCGGCGAGCGCTCCGGCGCGCCGGTCCCGGCGCGAGCGCGCAGGGAGGGCGGCGGCCTCGCCGTGCTGCGCGCGAGCGCGCCGCTGGCCCTGGGGGCCGCCGTGTACCAGATCAACGTGATGATCGACGGGCTGATGGCCGAGTCGCTGCTGCGCGAGGGCGGACCCACCACGCTCTACTACGCCAACCGCATCCAGCAGCTCCCCCTGGCGCTGGTGGCGATCGCGGCCACCAGCGCGGTCTTCCCGGCGCTCAAGGCGCTGGGGCACGAGGGCCGCCTCGAGCGGCTGCGCAGCCTGCACGATCGCACGCACCTCGGCATCTGCTTCATCGCTCTGCCCGCCAGCGTCGGGCTGTGGGTGCTGGCCGAGCCGGTGGTGGCGGTGCTGCTCCAGCGCGGCGCCTTCACTGCCGACGGCGTCGAGCGCACGGCCGCCGCCCTGCGCATGCTCAGCCTCTCCCTCCTGCCGGCCGGCGCGGTGGGGCTGGTCAGCCGGACGTTCTACGCGCTGGGCGACTTCAAGACGCCGGTGCGGGTCTCCTCCGCCATGCTGGTGGTCAACGTCGGGCTGAACGCGCTCCTGGTGGCCGGGCTCGGCATGGACGTCGAGGGTCTGACGCTCGCCACCGCCGTGACCAGCTGGGCCAACCTGGCCATCCTCCTGCCCGTGCTCCTGCGCCGCGTCCCCGCGGGCGAGGACGGCGGACCCGCGGGGATCGGCGGACGCCTGCTGCGCACCGCCCTGGCCGCGGCCGCCTGCGGCCTGGCCGCCCTGGCGGTCCACGGGGCCCTGGGGTGCGAGCCGCGCTCGGCCTCCGCCCTGCTCCTGGCCATCGGGGCCGGGGCCATGATCTACGCCCTGGCCGCCAGGGTCCTGGGCCTGCCGGAATGGACCGACCTGATGGGTCGCCTGCGGCGGCGCGGGCAGGGCTGAGGGCCCCCAGGACGGGATCGGAGCCGCATGCGAGACCACCACAACATGTGGGGGTGGTTCCGCCCAGTTTGTGCTTGCCTCCCCAACATCCGGCACTAGGTTGATCCCCTGCGCCGCTTCGAGCGCCCGGAGAAGCTCGAAGCGGCGCAAATCCTTGCCCTATAGGTGGTTGGGTGCTTTCGGCGGGTGCCGCCGGGCCCTTGGATCCGCGCCTGGGTCCGGGCTCGATCCGCCGGGAGAGAGCCCGGGCGCCGCGCTCCCCCGGGCGTGGGGTGGGAGAGAGAGCACCGTGAGAGGAGCCTGAGAGGAGACCCCGGAGCGTGAATCCCGCAACCCTGACCGAGACCCGCGTGCACATGGCGATCCCCACTTCACAGGAGGAGGCGCTCGCCCAGCTCGAGGCCGTCGATCCGCCGGCCAGCCTCAGAGATCCCGAGCTCACGGAGAATGCCGTCAAGGTCCTGGAGCGACGCTACCTGAAGAAGGAGCCCGAGACCGGCACCCTCTGCGAGACCCCGCGCCAGCTCCTGTGGCGCGTGGCGGCCCACATCGCCCGGGGCGAGCTGGCCTTCGCCGGCGGAACGCCGGCCCAGGCGGTGGCCGTGGCCACCGAGTTCTACGACATCATGGCCCGCCGCCGGTTCATGCCCAACAGCCCCACGCTGATGAACGCGGGGCGCGAGATGGGGATGCTCTCGGCCTGCTTCGTGCTCCCGGTCGAGGACTCCATCGAGGGCATCTTCGACTCCATCAAGGCCACCGCCCTGATCCAGAAGGCGGGGGGCGGCACCGGCTTCAGCTTCTCGCGCCTGCGCCCGCAGGGCGACGTGGTGCGCTCCTCGGGCGGGACCACCGAGGGCCCCCTGTCCTTCATCCAGGTCTTCTCCAAGGCCACCGACGCCATCCAGCAGGGAGCCTTCCGGCGCGGCGCCAACATGGGGATCTTGCGCATCGATCACCCCGACATCATGCGCTTCATCCACTTCAAGGACGATCTGGGCCTGCTGCAGAACTACAACATCTCGGTGGCCATCAGCGATCGCTTCCTGGAGGAGCTGGACCGCGATCCGGGCACCGTCCACGAGGTGCAGAACCCCCGCACCCAGGAGTGGAAGCAGCTCGCCAAGGTCGACTCCGAGGGCAAGGAGACCGACGAGCGCTGGACCGTGGGCGAGATCTGGAGCGAGATCATCGAGCACGCTCACCGCACCGGGGAGCCGGGGGTCATCTTCATCGACCGCATCAACGCGAAGAACCCCATCAAGAACGTGGGCCGGATCGAGGCCACCAACCCCTGCGGGGAGCAGCCGCTGCACCCCTACGACTCCTGCAACCTGGGATCGGTCAACCTGGGGTGCTTCGTGGTCGGGCGGGGCGAGGAGGCGCGCTTCGACTGGGAGGGCTACAAGCGCATCATCCACACCGCCACGCGCTTCCTCGACAACGTGATCGAGGTCAACAAGTACCCGCTGCGCGAGATCGACCAGATGTCGAGGACCACGCGCCGCATCGGCCTGGGCCTGATGGGCTTCGCCGACGCCCTCTACCAGCTCGGGATCGCCTACGACTCGCAGGCCGGCCTGGACTTCGGCGAGCAGGTCATGCGGGTGATGAACGACGAGTCCCACCTGGCCAGCGAGGGCCTGGCCGAGGAGCGGGGCGTCTTCCCCGCCTGGGAGGGCTCCGACTGGCAGTCCGCCGGCCGCAAGCTGCGCAACTCCTACACCACCACCGTGGCGCCCACCGGCACCATCTCCATCATCGCCGACTGCTCGGGGGGCATCGAGCCCATGTTCAGCCTGGCCTTCAACCGCCAGGTGATGAAGGACACCCGCGGCGTGCCCACGGTGATGCGCGAGGTCAACTGGGTGTTCGAAGGGCTCGCGCGGGAGCAGGGCTTCCACAGCGAGGAGCTGATCGACGACATCGTTGAAAAGGGCACGATCCGGCACCGCGAGGAGATCCCCGAGGAGCTGCGCGAGGTCTTCGTCACCGCCCACGACATCACGCCCGACTGGCATATGCGCATGCAGGGCGCCTTCCAGAAGCACTGCGACTCCTCCATCTCCAAGACCATCAACTTCCCCCACGAGGCCGTCGTGGAGGACGTGCGGAGGATTTACGAGCTGGCGGTCGACCTGGACGTCAAGGGCGTGACCGTGTACCGCGACGGCTGCCGCGAGGCGCAGCCCATGGCGCTGTCGAGCTCGGACCGGAAGCGCCCGGATCCCGCCGCACCCGCGGCCGATCCCCACCCGGTCAAGCTGCCCGAGATCATGAGCGGCCTGCGCATCCGGCAGATGACCCCCTTCGGCAACATGCACGTCAAGGTGTCGGTGGACCCCATCTCCGGGCGCGAGCGGGAGGTCTTCGCCCAGCTCGGCAAGGGGGGCGACGTGGCCAACTCCGACCTGGAGGCCATCTGCCGGCTGCTCAGCCTGTGGCTGCGCTCCAACGGCAGCATGGACACCGCCCTCAAGCAGATCGAGGACATCGGCTCCAGCCTGACCGTCGCCACCAAGGACGGGCGCATCATGTCCCTGGCCGACGGCCTGGCCAAGGCCCTGCAGCGCTACTTCGCGGCCAAGAAGCAGTACGGCCTGGAGGCCCTGCTGCTGGGCACCGCCGTCCCCAACGGCGACCCCGGCGAGCTGAAGGTCCCCAACCACGTCAACGAGCGCAAGAGCGTGAGCTCCTACAAGGTCAAGTGCCCCCAGTGCCAGGGAGACCTGGCCTTCATGGAGGGCTGCGCCAAGTGCCACGACTGCGGCTTCAGCCAGTGCTGACCTGATCAGCCGCCGTCCCCCTCCTCGCCGGCGGAGATCCCGGGCAGGAGCTCGTCCTCCTCGGGCCGCGCCGGCAGGATGTCCTCGGGGGTGTTCAGGCGCCGGAAGGTGAAGTGCGCCGTGCCGTCGGTGCGGCCCAGGACGAGGGAGTCCGGGGTGAGGCTCATGGTGAACTCGCGCACCTCCCCCGGGGGCTCGAACTCGAAGTAGCCCAGCTCCCCCATCTCGCCCAGGTTGTGCGTCCCGATCATGCCCAGGGTGCGCAGGTTGCCGAAGTCGGTGAGCCGCCAGCGGTGCATGCCGGTGTGGAAGATCAGGCCCTCGTCGAAGTCGTCGAAGTCCATGAGCTCGGCGTGGAACTCGAAGGACAGGAAGCCCGGCGTGACGAGCAGGAAGCCCCGCTCCGAGTCGGGCAGGAGCTCGTAGCTCGTCGCCCGCAGGTCGACCAGCATCCAGGCTCCCAGGAGGTCTTCGGCCGGGTTCTCGGAGGCGGCCGGCTCGCCCAGCTTCCACTCGGGCGGCTTCAGCGGGTCCTGCTCCTCCTGGGCGGGTTCCTGGGAGAGCAGGAGGGAGGTGGCCAGGGAGAGGGCCAGGAGGGTGGGGGTGCGCATGACGCTTCTCCTCGGGGGTCCGGCCGCGCGGCCGGGGGATCGGCCACCAGGGTATCGACCAGATCGCGCCGGGGCTCTCTCCGGCGGCCCCGCCCGTGCGCCCGGGAGGCCGCCCCGGCCCCGGGATCGAGCCCGGGAGCGGTAATAGGCGTGCAAGATGCCCCGGCCCGGGCCCCGCAGGCTCCGGGGCCGCCCCCCGCGGCGGCATGACCACCATCATCTCGCCGCGAGACGCGTAGGAGGGGGCCGGCGCCGCGCGAGCATCGGCAGATTGATATGCTCCGGCCGATTCCCGACCCCCGCATCCGAGACTCATGAGACGAACCCCGCCCCTGCTGCTGCTCCTCCTCGCCGCCCTGGCCTCCCCGCTCCGGGCCCAGGGAAGCGAGGTCACCTCCACCCTCTTCTCCCGCGTCGAGGATCGCACCGTGAAGGTGGCGATCGAGGTCCGGGTCGAGCCGGGCTGGTACGTCTACCACGTCGACCTGGGCGAGAGCGGCGGCATCGGCCTGCCCACGCTGGTCGAGCTCTCCGGCGAGGGGGTGAGCTTCTCGGAGGTTCGCTACCCCGAGCCCATCCCCTACGAGATTCCCGAGGGCGGCTTCGTCAACATCCACAAGGGCCGCTTCCGGCTCTTCGCCCTGGGCAGCCTGGCCGAGGGCGCGAGCGGCGAGGGGATCGAGGCCGACATCGAGGGCCTGGTGTGCCTGACCGACGGCTCCTGCGTCCGGTTCGGGGAGCACCTCGTCAGTCGCGGCGAGGGGCGGGACAAGGTGTTCGAGGACTTCCCCGACGACCTGAGCGCGCCCGAGACGTCGGCCGCGGCGGGTGAGGGACCCGAGCTCGGTCCGCCCGTCGAGGCCGCGCCGCCGGGCGGCGCGTCCGGGGGCACCTATGACTGGGCGGCCTACGAGCCGATCGACCGGGGGATCGGCGCCGCCTCGAGCGGCGAGGACGAGGGGGACGGGTCGGGCACCGGCCTGCTCACCCTCATGCTGCTGGCCTTCGTCGCGGGGATGATCCTGAACATCATGCCCTGCGTGCTGCCGGTGGTCTCGATCAAGGTCTTGAGCTTCGTCAACCAGGCCGGCGAGAGCAAGGGGCGCATCTTCGCCCTGGGCCTGGCCTTCTCGGCCGGGATCCTGTCGGTCTTCCTGGTGCTGGCGGGCTTCGCGGCCTTCGCGAGCTACTCGTGGGGCGACCAGTTCCAGCAGCCCTGGTTCCTGGTGGTCATGATCGGGGTCGTCTTCGCCTTCGCCCTGTCGCTCTTCGGCGTCTTCGAGCTCGGGGTCCCCTCGAAGGTGGGCCAGGTGGCCGGCGCCCGGAAGCGCGAGGGGCTGGTGGGGGCCTTCTCCCTGGGCATCCTCTCGACGCTGCTCGCGACGCCCTGCAGCGGCCCCTTCCTGGGCAGCACCCTGGCCTGGGCCGTGTCGCAGGAGCGGCACGTGATCATCGCGGTCTTCGGCGTGGCCGGGCTGGGGATGGCGGCGCCCTACGCGGTGCTGACCTCCAACCCGGCCCTGCTCAAGTACGTGCCGCGGCCCGGCCCCTGGATGGACACCTTCAAGCAGGCCATGGCCTTCGTGCTGCTGTTCACGGTGATCTTCCTGATGGTGTCGGTGTCCAGCGACCTGCTCCTCTACACCGTCACCTTCCTGGTCTTCGTGGGCCTGGGCTGCTGGATCTGGGGGCGCTACGCCAGCCTGGAGCAGAGCGCCGCCCGACGCTGGGGGACCCTGGCCTGGGCCGGCGGTACGACCGCCGTCGGCGCCCTGCTGTGCTTCTCCTGGCTGCCGGCCTTCTTCGAGGAGGCGGAGATCTGGGAGCCCTTCGACCGCGAGCACTTCGCGCAGTACCAGGAGGAGGGGCGGCACGTCTTCATCGACTTCACCGCCGACTGGTGCCTGACCTGCCAGACCAACGAGCTGGTGGTCTACGAATCCGAGGAGGCCCTGGAGCTCTTCCGGCGCAAGAACGTGGCCGTGATGAAGGCCGACGAGACCGAGAAGGGCAAGTACACCAGCATGCTCAAGAGCCTGCAGAACGCCCTGGGCTCCTACTCGATCCCCTTCTGCGCCGTCTTCCCGGGGAACGACCCCCTGCGCCCCCTGACCTTCAAGGACCTGGTGCGGAAGAAGGACTTCCTGGAGGTCCTGGAAGCCCTTCCCGACGCGCGCTGATCACCGCGGCTCAGAAGCGCTTCTTCTCCTGGAGGCCCTTCGCGAGCATCCGGATCTCCTGGCGCAGGAGCAGGAGCTCGTTGTGGAGCGGCCGTAGAGCCGGGTCGGCGGGGCGGCCATCGCCCCCTCCGCCGTGCTCGCCGCGGCCCTCCTCGTGTCCCGGGCCGTGGCCCTCCTCGCTGCCGTGCTCGGGGTGGGTGGTCCACCAGGTGAACGCTCGGCCGGCCGCCGAGAGCTCGACTCCGATCCGGGCGCCCGGCTTCAGGTCGGTGCGCAGCGTCGGGCCGAACTCCACACCGCTCGAGAGGTGCACCTCGACGCGCACGTCCTTCAGGGTCTTCCTGGAGACGTTCTGCACGAGCCCCTTGAAGGACTGGGAGGCGGGGTCGTAGGCGAGGATCAGGCGGGCGCCGTTGCGGACCGCGTCCCAGCGCTCGTTCTTGCCGAGGCGCTGGCCACCCTCCTCTCCGCCTTCGCCGCTCTCGCCGTGCTCGCCGCGGCCCTCGCGTCCGCCCTCGCCGTGCTCGCCACGTCCCTCGCGACCTTCGCCGTGCTCGCCGCGGGCCTCGCCGCTCTCACCCGACACGCCCGCCAGTGCGCGCAGGGCCTCGACGTCGGCCCGGGCCCGCTGGACGAGGTCGAAGAGCCTGGCGACGTCGCGGTCCTTGGCTGTGATCTCGCCCCCCTCGGCCCGGTGCTCCTCCTGGGGGCCGCCCGTGGAGGTGGCGGCGCCGAGGCATGCGGTGCCCAGCCCGATCAGGGCCGGAATCAGGATCAGCTTGTTCATTCCAGTGCTCTTTCCTTGGTTGTGGCTCACTCGTGCTCGAGGTGGCTCGATTCGCTCTCGGCGCCCCGGTGCTCTCCGGCGGAGGGGCCGTGCTCGCCGCCGACGGGGTCCTCGTGCGGAGGCTCGCCCGTCGGCGCCAGGGAGGGCGCCAGCCAGGGGGCCGCCGCGAGCAGTCCGACGCACCCGAGGCCACGCCAGAAGCCCCCGGGCGCTTCGGAGCTCCGGCGCTCGTCCATCAGGCGATCGACGCGCCGCCCGAGCTGGGAGCGGCGGCGCGCGGTGCAGGGGACCGGCAACCGGCGATCCCGGCGCAGGACCCAGGCCGCGACCTCGGTCAGGCAGCTCGCCATCGCCAGCCGATCCTCGATCTGCATGGCTGCCCAGTCGTCGCACTGCTCCTCGGCGGCGCGGTGGATCCCGCGCGCCGCGAGGCGCAGGAGCGGCTGGAAGAAGAACGCCGCCTGGAGGGCGTTCAGCGCGGCCAGCCGCAGCGCGTCGTGGCGCATGTGGTGAGCGATCTCGTGGCCGAGCAGCGCGCGGAGCTCCTCCCGATCCAGCTCGTGGAGCGCGCGGGTGGGCACGCAGATCTCGGAGCTTCGTCCGATTCCCAGCGCGATGGGCGAGCCCAGGTCCGCGCTCACGGTCAGCCGCGGGGTCCCGCTCAGGCCGGCGCGGCGACGAAGTCGATCCAGGGCGAGGAGGGCGCGAGGGTCCCGGACGTCCTCGCGCCGGCCGATTCGGCGGCGGAGCGCCTCGATGCGCCCCAGGCAGCCGAGGAGGAGCACTCCGGCGACGGTCAGCCAGGCCCAGGGCACGAGGGCGCGCCAGCGCGCCGGCGGCGGCTCCGCCGACAGCGGCGCTCCGCGGTGCTCGGCCCCCTCCCTCGCATCGTGGGCCGCGGCCGAGGTCTCCGTCGCCCGATGGTCGCCAGCGGGACTCGATGCCAGGGCGACGGGCACGGGCAGTCGCCAGAAGGCCGCCTCGGCCGGGGCCAGGGCCTGCACCGTGGGGGTGATCCGGCTCGCCGCGATGGCCGTGTACCAGATCATCTCGCGCACTCTCGCGTGCATTCCGGGGCGCAGGCGCGTCCACAGCCAGGCGAGGGAGAGCCACAGGGTGCTGTGCACCAGGAACGCGAGGAGCCAGCCCATCAGCGCCCCCGCCTCTTCCTCGCGAGGCGAGCCCTCAGCTCGTCCAGCTCGTCCGCGGCGATCTCACCGGCCTCGATCAGGTGGTTCACCAGCGCGGCGCTGTCCCCGCCGAACATGCGCTGCACCAGGTCGCCGACCATGCCCTCGCGGACGTCGGGCTCGTGGATGAGGGCGCGGTAGATGAACTGCCGGCCCTCGGGCCGGTGGGCAACCATCCCGCGGTCCTCCATCTTGCGTAGCATGGTCTTGATGGTCGTCACGGCCAGGCGGCGCTCCGCGAGGAGAGCCGCGTGGACCTCGCTGGCGGAGGCCTCGCCGCGCTCCCAGAGCACGCGCAGGATGGCGAGTTGCAGGTTTCCGAGCTGGCGTTCGTGGCTCATGGGGCTCCCGGAGGCTGTTTCAGCGACTACCCCGGTAGACGACTACTGGGGTAGTCACACGGCTCCGGCGCCGGGACGACAAGGGCCGTTCGCGCGAGACCGCGCCCTCCGGGCCGCGATCCGGCCCCAAGCGGGCCTCCGGGCGGAGCTTGCGACTAGAAGCCCAGCAGCCGCCCGACCTGGAACACCCCGAAGCTGGTGACCCAGGCCAGGCCGGTCATGTAGGCGAAGAGGAAGGCCGGCCAGCGCCAGGAGGAGGTCTCGCGGCGGATGACCGCCAGGGTGCTCATGCACTGGGCCGCCAGGGCGAAGAAGATCATGAGCGAGAGGCCCACCAGGGGGGTGTAGACCCGGCGGCCGTCGGCGCGCGACTCGGTGCGCAGGCGCTCGCGCAGGCCGACCGGCTCCTCGTCGACCTCCTCGCCCAGGCCGTAGACCACGCCCATGGTGCTGATGAAGACCTCCCGGGCGGCGAAGGCGCCGATCAGACCCACGCCGATCTTCCAGTCGAAGCCCAGGGGCTCGATGACCGGCTCGAGCGCGCGGCCCAGCCGGCCGCCGAAGCTCTGGTACAGGTGGGCCTGGGCCTGCCGGGCGTCGATCTCGGCCTCGCGCTTTTCGAGGGCCTCATCGGAGAGGGAGGCGGCGGCGGCCTCGGCCCGCAGGGCGTCGTGGGCGGTCTCCACCTCGGAGCTCCTGGGGAAGCTCAGGAGCAGCCACATGCCGATGGTGCACACCAGGATCACGGTCCCCGCCTGGGTGACGAACAGCTTGGAGCGCTGCCACATCATGCGCAGGACCGAGCCCACGTAGGGCATCCGGTAGGGCGGCATCTCCAGGATCAGGGGCACGCGCGGGCCCGGGAAGGCCACCCGCCCCAGCACCGCCGCGGCCACCAGGGCGACCAGGGTGCTGAAGAGGTACATGCCCACCATGAGCAGGCCCTGGACGGGCAGGAAGCCGAACAGGCGGTCGGGCGGGAAGAGCGCCGCGATGATCACGGTGTACACCGGCAGCCGCGCCGAGCAGGTCATGAGCGGGACCACCATCATGGTCAGCATCCGGTCGCGCCGGCGCTCCATGGTGCGGGTGGCCATGATGGCCGGGATGGCGCAGGCGAAGCCCGAGAGCATGGGCACGAAGGCCCGGCCGTGCAGCCCGATGGCCCGCATGATGCGGTCCATCAGGAAGGCCACGCGCGCCATGTAGCCGCTGTCCTCCATGACGCCGATGAAGAAGAAGAGCAGCAGGATCTGCGGCAGGAAGACCAGGACGCTGCCCACGCCCTCGATGATCCCGTTGGCCAGCAGATCGGCGTACCAGGCCGCCGGCAGGGCCCCCTCCACCCATCCCTTGAGGGCGCCGAAGACCCGCTCCACCAGGCCGATCGCCGGATCCGCCCAGGAGAAGAGCGACTGGAACAGGAGCCCCATGGCCAAGAGGAAGGTGACGAAGCCCAGGGTCGGGTGCAGCAGGACGCGATCCACCCGGTCGGTCAGGGTGGTGCGCGCCTCGCCGCTCTGGCGCAGGAAGCGCGGCACGTGCTCGTCGATCCAGCCGTAGCGGCCGGCGATGATCTCGTCGCCGATGCGGCGGCCGGTCCCGTGGGCCCGCTCCCGGCGGTCGACCACCGCCTCGCGCACCCCGGGCGGGATCCCGCGCAGCTCGTCGTCCTCCTCCTCCAGGGACAGCAGGGCCCATAGCGCCAGCGCGTCCCGCCGCAGGGGCTCGCCCCGGTGCCAGGTCTCGGGCAGGCTCTCGGCCACCGCCCCCACGTCCTCGATCAGGGCCGCGTCGCCGGGGATCCAGCGCGGCCCGGGGCGGCCCCGCTGGGGCTGGGCCAGCACCGCGGCGATCTCCTGCCGCAGGCGGTCGATGCCCTGGCCGGTGCGGGCCGAGACCGAGACCACCGACACGCCCATCTCGCGCTGCATGGCCGCCTCGTCGATCGTCAGCCCCCGCTCCTCCAGCATGTCGATCATGTTGAGGGCCACGACCACGGGCAGATCGATCTCGATGATCTGCAGCACCAGGTACAGGTTGCGCGCGAGCTGGGTGGAGTCGGCCACCACCAGCACCAGGTCGGGCCGCTCCAGGGGGTGCAGCCCGGCGATGGCCTGGATGGCGATCTGCTCCTCCCGGGAGCGCGCTGAGAGGCTGTAGGTGCCCGGCACGTCCAGGGCCTCGGCCGCCTCCCGACCCGAGAGCCGCAGGTCGCCCAGCACGCACTCCACCGTGATGCCGGGGTAGTTGCCGACCTTGAGGTGCAGGCCGGTCAGCCGGTTGAAGAGCGAGGTCTTGCCGGTGTTGGGATTACCGGCCAGCGCGACGCGCTTCCTGTGGGACACGGCCGGCGTCATGGCGGGGGCGACCGCGGGCCTGTCGCGCGATCAGCCGAGCTGCTCGATCTGGATCAGCTCCGCCTCCCGGCGGCGAACGCTGATCCGGCAGCCGCGGACCTCCAGCTCGAGCACGCCGCCGACGTCGCTGCGGCGCACGAGGCGCACCGGCGTGCCCGGAAGGAGCCCCAGCTCCATCAGGCGCCGGCGGAAGGGGCGCTCGCCGCCGACCTCGGTCAGGCGGGCCAGGGCCCCGGGATTCAGGCTGTCCACGCTCATGTTCTGGTGTCTCTATCGGCGAATGAGACTGAGTCTCAGTATAGGCGGACGGGAATCCTCGGGCCAGCGCCTTCCGGGAAAAGCCCCCCCGCCGCTCCCGGTCGATCCCGTCGCTCCCCGGCGGTACGATCGGGGCCCGGAGCCGCCGGCGGGGCCCGCCTCCCCCCCGAGGCCCCGCTCCCGCCCGCCCGGAGGCCCCCAGGGGCCCCTTCGCCCCCGCTCCCAGCCCCCTCAGGAGGAGACGCCAGGATGGATGCCAAGGAGAAGGCCGGCCGCCGCGCCGCCGAATTCGTCGAGGACGGCATGACCCTGGGGCTGGGGACCGGGTCCACGGTGCACTTCTCGCTCCTGCGCCTGGCCGAGCGGATCCGGGAGGAGGGCCTCTCGGTCCGGGGAGTCCCGACCTCGGTGGACACCCAGGACAAGGCCCAGGGTCTGGGGATTCCCCTGGTCGGCCTGGACGAGGCCGAGCACCTGGACCTGACCATCGACGGCGCCGACGAGGTCGATCCCGACTTCCACATGATCAAGGGAGGGGGCGGGGCGCTCCTGCGCGAGAAGGTGATCGCCTCGATCAGCCGCCGGGAGGTCATCGCGGTGGTGAGCGCCAAGCTGGTCGACCGCCTCGGCCGCGACTTCCTCCTGCCGGTGGAGGTGACCCCCTTCGCGCTGCCGGTGGTGAGCCGCGCCCTGGAGGCCCTCGGCTGCCAGCCCAGCATGCGCATGGCGGAGATGGACGACCCGTACGAGACCGACAACGGCAACCGCATCCTCGACTGCCGCTTCCCCGACGGTATCGCCGACGCGCCCGGGACCGAGCGCCGGATCGGGATGCTGCCCGGCGTGGTCGAGAGCGGCCTGTTCATCGGTCTGGCGGACGTCGTGGTGGTCGGCCGGGCCGAGGGGGACTGCGAGATCCTCGAGCGCGGGGACTGAGAGCCCCTCGCGAGCGGAAGGACTTTCCGTCCACCGGACGCCCGTGCGCCCCCTGGCGAAGGACCTTCCCGGGCGCGATCCCCGCCACGGCCCGGGGGTCTCGATCCAAGTCGCGCCCGGCAAACGAGTTGAGCATTCTCGTCGCGCCTGGCATCCCCCTTGCTCCCGAGGCGGCTGCGATGGAGTACCCTCAAAGTCTCCGTTCCTTGGAAGATCAAGGCAGGCTGTTCGGCACGGAACGGCCTGCCTTGCATCCGAGGCGCCGCAGCGGTCCGGCCTTCGATCGCGCCCTGGACGAGGTCCGATCGAGACCCGAGCGGCCGGCGTGCGAGCGCGGCGAGGACGCGGAGGCCCCCGAGCGCGCTCGCGCCGAGAGGGCAACCGAGGCCCCCCGCGACGAGGAGGCCGCGCCCCGCCCCGAGACGCCGGTGCCACAGCAGGGGAGCGCCCCTGAGAGCGCCCCCCGGAGCGCGCGGCCCCAGGCCCCCACCGTCGGGGACCCGCTCCCCGCGGAGGCGGCGGTCCGGACTTCGATCGAGCCGAGGGTCGACGCTGGCCGCCAGCCCCTCGAGGGGCTCGAGGACCCAGCCCTCCCGCCCGCTCCCGCGACCCGGCCCGGCGCGCCGACCGGGAGCGAGACGGGCCGCGTCCAGCCACCTCTTCAGTCCACCGCCGCGGAGGAGCCTCTCCCCGAGATCGACCGCCTGGCCGCACCGGTCGCGGAGGAGGGCCTCGATCCGGCCCTCGACAAGCTCTCCGCCCCCCGCGCCCGGGCCGCCGCGGCGCCGGCCCAGACCACCGCTCCGCTCGCCGCCGCACCGGCGTCCGTGGAGGGCGGGCCGGGCGGCCCCGAAGCGACGCGCCCGACGGCGGTCGCCGATCCCCAGCCCGGGCGGCCGGCCCTCGATCCGGAGGCCGCGGCGGACGTCCTCAAGCAGGTCCGTCTGCAGCTCTGGCCGGGGCTGCGCCAGGCGAGCATCCAGCTCCACCCCGCGAACCTGGGGCAGGTCTCGATCCGGCTCGCCATGGAGGGCGGGCGGATGAGGGCGGTGATACGGGTGGAGAGGCCCGAGACCCTGCGCGCGCTCGAGCGGCACGCCCCCGAGCTGCGCGCCGCGCTGCAGGCCCAGGGGCTGGAGGCCGAGAGCCTGGACCTGGCCCTGGACTCGAGGGAGAGCGGGGCGGACGGCTCGACCCGGGGCTCGAACGAGGCCGGAGCGCGCCAGCGCGCCTCCGCCGCGACGCGGACCGGGGCCGAGGCTGCGCCCGAGAGCGAGGCGCGCCCGGACCTGCTGCGCACCCTTCTCAGCGAGACCTCCGTGGACACCTACGCCTGAGGGAGCCCTCCCGTGGAAATACCCGGCATCAGCGCAAACGATCCCTTCTCCTTCTCGCAGAGCGACCAGGCCAGCGAGCTCGACCGGGGCAGCTTCCTGCAGCTCCTGGTGACGCAGATGCGCAATCAGGATCCGCTGGATCCGGCCTCCAACGAGCAGATGATCGCGCAGCTGGCCGAGTTCTCGGCCCTGGAGGAGATGCAGAACCTGAACGAGAACATCGTCGGCCTGGCGGTGCTGCAGCAGAACAACGCGCTCATGTCGCAGCTCACCAACTCGTCCTCCCTGATCGGGATGACGGTGACCTACGTCGACCCCACCAGCGGGGAGAGCGCCACCGGAACGGTATCCTCGGTGAAGATCGAGGAGGGGCTGGCGGTGCTCAGCATCGACGGCAAGGACATTCCCCTGGCCAACGTCACCGAGGTGACCGGCCAGGGATCCCAGGGCAACTGACGAACAGCGACCGGAATCAAGCGATATGGCAAGTTCCCTGTTCTCCGCGCTCAGCGGCCTGCGGGCCCACGAAAACTGGTTGAGCGTCATCGGCAACAACCTGGCCAACGCCAACACGCCCGGCTTCAAGTCCTCCCGGGCGGTCTTCTCCGACCTCTTCAACCGCACGCTGCGCTTCGCCTCGCTGCCGGGGGGGACGCTGGGCGGCAAGAACCCGGTGCAGATCGGCTCGGGCGTCCAGCTCTCGGACGTGGGGCGCAACTTCGGTCAGGGGACGCTCAACAACACCGGTCGGACCTTCGACCTGGCGCTGAACGGTGAGGGCTTCTTCATCGTCTCCGACGGCACCAACCAGCTCTACACGCGGGTGGGCACCTTCGGCCTGGACGGCAGCGGGCGGATGGTGGACCAGCGCACCGGCTTCCTGGTCATGTCGCCCACCGGCCAGAAGATCAGCATCGACACCAACGCCCAGCTCCCGCCCAAGGCCACCGGCCACGTCGAGCTGGCGGGCAACCTGCCGGCCGAGGTGACCGGCCCCCTGGCCCAGGAGGTGACCTCCTCCACGGGCTTCCTGGAGGGCACCCAGGCGCAGGTGGTGGGGGGCGCCGCCGAGCCCTTCTCGATCCCTGCCGACGAGACCTGGACCATGGAGCTCATCGTCCACGGCGGGGCTCCCGAGCAGGTGCAGATGACCGGTCCGGGGCCCTTCACCGCCCAGGACTTCGTCGACGCGATCAACGCCCTGGGATCGGGGGTCACGGCCGCGGCCGCGGGCGGCGCGGTCCAGATCACCACCGAGCGCTCGGGCGAGAACGCCAGCATCAAGGTGCAGCCCGGCTCGGCCGGCCGCGACCTGGCTGGCCTCCTGGGCTTCTCCACCTCGCTGGTCACCGGCAGCGAGTTCGCCGCCACCCTGGGCACGTCTATCAACTCGCTGCCCACCAACCTGATCGACTACGCGGCCGGCGAGACCATCAACATCAGCGGCATCGACGGCGACGGGAGCCCGGTAAGCGGGTCCTTCGTCTTCGGGCCCAATTCGCCGGCCGAGCACGGGACCACCCTGGGCGAGCTCCTGGGCTTCATCGACAATCTCTTCCCCAACGCCCAGGCGGACTTCGACACCACCACCGGGCAGATATCGCTGACCTCCGATCTCACGGGGGTGTCCAACCTGACCCTGACCATGGTCGACGGCACGGCCAACACGCGCACCAACTGGGCCCAGCACGCCTTCACCATCACGACCGCGGGCGCCGGACCGGACACGACCTCGACCGCCATCGAGGTCTACGACGAGGCCGGCATCGCCCACACGGTGACCTTCGAGCTGCAGCGCGAGGACAACGGCTCCTGGCGGATCACGCCCAGCACGTCCAACGGCTCGGCCAGCCCCGCCTCGATCACCGGGCTGACCTTCAACAACGACGGCACCATCCAGAGCCTGCCCACCGCCACCTCCTTCAACATCACCTTCGCCGGCCAGTCGGTGCCCCAGCAGATCATCCTGGGCCTGGGCACCCCCTCCACGATCAACGGCCTGACCCAGTTCGGCGAGCCGGCCAGCGTCTTCGTGGACTCCCAGGACGGCTCCGGGGTGGGAACCCTCTCCAGCGTCTCGGTCAACAGCAACGGCGACGTCCAGGGCTTCTACAGCAACGGTCAGATCGAGACCCTGGGCGAGATCGGCGTGGCCACCTTCGTCAACGTCCACGGCCTGTGCGAGGTCACCGACAACCTGTGGTCGGAGACCGCCAACACCGGCGCCCGCACCCTGGGCAAGGCCACCGCCGGCCCGGCCGGCGAGATCGTGGCCGGCGCTCTCGAGTCCTCCAACGTCGAGATCGCCGGGGAGTTCGTCAACCTGATCGAGGCCCAGCGCGGCTTCCAGGCCAACGCCCGCATGATCAGCACCACCGACGAGGTGCTGGCGGAGCTGGTGAACCTGCTGTAGGCCGCCGAGGCCGGGGGGCCGCCCTTGCGGCCCTCTCCCGCGCCCAGACCCCAGGAGCCGCGCGCCCCGCGCGCGGTTTCTGCGGCATTTGGCGTGCGGGTCGGGCGCGATCGACCCCTCAGCCCCTCAGGAACAGGAGTCCCCGAGCCCTGCGAGCGGCTGCCGGCCTGCACCGGCCGCGCGGGGCAGGTGGAAGAGATGCCCTCCCAGTCCGTACGGCGATTCGCATCGGGATGCCTGCTGGCGGGCTGCGCCGTCCTCCTGATGGCCGGCGAGCTGGCCGCGCTGGCGCAGGAATCGGCCGGGAGCTACAGCAATCCCTCCTTCGGATTCCGCCTGGAGCTCCCCGATGGCTGGATCCACCGCGAGCAGGACGAGGGGGAATCCCTGAGACTGTGGCTCGAGCCCGAAGACCTCAGCCATCACGTGCAGGTGCTGGTGCGAGTCAATCCCCCGGAGCTGGTGAACGATCCGCGAGGCGCGCGAGAGCAGGCCCTGGACTCGATCCGCGGCGATCAGGGGTTCTTCGATCAGGAGACCATCACCGCTCCGATCGCGGAGCGCGACGCCCTCGGTGTCATGGTCGACTCGCAGGGAAGCGGAACGCACTATCGCCTGCGACTGCTCTTCCTGGCTGAACACGACCAGCTCTACTTCCTTCAGAGCATTGTGCTGGCCGGTGAGTCGGACGAATGGGCAGCGGCCATCGAGGCGATATGGGACAGCTTCGCCTTCATACCCCTCTCGGAGGAGAGGCGGGCCCGCAAGCGGCTGGAGGGCCTCGCCGCCCGCTGCGGCAGCGAGGTGGATTGGGCCGAGACCTGGGAGGAGGCCGCGGAGCTTGCCCGGGCCTCGAGAAAGCTCATCCTGGTGATGGCCAACATGGGGACGGGTTTCCAAATGAGCGACCAGGCGATGACCGGCTCGTTCATGGAGCAGGACGTCATCGAGCTGGTGCAGGAGCGCTACGTTCCGCTGCGCCTGTGGGGGGGCATGCAGGTCCCCCTCGAGGACTCGGATCGGTATGGCCTGGGACCGAGCACCTCCGGCTCCGCCTTGATGCTGGTCAGGCCCGATGGGCGCGTCGTCCGCGAGGGCGGGGGAATGGCCCATGACCTCCTGCTGGAGGGGCTCACCTTGGATCCCGACTTCCCCGGCCCTCCCGCGCCCACACTGGAGACGCCCCTGGAGCAGGCCCGGCTCCACCTGCGACGCGGTGAGCTCGCCCGGGCGGCGGCGATTCTGGCTCACCCGGAGACCGCCTGCGAGCGCCGGCTCCGGGCCGATCTGCACCGGCTGCAGCGGGAGGGACAGGAGGCGCTCGGCCACCTTCGGGCCGCGCGGGAATCGCCCGGGGCCGAGGAGCTCGCGGTGGATCTGGACGTAGACGAGGCCGTGATCCTCCTGCGCATGGCGCGCTTCGCCGAGGCCGCCGCGCTCCTCGAGCGCGTCGTCGGGGAGCACTCCGAGCACGAGAGGATCCCCGAGGCCGTCTGGTGGTTGGGTGCCCTCCACAACCGCCTGGGCGATCCTGAGCGGGCCGAGCTCGTCTGGAACCGCCTGATCGCCAGCCATCCGGAGAGCCGCTGGGCCTGGATGGCGGCGGGGAGCCTGACAGGTACCGCCTTCGCCCTGGGCCTGGGGGAGCGCCTCGACTGGCCGGCCGAGGAGCTTCGGGCCGAATGGAGAAGGCCGGTCTACGCACCTCTCCCGAGCTCCGAGGCGGCCAGGGCGGCGGAGGACGCCATCGAGTACCTGTTGGATCACCAGCGCCTGGACGGGACGTGGATCCACCCGACCGAGCTCGGGCAGTTCACCCCCGACGACCCCAATCCGTTCATCCTGCCGACAACGGCCATCTGCGCGCTGAGCCTTCTGCCACACCGCGACCGAGCCGAGGCAGAGGCGGCCGTGGATGCGGCCCTGGACTGGGTGCTTGTGGAATGCGAGCGCGGCAGAACCGCCGATGAGCCCCGATACTTCATGGACTACACCGTCTGGGGCCACGCCTACGCCCTCTGGCTCCTGGCAGAGTGTGCCTCGGAAGGGCTGGGCGAGGCCGGCTCGCTGCGAGGGACCGCGGAGGGCATCGTGGATGCGCTTCGGGCCAAGCAGATGCCGACGGGTGGCTGGACCTACTTCAACACTCGGGACGTGGCGTCCGACGAGCATGAGGTCGACCAGTCGGAGAGCTTCGTGACGGCTGCCGTCACCCTGGCGCTGCTCCGATCCGGAGAAGTGGGGTTCGAGGCCCAGCAGGAGATGATCCGCAAGGCGGTGAACTGCCTGGCGCGCATGAGCCGCGGGGAGGGCACCTTCGCATACACTCTCCACCACGGCCGCGAGGGGGCAGGACGCGATCTTCCTCGCTCGGAGGCGGCTGGCCGGGGGCCGCTGTGCGCCCTGGCGCTGTATCGCGGCGGCCTCGGGCGCCTCGGCAGCCGGCAGGAGATCCGCTTCAGCCTCGGCACTTTCCTGGCCCATCGCGAGCAGCTGGGGCGCGAGCGGGGGAAGATGCTGATCCACGCCGGCCCCGACGGTCAGGGCTCGCACTACCTGCTGTTCGACTACGCCACCTGCGCCGCGGCGATCTCCGAGCTGCCCGAGGAGGAGAGGGTCGGGTACCGCGAGCCGCTCCTGGAGGATCTCCTGCGAACGCGCTGCGAAGAGGGCGCCTTCCTGGACTGGCCCGTCATGGGCCGGGCCTGTGGCACGGGACTGGCGCTGATGGCGCTGAACGAGCTCCAGATACGGAGGTGATCCGGTCCCGGGCCGTCCCGGAAGGAACTTCCCACCCGGAACTCCTTTCCCGCAGCCCGCGTCCCGGCCCTCCCGGGCTTGCCCGCCGAGACCCCCTCAGGGCGCCGGAGAAGGCCCTTCTGGCCCGCCTCCCACCTGGCACGCGCCTTGCTTCCTCGCGGGCATGAACGAAGGTCTGTTCAGCGCGGTATCCGCCATGCAGACCGCCGAGCGGCAGCTCGACGCGGTCGCCACCAATCTCGCCAACCTGGGCACCGTGGGGTACAAGCGGCTGGGCTCCAGCACCAACTCCTTCGCGCGTGTCCTGGAGGGGGCGGTGCAGGAGCAGGTGACCACCAGGACCGCCATCGACTTCTCGCAGGGCGAGCTGCGGCATACCGGCCTCGACACCGATCTGGCCCTCGAAGGGGCCGGCTTCTTCGCCGTCGAGACCCCCGAAGGCGAGGCCTACACCCGCGACGGGCGCTTCCGGAAGGACGAGAACGGGACGCTCCTGACCCAGGACGGCTTCCCCGTGGCCTGGGACGGACCCCGCGGGACCATCGATCCCTCGGGCGAGCCCCTGAGCGTGGATGGCGAGGGGCGTCTGTGGCAGGACGGCTCCGAGGTCGGAGCGCTGAAGATCGCCCACTTCGCCGACCCGAACCTGCTGCGACCGGATCCCTACGGGAACTGGCGGCCCCCGGCGGGAGCGATCGAGGCGCCCCACGAGGCAAAGGTGAAGCAGGGGTACCTCGAGTCCACCAACGTCTCCGCCATCGAGGAGATGGTGAGCATGATCGCCATCCAGCGCCGCTTCGAGGCCTCCACCCGGGCCATGTCCCTCATCGAACAGAGCTACCGCCGCCTGATCCAGCCCCGGTAGCCCCACCCACCCCTCGTAGCCAGGGAAGAGACGCCATGATTCGCGCCATGATGACCGCTGCCTCGGGCATGCGAGCCCAGCAGCTCCAGGTCGACACGATCGCCAACAACATCGCGAACGTGAACACCAGCGGCTTCAAGCGGAACGAGCTGGCCTTCCGCTCGCTCCTGTATCAGACCTTCCACGAGCCCGGTGCGCCCACCTCGGCCGCCGCCATGAATCCCACCGGCCTGCAGGTCGGCAGCGGCACCGAGGTGGCCGGCTCGCTCAAGATCTTCCGGCAGGGAGAGCTGGTGCAGACCGGCAACCCGTACGACCTGGCCATCAGCGGCGAGGGCTTCTTCCGCGTGAAGCTGGGCAGCGGAGAGTTCCGCTACTCCCGCGACGGCAGCTTCCGCCCCGACGGCCAGGGCCGCATGGTCAACGCCCAGGGACACATGCTGGACCCGCCGGTCACCATCCCCCCCGGCACCCTGGAGGTGATCGTGGGCGAGGACGGCACCGTGGCCACCCGCCGCAGCGAGGGCGAGCCCCCCACCCAGCTCACCACCCTGCAGCTCTTCCGCTTCCCCAACCCCGCCGGCCTGAAGGCCGTGGGCGGGAACCTGTACGCGGCCACCGCCAGCTCCGGGCCGGAGACCTCCGCCGTGCCGGGCGTGGACGGAACCGGCATGATCCGCCAGGCGAGCATCGAGCGCTCCAACGTACAGATCGTCGATGAGCTGGTCGGGCTGATCATGGCCCAGCGCAACTACGAGATCAACAGCCGCGCCATCCGCGTCAGCGACGAGATGATGCAGCAGGTCAACCAGATGATCCGCTAGGCAGCCGCCATGATCGCAACGCTCGCCATCGCCTGCCTGAGCCAGGTCACCGTCACCCTGCCCCCCGAGGCCAGCGTGTGCGGAACCGAGATCGTCCTGGGCGAGATCGCCCGCATCGCGGGCGACGACCCGGCCGCCGTCGAGCGCGCCGCCGCCCTGCGGGTGGGCTACGCGCCCGCCCCCGGCTACAGCCGCCTCCTGGTGGCCTGGAGGCTCGAGCAGGAGCTGGAGCGGGCGGCCCCCGGCCTCGACCTCGCGCTCACCGGCTCGCAGGCCTGCCGGGTGCACCCCGAGACCGTGAAGGTGGCCGCCGCCGAGCTGGTGAGCGCCGCGCGGGCGGAGCTGGAGCGCGCCCTGGGCCAGGCCGACGCCTCGCTGAGGCTCGCCCGGACGGTCTCCGATCAAGTCGTTCCCGCGACCGGAGCCGCCCCCGTGCTGCGCTCGATCCTCCCCAGCGTCGAGGAGCGCGCCGGCGCGATCTCGGTCCCCGTCCGGATCCTGGTGGACGGCGAGATCCACCGCACCGTGTGGACGCAGTGGCAGGTCGAGCGCTTCGAGGTGCGGCCGGTGCTCTCGCGCCGGGTGGCCGCCGGCGAGACGATCGGCCTGGGCATCATCGAGAACCGACGGGTCCCGGCCGCGCCCGGGCTGCGCGCCCAGAGCCTCCCGGCGGGCCTCCTGATCGGATCGGTGGCGCGCCGGGACCTGGAGGCGGGCCGCATCGTCTGCGAGTCGGACGTGGTCCGGCCGCAGATCATCCAGAAGGGGGACGAGGTGTACCTGCGGATCCGCAAGGGCCGCGTGGTCGCCAGCCGTCCCGCCACCGCCACGGAGGCCGGGGCGCTGGGCGACCGCGTCCTGTGCCTGACCGAGGGCCAGCGCGAGCTGATGGCCGTCGTCGTGGGCCGCAACCTGCTCGAGATCGACCTCTCCGCCGACCGCTGAGAAGAAGGCCTAGCCGCATGAAGACCCTCTCGATCCTCGCCGGAGCGACCCTGCTCCTCGCAGTCACCAGCGCGCCGGCCGGCGCCCAGGCGCGCATGGGCTCGATCTACGACCCCGACCGCGGGCCCCGCGGGGCCATCGCCGACAAGACCGCCTACCGCCTCGGCGACATCGTGACGGTGGTGGTCTCGGAGAACCAGGACATCTCGAACCAGGAGTCCTCGGGTCTCAGCAAGGAGAGCTCGCTCAAGTACAAGCTCACCACCCTGGACCTGAAGCCCAACATGTTCAACTACCTGCCGGAGATCGACGGGGGCTCGGCCACCGACTTCTCCGGTACGGCCAACTACGAGAAGAAGGGCACCTTCACCACGCGCCTGGCGGCCATCGTGGTGGACGTGCTCCCCAACGGCAACCTGGTGCTCAGCGGCCGGCGCGAGATCCGCATCGACCGCGAGACCAAGCTGATCGAGTTCACCGGCGTGGTGCGCAAGTACGACATCCAGGCGGACAACAGCATCCAGTCCGAGCTGGTGGCCAACGCCGACATCCGCTACCGCGGCAGCGGACCCCTGACCGACCACACCAACCGCCGCGGCCTGGGCGGCGCGGTCTACGACGTCCTCACCTGGATCTGGCCCTTCTGAGCGGGCGGAGAGCGGCTGACCCATGATCCTCGCATCCTTCCTGATCCTGGCCCCCGCGCTGCAGGGCGCGCCGGAGCCGCGCGAGACCGAGATCGAGCTGATCCCGGTGGGCGGCATCGAGGCCCCCGCGCAACCCCAGGGGCGCTCGAGCGCCCGCGTGACGCGCACGCCGCGCTTCGAGCCCACCCCCGGGCGCGGCGCCGCGGGCCCCATCCGAAGCCCGGTGCGCAGCCTGGTGGCGGTGCGCGGGCAGGAGGAGAACCACGTGATGGGCGTGGGCCTGGTGACCGGCCTGGCGGGCACCGGCGACTCGGTGCAGATGACCCGGCAGCTGGTGCAGAACCTGCTGCTCACCCACAACATCACCATCGATCTGCAGGAGCTCAAGCCCGAGAACTGCGCCATCGTGAGGGTGGAGTCCAACCTGCCGCCGGGCATCAAGCCCGGCCGCCAGATCGACGTGCGGGTCTCGACCATCGGCGACGCCGAGAGCCTGCAGGGCGGCACCCTGACCATGACCGAGCTGACCGACATCACCGGCTCGATGGTCTACGCCACCGCCTACGGGCCGGTCAACGTGGGCGGCTTCTCGGCCGAAGGCGCGGGCGCCTCGGCCACCCGCAACCACGTCAACGTGGGCACCCTGCGCGGCAAGGTGGAGCGCGAGGTGGAGAGCTGCATCGTCAGCGACCACGGCTACATCTACCTCGACCTGCGCGCGGCCCACAGCCCCTTCGGCAACATGGTCCGCATCGCCGAGGCGATCAACCAGATCTACCCCGAGGCGGCCGAGGCCACCCCCGACGGCCGCACGGTCCGGGTGGCGGTCCCCCAGGACCTGCCGGAGTCGGCCTGGGTGGCCTACCTGGACTCGATCCTCAAGCGCGAGGTCGTCCCCGATACCATCCCGCGGGTGATCATCAACGAGCGCACCGGCGTGATCGTCATGGGCGAGGGCGTGCGCCTGCGCCCGGGCGCGATCGCCCACGGCAACCTGACGGTCACCATCGCCGAGACCCCCCAGGCCAGCCAGCCGGGGCCGCTCTCGGACGGCAGCACGCAGGTGCTCGACCGCACCGCCCTGAACGTGGAGGAGGAGAACAGCGGCCTCGCGGTGGTCCCCGGCGCGGTCACCCTGCAGGAGGTGGTCGAGGTCCTGAACGTGCTCGGCACCACCCCCCGGGACACGATCAGCATCCTGGAAGCCATGGCCCAGGGCGGGCTCCTGCTCGCCGACATCCAGCGCATGTAGACATGGTCGAGGGCTCCATGGATTGCGGCCTCGCGGGCCTGGATCGGGCGCGCCTCCTGGCGCAGCAGGCCCAGGCCGAGCGCCTCCCCGCGCAGGGAGGGCCGGTCGAGGAGACCGCGCAGCTCTTCGAGGCGCTCTTCGCCACCATGCTGGCGCGGGAGATGCGCCGGGGCCTCTCGGAGGGCTTCTTCGGGGGCGGCGCGGGGGCCGACGTCTACGAGGGCTGGCTGGACGAGCACGTCGGCCAGGCCATCGCCCGCTCCGGCGATCTGGGCCTGGTGGGGATGGTGAAGGCTGGCATGGGCGCGGCCGAAGAGGACAACCGACCGGCGGAGGCAGGATCATGACAGAGCTGGCCCACTGGCTGCACCGGCTGGAAGCCTGCGTGCAGCGGGAGATCGCCGCCCAGGCGCGCGTCCTGGAGCGGCTGGACGCCGAGGAGATCGCCATCTCGAGGGGCTCCCCCGAGGAGGTGCTGGCCGCCGCCGAGGCCCTGGGGGAGGAGGTCGCCTCGGAGGACGCCCGCTCCCGCGAGCGGCGCGCGATCCTGACGGGCCTGGCGGCGAGCTTCGAGGTGAGCCCGGACTCGCTCACCCTCTCGAGCATCGTCGAGCGCATCGGCGAGCCCCGGGGCAACCTGGCACACCTGCGCACCGAGCTGCGGGCGCTGGTCGCGCAGGTGGTGCGCCGCACCCGGCGGATCGGCTCCCTGGCGCGCCTGCAGGGCCAGGTCCTGCACGAGGCCATCGGCACGGTGATATCGCAGGAGCTGCAGCAGGGCGCCCGCTCGGGCGGCGCGCTGGTCAACGCGGAGGCATGAGGTGAGCAGCCTGGGACTCGACATCGGTCTGCGGGCCCTCCTGACGTCGCAGGCGGCCCTGGACACCATCGGCCACAACATCGCCAACGCCAACACCCCGGGCTTCTCGCGGCGCAACCTGCACATCAGCTCGTCGCCCGCGGTGCGGGTGGGAGACCTGATGCTGGGCACCGGCGTGCGGGCCGACGTCGTCCAGCGCACGGTGGACGAGCTGCTCGGTCGGCGGATGCTGCTGCAGGTGTCCTCCCTGGGGCGGCTGGACGCGCGCCTGGCGGGGCTGGAGCAGGCCGATGCCTACCTGGGCGAGGGCAGCTCCACCGGGATGACGAGCCTGCTGGAGGCCTTCTTCGGCAGCCTCTCGGCCCTCTCCGCCTCCCCCGACGACCAGGTGCTCCGCTCCGACGCGGTCCAGTCCACCGCCGAGCTGACCGGGCGCTTCAACGAGGTGGACTCGAACCTGAACATCCTGCGCCGGGACCTCCTGGTGAAGGTGCAGGCGCTCACCGAGAGCGTCAACCTGCTGGCCGAGCGGGTGGCCGTGCTGAACGAGGAGATCAGCATGACCGAGGCCTCCGGCGTCGAGGCCAGCGACCTGCGCGACCAGCGCGATCTGGCCCTCTCGCAGCTGTCCGAGCTGATCGACGTGAAGGCCTACGAGGACGCCAACGGCGCCGTCCGGGTGCTGGCCGCGGGGGGGCTCCTGGCCCACTCGGGGGGCCACAACCGCCTGGAGGTGGCCACCGACGTGGACGGCGCGGTGGGCCTGCGGCTCGCGGGCGGGGAGGTGTTCCTGCCGGTGGCCGGCGGGCAGATCGGCGGCTCGCTCGGCCTCCTGAACGACTTCATGCCCGGCCTGCGCGGGAAGATGGACGCCTTCGCGCACCAGCTCGTGCTGGAGGTCAACCGCAAGCACAGCACCGGCATCCCCGCGAGCGGGCCCCTGCACCTGCTGGTCAGCCAGAACGCCGTCCTGGACCAGGACCTCGACGGGGACGTCCTCGACGAGCTGCTCGGCAGCGCGGGCCTGCCCTTCGACGTCCAGGACGGGGAGCTCTACGTCAACGTCACCGACGAGGCCACCGGAGCCCTCACGCGGCACCGGATCGAGATCGACGCCGGGCGCACCACCGTCGGGGATCTCCTGGACGAGCTGAACGCCATCGGCGGCATCAGTGCCACCCTGACCGCCGAGGGCCGCGTGTCCATCCTGGCCCAGACGGGCTCGGGCTTCGACTTCAGCCGGCGGCTGGACCCGGATCCCGACCCCATCGGCAGCTTCGGGGGAGGCCGGGCCACCCTGGGGACGGGGGGCTCGGGCCCCTTCGGCCTGGCCGACGGCGACTCGATCGACCTCGTCGGTCCGGCGGGGCCCATCACGGTGGTCTTCGATACCGGTAGCTTCGAGGAGATCTCCAGCGCCACCGCCGAGGAGGTGGCCGCGGCCCTCAACGCGGACGCCGGCTTCCAGGCCAGCGGGTTGGTGGCCTCCAACGTGGGGGGAGATCTCGTCCTGCAGAGCGCGGGCACGGGATCGGCCGAGAGCTTCCAGTTGGTGGGGGGCAGCGCGATGGCGGCCTTCGGCTGGAGCGCGGGCACGACCGTCTCCGGACACGACACGGCCGTGTCGGTGGATGTCGGCGGCGAGTACACCGGCTCGAGCAACCGCCTGCTCACCTTCCGCCCCAACATGGACGGGGCCATCGGCACCACCCCCGGGCTGCAGATCGACGTCCTGGACGAGCAGGGCCTGACCGTGGCCACCCTCGACGTCGGCGCCGACTACACGCCGGGCGAGGAGCTGGAGGTCCTCGACGGGATCCGCCTGCGGCTGGGGGGCGGCGAGGTGTCGGCCAGCGAGGGCGACCTCTTCGTGCTCGACGCCACCGCCGACTCGGACACCGCCGACATCCTGCCGGCCCTGGGATTGAACTCGCTCATGGTGGGCAGCACCGCGGGCGACATCGGCGTGCGGGCCGACATCCGCGAGGACCCCACCCTGCTGGCGGCGTCGATCACCGGGGCCGCGGGGGACGCCGGAATCCTGCTCGACCTGCTGGCGCTGCAGAACCGGGACCTGCCCGAGCTGGGCAACGTCTCGATGGGGGAGGGGATGGGGCGGCTGGTCGCCGAGGTGGGCCAGGACATCGCCACCGCCACCCACTCCCGCGAGGCCGAGCAGTACCTGCTGGACGGGATGCAGGCGCGCCGGGACCAGATCTCGGGCGTCAACCTGGACGAGGAGATGGTGCGCCTGATCGAGTTCGAGCAGGCCTTCGCGGCCGCCAGCCAGTACATCCGCGTGGTCAGCGAGCTGACCGACCAGCTCATGTCGCTCGTGTAGAAGAAGTGGAGCCATTCGCATGACCCTCAGGCCCACGCAGTCCTTCCTCTTCTCGATGGTCCAGCGCCAGCTCGCCTCCAGCATGAGCCGGGTGGTGAGGGCGCAGGAGCAGATCGCCTCCGGCAAGCGCATCCTGCGGCCCGGCGACGATCCGGTGGCCTCCTCGCAGATCCTCTCCTTCCGGCGCCAGGTGGCCGGCAACGAGCGCTTCCTGGGAGCGGTCCAGGCCGGCCGCACGGCCCTCGACGCGGGCTCGGTCGCCCTCCAGGACGCCTCCGGAATCCTGGCCGAGGCGCGCGAGCTGCTCATCGAGGGCATGAACGGCTCCAAATCGCCCGACGACCGGGAGCTCCTGGCGGACCAGATCGACCTGATCCGCGCCCGCATGCTGGACCTGGCCAACCTGCGCTCGGGGGACCGCTTCCTCTTCGCCGGGACGCGCACCCAGGAGAAGCCCTTCGAGAGCCGGCGGATCGACGGCCGCGACAGCGTCGTCTACCTCGGGAACCACGACGAGCAGCGGATCCTGGCGGGATCGGAGTTCAGGGCCGGGATCGGCCTGCCCGGCTCCGAGATCTTCGCCAAGCTGGAGCACTCCGGGACCCGATATGCGGGGTTGACCGGCGCGACTCCGGGATCCACGGCCGACGACGGCGCGGGTTACGACTACCTGCTGGTGCGGCACGAGACCACCGGCGGGGTCCCCGGCGCGGGGGTCCAGCTCGTGGGGGGAGGGGCCGGCGACACGATCATGGGAGACCATACCCTGACCATCGACGGCGTCGCGGGGACGGTCCAGCTCGATGGCGGGCCGGCGGTGGCCATCCCCGCCCCGGGCGCCGCCAACTTGGCCGACTTCGTCGTCCGGAACGAGCACGGGGCCGAGCTGCACCTGGACTTCACCGGATACGCCGGGGGGAGCTCCACCGCGACGCTCCGCGGCGAGGGCTCCGTCTCCATCGACGGCTCGAGCTTCACCGCGCTCACCTTCGCCGAGTCGGACCTGGAGCTGATCGATCCGGTCACCGGCTCGGTGATCCACGTGGACACCACCGGCATCCACCGCTCCGGCAGCGATCTGGTGAGCTTCGGCGGCACGGTCAACGTCTTCGACGTGCTGGAGGGGATCGCCAGCGACCTGCGCAACGGCGACGCGCTCGAGCAGGGCTCTCTGGTGGACCGCCTCGACACCCGCCTGCGCGAGTTCGACCGCAACGCCGAGAACGTCCGCATCGCCCTGGGCAACCTGGGATCCCGCAGCTCGCGCCTCCAGGGCCTGGAGGCGCGGCTGGAGGACGCCAACCTCCAGGTGCAGAGCATGATGTCGCGCCTGGAGGACGTGGACTACGGCCAGGCGGTCTTCGAGATGAGCCGGGCCCAGACCTCGCTGGAGATCGCCCAGGCGACCGGCGTGCGCCTCCTGCAGACCACCCTGGCGAACTTCCTGTAATCCGCCATGGCCGACCCCATCCGCATCGATCCGCGAGAGGCGAGCGATCCCCTGCGACGCGTCGAGGGCCCGCCCTCGACCCGGCGACGAGGCGAGGTGGAGGGTTCGGGCGCGGCCTTCCAGGCGCTCCTCGAGAAGCTCCAGGCGCAGGCCACCGAGCTCTCGACCGAGAGCCGGATGGTCGAGCGGCCGGCGGAGCTCTCCGAGGCCGCGCGGCGGGCTCGCGACACCTTCGAGGGCGCGCTCGCCATCCACGAGCGGCTGCTGGAGGCCTTCCGCCAGGCCAACCAGCAGGGCGAGCCGGCCGGCGAGCCCGAGCCGTGAGCGCGGAGCTCGCCGACGTCTCCGGCCGCCCGACGCTGCGGGAGCGGTCCATCGAGCTGATGGAGCGCTGCCTGCGCGGCGGCGAGCCCCTGGCAGAGGAGTACCCCCTGGTCTTCGCGGAGGGCGCTCCCGGCCGGAGCCTGTGCCTCGAGGAGGCCGGCGAGCCGCGCTCGGCCTGCGCCGCTCTTCCCCGGGATCTCTTCTTCGGCGGGCGCCGGCTGCCGGTGGGCCTGATCGGCTCGGTGGTGACCGACCCGGCCTGGCGGGGCAGAGGCCTGATGGGGCGCCTGCTCGATCGGGTGGAGGAGGAGCTCCGCGCCGAGGGCTGCCTCCTGGCGCTCCTGTGGGCCGAGGACCCCCTCGTGTACACCTCGCGCGGCTATCGCCCCTTCGCGTGGGAGGTCGATCACCTGCTGGTGGAGGGACACCTCGAGCGCCTGCTCGATGGCGAGGGCGTGCGGCCGGCCGCGCCAGGCGATGCCCTCGCGATCCATGACCTCTACGCCCGCCACGCGGAGCGGGTCGGACGCAGCCCGGCCGAGACCGCCGCCCTGCTCTCCTGCCCCGGCATGTCCTGCCTGATCCGCGAGCGCGACGGCCAGATCGCCGCCTACGCTTGCATGGGCCGAGGGGCCGACCTGCAGGGCGCGGTCCACGAGTGGGGGGGCGAGGCGGACGCCGCGCTGCCCCTGGTGCGACGCCACCTCGAGGCCGCCCTGGCCGCCGGAGCCGAGGGGATCGCGGTGATGAGCTCGCCCGGATGCCGCCTCCTGCACGATCTGCTCGAGGGGATCGGGGCCACGCGCTTCGACGGCATCGTGGGGCTGGCGAAGGTGATCGACGCCGAGGGGCTCGCCGGCCTCGCCGCGGATCTCCTGGGCGCCGACGAGGGGCTCCTAACCGCCGACGAGCTGCTCGAGCTCTGCTTCCCGCCGCGGGGCGATCCCACGCTTCGACGCGAGATGGAGCGCGTTCTGGGCCGCTCCCTTGACACGCCGCCGCATCAGCCCTTCGTCTGGGGATTCGACTCGATCTGAGGCGGCTCGTCGCTACCTTCCCGACCGCCGCAGCCCACCGGGAGGGATGGGTCGATGAGCGCGACGCGACTCCCACGACCGGGAACCGTCACGAGCCATCGATCCAGCGATCGATGTCCGCGACCGCAATGACGCCGAAGTGGACGCGGACGTCCCTCAGCTCGCCATCGAAGGGCGCGTCGCCCTCGTAATGGCCGACGCTGGAGCCCTCGTCCCGGCCGATCGTCAAGCCTTCGGCCGGCTTCGAGGAGAGGATCCTGGCCGAGACCGAGCCCTGGTGCACGCCGTCGACGTAGACGTGCGCGTAGCCCACGTGGTCGAGGGATCCGATCAGGTGGACCCTCCTCCCGATCTCGAGTTCCTCGGGGGCCATCATCTCGACCACGGCGCCCCCCTCACGCACGGCGAAACAGGGCTTCCCGCCGCGCAGGTACAGGCTGTAGCCGGTGGTCGCGCCCCCCTGGGCCAGGACGACGCCCTCACCCGATCGCGGGGTGACCCAGGCGCCGACGTGCACCGCCATGGCGGTGGGGTCCAGGTCCGTGCGGGTGAGCCCGTCCGGCTCGGCGAGCCGCAGCACCTCGCGCAGCCCGAATCCGGACGCCCGCTCGAGCAGATCGGCCTGCACCCTGTCGCCGATCGGCGCGGTGGGGTCCGTGTCGCCGTAGAGCTCCTGCAGCCTCGCGAGCTCCGCCTCGAGCACCCTGCGGACGTCCGCGTAGGCGGGCTCCCCGTGCACGCTGCGCAGCTCGTCCGGATCCCGCTGGAGGTCGAAGAGCTCCCACTCGTCGATCTCGTAGTAGCGGACCAGCTTGTGGCGGGGCGTGCGCACCCCGAAGTGCTTGGGCACGTTGTGGTCGGAGGGCTGCTCGTAGTAGTGGTAGTAGATCGACTCGCGCCAGTCGTCGACCGCCTCGCCCCGCATCAGGGGGACCAGCGAGCGATCCTGCATCTCGGCGGGGATCGTGGCTCCGGCCAGGTCGAGGAAGGTCGGGGCGAAGTCGAGGTTCTGCACCATCTCCCCGCGGACGGAGCCGGCTTCGATCCCCGCGGGCCAGCGAGCGACCAGCGGCATCCGCAGCGATTCCTCGTACATCCAGCGCTTGTCGTACCAGCCGTGGTCGCCCAGGAAGAAGCCCTGGTCCGAGGTGTAGACGACGACCGTGTTCTCGGCCAGACCGCTCTGGTCGAGGTGGTCGAGGACCCGTCCGAGGCTGTCGTCGACCGAGGCGATCACTCGCAGGTAGTCCTTGATGTAGCGCTGGTACATGAACCGGACGAGGTCGTCGCCCTCTATCTCGCCGGCCTCGCGGGCCTCCCGGAAGGCGGCGTTGCGCGGGGCATAGAACGCGTCCCAGGCCTCGCGCTGCGCGGCCGTCAGCCTCGAGAGGTAGCCGCTCTCCCAGTCGTACCCGAAGTGCTCGAAGGGCCGGTCCAGCTTCAGGTCGTACATGCCCGTCATGTGCCGGGCGACGGTGAGCCGCTGGGTCCTGGCCCCGGAGCTCCTCCCCTCGCGGTCGTCGAAGAGCGTCGCCGGCTCGGGCACCTCCTCGCCGTCGTACAGGTGGAAGTGGGCCGGGTCCGGCATCCAGTTCCGGTGGGGCGCCTTGTGCTGGAACATCAGGACGAAGGGCCTCTCCGGGTCGCGCCCCGACCTGAGCCACTCGAGCGCTCGGTCGGTGAGGACATCGGTGGTGTAGCCCTCGTGGGCGGCCGTCCCCCCGGCGGTCTTCAGCGGTGGGTTGTAGTAGGGCCCCTGCCCCAGCAGCACCTCCCAGTGGTCGAAGCCCGTCGGATCCGACTTCAGGTGCCACTTGCCGATGAGGGCCGTCTGGTATCCGGCGGCGCGCAGGAGCTTGGGAAAGGTCGGCTGCGTCCCGTCGAAGCTCTCCCGGTTGGTGGGCACGCCGTTCCGGTGCGAGTGCTTCCCGGTGAGGATGACCGCGCGGCTCGGCGCGCAGATGGAGTTGGTGCAGAAGCAGGCGTCGAAGCGCACGCCCTCCTCCGCCAACCGGTCGATGTTGGGCGTCTCGTTGATGGCCGATCCGTAGGCCCCGACGGCGTGCGCCGCGTGATCGTCGGCGAAGATGAAGACGATGTTGGGGCGCTCGGCGGCGCGCGTCGGGATCGAGCACCCCGGCAAGGCGACCGCCACGGCCAGACAGGCGTGAGGAATGAGTTTCGGCATGCGCAGAGGATACGGGCTGCGTACCATCTGCGCATGCCCGACCGGCGGGCGTGAGCGACAAGGAGGCTCTATGACGCTGAAGCAGCTGACCCCCGAGCAGGTTCAATCGATGTCCGCCGCCGAGAAGGACCGCTGGTGGCTGACCGAGGTCTTCCAGGGCGACGTCCCGCAGTTCACCCTCCGCGCCGGGCTGTGCGGGTTTCTGCTGGGCTCCTTCCTCTCCATCACGAACCTGTACGTGGGCGCCAAGACCGGCTGGACGCTCGGCGTGGGGATCACCTCGGTCATCCTGGCCTTCGTGGCCTTCCGCCTCCTGATCCGGGTGGGACTGGTCGAGAGCTACCACGTACTCGAGAACAACATCGTGCAGTCGATCGCCTGCTCCGCGGGCTACATGACCGCGCCGTTGATCTCGAGCCTGGCGGCCTACATGCTCGTGACCGGCACGATCATCCCCTGGTGGCAGACGGCGACCTGGCTGTTCCTGCTGGCCATCCTGGGCGTGCTCTTCGCCTTTCCCCTGAAGCGGCGCTTCATCAACGTCGAGCAGCACCCCTTCCCCGAGGGCCGGGCGGCCGGCGTGGTCATGGACACGCTGCACAGCGGAACGGACGCTCGGGAGGGGGCGCTGACCGCGCGGCTGCTCCTGTACTCCGCGGCCACCGCCGCCGTGCTCCAGCTGGCTCAGTCGCACAAGATCATGGAGGCGATCTACCTCAAGATCCTGTCGATCCCCGAGTACCTGGACGGGTGGATCTACACGCTGAGCTCGAGGCTCGGGTTCCAGGCCGCGATCGGCGGGATCCCGCTCAGGGAGCTCACCGTGCGCCCCCGGCTCGACATCGCCATGATCGGCGCCGGGGGCCTGATGGGCATCCGCACGGGGGCCTCGCTGATGGTCGGCGCGACGGTCAACTACTGCATCCTCGCCCCGATCATCATCAACCACGGGGACATCGAGGCCGTGATCACGGACGGCGTGGCCACCTACGGCTTCCGGCAGATCACCAAGTGGGCGCTGTGGGGGGGCGTGGCCATGATGACGACCGCCTCGCTCTTCTCCTTCTTCTCCAAGCCGGCGCTGCTGATCAGCGCCTTCAAGGGCATCTTCGGCGGCCGCCCGAGCGAGGAGGAGGACTGCCTGCGCGACATCGAGCTGCCCATGAAGGTCTTCGCGATCGGGATCCCGATCGTCGGCCTGCTGACGGTCCTCATGGCTCACTGGTACTTCGACGTCTCGATCCTCATGGGCATCCTGGCGGTGCCGCTGGTCTTCGTCTTCACGCTGATCGGCGTCAACTCCACCGCGCTGACCTCCATCACGCCCACGGGCGCGCTGGGCAAGCTGACCCAGCTCACCTTCGGCGTGCTGGCCCCCGGCAACATCAAGACCAACCTGATGACCGCCGGCATCACCGGCGAGGTGGCCAGCAACTCCTCCAACCTGATCATGAACATCAAGCCCGGCTACATGCTGGGCGGCAAGCCGCGGCTGCAGGCGCTGGGTCACAGCCTGGGCGCCATCTCCGGGGCGATCACCTCGGTGCTGGTCTTCTACCCGCTCTTCCTGCGCGGCGACCCGGACAATCTCGTCTCGGATCAGTACCCGATGCCGGCGGCGGCGATCTGGAAGGCGGTCGCCGAGCTCCTGACCCAGGGGCTGGACCAGCTCCCCACCACGGCCGTGTGGGCCGCCGCGATCGGGGCCATCGTGGGCATCCTGATGGAGGTCGTCCGGATCGTCACCAAGGGCCGGCTCTTCGTCTCCGCGATCGGCATCGGCCTGGCCTTCGTGATCCCCTTCTCGACCTGCCTGGCCATGGCCTTCGGCGCCTTCGTCTTCTGGCTCCTGGGGCGGCGCTACTCCGACGAGGAGCACAGGATGAACCGGGTCTTCGTGAAGAACCAGGACTCGATCTGCGCCGGCATCGTCGCCGGAGCGGCGCTCATGGGCATCGCCGTCATGGCCATCGAGCTGTTCGTCCTGAAGTAGCGGGCCGCCCGATCCGAGAGCACGAAAATGGCCCCCGCCGGACCCTGAGTCCGCCGGGGGCCGCTCCCGATCACCAGATCACGGCGTGAAGGTCACGTCGTAGCTGTTGGTGAGGTTGTAGCCGTTGCCGCAGGGGCCGCTGGGATCGCGGTACCAGCACTGGAAGATCCAGGACTCGAAGGGCACGATGCCGTTGGCCGTGGCGATGCCGGGACCGGTGCTCAGGGTGCCCAGCGAGCTGGTGAGCATGACCGGAGTGATGCGCCGGATGTTGCCGCCCGCGCAGCGCCGGCCATCGCCGAAGGGCAGGGAGACGGCGAAGGTGCCGCCGAAGAAGATGGCCGGGACGGTCGTGGGGAGCTGGGTGGCGTTCAGGACCAGGTCGTCGAGAAACACGCTGCTCGTGCCCGTGGCGCCCAGCAGTCCGCCGACGCCGGTGGAGTTCTGGCAGCCCGCCGTGGGATCGGGATTGCTGCAGGGAGCCCAGATGGGCGGGCAGAAGCAGGCGGGGCCGCCGACGATCTCGCACTCATCCGGGATGCCGTTGGTGTTGAGGTCGGTGGAGGCGCCCGAGGAGACGTCGATGGAGTCGGGGATGCCGTTGCCGTTGCAGTCGGGCGTCGACGAGGCCAGGGTGTCGAGGGCGTTGACGTCGTCCGAGAAGCCGCCCGGGACGCGCGAGGTGGCGAGGCCGAGGTTCTCGGCGGCGCAGAAGATGCCGGGGAAGGGCGAGACGCCGCCGGAGCCGGTCGGCAGGGGGGTGGTGAGGATGTCGCCCTCGCAGATCGGGATGCCGAAGATGGAGTCGGGCAGGCCGACCACCGGCGAGCCGCGGCGCACCGAGAAGAGCACCATGTCGGGGCCGCCGACGACCGTCCAGTCGTAGGGCACCTGCGAGGGCTCGAAGGCGCCCGTGCCGTTCTCCCAGACCGCCAGGGCGTCGATGTCGTCCTCGATGCCGGTCAGGCTCAGGCCGAGAAGCCCGGCCGGCGCCCAGATGGCCGGCGGGCCGCCGGGGGCGATGCTGATGAGCACGTCCGCGCCGGAGGCGAGGTTCCCGAGCCCCGTCCCCACGTTGATCTGACCCGTGAGGGGATCGACGTAGGCCGCGTCGAGGGAGTAGAAGACGCCCGTGGCCGGGAAGGCGCTGCCGCTGAAGGTCTCGTCGAGGTCGAAGGCGTCCAGGTTGTCGCCGACGTTGGGGACGATGGGGAAGTTGGGCTCGACCAGGCCGAGGCCCGGGTAGACCTCCGCGCTGCCGCTCAGGAGGCCGTCGCCGTCGAACAGGCCGATGTGGCCCACCGGCGAGGCGAAGGGCGCGTGGGGCCCCGGCGGGAGCCCCGAGCCGCTGCGCCAGATGTCCGTCGAGGAATCGCCCACGGGCGCCTCGGTGGCGAGGCTCGGCACCAGGATCGGGGGGACCCCGCCCACCGCGTACTCGTCGGTGGAGAAGAGGTAGATGCCCAGGCTGCCGGCGGCGCTCTCCATGCGCGCGTCGTTCCCGTAGGAGAGGGCGTCCAGCTCGACGCGGCAGGGCGTGCCGCCCGGGTGGCCGACGCAGGTGAAGAAGCCCATCATGCCGATCCCGGTGGCGCCGCCGTCGATGGCGATGCACGGGGCGCCCAGCGGGCCGAAGGCCGCGGCGCCGGCGAGTGGCGTGAGGATGTCACCTTCGGTGATCGGCGTGAGGCTGCAGCCTTCGGGCGCGCCGACCGTCACGCTGTGCCAGTCGATGGAGAAGGTCGCCTGGGCGCTGGCCGGGATTCCGAGGCCGGCGGAGGCGAGGGCAAGGAGTGCGAGGCGGCGGATCGCCGGCTTTCGGGGGGAAGGGCTCATGGATTGGGAGGGGTGTGGGTTTGGTAAAGAGGCCCGGGCACCTCGCCCGGGCTCTTCTCCCCAGTGACCCCCCCGGAGCCAGATGGACGGGGATCTTGGATTTCTTTGGCCGCCTCAGGCGTCCCGGTAGTTCTCCGGGAACATCTCCCTCTCCACCGCCTCGATGGCGATGTGCAGGACCTTGATGTGGATCTCCTGGATCCGGTCCGAGGTGGTGGCGCGGGGCACGACGATGGGGATGTCGACCTGCTCCGCGAGCGCCCCGCCCCCCTTGCCCAGGAGCCCCACCGTGGTCAGCCCGTTCTCCCGCGCCGCCTCGCAGGCGCGCAGCACGTTGGGCGAGTCGCCGCTGGTCGAGATCGCCACCAGGAGGTCCCCGGAGCGGCCGTGGGCCTCGACCTGGCGGGCGAAGACCTCGTCGAAGCCGAAGTCGTTGGAGATGCAGGTGAGCTGGCTCGGATCGGACATGGCCAGGGCCGGCAGGGCGCGGCGGTCGCTGCGGAACCGACCGGTCCATTCCTCGGCGAAGTGCATGGCGTCGCACATGGAGCCGCCGTTGCCGCACGAGAGCAGCAATCCCCCCGAGCGCAGGGTGCGCGCCGCGGCCAGGACGAAGCGCTGCACCCCGTCCAGGGCCTCGGGGTCCTCGAGGAAGGCCTGGAGGGTGGCGGCGGCCTCCTCGAAGGAGGCGCGAACGGGATCGGGGCTCGTCATGGCGCCGATTGTGGTGAGCGCGCCAGGGCCCCACAAGGCCGGGGATGCGGACCGCTCGGTCCACCCGGCTCCGGCGGAAGGGGTCAGAAACCACCCGGTCGCGAGCGGGCGGCCGACTCAACCCGGCTTTCAGCAACGGGTTATGGGCGCTTTTCAAGCTAGAAACGTCCTAGCCAGGAGGGGGTCCCCAGGAGTATGGTTGGGCCCACCTGACCGAGGGGCGGGACGCACCGTCCAACCACCGTCCTTCCGCGCTGGAGGCCCGAAGAGGGGGGAGGCGTGAGGGAGGAGACCGGGAAGGACTCGAGGAAGGGCGGAGCTTCTCCCGCCCTTCCTCATTCATTGTGCGCCTGGCATGACAGTCGACTCGGAGGTGGAAGTCCTCCCGGGACCTGGCCGCAGGGACCGAAGGGAAGCGCAAGGGCGTGACCGCGAGGAAGCGTCTGAAGGGATCGTGAAACGAAACCGCGAGCCGACGTACAGAAACCGGATTCGAGGCGCAGCCGATCAGGGCGAGCTGGCAATGAACAGCGAAGCTCTTGCGGCCAAGGAGAGGCGGCGTAGATCCGGCGGCTGTGCGGTGAAGGCCGACTGTCTTACCCAGGGAGATCTCGCCTTGTGCCTGAAAGGGTGACGCCACCGGATGGCGGAGCGAGAAGTCAGCAGAGGGCGTAGTAAGCGGCGCGAGCCGCTGAAGGCCCGAACGAAGAGAAGGACGAGACGACCGTGAACCTCGAAGGCGAAAAGCGTCAGATGTCCAGGCAACTGGAGCTACCGTGGGAGGGTAGGGGTGAAACCCCGAGAGTAGCGCGGAGCGACGAATCGCCGACGGCGGTCCAGGGAACCGAGCGTCCAGGAGCGGACGGCCTGATGGAGAAGGTGCTCGAGCGCCGGAACATGCAGGCCGCTCTGCGGAGAGTGAAGAAGAACCGAGGCAGTCCCGGCGTGGACGGGATGACGGTGGAGGAGCTCTTGCCGTACCTCTGGGAGCACTGGGAGGAGATCAAGTCGAGCTTGTTCGGCGGGAGCTACCGTCCCAGCCCGGTGAAACGACAGGAGATCCCGAAGAGCGGCGGCGGTGTCCGAGAACTCGGCATTCCGACGGTGCTCGACCGCCTCATCCAGCAAGCCCTGTTGCAGGTCTTGCAGCCGCAGTTCGATCCGAGCTTCTCGGAGCACAGCTACGGCTTTCGGCCCGGACGCAACGCGCACGGAGCGATCCGTGTCGCGCAGCGCTACGTGCAGGAGGGCCGTCGCATCGTGGTGGACGTGGATCTGGAGAGATTCTCCGACCGCGTGAACCACGACGTGCTGATGGGGAAGCTTGCGAAGCGAATCGCGGACAAACGCGTCCTGGGGCTGATCCGTCGCTACCTGCGATCCGGCGTGATGGCGAACGGAGTGCATATGGAGCGCTGGGAGGGTACCCCGCAAGGTGGGCCCATCTCTCCGCTACTGGCGAACGTGCTGCTGGACGAAGTGGACAAGGAGCTGGAGAAGCGCGGCCACGCCTTCGTGCGCTACGCCGATGACGGACGAGTCTTCGTCCGGTCACGGCGTGCGGGCGAGCGGGTGCTGGAACACCTGCGGCGGATGTACGCGCGGCTCCATCTGCGAATCAACGAGTCCAAGAGCGCGGTGGCTCCCGCGATCAAGCGTGACTTCCTGGGGTACGCCTTCTGGGACGGCCCTGGGAGGAAGGCGCGACTGCGGGTGTCGAAGAAAGTCCTCGGCAAGATGAAGGACCGAGTCCGGCAGATCACAGGGCGTCAGGGCGGTCGAAGTGTGCCCCACGTCGTCGGGGAACTGCGTAGCTACCTGACGGGCTGGCGGAACTACTTCAGGCTCGCCTCAACGCCGAGCGTCTTTTCCGAGCTCGACAAGTGGATCCGACGGCGCCTCAGAGCGCTCCAACTCAAGCAGTGGAAACGAGGCCGGACGATCTTCCGTGAACTACGTGCCCGAGGAGCCTCGGTCGATGTAGCCGCCCAGGTCGCCGGCAACGCCCGCCGCTGGTGGCGGAACGCAGGCCGGCGGATCCACCACGTCCTTCGCAACTTCCACTACGACGAGCTGGGCTTGCCCCGGCTCGCGCAGTGACCTCAACTCTTCGAACCGCCGTGGTACGGACCCGTATGCCCGGTGGTGTGGGAGGGGAACCGGCAGGCTAGCCCTGCCGGCCCCCTATCCCGATCCGCCCCGATGGCCTCCCCGGGTGGGACCGACCCCCGGAGTTCTCCGTGCCGGCGACCCAGGAAATGGGCCAGGGCGATCCACAGGACGCACAGGGGCACCGAGGCGAAGGAGAGGATGGTCAGGCTCCAGCCCAGCCCCGCATACAGGCCCTCGAAGGCGAAGCTCGGACCGACGTCACCGCCCCGGCGCACCACGGTGTCGATGAAGCTCTTGGCCTTGTACTTCTCCTCGCGCGTGACGACCGTGAATAGCAGCTCCTTGGTGGGCTTGGCCACCGAATAGCGCGCGGCGCGCGAGACGGCCTGGAAGGCGATCAGGGCCCCCAGGACCGGGACCATACCGAAGGCCGAGAAGCACAGCAGGAAGACCAGCGGCAGGATGGAGAGGGTCAATCCGACCCCCAGTCGGGCGATCAGCCGGTGCGTGGCGCAGGCCTGTACCAGCAGGGTGAGCGCCTGAACCGCGACGTTGATCCAGGCGAAGAGTTCCGTGCGCCGATCCTCATCGAGGGTGCTCTGTTCGATGAGCGACGCCTGGGTCATGTAGACGAAGGTGCCGCACAGGGACCCCAGGATCATGTATCCGCTGATCCCCAGGAGGAAGGGCGATCGGAAGGTGGCGGTGAAGCCGGCCCAGATGCCGCCTCCGGTGGGGCCCTCCGCCGCGCGCAGGGCCCCCGCCGAAGATCGGCCCGCGCGCCCCATGCCGTACACGCAGACGACCGATGCCTCCAGGAGCAGGATGGCCACCAGGAACAGGTCGACCGTGCTGATGATCCGGATCACCTGGGTGGTCAGCAACGAGCCACACAGCGCGCCCAGGGTGCCACCGGCGGAGATGAATCCGAACAAGCGCGCCCCTTGCCGCTCGCGGAAGAGGTCGGCCATGAAGCTCCAGAAGACCGAAACCACGAAGAGGTTGAAGACGCTCAACCACACGTAGTAGGCGTACCCGATCTCCACCCGATACTCCTGCGGCAGGAACCTCAGGGCGCCGTAGAAGCCCAGCAGGTTGAGGGCGAAGAAGTGGTAGACGACGGGCACGAAGGTCCGGCGCGAAAAGCGGGACACCAGGGTCGAGTAGACCGGGACCGCCACCAGCATGCCCACGAAGACCGCCAGGAAGAGCCAGGGCAGGTTGCCGGTACCCCGCGAGATCCCCATGGTCTCCCGCACCGGCCGCAGGACGTAGTAGCCGGCCAGCAGGAAGAAGAAGCAGGCGAAGGACCAGGCCAGGGCCCGGCCTTCGCCCGGCTCGATGCGCGGGAAGAGCCGCCGCGGGAAGGGAGGGCTAGTCACCCTGCTTGGACTCGCTCCAGGCCGCGAGCAGCTCGCTCTCGCGCTCCCGCGTGATGCCCGAGCGGAGCTTGTACGGCTCCTCGTGGTCCTCGAGCCACTTCTCGCAGCGCTCCTCGTGCCACTTCACGGTCGCCCGGGCGGTGTCGGCCACGGGCCGGAAGGTGAGGCCGGCGGCGATGGCTCGCTTGCGGCTGGTGGTGCCGTAGCCGGAGTAGTCCTGATCGCCCATCTTGGGGGGGATCCAGGCGGGCATGTGCGCCCAGGCGCGCACGCCGTTCTCGAAGAGGAAGGCCTCGTCGACCCAGGTGAAGGAGGCGTCGCTCTCGAGCCCCTCCTTGCAGCCCTCGAGCATCTGGCCCATGGTCATGTGCTCGGCCGGCCCGATCGCGTTGTAGACGCCCACGTGCCTCTGCTCGATGACGTGGATGATCCACTCGGCCAGGTCGCGCACGTCGATGATCTCGGTCTTGTACTCGGGCTTGCCCGGGGCCAGGACCTCGCCCCCCCCGGCGATGCGCACCGGCCAGTAGCTGAAGCGGTCCGAGGTGTCCCCGGGGCCGACGATCAGGCCCGGGCGGATGACTGTGGTGCGGCCCGGCAGGGCGCGCTCGACGGCCTGCTCGCACAGCGCCTTGAGCGGCCCGTAGGTGGTGCCGGTGATCTGCTCGACCGTCTCGTCCTCGAGCTTGCCCACCTCGGCGGTCTCGTCCTGGCCGACGAGGTCCTCCTGGGCATAGACCGAGAGGGTGGAGATGAAGACGTATTGCTCCACCGCCTCGGCCAGGAGCTCGGCCGAGAGGCCCGCGATGCGCGGCACGTAGCCGCTGGTGTCGATCACCGCGTCCCAGCTGCGGCCCTCGAGCGCCTTCAGGTCCCCGTCCCGGTCGCCGCGCAGCTTCTCCAGCTCGGGGAAGAGGTGCGTGTTGGTGCGCCCTCGGTTGAAGAGGGTCATCTCGTGGCCGCGGGCCAGGGCCGCGCGCACGGTGTGCGGGCCGAGGAAGCCCGTCCCCCCCAGGATGAGGAGCCTGAGCTTGCGCCTGGCCTTGCCCGGTGCGACGCAAGATCCCACGAGGCCCGCAGCGACGCCGACCGCGGACGCCTTCAGGAGCTGTCTTCGACTGGTGTGCATGCCTTCCTCCCGGCTTGGACTCGAAGCGCGCAGGATAGCCTATCGCGGCCGAGGGGCCCCGGAAGGCCGGCTTCCTTACCTCTCCTTATCCGGAGGCCCGGCGCTCCTCGATCAGCCGATCCAGCTCCCGCCTCAGGCGATCGAGGATCTCCTCGTAGGAGAAGCTCCCCAGGTCCTCCGTCCCCCGCTTGAGGCGCACCACCCGGGGCCCGCACCACAGCCCCAGGTCGGCGTCGTCGGTCTCGCCCGGCCCGTTGACCCGGCAGCCCATGACGGCGATGGTCAGGTCCTCGTCCTTCGCGTACTCGGTGGCGCGCCGCACCTCCTGGGCCAGCTCGATGAAGCGGGTGTTCTCGACCCGCGAGCAGGAGGGGCAGGCCACGATGTCGAGCCCCTCGAAGAAGCGCGGCGGCACCGAGCGGAAGCGGCCGGCCTGGACGTCGCGCAGGATCTCGCGGCCCACCTCGATCTCGCGCCCCTTGTCCTCGAAGGGCACCGTCAGGGAGACCCGCAGGGTGTCCCCGACGCCGCGCGAGAGGAGCTGCTCGAAGGCCACCCGGGTCTTGATGATCCCCTCGGGGGGCATGCCGGCCTCGGTCACCCCCAGGTGCAGCGGCACGTCGGGCCGGGCTTCCGCGAAGCGCAGGTTGGCCTCGACCACCAGCGCGGGGTCGGAGTCCTTGATCGAGACCAGGTAGTCGGCGAAGCCCGCCTCGTCGAGGAGGGCGCAGTGGTCGAGGGCGCAGCGCACGGTGGCCTCCACCGGCTGGCCCGCGAAGCGCTCCCTGTACTCGGGCGCCACCGAGCCGGCGTTGACCCCCACGCGGATGGCGCAGCCGTGCCGGGCGGCCACCCCGGCCAGCCAGGCCACCTTCTCGCGCACCGGCCGCCCGGGCTCGTGGTGGTGCAGGTGGCCGGGGTTGTAGCGCAGCTTGTCGACGACGGGAGCCACCTCCTCGGCCAGGCGGTAGCTCTCCTGCAGGTCGACCGAGAGCGGCACCTTCGTGCGCTCGCGGATCCAGGCCAGGGCCTCGGCGTCGGAGCGGCTGTCCACCGCCACGCGCACCAGGTCGGCCCCGGCCTCCTCCAGGATCCGGACCTGCTCCAGGGTGGCCCGCCGGTCGCGGGTGGGGGTGGCGGCCATGCTCTGGACCGCGATGGGCTCGGACCCGCCGATGGCGAGGTCCCGGACGCGGATCCGTCGGCTCCTTCTTCGCGGGATCATGGATGGGCCGCCCGGCGGCGAACCGGGGAGGGGTGGGGGAATTTAAGCGATTTTCCCACCCCCCCCGAGCACTCGCCTGCGGATTCGGCCAGGGGGATGACACCATCGGGCGCTCGTGACGCCGCGGGAGAGGTATCCCCTCGCGTCTCCGCGCGGTACCGCCCGACATTCCCCTTTGTGATCCTTCCCATAGGCAGCTCCACTGGGCTCCCGCAGCCTGGTGGAGTTGCTCTTTCGTGGGGCCCCGGGGCGAGGAGGGCCCGGCCCGGCGGCGCGAGCCCTCAGCGCTCCTGGTGCACGCTCGTGATCCGGACCCCGTAGGAGCCGTCCAGCGTCACCACGTCCCCCCGCGCCACCACCTTGCCGTTGACCAGGACGTCGACTGGCTCGTGGGCCTCGCGGTCCAGGCCGATCAGCGAGCCCGGGCCCACCTGGACCAGCCGGGCCAGGGGCATGCGGGTGCGGCCGACCTCCACGGTGACCTGCACCGGGACGTCCATCAGGTGGGACAGGCCGATGGGCTCCACCCCCTCGGCGCCGCCCTCCAGCTCGTCGAGCTCCTGGGCCCGGACCCGCACCTGATCGGTGGCCTCCTCGATCAGCGCCCCGGGGTCCGTCCCCTCCCGCGCGGTGGCCTGATCCTCCTGGTGCTCGGCGCTCATGTCGTGTCCTTTCGGCTAGTCGTCCTGCCCGCTCTGCGCGAGTTCCTCGACCTGCACCGCCAGCATCCCGGCCTTGGAACCCAGGCGGGCGGTGGCCCAGGTCCGGCTCTCCAGCAAGAGGCGCAGGGGCTCGTCGGCGCGGACCCCCAGCGGGACCACGTCGCCGACTTCGAGCTCCAGCAGCTCGCCCAGCGGCACCTGGGTGGATCCCAGGCGGGCGCGGATCTCCATGGGGAGCTCCACGAGGTGCTCGGGCACCTCCTCCTCGTCGGGGGCGGGCTCGGCCGATGCCGCCGCGCTCTGGCGGCCGCGAACCCCGGGGAGGTAGACGCGCACGGCGCTCCCCCCCCGCGGCCCCACCACGTCCAGGGTGATCTCCAGCCGCTGCGGATCGGCGGTCTCGCCCCCGTCGCGCCAGTCGCCGACCGTCTCCATGAGGTCGACCACCGCCCAGTCGGTGGGCGAGAGGCCCAGGCCGCCGGCGATCTCCTTGACCACCGCCGAGAGCAGGCGCGTCAGGATCTTCTTCTCGACCGGCGAGAGCTCGCGCTCGACCTCATCGGGGGCCTCGGCAGCGCCCAGCACGACCTCGATGGTCTGGATGGCGCGGGGCACCTCCCACACCACCCAGCCGGGCTGGCCGTCGACCGCGAAGCGGACCATGGCGATCGGCATGCTCAGGTCGGAGAAGAGGCCCGTGGCGCTGATCTCGACCGCGCCCACGAGGTCCAGACGGTGCTCCTCCCGCAGCGTCGGCAGCAGCCGCCGCTCCAGGGCCCGGAGGCTGCGCTGCACGTGCCGGCGGATCGACTCCAGCTCCTTCGGGCTCAGCCGGAGGGGCTTCTTGAAGTCGCGCGGCGCGACCTCGCAGGGATCGGGGATCGCCCGCACTTCTCTCGATTCGACGTTGCCGGACACGGTGTGTGAGGGTGTGCGCAGCTACTGCAGGAGCTGGTCCTTCTTGAGGATGGTCTTGATGCGGCCCTTGACCCCGACGCGGAGCTCGCCCTGGTAGTCCTCCACCGCCCGGGAGACGTCCAGGTACAGGACCTCCTGGTCGGCGGTGTACACCTCCAGGTTGATCTCCAACCCCTCCCAGGTGACCGCCGGGCCGTCGTCGATGGAGAGCGTCCTCTTCTTGGCGTCGACCATCAGCAGGTGCTCGCGCCAGGGACCCCGGAAGGTGGACTGGATGGACCGGGGCCCCGGGCCGATACCGCTGGCCGGGTCGGCGCTCATGGGCTCCTTGCCCTGGCCCACGTGGATCGGGAAGAGCAGGGGCTCGACGGCCTCGCGGATCTCCTCGCGGAACTGGGCCTCGTAGGCGCCCTCGTACATCTCGGTCATGTCCCGGGAGGCGGCCAGACCGATCAGGGCGTCCACCAGGTAGGCCTCCAGCACCGGGTCCTTCGCGTTGGCGGCGAAGTAGCCCTCCTCGTAGGCCTCGAAGACCACGTTGTGGGTGAAGACGTAGAAGCGGGTCTTGTCCTTGCCGACGTTGACCTGGACCTTCTCGGCGGTCAGGGGGGCCACGAAGGGCCCCTCGAAGCCGGGCGGGGGCCCCGGGTCGGGGACCGCCGTGAGCGCCAGCACGAAGGCGGTCGCCAGGAGGCTCACCGCGCCGCCGGAGAGGACGATCAGCTTCTTCTTGCCCCCCCCGGTGGCCGGCCCTTCGGCGGCTTCCGGGTCCTCGGCGTCATTCTTGGTGTCGTCGGCCATGTGGGGTCCCTCGGCAGGTCACCATCGGTCGGGGCGGTCGGGTGCGATCAGGCGGGCGTCCACGCTGCGCAGACCCTCGCCCGAGCCCTGGATCTCCTCCAGCCAGGCGCGAGCCTCGACCCGCCCGGGTGGAAAGCGGTGCGCTTCGATCAGGTGGCGGCGGACCGCCTGGGCGCGCGTGAAGGCCAGGCGGAGCTCCCCGTCCGGGAGGGGCTCGCCGCCCGCGTGGCCCTCGAGCAGGAGGGTCATGCCCTGGGCCGGCCGCAGGCTGTCGGCCAGGCGGTCGAGGTAGCGCCGGGACGAGGGGCCCAGCTCGGCCGAGCCGGGCTCGAAGCTGGCCACCATCGGCTGCGCCAGCTCGTCGTGCGGCTCCAGGGCCTCGATCAGCTCGGCCGGGATCAGCTCGTGCTGCGAGGCCTGGTCGGGGTCGGAGGGGCGGCGGTCGGCGTCCGGCTCGGGGGGGAGGTTGAAGCGGCGGCGGTAGTGCTGGAAGACCTCGACCTGCTCCTGCTCGCTCATGATCCCGCGCATGCCGTGGGATTCCAGGGCCACCACGAAGGAGCCCAGCCCCTTGGCCACCAGGCCCAGGTTCTGCTCCTGGGCCATGGAGACCAGCAGGATGAAGAAGGTCAGGATCAGGGTCATCATGTCCCCGAAGGACACCATGTAGGCGGGCACACACCGCTTCGGATCTTCCTTGAATTCCCTCTTTGCCATTCAGCTCACCTGGGGCCCGGCGGGGCTCCCTCCCCCGACTCCCGTTCCCGGGCGAGGCTCTCGGCCCGGGCCCGGGACAGTCCCAGCACCCGCACCTCCACCCGGCGGTTGCGCGCGCGGCTGAGGGCGCTGTCGTTGTCGGCGCGGGCGGGGCTCTCTCCCAGCCCGGCCACCTGGACCTGCCGCTCGTCCAGCTCGGGGCACTCGAGCAGCACCCGCGCCGCGGCGGCGGCTCGCGCCAGCCCCAGGGCCTCGGCCGTGGGGTGGGCCGGCGTCGGCTGGAATTGGGAGTCGGTGAAGCCCTCGACCAGCACCAGGTTCTCGTAGGCGCCCAGCGTGCGACCCAACTCGAGGAGCTTCCGGCGCAGGGGCGCTCCCACCTCGTCCGAGCCGGGCGCGAAGCAGCAGGAATCCTCGAAGGCGATGCGCAGGCCGTCGCTCACCGCGGAGAGGTCGACCTCCTGGTACCCCTCGGCCGGCTTCTGCCCCATCTCCAGCAGGTTCTCGAGCAGCTCCCGCTGGGGCCGGGAGTGGGGATTCTCGGCCCCGCGGACGGGGTCCACCGCCGACAGGAGGTCCTGCTCGGGCGGATCCACCGCGCTGTGGCCCTGCCGGTTCTCGACCACCGCCCGCCGGTGCATCAGGTCGAGCCCCTTGATGGCCATGATGTTGTGGTTCGACTCGTCGAAGCTCGAGAAGGTCATCAGGAGGACGAAGAAGGTCACCAGGAGCGAGATCAGGTCGGTGAAGGTGACGATCCACTCGGGGGCGCCATCCGGCTGCTCCTCCTGGGCTGCAGCTTTCGCGGCCATGGATCAGGCTTCCACCTGCTCCCGGGCGGTCGGCGGGAGGAAGCCCTTGAGCTTCTCCTTGATGAGCTGCGGCTTCTCGCCCGACTGGATGGCCACGATGCCCTCGATCATCAGCTCGCGCAGCAGCGCCTCCTCCTTGGCGCGCACCTCGAGCTTGCCGGCCACCGGGATGAAGAACATGTTGGCCGCCATGGCTCCGTACATGGTGGTGAGCAGCGCGGTGGCCATGCCCCCGCCGATCTTGGAGGGATCGGACAGGTTCTGGAGCATCTGCACCAGACCCACCAGGGTTCCGATCATGCCGAAGGCCGGCGCGAAGGCGCCCATGGACTCGACCAGCTTCTTTCCCTTGGTGTGGCGCTGCCGCTCCCACTCCAGCTCCAGGTCGAGGATGTCGCGCACGGTGTCGGAGGCGAAGCCGTCGATCACCAGCTGCATCCCCTTGCCGAAGAAGCGGTCCTCCACCTCCTGCAGCTTGTTCTCCAGGGCCAGCAGGCCCTCGCGGCGCGCGAGGTTGGCGTAGGAGATGATGCGGTCGATCTCCTGGGCCGGCGATCCCAGCTTGAAGAAGAGCGCATTCATCATCACCTTGACGAGGCCCTTCAGGTCGTCGAGCGTGTAGCTCATCATCGTGACCGAGAAGGTCCCGCCGAAGACGATCAGCATCGAGGGCCCGTGGATGAAGGTGGCGATGCCGCCTTCGCCGCTGGCCATGGCCATGCCGATCACGCTGACGCCCAGCAGGGTGCCGATGAGGGTGGAGAGGTCCATAGAGGGGACGCCGCTGGCGGGGGGACGGCCGCGGTCGCCTCTGTTATCGGCCGCCCGGGCCCTTCGCTTGAAGCTACCCGTCCCAGATGGGCGGGCCCAACTCCTTGCCTACGCGGGGCTTGCGGCTGATTCGCATCCCCGAACGAGCCCGCCCGCCGGCCCTGGTGCAGAACGCCAGCGGAGCTTCGCCTCGGGCCGACCCGGCGCGCCGGAGAGTCCTCCTCGGCGCGCCGGCTGCGTCGGCGCCGCCTCGGCCGGGCTCTCGCGCGGGCCAGGGGACTCGAAGCAGGCCGATGCTCGCGCCGCGCGCTGCTGCGCCACATGCTCGCTGCGCTCGCGTGGCGCGGGCGGGCTCCTGACGGAGCCCGAGCTCGCCCGCCGGCGAGCGCTCGAGCCCTCGAGCGCCGGAACTCGACTCGAATGCCCACGCAACGAGCGCTCGAGGGCTCTAGCGGGGCGCCCGCGAGAAGGCCTCGGCGTACTCCTTCCACTCCTCCACCGGGGTGATCGCGTTGAGGAGCTCGTGCGCCCGCTCCGGGCTGAGGGTCCGCAGCACCCGGGCGGCCTCCTCGGGCGCGTATCCCGCGGTCAGGCGCCCGATCACCTCCTCGGCGTCGCCCTCGGCGAAGAGCGCCCCGATCTCCTGGTAGCTGGCCGCGTCCCGCTCGTCCCGAGCGGTCTCGTCGCGGGCGATCTCCTGCTCGCGCATGCGCAGCTCGCTCTGGAGCTGGTCGAGGGCCTCCCGGTAGCGGTCCAGGGTCGCCAGGTCCTCCTCCAGGCGCGTCCGGCGCTCCTCGATCTCGGCCGAGCGATCCTCCAGGGCCCGCTCGCGAGCGTCGAGCTCCGCCAGGCGCTGCTCGAGGCGGCCCTCGAGCTTCTCGAGCTGGCCCAGGTCGAAGGGCGAGTCGAGGACGAAGAGATCCAGGAGGGTCGCCGTGGACCGCGGCGGCCGGGGCGGACGCGGGGTCCCCGGCTCGGGGTTCCTGGCGCCTCCAGTCGCGGGGGGCGCCGTGACCTCCGGCGGCGTGCCCTCGGTCGGAGCGGGCTCCTCCGGCGCCTCCTCCTCGGCCGCCAGGAGCGAGCCCAGGAGCGGCACCTGGTTCATGTCCGCGCCGAGCATCCGCCCGAAGCCCAGGACCGAGCCGGCGAAGAGAGCCAGCCCGGCGGCGCCCACGCAAGACAGGTATGCGGCTTTGTTCATGGCATCCGCCTGGAGTCCCCGGAATCCCCCCGAATCGGGAGATCGGCTCCCCCGCCGGAAGGGCTGAAGCCAAATCGCGGCCCCGCCCGGCCGAAGCGCGCCAGGACGATCTCGTCCCGCCCCCGCGAGTCGTCGCGGCGCTCCTGGCGCCGGTGCCGCTCGAGGTGGCGCTCGCGCAGGCGCTCGAGGCCCTCGACCCGGCGCCGCTCCTGGCTCCAGGCGTCGCGGCGCTCCCGGGCCGCGGCCCGGCGCTCCTCGCGCCCCACCAGGGCCCGCGCCAGCTCGTTCGAGAGGGCCTCCTCGGCGCGCTGGCCGACGAGGATCTCCCCGGGGCGCAGGCGGCCGGCCCCCAGGAGGCGGGCGATCTCGACCCGCGCCGTGCTGATCGCCTCGCGCGCGAGGCCGACCCGCTCCCGCGCCCGATGGAGCGCGGCCAGGGCCATCTGCCAGCGCCTGCGCGCGGCCTCCTCCTGGGTCCGGCGGGCCCCCAGCACCCTCTCGAGGCGGAAGCGGAAGCGCCTCACTCACCCTCCTCCGATGCCCGCCACAGGGCCTCCAGGCCGGCCGCGGTCTCCTCGAAGCCGCTGGCCTCGCGCTCGCCCTGGCGCAGGAAGACCTTCAGGGCGGGCATCAGGCGCAGCGCCCGATCGAGGACCGGGTTGGTGCCCGCCTGGTAGGCGCCGATCTCCACCAGGTCGCGGCCGTCGCGCCAGGCGGCCAGGATCTCACGCAGGGCGCCCGCCTGGGCGGCGTGCTCGGCCGAGACGAGCTGCGGCATCAGGCGCGAGAGGCTGCCGAGCACGTCCACCGGCGGGAAGTGCCCCTGCTGGGCCAGGCCCCGGTCGAGGAACAGGTGGCCGTCGAGCAGGCCGCGCATGGTGTCGGCCAGCGGATCGCTGGGGTCGTCGGCGTCGAGCAGGGTGGTCAGGATCCCGGTGATGCTGCCGCGTTCGGAGCAGCCCAGGCGCTCGACCAGCTTGGGGACGGTGGCGAAGAAGCTGGGGGGATAGCCGCGCACCGTGGGGGGCTCGCCCGCGGCCAGGCCGATCTCGCGCGAGGCCGAGGCGAAGCGGGTCACCGAGTCCATGACCAGGAGGGCGTCCTGGCCCGCGTCGCGGAAGTGCTCGGCCACGGTGACCGCGGTGAAGGGCGCCGCGAAGCGCTCGATGGGCGGTCGGTCGGAGGTGGACACCACCACCACCGCGCGCCGGGCCGTCGGGCCGTGCAGGACGTCGTCCACGAAGCCGCGCACCTCGCGCCCCCGCTCGCCCACCAGGGCCACCACGGTGACCTCGGCGTCGGTGCCGCGGGTGATCTGGGCCAGCAGGGAGGACTTGCCCACGCCCGAGCCGGCGAAGATCCCCATGCGCTGGCCGCGACCGAGGGTGGCGAAGGCGTCGATGGAGCGCACCCCGGTCTGCAGCGGCGAACGGATGGGCCGGCGCCGCATGGGATCGGGGGAGGGCTTGTGAGCGGGCGAGAGCTGCAGGGCGGGCAGGGGCGGGCCGCCGTCGATGGGCCGGCCGAAGCCGTCGATCACGCGACCCAGGAGCTCGGGGCCCACGGGCACGCTGAAGGGCCGCTCCAGGGCCACCACCGGCTGCATGGGCGCGATGCCGGCGAGCTCCCCGTGGGGCATCAAGAGGGTGCGGTTGCCCCGGAAGCCGACCACCTCGGCGTCGATGTCGCCGCCCTCCCGGCGGCGGATGCGGCACAGCTCGCCCACCGCGGCGGGCACGCCCACCGCCTCCACCAGGACTCCCGAGACGTGGTCCACCTGGCCGCGGTAGCGCGGGCGGGCGCCGGCGCGGATCTCCTGCCTGCAGGCCTCGAGGTCGAGCATCACGAGAGACTCGAGAGCAGCCGCTCTCCGATGTCCCGCAGGGCCTCGTCCAGGTCCCGCACCAGGAGCCCGCGGGGGGTGTCGATCTGCACGCTCCCGCACGGCACGCCGGGATCGGGCTCGACCCGGGTGCCCGAGCGGAAGGCGACGTTCTGCACGCGATCGGCGTCCTCGGGGTTGAGGCGCACGGTGCACGGCCCCCGGCCGACGTCCGCCGCGGCCAGGGCCTCGCGCACGATGGCCTCCAGGTCGTAGCCGCCCCGCGGGACCTCGCGCCGCAGGAGCTGACGGGCGATCTCCAGGGCCAGCAGCACCGCGGTGCGAGCCAGCTCCTGCCGGTCCCCCTCGCGCTCCTCGTCCAGGCGGGAGACGGCCTCCTCCAGGGCCCTGACGGCGCCCGCCTCGGCCTCGGCTCGGCCCGCCTCCCAGGCCAGCTCGGCGCGCGCGCGGGCGCGCTCCTCCCACAGGGCCTCCAGCCCCCCGGGAACCACGCGCGCCCCGCTGGGCGACTGCTCCAGGCGGATCCTTTCAGGAGACAAGGTCTTCCCCTGCGCGGACCGGGCTGTACTCGCCCGAGGTGATGAGCGCCTGCACCGCCTTCATGATCTCCTCCCGCGAGCGCTGCACTTCGCTCATGGGGATGGCGCCGGCCAGATCGCGCTCCTCCTCCACCATGGCCCGCACGCGCGAGCTGAGGTTGCCGGTGATGTTCTGCTCCACCTGAGCGTCGCAGCCCTTGAGGGCCAGCGAGAGGGTGCGCGTGTCCACCGAGGCCAGGATCTTCTGCATGGCGCGCCGATCGACGGTGGCCAGCTCGTCCCAGGTGAACATGTGGTCGCGGATCTCGTTGGCCATCTCGGCATCGTCCTCGTCGATGCCCTCCAGGACCGACTTCTCGATCCCCGGCTCGGAGTAGTTGAGGATCTCGGCGATGGTCTTGAGGCGCTCGGTGCGGTCGGGGGCCACGGGGCCCTCGGCGATGCGCTCCAGGCGTTCGGACAGCTCGGTGGCGATGGACCGCAGGGTGTCGATGTTGGGCGGGATCAGCCCCGCCATGCGGCGCACGATCGAGAGCGCCCGCTCCTCCTCGAAGGACGCCAGCACCTCGGCCGAGAGGCCCGGCGAGAGGTGGGCCAGGACCGCGGCGATGACCGCCTCGCTCTCGTCCTCCAGCGCCATGGCGATGTTGGCCGCCGGCTCGTACTCGATGGTCAGGAAGGGGCGCTCCTGGAGGCGGCGATCGTGCATGCGGTCGAGCACCGCCTGGGCCTCCTCGGCGTCGAAGGTCTCCTCCAGCATGCGGCGCAGCTCGACCTCGTCCTTGGAGCGCACCCCCTCGGGCACGTGCACGTGCTGAGCCAGGTCGAAGTACAGCCGCCGGACGCTCTCGGGATCGGTCAGGCTGGGGTCGAGATCGCCCATGGCCTCCACCACCTGGACCACCAGCTTCTCGTCGATCTGGCGCAGGATGCTGGCGGCGTCCTCCTTCTCGAGGCTCAGCAGGAAGGCGGCCGCCCGGTGGGCGCCGGTGGGTCCTCGGCCGCGGCTCATTGTCCCGACCCCACCAGCTTGTCCTCACGGGCCCAGCGGGAGAGGATCTTGCCCACCCGCTCGGGATCGGTCTGGATCAGCCCCTCCACCTGCTCGCGGGCGAGCGCCTCGGGATCGATCTCTACGGGCCGCTCGCGCTCGGCCGCGGCTTCCTGCGCGGAGGTCGCCTCCGCCTGCGCCTTGCGCTTCGACCCCCCCCGCAGGCTCTTGAACAGGAGGACGATGAAGGCCACGGCGGCGACGATCTCGATGCCGCGCTCGAGCAGTAGCTCGAGCATCCGGGAGACCCCCCCGCCCCCCTCGGTGATGGGCTGGCCGGATTCGTCCAGCGCCGGCGGATCGCCCTGGAAGGGCGCGGTGGCGGTCTCGAAGACGTCCCCGCGCGCGGCGTCGTAGCCCACCGCCGCCTGGACCGCCTCCTCCAGCTCCACCAGGCGCTCGCCCAGCTCGCCGGCCAGCTTCTCGTCGATCAGCAGCGACACGGTGCGCTTCCTGAGGCGCGGACCGCTCCGCACGGTGCTCTTGGTCGTGTTGCCGGTCGCGTAGAGCATCCGCTCCTCCTTGGTGGAGGCGAGCGTCTCCTCCGCGGATCCGCCGGCCGGGGAGCCGGTCGCGCCGGCGCCCGAGAGGCCCAGGCCCCCGTCGCCGACGCTGGAGGGCATCCCCGGCGTCCCGCCCACGGTCGGGCCGCCCTGGGGCGTCTTGGTGGAAGTGCTGTAGCTCTCGCGCACCACCTTGGACTGGGGATCGGGGAGGCTCTCGATCTCGGTGACCTGGTCGTAGTCCCACTCCGAGTGGACCGTCACGTGCGCCCGGTCGGCGCCGTAGGCCCGCTCGATGCTCTGCATGGCCTGCTGCGCCAGGCGCTCGTCCCGCTGGGCCTCCTGGGCCAGGAGGTCGGTCGAGTGGCCCAGCCCCCCCTCCGCCCCCGAGGGGTCGTACAGCGAGTTCCCGAACTGGTCGGTGATGATCACGCGATCGGCGGGGACGTCGAAGCGGTAGGTGACCAGGCGCGCCGCCATCTGCTGCTGCTCGCGGGTGAGCGTCGCGCCGCCGCGCAGGTGGAGGGCCACCGAGGCCGATAGACCCTCGCCCTTGCGGCCGAAGGGCGTCTCCGGCGGGGTGGAGGTGACCACCTTGGCCTCGGACACGAAGTCGAGGGTCTCCAGGAGCTGCTCGGTCTCCTCCCACTCGCGCTTCCAGGCGCTCTGGGTGCGCTCGCGGGCGCCCTGGAAGACCGAGGAGGCTCCGCCCTGGCCGGGCACGATCCCGCGCGGATCGCGCTTGAGGGCGCCCGCCAGGGCCACCGCGGCGTGGGCGGCGGCCACCCGGCCCTCGTTCACGTAGACGACGAAGGGCCCCGGGAAGCCGCTGACCTTGAAGGCGATGCCGCCCTGGGCCAGGGCCTCTTGCACCGCGGCGCTGTCGCGGTCGTCGAGCCCGCTCTGGAAGACGACGTAGTGGGGCCGGCTGGCGACCACGCCGGCCACCGCGAGGACGCACACCAGCGCCAGGCCGGTGATCGCCGCGGTGGCCTTGGACCTGGAGCTGGCGCCCTTGAGCTGCTCCAGCAGGGATTGGAGGTCGAGGTTCATGGGGAGCTGTTCACACGCTCATGCGCATCACCTCGCGGTAGGCGTCGATGAGCTTGTTGCGGATCTCGAGGGCGAACTTGACGGTGAGGTCCGACTTCTTCAGCCGGGCGACGATCTCGTGGAGGTCGGTGACCTCGCCCCGGGCCATCTCCAGGGGCAGGTTCTCCGGCACGCGCGCGGCGCCGTCCATCTGCTCGAGGCCTTGGGCCAGGGCATCGGTGAGGGAGCCGGTGAACTGGCCCGGGGGCGCCTCGGCCTTGGGCGCGGCCACCTCGGGCAGGGCTTCGGCGATCGCGCGGGCGGCCTCGGCCTGCCGCGCCAGTGCAGCGCGCAGCGCCTCGCCGGCCAGGCCGCCTCCCTGTCCCACTCCGCGGATCGACATACGAGCTCCCTACCGGGTCATCCCCTGAGCGACTGCAGGGCCCGCTCCGCCATGCGCATGAAGGAGTCCTGCACCGACATGTTGGCCTCGTAGGCTCGCATGGCCGTGATCAGGTCGGCCAGCTCGCGCATGGTGTTGACGTTGGGCATGGTGACCATGCCCTCCTCGTCGGCGTCGGGGTGCCCCGGCAGCAGGACCCGCTCCATGGGAGTCTCCAGGTCCTCGACGATCCGGGACACGCGCACGCCGACGTTCTCCAGGCCCCCGCCCAGGCTGCGCAGCAGCAGGGGCTCGAACTGCACCATCTGGCGGCGATAGGGGCCGCCGCCGGAGGTGCTGGTGGTGCTGGCGTTGGCGATGTTGCGGGAGATGATGTTCATGCGGACGCGCTCGGCCGCCATCCCGGAGGCCGGGGCCTGCATTCCCGCGAACAGCCTGTCGATTCCACTCATGGTGATGGTCCGCTGGCCGAGCCGGCGCTAGCGATCGTCCTGGATGCTGGCGCGGATCATCTCCACTCGCGCCGCTCCGATGCTCATGTAGGTCTCGTAGAGGAGCTGGTTCTGCCGCAGGAGGTTCATCTCCAGCTCCAGGGTGACGTTGTTGCCGTCGGCCCGGGGCGGGGTGAGCGTGTCGGTCACGACGCGCGGCTCGATCCCCTCCAGGGAGGAGGACCGGCGCGTCAGGGCGTCCTGCAGCAAGGACTCGAACTCGAGGGTCTTGCGGCGATAGCCGGGCACGTTCTGGTTGGAGATGTTGCTGGCGATCACCTGGTGCCGCCGGGTGGCGGCGTGCAGCAGGCGCCCCAGGAGCGGGTTGTCGAGTCCATTGACGCTCATGGCGTCCTCCGCGATCAGGCGACCAGACCGGCCTGGCGCCAGATCTTCATCTTGTTGCTGAGGGTGCGGGCGGAGACGCCCAGCCGGCGCGCCGCCTCGGTCTTGTTGTTCCCGGCCGCCGCCAGGGTGGCCAGGATGGCCTCGCGCTCGATGTCCGCCAGCCGGCGGTTGACCAGGTAGGCCGCCGCGCCGGCGGGGTCGGGGGTGCCCTCGGCGGGGGCGTCGCGCACCACCGCCCGCGGGCCGCCGCGGCCGGCCGGCCCGAAGACCAGGTCCTCGGGCGCGATCTCGTCGCCGGCCAGCAGCACGATGGCCCGCTGGAGCACGTTCTCCAGCTCGCGCACGTTGCCCGGCCAGTGCCAGGCCAGGAGGCGCTCGCCGGCGGGCTGGCTGAGCTCCGGCACCTCCACGCCGTTGCGCCCCGCGTGGAGCGCGATGAAGTGATGGGCCAGGGGCAGGATGTCCTCCCGGCGCTCGCGCAGGGGCTGCAGGTGCAGCGGCAGGACGTGCAGGCGGTAGTACAGATCCTCGCGGAAGCGGCCCTCGGTCACCTCCTCGGCCAGGTCCCGGTTGGTGCTGGCGATCACCCGCACGTCCACCGAGAGGGTGCTGCTGCCGCCCACGCGCTCGAACTCCTCCTCCTCCAGGACGCGCAGGAGCTGAGCCTGCAGCTTGGGCGAGATCTCGCCCAGCTCGTCCAGGAGCAGGGTCCCGCCGTCGGCCAGCTCGAAGCGCCCCTGGCGCGACTTGTGGGCCCCGGTGAAGGCCCCCCGCTCGTGGCCGAAGAGCTCCGACTCCAGCAGCGTCTCGGTGAGCGCGGCGCAGTTCACGCGGATGAAGGGGCCCGACTCGCGCGGGCTGTGGGCGTGGATGTGGTGGGCCACGCGCTCCTTGCCGGTGCCGCTCTCGCCGGTGATGAGCACGGTGCCCTTGGAGCGGGCCAGGCGCTCGGCCTTGCGCAGGGTGTCCTGCATGGCCGGGCTCTCGGCGATGATCCCGCTGCTGGGGCTGGCGTACTCCGAGCGCAGGTAGGCGTTCTCCCGCTCCAGGCGCAGGGCGCGGTCCACCCGACCGATGACCAGCTCCAGGACGTCCGGAGAGCAGGGCTTCAGGATGAAGTCCCGCGCGCCGGCGCGCATGGCCTCGGTGGCCGACTCGATGGTCCCGTGGGCGGTGACCAGGATCACCGGCAGGCCGGGCAGCTCGGCCTGCAGCCGCTCGACCAGGGAGATCCCGTCCAGGCCCGGCATCCGCAGGTCGGTCAGGACCAGATCGGGGTGCTCGCGGAGGGCCTGGGCCAGGCCCTCCTCGCCGCTCTTGGCGAAGCTCGCCCGGTACCCCAGGGCGCCGGCGGCCTCGACCAGAAACTCCCGGGACAGGGGGTCGTCATCGACCACGAGAATATGTTGGATGGCCATCTACTGCGGATCCGTGTTCAACTGGCGTTGGAATGGGTGTGCCGGAGGGGGACGCTGAGGGTGATGCGCGCGCCTCCCATGGAGGAGGGATCGCGGTCGACGTCGACGCTGCCGCCGTGCAGTGCGGCGATGGTGCTGACCAGCGCCAGCCCCAGGCCCGTCCCGTCGGCGCGCGTGGTGAAGAAGGGGTCGAAGATCTGATCCCGAACCTCCGCCGGCACCCCCGGTCCGGCGTCGGAGACGGCGAAGAGGGCGCGCCCGCCGCTCTCGGTGACGGTGACCTCCACCTGCCCGCCATCGGGCTGCACGTCCATGGCGTTGGACACCAAGTTGCGGAGCGCCTGGCGCAGCTTGATGCGGTCCCCCTCGAGGCGCGGCGCGGAGACCTCGGTGGCGATGGTCCAGCGCGCCGTCCGGTCGCGGCGACCGGCGTGGGAGGAGTCGACCGCCGCGCGCACCAGCTCTCGGGGATCGATGACCTCCAGGGCCAGGTGGTCCGGCCGCGCCAGGGTGAGCATGTTGGTGACGATGGCGTCGATCTCGGTGGCGC
>CAZTTG010000021.1:0-77071 GCA_964615935.1 uncultured Planctomycetaceae bacterium | reverse complement strand
CGCTCTGGCCCAGGGTGTGGGGCGGCAGCACGCAGCAGGAGTCGCCCGAGTGCACCCCGGCCACCTCGATGTGCTCCATGACGCCCCCGATGACCACCGTCTGGCCGTCGCTGATGGCGTCGACGTCCACCTCGATGGCGTCCTCCAGGAACTGGTCCACCAGCACCGGCTTGTCGTGCGAGGCCTGCACCGCGTCGCGCATGTAGCGCTTCAGCGACTCGTCGTCGTAGACGATCTCCATGGCCCGGCCGCCCAGCACGTAGCTGGGCCGCACCAGCACCGGGTAGCCGATGCGGTGGGCGATCTCGAAGGCCTCCTCATCGGTGGTGGCGATCCCGCCCGGGGGCTGGCGGAGGCCCAGCTGGCGCAGCATGGCGGCGAACTCGCGGCGGTCCTCGGCGCGGTCGATGGACTCCACCGGTGTGCCGATGAGCGGCGCCCCGGCGGCCTTCAGGCCGGCCGCCAGGTTGAGCGGAGTCTGGCCGCCGAACTGCACGATGATCCCGTCCGGCTCGACCGCCCGGACGATGTTCATCACGTCCTCGTGGGTCAGCGGCTCGAAGAAGAGGTCGTCGGAGGTGTCGTAGTCGGTCGAGACCGTCTCGGGGTTGGAGTTGACCATGATCGAGCGGCAGCCGATCTCGCGCACCGCCATGGCGGCGTGTACGCAGCAGTAGTCGAACTCGATCCCCTGCCCGATGCGGTTGGGGCCGCCGCCCAGGATCATGATCTTGCGCCCGTCCGTGCGGCGCGCCTCGCACTCGTCCTCCCAGGTGGAGTAGTAGTAGGGGGTGTAGGCCTCGAACTCGGCCGCGCAGGTGTCGACCAGCTTGTAGGTGGCGTGCAGGCCGAGCTCCTCGCGCAGGGTGCGCACCTCCTCGGGCTCCAGGCCCGCGGCCCGGGCCAGCTGCGGGTCGGAGTAGCCCAGGCGCTTGGCCTCGCAGAGGAGCTCGCGGTCGAGCTTGCCGCGCGAGAGCTTGCGCTCGAAGAGGCACAGCTCGCGGATGTTCTCCAGGAACCAGGGGTCGATTCGCGAGGCCCGCGCCACCTCGTCCACCGACCAGCCCGCCAGGAAGGCGGCGCGCACCGCCAGGAGGCGGTCCTGGCTGGGCACGCGCAGCGCGCTCATCAGGCCCTCCCGATCGGCGGCCAGCTCGTCGGCCTTATCGTCCTCGCCCAATCCCATCCCCGCCCGCCCGGTCTCCAGGCCCCGCAGGGCCTTCTGCAGCGCCTCCTTGAAGGTGCGGCCGATGGCCATGGTCTCCCCGACGCTCTTCATCTGGGTGGTCAGGGTGGGGTCCGAGCCGGGGAACTTCTCGAAGGCGAAGCGCGGGATCTTGACCACGCAGTAGTCGATGGTGGGCTCGAAGCAGGCCGGCGTCTCGCGGGTGATGTCGTTCTGGATCTCGTCCAGGGTGTAGCCCACCGCCAGCTTGGCGGCGATCTTGGCGATGGGGAAGCCGGTGGCCTTGGAGGCCAGGGCCGAGGAGCGCGACACCCGCGGGTTCATCTCGATGACCAGCATGCGCCCATCGGTCGGGTGGATGGCGAACTGCACGTTCGAGCCCCCGCACTCGACCCCGATCTCGCGCATCACCGCCAGCGAGGCGTTGCGCATGTCCTGGTACTCGCGGTCGCTCAGGGTCTGCGAGGGGGCCACGGTGATGGAGTCCCCGGTGTGCACCCCCATGGGATCGAGGTTCTCGATGGAGCACACGATGACGACGTTGTCCTTCACGTCGCGCATCACCTCCATCTCGAACTCCTTCCAGCCCAGGAGGCTCTCCTCGATGAGCACCTCGTTGTTGAGGGAGAGCGACAGGCCGCGGCCCACGAAGGTCTCGAACTCCTCCACGTTGTAGGCGATGCCCCCGCCCGAGCCGCCCAGGGTGAAGCCCGGCCGGATGACGCAGGGCAGCCCGATCTGGGCCAGCACCCGGCGGGCGTCGTCCATCGAGTGGGCGATGCCCGAGCTGGCGCACTCCAGCCCGCAGTTCTTCATGGCCGCCCGGAAGAGGTCGCGGTCCTCGGCCTTGCGGATGACGTCGCCGCGGGCGCCGATCATCTCGACCCCCAGCTCCTCCAGGACCCCCGCGTCGTGCAGCTCCAAGGCGGTGTTCAGCGCGGTCTGGCCGCCCATGGTCGAGAGCAGGGCGTCGGGCCGCTCCACCCGCAGCACCTTGGCGACCGCGGCGGGGGTGATGGGCTCGATGTAGGTGGCATCGGCCATCTCCGGGTCGGTCATGATGGTGGCCGGGTTGGAGTTGACCAGCACCACCCGATAGCCCTCGTCCCGCAGCGCCTTGCAGGCCTGGGTCCCCGAATAGTCGAACTCGCAGGCCTGGCCGATGACGATCGGCCCGCTCCCGATGATGAGGATGGACTCCAGGTCGTCGCGTCGCGGCATGTTGGGCGTGCCCCTCGTCGGGGGCCAGGAGGGCGGTCGCCCGCTCCCCGGCTCGGTCAGGGCACCGACCGGCGGGATTGAAGCATATGACCGGGCGGCTGTCGACCGCCGAGCCAGGTCCCCGGTCCCGGGAGGGGCGGGGTGGCTTCCCGGCGTGGGAGGATCGATCTGGACCGCTCCTGGGGCGCGTCGGCGCGGAACGCCACGCCGGCCCGACACCGGGCCTCCGGCGTGGGGTCCTTCGCCCGGCGTGGTGGGCTCGGCTGCAGACCGGCGATCGGACCGAGGGCCGGGACGTCGCCGCCGCGATCCCCTGGCCGAGCACCTGGGGACCTTCCCTTGCCACGGGCTCGCGAGGTCCACTGCCCGGAAGGCTCTGGACCGGCACACCGGTGCTACGGGGCAGGCGAGCTGGCCCGTCGGGATCACGGGCACACGACGAAGACGAGCGCGTCGCTGAGCCCGACGCCGTGCGCGTCGCCCGGATCGCGGTACCAGATCTGCGCGAAGACCGGGGTGTAGGCGGGCAGGCCCTGGGAGACCATCAGCGCCTGCGAGAAGTGCACCGCGAACGTCCCGCTGCAATCGACCGCCGGCGGCGCGCTTCCGCCGGAGGACCGCACCGTCGTACGGCTGACGGGTGGCTTCACGCACAGCGTCCCGCCCTTGAAGGGCAGGTCGTGCTCGGCCAGCCCGAAGAAGAGCATGCCGGGCTTGCGATTGAGGAGGTTCGAGGCCGTGATCACGAAGTCATCTGCGGCCGTCAGCGTCGCGCTGCCGGTCCAGGCGACGGACGGCCTACAACCGCCGCTATCGGTCTTCGCGTCGCAGTAGGCCGCGGGCTCGGTGCAGTGGCTCGCGTCGAAGGGGAAGGCGCCCATGTCGGCGCGCGAGCCATCTGGATCGAGCGGATCGGTCGGGTCACCCGCGTCGATGGCCGGCGAGCCGGGTCGCAGGTGGTAGTCGTTCGCCCCGGGGGCGAAGAAGAGGGGGTCGAGCGCGATGTTGCCCGTGCCGGGCCAGCCGCCCTCGACGTCCGAGTACGTGGCGACGGCCGTGGAGTCGAGCTGGTCGGGCAGGTTGCCCCAGGCGATGCCGTTGCGAAGGATGGCGGCGGCGGAGCCGTCGCCCTGGACGCCGCCTCCGCCGAGGGCGGCCTCGTTGTTCGCCAGCGTGCAGCCCACGAGCAGGGGGCTTCCCCATACGGCGCCGCCGAAACCTCCCGCGCCGACGGAACCGGCATCGGCCCGGTTGCCGCGGAAGACGCTGCGCGCCAGGGAGACGCTCGCTCCGGCCGCGACGTACAGTCCGCCGCCATGGGACGTACCCCCTGAACCCCAATCGACCTGCACCTGGTTCGAGTGGAACGCGCAACGCGCGAAGGTGACGGCCGCCCCTTCGACATGGGCACCGCCGCCGCGCCTGCCGACGTTTTGTGCGAAGACCGTATCCTCGACGAGGACCGTCCCCCCCCGGACCATGAGCCCGCCACCGTCCTGCCCGATCGGAGTGACGATGTTTCCGGCGAACAGGGACCCGCGGATCAGCGAGTCGTTCTGGAGGAACACGCCGCCCCCTCTATGGGGAGTGACGTTCTCCGCCAGGACCGAGTCGATGATCTCGTCGGCTTCGAAGATCCCCCCGCCGGCATAGGCGAAGTTGCGCTCGAAGACGCAGCGCTCCACTGTTCCAAGAAAGGCGCCGCCACCGCCGACGTCAGCGACGTTGTCCGAGACCTTGCAGTCGAGGAGATGGGGGACTCCGAGGACGCCTCCACCGTGCTCGAAAGGGAGGAACCCGTTGGCGGTGATCACGCAGTCCTCGACCTTGGCGAAGTGCGAGGTGCAGTAGATGCCACAGCCACCGGAAGGGAGGCCGCCGGTCGAGTAGTGCGGACCTCCTCCGGTCACGGTGAAGCCGGCGAGGCGGGTGCCGGATCCCTCGCCGCTCACCATGAGCACGACCGCATCCATGGCGTCGGGGCTCCTGATCGTCGTGTCCGCTGGTCCCCGCGACGAGCACACGTCGAGCGCCTTGCCCCTGAAGTCGACGTACTCGACGTAGGTCCCGGGCAACACCAGGATCGTGTCGCCCGAGACCGTCGTTCTCTGCGCGATCGCGTACTGGATGCTGGTGTAGGGGGCGTTGGCGGTTCCGCTGCCCGGCGGGCTGCCACCGACGTCGACGTACCACGTGGTCTGCCCGGCACCGGCGCGGGCCAGAAGTGCCATCCCGGCGGCGAGGAGGAGCTTCCCCAGCACTGAAGACCTCGTCATCTCCCTTCTCGGGGTCATTGCAGGTGGCGTGAGCGATCTCGGGAGAGGCCATCGCCGTGGATCTCCCCGTCCCGTCGGCTCAATCCGTGTCCTCCCAATCCATCAGGAAACGGAAGAGCGCGCCGGCAACGGCTCGATGTCCCTCCGGGGACCAGTGCGAATCGTAGGGGAAGTAGACCAGCGGGCCACTCCGGGCGACCTCTGCCAGAGCGGGGGTCAGGTCCAGGAACTCCGCATCCGGCCAGCTCTCCCGAACCATCGCCTCGAAGCGTCGGGGCAGGTCGTTGATCACCCAGTATCGCGGCCGCGTGCTGGTGTCGAACTCGGTGAGGTCTCGATAGACCCGGAACTTGGTGGGGGCGAAGGCCACCAGGAATCGGGCACCACTGGCCCGGCAGAGCTCGTGGGCTCGACCCAGGATCGAGGACATCTCCGAGAGAGCCTCCCGGTCACGGGAGGAGAGATCGAGGCCCCGATACCAGAAGAACAGACGCTTCCTGCTCTCCGGAGTCTCCTCGAGGAGTCCTGACCATTCCAGCTGCTCCGGATCGCTTCCCACGGCCACACCGCGATGCAGCACCGCATCGATATGGCGACGGACCGCGAGCAGCAGGTTCTTCGTGAAGGAGCGCTCCCAGGGGGAGTGGAGGCCTCTGGATTCCTCGTCCCAGTCCCGCGTGGCCTCTTCGTACCGGCGAAGGTCACCGAGGTCGTTCCCCTCGAAGAACACCCAGATGCACGTCTTGGGCGCGAGCGCCTGGCCGTGCCTCCGGAGCAATTCCAGCTCCTGGTGCGGCCCGTACCACGATTGTGACAGGTTCGCGACAGGGCCTTGCAGCCGCTCGCTCAGGTGGGACGTGAGGAGGTCGGAGGCGCGGACTCCCAGGCCCTCGACCATCGAGTCGCCCACGACCACGACGTCGGCCTGCTCCAGATCGGTCTCGTTCCGCAGGCCACGGTGGTCGTATCGATACTCGATCCCGTTCCACAGCCAGATGTCATGGGCGCGGTGGATGTGGAGCAGCGTCGGGTCCAGATCATTGCCCGGATGCGCCCATGGCTCCCAGACCGGGGTCTCGAATACCGATCGGAAATCGACGACCCTCACCAGCATGAGTCCTTCCAGGAGACCCACCCCAAGGGCGAGCGAAGTGCTGAACAGAATGAAGCGCAGGACGAGTAGGGCTCGAGTCGCGCGGCTCCACAGGAAGAAGAGACCCCACAGGGCCAGGTAGGAGAGGATCAGGCCGGACAGCGTGTGGTAGACGGAATCGGAGCTCGGCTCCGTGACCCAGTAGCCGATCAGCACGACGAGCTAGGCGAGGACGACGACCCCGGCCCAGGACATCCTGGGAATCTCGGGGAGTCGACTCGGCGTGGCCATGGAATGAGCCCGTCCGGCGGTCAGGGCGGCTGACTGCCCGTGAAGCTCTACGCCACAGGATACACGAGCCGGGCTCCCGATCCGGCCTCGACCCGGGTGAGGCGGGGGCTCCTCCTGGCCCCCCTCGCCTCGCCGGGCGCGGCTCGCGCGCCTCGGTCGATGATCCTCCGGGGTCTGCCTGAGCTCCCGGCTTCTCCCCTGCCCGGGCTTGACGGTGGATTGCGGGGCCTCGCGCGCGCCTCTCTCAGCTCGCCGCCTTGACGTATGCCAAGGGTGGTCAATACTCGAATGAGGCTCGATGTCTCAGTCTGGCATCGAACCAGCCCACTCTCAAACCCGGGAGGAACACCATGAGAAGTGGCCTCGCGCCCCTGGCGGCGCTCCTGCTGTTCGGTCTGCCCTGTCTCGCCCAGACCGATGGGACGACGCCCCCGGTCGGCGTCACCTCGGAGCAGGGCAGCCCCGGCGGCGGCTCGATTCTGGATGATGCCACCTACACCATCAACCCCTTCGAGAGCGTCAGCATCAGCGCCACCTCGACGTGGCCGGACAACCGTCACCGCGCCTACTGGAACACGAGCCTGCTCAACGTCAACGGCTTCCTGCTCTTCGACGTCTCCGCGATTCCGGACGGAGCGAACATCACGAGCATGACGCTTCGCTGCTACCTGGAGAACGCCTTCGGCTCGCCGAACTCCAATCCGGTGGTGGACGTCTACTACAGCGCGGACGACGGATGGACGCGCAGCTCCGCCACCCCCGGCTCCCTGTCCCTGGATACCCTGCTGGCCAATGACGTCCCGTTCACCACCTACGTCACCAGCTACGACTTCGTGCTGGACGTCGGCGCCCACAACTGGTCGGGGGACCTGCTGGACGATCAGATCTGCATCGGCTTCAAGAACGACGTCTCACACTACAGCTTCGTCTACTTCTTCGGGGCCTACGGCAGCCCCACGGGGTCGCCGCCCGAGCTGATCATCGAGACCGGAGGCTGCCAGACGCCCGTGGTCTACTGCACCGCCGGTCAGGGCACCAGCTCCAGTGGCTGCTTCGCCAGCATCTCGACCAGCAACATGGGCGCCTGCCCGGTCTCCGGCGCCAACGACTACGACGTGACCATCAGCGGGGCCGAGGGCAACAAGCCCGGGATCATCTTCTACGGCTACGCGCCGGCGGCCATCCCCTTCTCCTCCGGCACCCTGTGCGTCCTGCCGCCGCTCAAGCGGTCCTGGCCACAGAACACCGGTGGCGGAGCCGGCTGCAACGGATCCATGCTCCTGCGGATCAACGATCCGGCGGGGGTCGACCACGCCTCAGGTACCATCGTCTTCTTCCAGGGCTGGAACCGGGATCCCGCCTCGGGGGTCGGCACCGACGTCTCCGACGCGGTCGAGGTCCTGTACAACTAGTCTCCCCGGCACGGCCTGCACCCGTGACCCGCTCCCGCCCGGCACCGGCGCGGGAGCCTCCGCGGGCCACGGCGCTGCAGCCGGTGTCGACCTGGGAGCTTCCCCGGGGGTCGGGCCGATCCATCGCGGTCCGACCTCCGGAGGAGCGCGCTTCGAGACAGCGCTCCCCCGAAGCGAGCTCGCCGGGCACTGCCGGGAGAGGTCAAGCCTGCTCGAAGCCGGCGACCGACCTCTGCGCGGGCTGCGCGGCGAACCCGACGGGCTCCACCTCATCCGCCGAGCGCGCATCCGCATGGAGCTTCGGCGCCGAGGTGCAGGGCTACCCCGCCGGCGTCATCGCCGCCGGCCACGCGCGGTACGCGCTCTCCGATCGGGACGAGCTGAGCCTCCGCATCGGCTACAACGCCACCGATCGCCAGGACTTCGGCGAGCACGACGACGAGAGGGGGGGCGGTCTCGGCGGGGGCATCGGCTACCGCCGCTCGCTGAGGCCGCGCGGCGAGGGGGGCTGGCTGTGGGGCGCACGCGCCGACCTCTGGGACCTCGAGATCGACTGGAAGGACGATCCGAGCGGCGCCTTCCCCGCCGGACGCGAGGGCACGACGGACGTGCTGGTCCTGCAGCCGACCGCCGAGCTGGGCTACGGCTGGTGGCTCGAGGGAGCGCGCCTGGAGCTGGTGCTCGGCCTGGGCGCGGAGATCAACGTCGACACCGCCGGCGAGGATGTGGGCGAGGGCGCCATCCTGCTCCTGGGCGTCACCTACCTCTTCTGATCCGCCTCCGGCGCGGCCGGCCGGGAGCTCTCGACTTCGATCAGTCGGCCCGAAACTCCAGGCTCCCCGTCCTGGTCAGGATACTCAGCTCCTCTCCGGCGAGGACGTAGGACCGAGCTCCTTGCAGATGAGCGAGGAACCGCACCTCGAGGTCCATCGCCCCCGGCGGTCCCGCCATCCGGGTCGCGGCCAGGGGCGAGAAGGTCATGAGGCGATCCTCGGCCACGGTGCAGGTCCCCGAGTACCGGTTCACACCCGAGAAGCCGGAGACGGACATCCCCTCGCCCTCGGAGGTGAAGCGCAGTGTCGGCGGCTCTTCGCCGGGGGCGATCGTCATCGAGTCGTCGCCGGTGATCATGGTGGCGAGTGACCAATCGATGCCGAGCGGGAGAGCGGCGCTGTCAGCGGGATCGGCCGAGCGGCAACCGAGAAGGGAGAGCGCGACGAGGCAGCAGGCCATGGCGGTGGTCTTCATCGAGGCGATTGTGCGGATTGGCTGACGGAAGGGCGATGAGAACCTCCCTCACAATCCAGCTGGGCTGGCGGGCATCGTCCACCCGGGTCGGTTCGGAAGGCGCTCCTGGCGCAACTCCCCGGGCTACTCGCCGGAGAGGGCGTCGAGCTCGCGCGCCCCGAACTGGAGCAGCCTGGCCCTCAGATCCCCGATCGCCTCCGCGGGCTCGGTCCGATGCAGGGCGAAGCGCTCGGGATCGTCCGGCACCAGGGGGCTGTCCACCACCCAGCGCCGCTGCCCGTCGAGGGCGGGCCCGAAGCGGCCCTCGACCTCGCGCGCCCACCACGCCTCCAGGGACTCGCCCGATTGGAGCCCCCGCGAGGCATCGAGGGTGTCCAGCCGCCAGCGCTCGCGCAGCACGTAGGCGCGACGGGAGGAGAGGGTCACCACCACGTCGTCCGGCTCGAGCCGTCGCGCGGCCCGTTCACGCCAGCTCCGGTCGGGATCGCCGGCCTGCAGGTCGAGCACCGCGACCGCAGTGACGGCGACCTGCACCGGGAGCAGGAGGGCGGCGAGCAGGCCGGCGCGAGAGGGGCCCATCCGCCCCAGGAGGTACGCCGCTCCCAGGACCAGGGCGGGAACCAGCGGCAGGAGGCCCGCGCCCGCGGGCGAGCCGGTGGCGAGCTGCAGGAAGGGGGGCAGGAGGCACCAGGGGAGCAGCCAGGCGGGCGGGCGGGATTCGTGCTGCGAGGCGGGCGGGAGGAGCAGGGCCAGGATCGCGATGAGCCCGATCCCCAGGCCCAGGCTCAGCTGCACCGGCGCCGACCAGGACGGCGGCTCCGCGGGATCGACGATCCCGAGGGTCCGCGCTCGCGCCCAGCCCTCGGCCGCGCGAATGCCGAGCAGGAGCAGCCAGGCGAAGAGCGCGATCACCCCGGACCAGGGCGGCAGGCCGGCTCGCCGGCTGGCCCCATCGGCTCGGTCCGCCGCGCGGCCCTCCCCTCGTGCGGCGACGGTGACGGGCACCAGGAGGAGCGCCAGGAGGGAGGCGTCCAGGGCACAGGCCAGGGCGAAGCTCGCCAGGATCCGGGCGCGGGAGACCACGCGGCCGGCCGGTGCGGCCTCGCCCAGGAGCGAGCGCGCGACGAGCGCGGCTCCCAGGATCCCCGGGGCCGCCGGACCCGGCAGGGTGGCGGCCAGCCACGGCGCGGGCGCGAGGAGGCCCGCGAGGGCGGCCGCGATCGCCGGGCCGCGGGAGGCGCCGGCCCGCAGGGCCAGGCCGACCAGGAGCGGGAAGGCGCCCGCCCAGCACAGGGCCGAGAGGAGGAATGAGGCCCGCTCGGAATCGAGCCCCGGCGCGCCCGACAGGAGCCGCGTGAGCGCTCCGATCAGCAGGTTCGGGTGGAGCCAGGCTCCGCCCGAGGCGGCGGTCACCAGGGCCGGCCCGCGGCCGAGGAGGCGCTCGGTCGGCAGGGCCAGGGCCAGGAGCGCCAGGGCCAGGGTCAGGAACAGGACCTGCCAGCGAGCGCGCCGCTCCTCGCCGGCCTGCTGCTCGGCCACCAGGTCGCGCAGGAGGATCCGGGGGAAGTCCTCGGCGTGGTCGTGCGCGTGGTCCGGCCCGTGCGGGTGCTCGTGCTGGCCCATGGCCGCGAGCATACGGCCGGGATCGCTCCCGCGCGCGCCTCGCGGCCCGAAGCGGCCTCAGAGCTTCTCGAACCAGACCACCCAGTCATCCCCCGCAGCCGAGGGCGGCGAGCCGACGGGGACCGACGCGCCCCCCTGGACGATCTGCGGCGCGCCCACGAGCTGGCCGCTCCGGGGGTCGTACCAGCGCTTCAGGAACTGCCCCGTCGCGGCGGAGAGATCCAGCGCTCCAGCGCCGTCCGCCTGCGGCAGGTAGACCGCGTACACCTCACCGGCCCGGGCGAAGACCTCGCCCCCGCCGAAGGCACTGCTCTCGCCGGAGAGCAGCGGGTCCATGGGCTGCATCTCCCAGAAGGGGAGGTGGTCCTCCATGAAGGCGCGCGCGTGGGCCATGTAGCCCCACATCGGCTCGCGGGTGCGGAAGTCCTCCAGGGTGACGTCCCCCCCGATGGGGAGGCTCCAGGATCCGAGGAACCACTCCAGGCTTCCCCCCGACAGGTAGACGTCCCACAGCACGCGCTTGCGCAGGTCGTCGGCGTTGTGCGGACCCAGGCCGGTGGCGGCGGGGCCGTTCTCGTCCATGTCGATGGCCCACGGCCGCCCCGCCGCGGCGGTGAGCTGGCGCAGGGTCTCGACGTGCTGCCCCGCCAGATCCGGGGAGTACTGCACCGAGCTGGCCGAGAAGCGGGGGTCGCCGGCGAGCCGTCCGTACTGCGCGAAGTCGTCGGGGTGCGTGTGGAAGGCGATCGGATGGTCGTAGGGGTCCTGGGCGTCGATCCAGTCGGCGAAGCTCGAGAGCTTCGAGTCGCTGAAGTCGTTCTCCTCGCAGAGGTTCCACTTGACGGCCAGGTGGTGGCCGAAGCGAGCGACCATCTCGCGGTAGTAGAGCTTGCGCTCGACCCCCAGCGCGCCGCCATCCAGCCACTGCTCATTGGCCGGCTCGGTCTCTCCCGGGACCAGGTGGAGCTGGATGCCCCGGCGCTGCGCGTGCCGGAAGACCTGCTCCCACTGGTGCAGGCGGCTGATGTCGTGGTGGCAGTCGTCGAAGGCGCTCCCGGCGAAGCCCAGGAAGGGAGCGACGTCCTGGCCGTCGCCCCCGAGGTTCATCAGGATCGCGTAGACCGAGTTGACCCCCTGGGAGGCCAGGTAGTTGAGCGCTCCGGTGAGGCCCCGGGAGTCGTAGCCGGTGGTGTTGCCGGCAAAGGCCTCGTCCCCCGGGCGCCAGTCCTGCCGGTGCGGCTCGAAGCGGTGGAGGATGCCCAGGTTGCCCGCGTCCTGAGCGTCGTCGAAGCCCAGGTACCCGAGCAGGTTCTCGGGGCTGTCGGCGCCACCCTTGATGAAGTGGGGTCCGTCGCGGAACTTCAGGTAGTGCCCGCCGACGTACTCGAGCCGCCCCCACTTGAGGAAGCCCGGCGCCGCCGGATCGCGCGGCAGGACGTCGAACTGCCCGGAGGCGTCCTCGGGCCTGATCGGCGAACCGGCCAGCGGGTCGGGGTCGACCGCGACCAGCGGACCGGAGCGGAAGCGCACCCGGAAGGTCCAGGGGCCCGGCTCGTCGGCGGCGAAGCGGGCCTTCCAGACCTGGCCCTCCCCGCCCCCCTCGCCGTCGCCGTCGAAGAAGCCCTGCACGATACTGGTCTGTCCCGAAGGGCCCCGGAAGAGGACCTGCATCCGGTAGTCCAGGAAGGGGTTGGGCTGCACGTCGAGCTCGCTGGCCCGGGGGCCGCGCAGCCACAGCTCGAGCGGATGCCAGACGCGCCTCTCGCCGGTGATCTTCCAGCGCTTCTCGAACTGGGCCGGCGTCCCGCCCCCGCTCGGATCGACCGCGCTGAAGGAGGCCCCGTCCACGCCCGCGCTGCGCAGCCGCAGCCCGCGGAGGGCGCTCGCGAGGCCGAGAGGCGCCCCACCGGGCCCCAGCAGATCGGTGATCCCGAACGCCAGACCGTACGCCTGCTGGCCCTTGTTGGCGCCGGCGGGGACGTGGTACGAGGTCGGCGACCAGCCGCCCAGCGCGGCCCACTGTCCGGAGCTGCCGTCGCTCAGGATGGGCTGGACGTCGACCGCGTCGTTGCCGCCGATCTCGAACAGGAAGAAGTCGGCTGCCGGGCCGTTGATGTCCCGCCAGCGGCCGAGGTCGATGGTCCAGGTGGGATCGGCGACGGAGGAGCGCGCGAAGTAGGAGGCCAGGTTGAGGTCGTCGGCGGCGATCGGCGGGTAGTCCATCCCGTTGAACGCGGTGTGGTCGCCGGAGGACGTCCCGGTGGTCAGCTCGTCGGCCTCGACCGTGTAGGCGCCCACCGAGATGCGCTGGACGTAGCTCCCCGCGAGGTCCACCTGGACAGCCTGGGAGGCGGCCGGGGCGCTGAGCGCCGCCAGGGCCACGACGGCGGCGAGGCAGGGTGTGGATCGGATCTCGAGGCGCACGGTGGGACCCCCGCGGGTGCCGGGTGGGAGGATGCCGGCGGTGCCGGCTCGGGGCTGAATCGAGAGGCCCCGGCGCGGGGGTGGGCGCTCCTGCAGCTGGCCCCGGCCAGGGCGGCCCGAAGTCTAGCCCGGACTATTCATGAACACGCGGCCAGAACACCACAAACGACCGGCTTCGCCGGTCTCTCGGCCCCTGCCGGCACTTTCCGGCCGCCGGCGTCCTCGACGACCTGACAAGGTCGCCTGCGGGACCGGCGCCCGTAAAGCACCAGCAGGAACCGAGTTGAGGCGTCTGGCACGCGCGTTCATGAATAGTCCGGGCTAGCGGCTCGATCGCCGGGCATACAGGCGCCGCGGGAATACCCATTTCCGGCGGCCGGGAGGGGTCCTCGCGGAGCCCGCCCGCCGCTGCGGCGCGTCCCGGAGCCCCGAGGGCCGCCTTCCGCCCCTCAGGGCTGGCCCTGGCCCTTCACCAGGAACTCCTGCCGGCGACCCTCGAAGAGGTCCCGCAGGAAGTCCTCGCCCATGAAGTCCAGGATCAGGAATCCCAGCGCCAGGGCCTTCTCGCGCATGGGCAGGCCGGCCGCGGCGATCTCCCCCGAGCGCTCGCCCAGCTCCTCGTTGTCCTCGGGGGACAGGTGCTGCAGGGAGCCGCCGATCTGGACGTTGACGAAGTGCATGGCCTTGTCGACGTCGATGCCCTCCATGGTCTCCCGGACGAGCTGGCACCGCTGGAGCGCGCGCTGGCGGTCGATCTGCCGATCGAAGTGCTTCAGCAGGGCGTCGATCAGGTTCCCCGGGCCGATGGACTTCTGCTCGTCCCCGAAGCGCACGGTGAACAGCTTGATCCTCATCAGCGCCACCCCGCCCAGGCCGCCCACCACCGCCCAGCCCAGCTCCCCGAGCGCCGAGAGCTCGCTGGCCGGCGACTCGGCCGCGGCGCGCACGATGAGGTAGGCCGCCACGCCTATCAGGGCATTGAAGCCCATGTACACCACGCCCGGTCCGGTCCTGAGGGCCTTCCCGGGCTCGTCCTTGTACGTCGAGACGAGCTCACCCGCCGCGGTCAGGACGCCCAGGACGGCCGCAACGCCGGCGCAGGCAACGACATCCCATCCCATCGCAGCTCCCTCCCTCTACTCCGAGGTGAAGGTCTTGCCCTTCTTGGTCAGCCTGACCATCGCCTCTTCGGGGTCATCCCCATCGAGCGAGACGAGCTTGCTGTCCACCAGCATCCCCAGCACGTGGGAGGTCTGGCCGCGGTCCGCCAGAACCCGGGCCGCCAGCTCGCCGGCGGTCATCTTGCCCTCGCCGGCGACGGTCTCGAGGATCAGCTCGAACAGCTCCCGGTCCTTGAGCTTTCTGTGCGGCCCCTTGGACGCCTTCTCGAAGCCCCTGAGGTAGTCCGCGGGGGAATAGCCCTTGCGCTTCATCGTTCTCGGTGACGGTTGTGGAGGCCGACGCTCGGGACGGCCGCGGGTCGCAGTGAGGTTCGTGACCTCGAGATCATAGCTCGATCATCCACCCCCGGCGCCCCCAATCCGGGGCTCGCCGGCGTCCCCGCGCACGGGTACGGGCTCGAGCGGCCCGATGTACTCCCGGGCGACGACGATGTCGTCGAACCAGACCCGGCTCTCGTGGCCCTCGGGTGCCCTCGTGATGTAGAGATAGGTCCAGAGGTAGTTGATCGTCAGCTCCTCCGAGGTGCGCCACTGGAAGCCCTCGAAGGCGCTCTCGGAGGACGCGTCCGGGGACCACCAGCCCCCGCGCCAGCGCCCCCTGGGGAAGCCCTCGCCGATGTGGCTCGTGACCTGCCCGCCCGAGCGCCAGAGACGACCGTCGATCCAGAAGGCCTGCTCGCCTCCCCGACCGTCGACGGGATCGTTCATGCTCAGCATGAGCTCCACGCAGATCCACCGGCCGCGCTCCACCGCGGGTCTCTCGGCGCCGGAGTGGAAGGGCGTTCCCCAGTACCGGCCGTCGCCGTGCACGCGCATGCCCTGCCAGTAGGAGTAGAAGTCCCAGGCCCAGTCCTCGCCGTAGGGCTCCACGCCGGAGGTGAAGCGCCGGTCGCCCTCGGGGCGCTCCCCGGCGCCCCCCTGCGGCCACGGCGTGGAGGGATTGAATCCGCCCAGGTGGGTGCCGAAGTGGTGGATCGGGGCGCAGTCCTCGCCGAACCTCACGTAGAAGCGCGCGAAGATCCGCTCGTGCCCGGGCGGCAGGCGGCGGTAGAGGTGAGCCCCGGTGCCCTGGCCGCCGACGTGGGTCATCTGCAGCGAGGCGTCGCCCGAGCTGTTCGGCGGGACGTCCTCGGAGAAGGTCATGATCTCCTTCCCCCTGGCGCTCTCCCAGCGCTCGATGAGCTCCTCCAGGGACGCCTCCTCGAAGCTCTCGGCGAAGAGGACCCGCTCGTCCTCCTCGATGCCGAGGTCCCGGGGGTAGCCGGCGGCGATGCCCTGTCGGCCCTCGGGGAGGGGAGGAGATCCCTCCTCGGCCTCCTGGGCGCGGAGGCCCGGAAGGAGGATCAGGACGACCAGGGCGATCCGCGGGTGGGGCGTCACTGCGGCTCCAGGCTCACCGCGATCTGGTCCGTGATCAGGCCCCCGCCGTGGGGCTCGGGCTCCACCTCGAAGACCGCGGACGAATCCCCGGCGTCGATGCGGGGGCTGTGGACCGCATCGACGATCCAGTGGGCCACGGTGGTCGGCACCTGGCCCGGCCCCGCCATCTTGCCGCCGAGAGGATCGCGCGCCAGGCGGCCCCCGAGGGATCGCAGGTGGTAGTCGCCGGCTTCGGGGTCGGCGAAGAGCGGATCCCCCTCGAGGATGCCCGGTCCGCTCGCGATCAGGTCCACCAGGTTCCCGCCCTGGTTCTCGAAGAGGCAGGCGTAGCGCAGGGCGGGCTCGCTTCCCTTGCCGGCCCGGACGCCGCCGCCGCGCGAGAAGGCGACGATCGCGTTGGTGATCGTCGGCGAGGAATTCAGGCCGTCGACGCCGCCGCCCTCCTTCGCCACGTTGCCGGCCAGCGTGACGTTCCGGATCGCCGGGGAGGCCTCGACGCAGGCGATGCCGCCGCCCTGGGCGGCCTCGATGGCGGCCTGGATCCTGGGAAAGCGATCGGGGACGTCCAGGACGTCCGCGCGGCAGGGGGCCGCCCAGGCGAATGCCAGGGATGCGAGGGGAAGGGCGCGGAGGATCGTTCTCATGTCACAACGCCTCTCTCTATGGCACGACCGTATCGTCCAGCCCCGAGTATACACGGCTCCCCACGCTATCCCCGCCTTCGCTTCAGCTCCTCCAAGAGCTCGCGGCAGCGCCGGTACCAGAGCACCTCGTACTCCTCCGGGCCGATCAGGCGGTCCCCGAGATCGGCGATGGAGTGGATGCCCTCGCCTTCACACCACCCGATGCAGATCTCGTAGGCCTCCCAGTCCATGTCGTCCTCGTCCCAGAAGGCGCGGATCTCGGAGATACCCGACAGGAAGGCCGCCAGTGCTCGCGTGTGGCCGTCGGTCAGCACGATGCGGGGCCCGAATCTCCGCACCGGGAGAGGATCGACGTCCTCGGTACCCCGGGGCCATCCCTCCTCGGTGACCTTCGCGAGCTTCGCCGAGCTGACGTAGAGCTGGCTCGGTTGGATCTCGCCCAGGCCGATCAGGAACGTCTCCTTCGCGTCCATCCCGCGCTTCTCCTGCCTTCCCGCTTTCCTTATAAGCTCTCGAAGAGGAGCTGATAAGAGATGACCACCCCCGCCATCGAGGTGAGAGACCTCAGCTACGCCTACGGGGAGCTGGAGGCCGTCAAGGGCATCCGCTTCGAGGTGGCCCCGGGCGAGATCCTGGGCTTCCTGGGCCCCAACGGCGCGGGCAAGTCCACCACCATCAAGATGCTCACCGGACTGCTGCGGCCCCGCTCCGGCGAGGCTCGCGTGCTGGGCATGGACGTGAGCCGCCGGCGTGCGGAAGTGCAGGGGCGCATCGGCGTGTGCTTCGAGGAGAAGAACCTCTATCTCGACATGTCCGGCCGGGCCAACCTGCGCTTCTTCGCGAAGCTCTTCGGGATCGCCCGGCTCGACGCCGACGCCTTGCTGCAGAAGGTCGGGCTGGCGGAACGGGGCGGGGACCTCGTGAGCGGCTACTCGAAGGGCATGCGGCAGCGGCTGATGATGGCGCGCGCGCTGGTCAACCGGCCCGAGGTGCTCTTCCTCGACGAGCCCACCGCGGGGCTGGACCCGGTCTCGAGCCGGGCGGTGCGCGCGCTGATCCGCGAGGAGGCCGAGCGCGGGGCGGCGGTGCTCCTGACCACCCACGACATGTGGGAGGCCGACGAGCTCGCCGATCGGGTGGCCTTCATCCACGAGGGCGAGATCCGCACCCTCGACACCCCCGAGAACCTCAAGCTGCGCCACGGCCAGCGCTCGGTGCGGGTGCGGCTGCGCGAGGGGGAGGGCGTCCGCGAGGAGGTCATCGCGCTCGACGCCGAGCGGGCCGGCGAGCGGCTCGAGGCGGCGGTGGGCTCGCCGGGGCTCCTGACCATCCACACCGAGGAGGCGACGCTGGAGAGCATCTTCGTCCAGATGACCGGAAGGGGGCTCTTCGGGTGAGCGGTCGGGTCTCGCGGGCGGCCATCATCCGGGCCATCGCGCTGAAGGACCTGAGCTCCTTCGCGCGCGATCGGTTGTGGTGGTGGATCACGCCCGGAACCCTGGCCCTGGCGATCGTCGGCTACCACGCCCTGCCGGCCTCGGTGGTGGAGTCGGTGAGGGTGGGCCTCGTCCCGCCGGAGATGGCCGAGCCGCTGGCGGCCCTGGAGGGTCGCGAGGCGTCGCAGGGCCGGGGCTTCGAGCTCGTGGGCTTCGAGGACGAGGCCGAGCTCGCGGCCGCGGTCTCGGGCGAGCTCGGGGGGGAGGCGGCGCGCGGCCTCCGGCTGGGCATCGCCTTCCCGAGGGACTTCGCGGAGTCGGTCCGCGCCGGCGAGCGGGGCCGGGTGAGCGTCTACCTGAGCGGAGCCGTCCCGACGGAGCTGCGGGGGGCGCTGGCCAGCGCGATCCGCGAGCTCGCGTGGGGTCTGCAGGCGACCGCCGGCGGGACGAGCCCGGCCGAGGCCTTCCCGGTCCGCCTGCCCGATCCGCGGACCATCGTGCTGGGAGAGGACCGCGCCGGCGCGCAGGTGCCCTTGCGGGAGAAGCTGCGGCCCCTGTTGGCGCTGATGATCCTGCTGGTCGAGTCCATGGCGCTGTCGGGGCTGGTGGCGGTGGAGATCGAGCGCCGGACCGCGATGGCCCTCATGGTGACGCCAGCCCGGAGCGGGGACGTCCTCGCCGCCAAGGGCCTGGTGGGCGCCCTCCTGGGACTGGTGCAGGTGGCGCTCTTCCTGCTGGCGACCCGCGGCTTCGAGGGCCGCTGGCTGCTCGTGAGCCTCCTGGTGCTGGTGGGCGCGTCGATGATGTCGGCCGTGGGCATGATCGTCGGCTCGCTGGGCAAGGACTTCATGATCACCCTGTACGCCGGCATGGCCCTGATCATCCCGCTCATGATCCCGGCCATCGCGCTGCTCTTTCCGGGCAGCCCGTCCCTGTGGGTGCAGGCCCTGCCGACCTTCGGCCTGGCCGAGGGTTTCCTGGGCGCTGTGGGCTACGGCCGCGGCTGGGGCGAGGTGGCGCCGCAGGTCGGCCTCGCTCTCGCGTGGACCGTCGGTCTGGCCGGGGCCGCGGTGTGGATCCTCGATCGGAGGGTGTCGTCGCCGTGAGCCTCCGCCGCGTCATCACCCTGTGCGCGCGAAGCCTGGCCGGCGGGCCGCGCTCGCCGGCGCTCCTGCTGGCGCTGCTCATGCCGCTCTTCATCACCTTCATGGTGCAGGTCGTGCTGCTGGCCCTGATCGATCGGGCGCCGCGGCTGGGGATCGCCGATCTGGGGGGCTCCGAGCTCGCATCCGCGGCCGCCGAGATGGAGGGCATCGAGCTGAAGCTCGCGCGGGGTGCGGACGAGCTGCGGGAGCTCGTCGGGGCGAACGACGTGGACGCCGGCCTGGTGCTCCCCGAGGGCTTCGACGCGGCGGTGCGCGCGGGCGAGAGGCCCGAGCTCGGGCTGTGGCTCTCGGGCGAGAGCCACCTCGCCTCCCGGATCGTGCTGCTGCTCGGCGCCCTCGACCTCGTGCGCGAGCTCGAGGACCGGCCCGCCCCGGCCGAGGTCAGCCTGATCGAGGTGGGCGAGGGCCAGGGGCTGCCGATCGAGGACCTGATGGTGCTCTGCGCGGTGCTCTTCGCCCTGATCGTGACCGGTATCTTCGCGACCGGCTCCCTGCTGGTGGGCGAGCGCGAGAGCGGCACCCTCGAGGCGCTGCTGGTGACCCCGATCACCATCGCCGAGGTCCTGGTCGCCAAGGCCGCGATCGGCTTCTCGATGGCCATCGCCATGTGCCTCCTGACCCTGGCCCTCAACGGGGCCCTGGACTTCGATCCGCTGGCCCTGCTCGCCAGCCTGGTGATCGCCGCGGCCCTGTGCGCCGAGATCGGGCTGATCTACGGATCGGCCGCCCGGGACTCGAAGAGCCTGTACAACATGGTGAAGACCCTCAACATCCTCATCGTGGGCCCGGCGATCTTCTACTTCTTCCCGTCCTGGCCCCAGTGGATCGCGAAGCTCCTGCCGACCTACTGGTTCATCGATCCGCTGTACCGGGTCTCGCTGCGCGGGGCGGGCCTGGCCGAGGTGGGGGGCGAGCTGGCGGTGGCCGCGGCGATCGGCCTGGCGCTGCTGGCGCCCATCGCGCTCCTGGGGCGGCGCCTGCAGGCGCGGCCGGGCCCGGCCTGGGAGCCGGGATTCCGGGGAATCGGCGCAACCGGAGGCGATCCCCGCGGTCCGGACCCTGGCGCGCCACCTCGGCTCGCCGGCCTCACTCCGCCGCCTTCGAAGGGAGCCTCGATGAAGCGGGTCGTCGTTCCGGTACTCCTCGCCGCCCTCTGCGCCGCATGGTGGCTCGTCCGGCCGGGGGGGGACGGCCTCCCGGTCGAGGCCGGCGGACCGGGCTCGTCGGTGTCCGCGAGTCCCGCCGAGCCCCGCGGGCTCGAGCTGAGCGCCGAGCCTCGGGAGTCGCGGCGCTCGGCCGCGGCCGGGTCGACGGAGCTCGGTGGGTCCGTCGAGCTGTGGTTCGCCGCGGCGGGCGCCGGGGTGGGCGGGGTGAGGGCCCGCCTGATTCCGGAGGACCCCGACGCCTCTGACCCGATCCCGGAGGCCACCTCCGATCCGGACGGGCGCATCCGCTGGGCCGGCCTCCCGCCGGGCGGGTATCGCTGGCAGCTCCTCTCCGCGCACGTCGTGCGCATGGCGCCCGCGCCGGAGGATCCGGCGACCTGCGAGGGGGAGGCGGCGATCTTCACCCGGGAGCGCCTCCTGCGCTCGATGCGGAGGGTCTCGGGGGCCTTCCAGGTGCACGCGAGGGAGGCGGCGATCCATCGCTGCCGGGTGGCAGCGGCCGGCAGTGTGACGGGGGTCGTCCTGATCGCCGGCCGCCCGATCCCCGGGGCGCAGGTCGTGGTCAAGCGCTGCGAGGTCCTGCCCGGCTCGGAGCGGCTGCCCAGCCCGATCCTCGACCAGCGGGACGAGGGCGCGGGCTCGACCGATCCCGGCGGCCGCTTCCTCATCGGGGACCTGGGAGCCGGTCCCAAGATCCTGCAGGTCGCCATCCGGCAGGGCGCTAGCGATCACTACGTCCGGTCCCTTCCCTTCCGCCTCGAGGAGGGCGAGGGGAGGGATCTCGGCGGGATCGATCTCGACTCGAGTGCGACCCTGGAGGTGCGGGTGCTGCTCGTCGGTGGGGAGGGGATCCTCCCGCCGGAGGAGGTCCTCCGCTCCGTGCGACCGCTCCGCGTCGGCGTGGCCGGCGGCGGCCTGGCCTTCGGCCTCGATCTCCCGATCGGCGAGACCTGCCGCCTGCACGGTGTCGACTGGATCGACAGGCCGATCCTCGATCCCGACATCGCCGAGAGCGGCTGGGAGCTGCGAGGAGGCATCCGACTCGGGCGGCCGAGGCACCTCCTGGTGGACTCCCCCGAGGTCGAGCTGCGCATCCCGGTGGAGCGGACCGCCGAGGTCTGGATCACCGCCAAGGTCCCGCTGCCCGCCTGGAGCGGGCGGTGCCGGGTGCGGACTCCCGGGCACAAGTCGTGGCTCCCTGCGACCGCAGAGGGCTTCGCGGGGAGCCTGGCCGTGGCGGGCTCCGGCGTTCCGGCGCTCCTGGACTGGACCGCACTCGACGGCAGCGCCTGGTTGGGAACGGCGCGCCTCGACCCTGCGGCAGGCGAAGAGGTGGAGGTGAGCCTCGAGCGGGCCGTGGTCATCCAGGGCACGGCCTTGCGGGCCGCGAGCGGCGCGCCGCTGGCCTCCCGGGTGCTCTCGGCCACCACGCGCTCGCTCGGCGCGGGGTGGTGGCCGCTGGGGACGAGCACGGACCCGGCCGGTCGGTTCTCGCTCGAGGTCCCGCACGACTCGGCCGTCCTCTTCCGCGGAGCTCGGGAGGAGCTCGAAGCCGGACTCGACGTTCACGGGGTGGTGGTCCACCTCGACCGGTGAAACCGAAGGCGAGGGAGCGAGGTAGCTCCCCGCACCAGGCCGATGGAGATGTCAAAGGAGATGCCATGATGAGGATTCTGGGGGCGACCCTGGCGGTCGCCTGTACGTTCGCGCCTCCCGCCCGGGCGGGCTGGGTCCTGGTCGAGTACAGCCCACCCATGGGCGGGGAGGGGGTGTGCGAGTCCCAGGGAAACGCGGAGCTGTCGACGAGCGCCGGCTCCGAGGTCTCGTACGTGAACGGTCACGCCGGCCCGCGCACCTGGGGCGGCGTGTCCTGCGCACAGAGCCAGGCGAAGGGCTCCCTGAAGTTCGCCTTCCGCTGGGAGGATTCCCTCCATCCCACGGCCTTCTGCTGCGCCGAGGGCGCCGGCGTGGCCGAGGGCAAGTGGCTGGCGATCAAATACCCCTACTCCCTCGAGTACACCGCCCGGGCGACGGTGAAGTGCTCCATCTGGGACGGGGATCTGGAGGTGGAGGTGGAAGGCCAGGGTCCCTCGTCAGGCGGAGGCGTTGGCCTGTACCAGGCGCACGTGGTCAGTGTCGGCGGTGGGTGGCCGACCCACAGGGGACTTGGTGGCGGCGATCACCAGGACGATCAGGACGCCAAGCAGAAGGACACCTACGCCGCCTACTTCAGCATCCAGTGGGAGGCCCGGGCCAGCGGAACCGTATGGGTGGAGGGGTGCGGGAAGGTGAAGCACATCGATGCCGATGCCCGGACCCATACGGTCTGGGGTCTCGGGGGACCCTGCGAGGACTGACGCACTGGGCGTGATCGAAGCGGGGATCCCGGGGCGCGGGATCACCGCTTCCCCCGCTCAGTGCGCCCGCAGGCGGAGGGAGTCCGCCCGCAGCCGGCCGGCCGGGCCCGCCGAGGTGGCGGTGATCCGCGCGTAGACCGTGCCGGCGTCGTCCACGTAGTCCGCGGGTGCGCCCGGGACGTCGACGACCAGGGTGCTCATCGCGCTGCCCGCGATGGGCGTCTGGGAGATCGTGGTGAAGTTCCCGTAGGGATAGCTGGCGCTCGACCAGTCGTAGAGCTCGATGGTCTCGACCCCGCCGGCGCAGTCCTCCCACGCGCGGGTGAGCTCGACGCTCATGCTCCAGGGCGAGTCCAGCCCGACCCCCCGGAAGACGAGCTCCAGGTACACGGTCCCGTCGTCGCGGCGCGTGCAGGTGAGTTCGCTGCCGTCGTCGCGGTAGAGCTCCAGGAAGCCCCCGCTCACGACCCCGCCCCCCCAGTCGGTGCCCGCGTCGCTCGGCGCGTACACCAGCCCCATGCCCCCCTCCCACTCGATCGTCGGCAGCGCCTGACCGCCCACGTCGATAGCCAGGGAGCCGTCCTTGTTGTCGGAGAGAGCCAGCTCCAGGCGGTGGCGCGACTGGGAGAGGACCGAGAGGGGGGCGCCCCCCTTGCTCGCCTGGATCGGGTTGGGGGGCTCGAAGCCCACCCCGCCGACGACGATCGGCTCGGGCCCGGCCGGCGCCGCGCCGGACGGCAGGAGGCGCAGCCCCCCGCCGCAGGGGCTGACGAAGTCGAGCTCGGCCGGCACCGAGCCGGTGGTGACGCCGAAGAGCCGATCGAGGGCCGCCGGGCAGTCGATGCGGCCGTAGGCGACCCAGTCGCCCGAGATCGGCCAGGCGCCGTCCTCGATGGCCGCGCGCACGTCGGCGTTGGTGGCCGAGGGATCGGCGGCGAAGAGCATCCCCGCCAGGCCCGCCACGTGGGGCGCGGCCCCCGAGGTGCCGGCGAAGCCGGTCGTGTAGCCCCCGCCCGTCGCCGAGGTGCAGATGTTGATCCCCGGCGCCGCCACTCCGACCCAGCTCCCCAGGTTCGAGAACCACAGGCGCCCGTCGCCGCTGTCGCTGCCCCCGACCGCCAGCACCTCGTCGTAGGCCGCGGGGTATTGCGGGATGACGCTGTTGGAGTTGGCGGCCGCCGCCACCGGCAGCACTCCGAGGGCCCAGCAGTACTCGATCGCGTCCCGCTGCGCGGGCGTGACCTCGTCGCTGAAGAAGCTCATCGAGAGCACGTCGAAGCCCATGTCGGCGCAGTACACGTAGGCCGGCACCAGCGCCGAGTCGTAGAAGTACCCGCTGTCCAGGGAGGCCTTGATCGCTGCCACGGTGCACCGCGGCGCCACGCCGCAGGCGCCCTCGCCGTTGTCCTGCACGGAGGCGACGATCCCGGCGCAGGCGGTCCCGTGCCCGTACTGATCGTCGGGATCGGGATCCAGATAGGCGAAGTCCCAGCCGTGGACGTCGTCGATGTAGCCGTTCTGGTCGTCGTCGATCCAGTTGCCGGGGATCTCGCCGGGGTTGACCCAGACGTTGGCGGCGAGATCGGGGTGCGCGACCTCGACCCCGGTATCGATCACCGCCACCGTGACCGAGGGATCGCCGAGCTGCGAGTCCCAGGCGTGGTCGGCGCCGATCTGCGTCATGTGCCACATGAGGGGCCAGTAGGGATCGTTGGGCACGTGGGCCACGCGCCGGGCCCGGTCGCGGTCGACCCGCCGCACCGCGGGGTGGGCGGCGTAGCCGGCGCGGGCCTGCTCCATGCGTCCCGCCGGCAGCTCGACCACCTGCCAGCCGATCTGGGGCAGGTCGAAGAGGACGCTCGCGCCGAGGTGGCGGTGGGTCGGCTCGATCCGGGCGGACTCGACCCCCGGCTCGAGGGCCACCAGCAGGCGCCGGGGATGAACGGCGCGCTGCTGCGCCGAGAGGAGGCTGCTCAGGAGCAGGACGAGGGCGAGGGCGGTGGAGGTGGGACGCACGGCGGTCTCCGGTGGAGCGAGGGGGTGGGACCTGCCAGTGTATCCGCCCCGCGAGAAGCGTGGGGCGACGCCGCCTTCCGCGGCCGCCATCTGCCCCCGGCGAGGCGACGTCCGCCAGCTCTGCGGGGCGGGGGGGGCGGCGGCGGGCGCGCCGCGCACCTCTCACGGCGGGTGGAGGAAGGGAAACGCGAACGATCCGAGGTCTCCCGGTCCCCGGCGGTGTCTCTAGGATGGGGGACGGGCATCCCTTCCCCCCCCGATGGAGCGATCCAGCCTGCACCTCTCCGGCGACGAGCTGTACGCGCACGCCGCCTTCATGAAGGGGCTCGCCCGGGCCCTGGTCCGAGACGAACACCGGGCCGAGGACCTCGTCCAGGACGCCTGGGTGCGGGCCCTCGAGCGGCCCCCCCGGCGAGCCCTCGCGCTGCGCGCCTGGCTCGGCCAGGTGGTGCGCAACCTGTCCGCCAACGAGGGTCGCCGCTCGGCGAGGCGCGCTCGCCGCGAGGAGCGCGCGGCTCGGCCCGAGGCCCAGGAGGCCGATGCCGAGGCCCTCGAGAGGCTCGAGGTCCAGCGCGCCGTCGGCGAGCTGGTGGTGGGGCTGCACGAGCCCTACCGCACGGCGGTGTACCTGCGCTTCTACGCGGGCCTGGGGCCGAGCGCCATCGCCGAGAGGCTCGGCATTCCAGTCAAGACTGTGAAGACCCGGCTGTCTCGCGCCCTCGCGGAGCTGCGAAGGCGGCTGGAGGAGCGGCCCGGCGGGCGCGGAGCGTGGACTGCGGCGCTCCTGCCGATCGCCTTTCCGAAGGCGGCTCTGGTGGGGGGCGCGGCGGGCGGCATGGCCGGGGGAGTCCTCATGGCGAAGAAGATCTCGATCGCAGCAGTCGCAGTGCTCGTGGCCCTGTCCGCATGGGCGCTCCTGAAGGGGCGCCTCGCGAGCCCCGGTCCGGTCGACAGGCCGGCCGAGCCGGAGGTCGCGACCCTGGCGCTGCCCGAGCCCGGACCGGAGGCGCCCGCAGCGGCCGGGCCTGCCCCTGCGGCCGAGACCAGGACGAGCCTCGCCATGGGACCGACCGAGGAGGTCCCATCCACCGGAGACCTCCTCGTCCGCGTCCGCTGGAGCGATGGCTCGCCGGCTGAGGGGGTCGGGCTGGAGGCGATCTGCGAAGGCGATCCCGCGCCGCGCGAGGAGTCTTTCTTCGCGACCACCGGCCAGGACGGAAGCGCCACCTTGGCAGACCTCTTCGCGGGTTCCGTAAAGCTCTACGCCGATCGCGGCTCCCGGTACGACGCGCAGGTCCTGGCCGGCGAGACGGCAGAGACTGCGATCGAGCTACCGCGAGGCATCGACGTGGAGGGCGTCGTGATGGATCCCCTCGGGCAGGTCGTCGCGGGCGCCGAGATCTGGATCGAGGGGAACCGCCGCTCCTGGAGCACTTTCCGCCCCTTGACTACTTCAGATGGCAACGGGTCCTTCCGACTGCGAGACCTCAACGAGCGATCGCGCTTCGGCGCACGTGCGGCCGGCTTCCAGCCCTCCAACCTCGTGCAGCCGAAGAACCTACCGCCGGGTGCGCCGGGCCTGCGCAGCGTCACCTTGACCCTCGGCGAGCCGGGAGGCGGCGTGGCCGGTCTGGTCCTGGATCCCGACGGCGAGCCGTCCGCGGGCGCGCTCGTGCAGGTCGGGCCCCGCGGGGGGTACTCCATCGAGCTGCCCTCGGGATTGAGAGGAGAGACTGCAGTCCCGGTGAACGCGACCACCGACAAGGCCGGTACCTTCCAGTATCCGGGCGATGTTCCAGCTGGCCTGCAGCCGGTCCATGTGGCGGCGCGCGGCTTCCCGGTGTGGTCAGGCGAGGTCGAGGTTCATGCCGGCCAAGGTGCGTTCCTCGAAATCCGACTCGACGCTCCGGCCCGCATCGAGGGGCGCGTGGTGACGGCGGTGGGCGAGCCCGTGGAGGGCGCCACGGTCGTCGCGGCGCACGAGCACGGCGGCGGCTGGTTCCACCACTCCTTTCCGCCGCCCAGCGCGGAGACGGACTCCGCCGGGCGCTTCGCGCTGGAGTGGGTGCCGCCCGGGGTCCAGGAGATCAACGCCCACGCCCCGCGCGGCTCGCGGCTCGGCAAGGCGCTGGAAGACGTGATGTGCTCTCCGGGCGAGACTACGGTGATCGAGCTCGTCCTCGACGTGGGCAAGATCATCTCCGGGCGCGTGATCGATCGGGAGGGACAGCCGCTGGCGGGTTGGAACTGCTACGCTGATCCCTCTCACTGGTCGGACCAGGGAGTCGTCCATCCGCGGAATGACCGGACGGATGCCGACGGGCGCTTCCTGCTCGCGAATCTGGGTGACTGCCCGCACAGCGTGTCCGTGAGCGCTCCGGGCGAGATACCGGTTCCGCCGCGGGCGCGGGTCGAGGAGGTCCTACCCGGAACCGAGGACCTCGAAATCGTCGTCGGTGACAGGGAAACGCCGAGCGCACATTTGCGGGGGGGACTCACCGCGGAGGACGGCAGCGTCCCATCGGACGCGTCCGTGATCGTCTTCCCCGTAGGATCGTCCCGGGGCCTGTTCGCCGTGTTCGACTCCGAAACTGGGGCCTTCCGTCGAGGCCCGCTCATGCCCGGCAGTTACCAACTCGTCGTCGACCGTGGCGGGCGTGGCGTCCTGCAGACCGGGGTCATCCACCTGGCCGGCGGCGAGCGACGCGACCTGGGCATCCTGCGCATCGAGGCCCCGGGGAGGATCGAGCTCTCGATCCACGGAATACCCGAAGACCATATCGCGCAGCTCGAGCCGACCGCTGACCACGGCTTCTCGACCGAGGAGCTCGTATTCGAGGACGGTCGCTTCCGCTCTCCGGAGCTCGCGCCGGGCACCTGGCTCGTGCGGGTCCGCCGCGATTGGCTGTGCGTGCGCGATGCCCTGGTCGAGGTCACCTCGGGCGAGACTGCCGTGATCGAACGAAAGGCCGAATGGGCCTTCTGGGAGGTTCACTTCACCTTCGAGGTCGCCGATGACGACGATCCCTGGCAGGTGATCGAAGCCGAGATCCGCGACGCCCAGGGGGGACTCGTCGCCCGCGAGCCCTACCTGCCCCGCCGCCACGCGAACGAGGGCATCCTGGGCATGGGCGGGCTCGCGCTCCCGCAGGGTCGCTTCTCGGCCGAGGCCTGGACGGACACCGGGCGGCGGGCTCGGGCGGAGCTCGTCGGCGACGTCCAGTTCGGATCCCGGCACGATTTCACGCTAGTGCTACGCTGATCCTCGCGCCTCAAGCCAGCAGGGAGACCAGGATCTCTCCGTCCGGCTCGACCTCCAGCTCCAGCTCGCCCGCGCACCGGGGCAGGACCAGGAGGGTTCGGGACTCGCGGCCCTTCTTGTCGAGGCGCATGGCCTCGATCAGGTCGGCGGCGGCGAGGGGCTGGCCGGACTCGCGGCGCAGGTCGGAGAGGGAGGTGGGGAGTCCCAGGCGGCCCGCCAGATCGGCGGCGCGCTCGGGCAGGGAGGGCTCGCGCAGGAGACCCAGCTCGCGGCTGGCCGCCAGGGCCAGGGATACGCCCGCGGCCACCGCCGCGCCGTGGGCGATCGCGCCGAAGCCGGCGACGCGCTCGATGGCGTGGGCGAAGGTGTGGCCGAGGTTGAGGGCCCTGCGCGGACCGCGCTCCTCGGGATCGGAGGCCACCACCCGCGCCTTGGCGCGCACGCAGCGCTCCACCACCTCGGCGAGGTCGGCCGGGTCGCGGGCCAGGATGGGCTCGACGAGCTGCTCGACGAGGTGCAGGAGCTCCTCGCCCTCGATCAGCGCCGTCTTGAGCACCTCGCCCAGGCCCGATCGCCAGTCGGCCTCGTCGAGGGTCGAGAGGACGTCGGTGTCGGCAAAGACGGCGACGGGCTGGTGGAAGGTGCCGGCCAGGTTCTTGCCGGCCTGGAGGTTCACCGCGGTCTTGCCGCCCACCGAGGCGTCGACCTGGGCCAGCAGCGTGGTGGGGCACTGCACCAGCGCGATACCGCGCATGTAGAGCGAGGCCGCCAAGCCCCCGAGGTCACCCGGCACGCCCCCGCCCAGGACCACCAGGCTGGAGCCGCGGTCCAGGCCCGAGGCGGCCAGGAAGTCGAGCACCTCCTCGAGGCGGGCGAAGCACTTGGATGCCTCGCCAGGGGGGATCAGCAGGCGCGGAATCCGCTCGAGACCCGTCAGGCGACGAGCGTGGAGGGGCGCCACGCGCTCGTCCGAGAGCAGGGCGCAGCGGCCGCCCGGCGGGATCGCGCCGGCGACTCGAGAGAGGACCCCCGGTTCGACGTGCACCGCGTAGGGCGGGGCGAGCTCGACGTCGACGCGGCCCATGATCGGCTCAGGGCTGCGCCGGGGCCTGCTGATCGTGGCGGGCGCGGCGGGCGCGGCGGCGGCGGACCAGCTCCTCCTGCAGGGCCTGGGCCTTGCGCTTGTCGCGCATGAGCACGATCCAGAACACCGCCGCCATGAGCAGGAGGGTGATGGTGACGACGATGAAGATGTTGCGGACCAGGTTGGATTCCTCGGGGACGAACTCCTCGATCGAGTGCAGCACGAAGTAGGGCGCCACCGCGATCCCGCCGTCCCGCGGCGTGTACTTGTGGTTGAGCAGGAAGAAGCCCCGGGCGTGGGCCAGGTCCCCCCGCTCCAGACCGGGATTCACGAAGGGCGCCTGGAACCGGAGCACGCCCGGCTTGGCGATCCACTCGAAGTTGCCGATCCAGCCCTCGCAGACGGTATCGAGGCGGGCGGGGTTCTCCTGGGCGGCGCTGTCCCAGGCGTCCATCACCTTGCTGATGGGGATGCGAATCGCATGGGCGCGGTGCGCGGAGCCGTCCTTGAAGATGGAGGCGAAGAGGTCGTTGTTCAGCACCGGCGTCTCGCTCCAGTCGATCGCCTCGGCGGCCTGATCGCGAGCGAAGGCCATGAGCTCGAAGAGCTCGGTGAAGGGCAGCTCGCCCCCGCGGTCCAGATCGGCGTCCTCGACCAGGGCGAAGATCTCCGGCGTCAACTCCTCGACGGCGGTGATCTCCGGATAGGAGCGCACCGCGCGGGGGCCGACGATGAACGGCCCGTCCGCCCAGCCCGACTCGAGCTGGTCGCGGAAGGCCTGGACGAAGATCCCGTCCATGCGCACGAAAGAGCCCGGCTCGAATACCTCCGACAGGTGCCTCAGCACGAACCAGCTCTGGGTGCCGTCCTCGAGCTCCAGGCGGCCCCGCGCGATCTGCCCGCCGGCGGGCCCGTCCTCGCGCCGCAGCTCCTCGATCCGCCCGCGGGCGCGCAGGAGCTGGGCCCGGTGGGCGCCGGGATCGGCCAGGATCTCGGCCGCGGTGGCGGCATCGAGCACGCGGCCGCCCATGGGCATGAAGTGGCCGTCCACGAGCTTGGTCGCGCACTCCAGGGCGATGGCGACGGCCTCGCGTTCGACCGTGACCCGCTCGGTCTCGGTGGCGTCGCGCACGACCTCGAGCAGGGCGGGGAGGTCGATCTCCGGCGTGATGATCTCCACCTCGATCGGGGCCTGCGCCCGCCCCTCGAGCTCGCCCTCCCGGGCGCGCTCGTCCTCCCCCTTCTGCATCTGCATCACCGCGAAGACGATGACGACGAAGACCAGCGCCACCCCCATCAGGATCATGCGCCGGCGCTCGTGGGTGGTGTCGATCGCGCCCTTGGGCGGGCCTGCTCCTACTTGTCCGAACTTCATGCCGGTCCCGGGCTCGGGGTGTGCTCGGCGCGGCGCGCGGCGCGCAGGCCGGCCGAGCTGACGAGTGAACGAAACAGCCGGTCGTCGTGGGAGCCCTCCGGCGAGAGCTCGGGGTGCCACTGGACGCCCAGGGCGAAGGGGTGTCCCTCGCGCTCGACGGCCTCGACGATTCCCCCGTCCCTCCCGTCGTCCACCGCGACGACCCGCCAGGGCTCGACCACCCCGCAGACCGCCTGGTGATGGCGGGAGATCACGTCCAGGCGCTCTACCCCGAGGATCCGGGCCAGTTTCGAGCCGGCCTGGAGGAGGACCGGGTGCAGGCCCCCCCCGGTGTGATCCCGGGCGCCCGGCCGGTCCTCGGGCAGGTGCTGGAGGAAGCGCGCGCCCTCGGCCAGGGCCAGGAGCTGCATGCCGTAGCAGATGCCCAGCACCGGCACGCCCCGATCCAGGGCCAGGCGGGCCAGGGCGAGGTCCCAGGCCTGCTTCTCGGGCGGCACGGGGCTGGCCTGCAGGTGGGTCGGGCCCAGCCCCAGGGGCTCGGTGGTGAAGTCGTCGCCGCCGCCGAGCAGCAGGCCGCCGACCGCCTCGAGCAGGCGCGCCAGGTCCGCGGGGCCGCCCACCGGCGGCAGGGCGACCGGCAGGCCTCCCGCCCGGAGCACGGCTTCGGCGTAGCGGTTTCCGAGCCTCAGCGAGGGTCGCTCGCCGGGCTCCAGGAGCCCGTTGATGGCGATCAGCGGATGCCCGGCCTCCGGCATGCCGGCATTCTAGCCCAAGCCGGCGCCATCTTCTCCGCTCGGCTTCCTTCCCGCCGCGACATCCGCGCTAGGATCCCCGCGTGGATGACCTGATCCTGATCCTGGCCGAGGTGGTGGGGGGCTTCGCGCTCCTGATCAAGGGCGGCGACTGGCTCGTCCAGGCCGGCGCCGAGATCGCCCGCAAGCTGGGCGTCAGCGTCCTGGTGATCGGGCTGACCGTGGTCGCCTGGGGCACCTCGGCGCCGGAGGTGGTGGTCTCGGGCCTGGCCGCCCTCCAGGACAGCGAGGAGCTGAGCATGGGCAACGTGCTCGGCTCCAACGTGGCCAACATCGGGCTGGTCCTGGGGGCCTGCGCGCTCGTCCTGCCGCGGGTGCTCGAGCGGACCATGCGCCCGCGCGAGATCCTGTGGCTGCTGGTCTCGGTGGGGGCCCTGTGGATCCTGTGCCTCGACGAGGCGTTGACGCGGACCGACGGGTGGATCCTCCTGGGCCTCTTCGCCCTGCACAACGTCCACGTCTTCCTCACCGCGCGGAAGTACGAGGGCGGGCGGTCGATGGCGCTGGGGTCGAAGGCGCCCGGCCGCGAGCTGCTCTTCGGCGTCATCGGCCTAGCCGTGGGCGCCTACCTGGTGGTGGAGGGGGGCCGGAACGCGGGCGATTACTTCGGCCTGCCCCGGCACGTGGTCGGCCTGACGCTGCTGGCGGTGGGCACCTCGCTCCCCGAGCTGGCCGCCGGCCTGGCGGCCGCCTTCCGCGGCGTGGCCGAGATCAGCCTGGGCAACGTGGTGGGCAGCAACGTCTTCAACCTGCTCATGGCCCTGGGCCTGGTCACGGTGATCCGGCCCTTCGTCGACGGAGCGCAGCCCGGGGGGGTGCACCCCTCGATCACCGCCGCCCTGCACCGCGACCTGCCGGTGGTCGTTGGATTCAGCCTGGCCGCCCTGCTGCTCCCGCTGCTCGCGGGGGCCAAGGCCGGGCGCCTCAAGGGAGCCGCGCTTCTCCTGGCCTACGCGGTGTACGTCTGGTTGCTGGTGAACGGAGGGTGGTGAGATGAGGGGACGGTCAGGCCGACGGCTCGCCCGGATCGCGATCGCGTCGCTGTGTTGCGCGGCCTCGAGCTGCAGGTCGAGCATGCCTTCGAGCGACGTGGAGTGGCGATCGACGCTGCCGATCCCGGCCGAGGGGGCCGCGGAGCCCGAGGCCGATCCCGAGGCCGCGGGCCCGCCGCCGGCGCCCGAGCCCGACACGCACCGGATCTCGGCCCGGGCGCTGGTGCCGCTCACCTTCGACCTGCACCCCGAGATCAAGTCGAGCTATCAGCGCTTCAAGGCCGAGGAGGCCCGCTACGACTTCTTCTACGTGTCCCGGGACTCCCTCACCCCCAGCCTGAGGCTGATGAGCGAGTTCGAGCGCTCCGGGAGCCGCGACGCGGGCCGCTGGATCCACGACGAGCAGAGCGACCACTCGGCCGAGCTGTCCCTGGAGAAGCGCTTCTTCGATACCACCCGCATCGACTTCGGCAGCGGCCTGGCCGGCTCGATCGAGAACGGCGACGGCGGTTACCGGCCCTACGCCTTCGCGGAGATGTACTACCCGCTGGCCGGCTCGCGCGAGCGGCTGGAGCGGACCAGCGAGGCCCTCTTCCGCCGCAACGAGCTGGACGACGCCCAGCTCGAGTACATCAAGAAGGTGCGCTCCCTGATCCAGAACGCGCTGGAGCAGTTCTACGAGGTCATCGAGCTGCAGAAGCGCCTCGGCGCCGCCGAGCGCTGGCAGTCGGACCTGGAGACGCTGCTCGAGGAGATGGGCCGGGTGGAGGATCGGGACACCGCCGGGGACGAGAGCCGCGCCCGCGCCGAGCTCGCGCAGGCCGCCTCGACGGTCCGCAACATGCGGGGGCGCTACGAGATCGAAGTGGCCGGCCTGAAGGCCGCCTCGGGCCTCTCCCTCGAGGACGAGATCGAGATCGACGAGGAGCCCTTCAACCCCTTCCTGGGCGAGGTTCGCGCCGAGATCCTGGAGGTGGCGATCCAGACCGATCCCGAGATCGCCACCCTGCGCAACGCCAGCGCCAACGCCAAGATCCAGTTCGACCTGGCCCGACGCGGCCGGTGGGACATCGCCCTGCGGGCCGGGGGGCAGGCCGACATCCGGGGCGAGGGCACGGCCGCGGACGACGACTCCTGGGCCATCTTCGCGGGGCTCGAGATCGGCGCGGTGGACCGCCGCGTGACCGCCAGCCTGGAGCGGCAGGCCCAGGCCAACATGAGGCGCTTCGACCAGGCCATCGTGGCCCGCCACCGGCGGATCCACGTGAGCGCGCTGGACTCGCTCATCCGGATCGAGACGCTCACCGCCAGCCGGGACGAGCTGATCGCCAACCTCGGCCGCTACGAGGAGGACTACCGCAACGGCGTGCAGGAGTACCTGGCCGGCACGCTGAACGTGGACGACCTGCTCGATCGCCGGGAGACGCTCTTCCAGCAGGAGGACCAGCTGGCCGAGCTGACCAACTGGATCGGCGAGAACGTGGCCGAGCTGTGCTCGGCCACCGGCCGCTTCTTCGAGATGCTGGGGAGCCGATCCGCGGAGGAGCCGCAGGAGCGGCCCTGAGCGGGCCCCCTACTCGATCGCTTCGCCGCCCTGCTCGATGTTCTCCCCGGTGTAGAGCCGGGTGCCCAGGACGATCTTCTTGGGGGCCTCCTCGCCGCGCAGGAGGGCCAGGGCCACCTCGATGGCGCGGTCGCCGCCCGTGGGATAGAGGAGGGTCGCGCCGAGGATGCCCTGCTGGACGTACTGCAGTCCCTCGTGGGGCAGGCCGTCGATGCCCACGAACACGATGTCCCCCTCCCGGCCGGCAGCCTGGGCCGCCTTCCAGGCGCCGTGGGCGCCGGGGTCGTTGTGGGCGTAGACCAGGTCGATCTCGGGGCAGGTGGCCAGGGCGGATTCCATCTCCTCGCGGGCGTCCTTCTCGATCCACTTCATCTCGCCGGTGAAGACGATCTCCAGGCCGGGGTGGTTCTCCGGGTCGAGGCCCTCCATGAATCCGTCGTGACGGTCGTGTCCGGGGATCGAGGTCATGAGCCCCTTGAGCTCGACGATCTTGCCCTCCCCGCCGAGGTGCTGACGGATCCACTTCCCCGCTTCGCGGCCGATCTTCACGTTGTCGGCCCCGATGAAGCAGGTGTACTCCTCGCCCTGCACCGCCCGGTCGAGGACGATCACCGGGATCCCCTTGCGGTAGGCCTCGGCCACCGGCTTGGTGAGCGGCGCGGCCTCCTTGGGGCTGATGATGAGCACGTCGACGCCCTGCTCGATGTACTCCTCGACCTGGGAGCGCTGGGTCAGCGAGTCGTTGGCGGCGTTCTTGAAGATCACCTTCAGCTCGGGGTGGGCGTCGGCCGCGGCCCTGATGTCGGCGTCCATCTGGACGCGCCAGGGCTCGCCCAGGTTGCACTGGCTCATGCCGATGAGCCAGGGGTCGTCGGGAGTGCCGGCGCGCTCCTGGCGCGGCCCGGAGCCGCAGCTTGCACCGATGAGGAGGAGGCCGGAGAGGAGAGCGAGCTTGCGGAGCTGCATGTTGGCGTTTCCTTCTACTTGCCGCGCTGAAACAGGACCGCGCAGACGATGATGGCGCCCGTCAGCATGAGGCGGGTGGCCTCGGGCGCGGCGTTGAGGGAGAGGGTCTTCTGCAGGTAGCCGATGGTCAAGACCCCGATCAGGGTCAGGACCACGCTGCCCTTGCCGCCCGCCAGGCTGGTGCCCCCGATCACCACCATGGCGATGGCGTCGAGCTCGTAGGCCATCCCGGTCTCGGGGTCCCCGTGGGTCTCCTGGGCGGCCTGGCAGATGCCCGCCACCGCCGAGAAGAGCCCCGAGAGGGCGTAGGCGCAGATCAGGGTCCGGCGCACCGGCACGCCCGAGAGCCGGGCGGCCTCCTGGTTGCCCCCCACGGCGTAGATGTAGCGCCCCAGGCGCAGCCGCGAGAGGACGACCCAGGTGATGAGCACGCAGGCCAGGAAGACGATGGTGACGATCGACAGGTTGCCGCCCAGGATCTTGCCGTCGATGAGCCCGAAGATGGGGGGGTGCTCGACCAGGTGGGAGCTGCCGTCGGCCTCGGTCACGTAGTTGGTGATCTTGCGGCCCTCCGAGACCACCTTGGCCAGCCCGCGGGCGAAGACCATCATCGCCAGGGTGACGATGAAGGGCTGGATGCGCATGCGCGCCACGAGCGTCCCGGAGAGCGACCCCAGGAGCGTGCCGATGACGAGCACCGCGGGGATGGCCAGGTAGGCCGGCCAGCCCATGGGCAGGGTGAAGCGGGCGAAGAAGACCGCCGCCAGCGCCAGCAGGCTGCTCACCGAGAGGTCGATGCCGGCGGTGATGATCACCACCGTCATGCCGCAGGCCAGGATGCCGAAGACCGACACCTGCCGCAGCATGTCGCGGTGCACGCTCCACTTGTAGAAGGCCCCGTCGGCGCTGAAGACGCAGCCGATGGCGATCATCAGGAGCAGGGCCAGCAGGGCCCGCGCCACCGGCGTGGTCCACCACTGCCGCAGGCGCGCGGTCCAGGTCTCGTTCATCGGGCTCCTCCCATGGCGGCGGCCAGGATTCGGTCCTTGGAGGCCTCCCCGCGCGCCAGCTCGGCCGCGATCCGGCCCCGGTGCATCACCAGGATCCGGTCGCTGAGCGCCACGAGCTCGTCCATCTCCGAGGTGATCAGCAGGATGGAGATCCCCCGGCCGACCCACCCGCGCATGAGCCCGTAGATGTCGGCCTTGGCGCCGACGTCGACCCCGCGGGTGGGCTCGTCCAGGAGCAGGACCCGTGGCTCGGTGAGCAGGCAGCGCGCCAGGCAGACCTTCTGCTGGTTGCCGCCCGACAGGGTGCGAACGGGTGCCTCCAGCGAGGGAGCGCTCAGGCGGAACTCGCCGGTCAGGCTCCGCACCGCCTCGCTCTCCTGGCGCCGCCTCACCCACCCCAGGCGGTTGCTGAAGCGCGGCAGGCTGGACAGGCTGGCGCTCTCGAGCACCCCCAGCTCGGGCGCCAGGCCCGAGGACTTGCGGTCGCTCGTCAAGAGCACCAGGCCCCGTTCGACCGACCGGCGCGGATCGCGGATCGCGAAGGGCTCCCCGCCCAGACGGACGCGCGCCCGGACGCGCCGACCCAGGGCCCCGAAGAGGGCGTGCAGCACATCGCTGGTGCCCGATCCCTGCAGGCCGGCGAGCCCCAGGACCTCCCCCCGCCGCAGATCGAAGGAGACCTCGTCGACCACCCGGCGCCCCCGGATCTCGGGGTGGGCCACCCGCAGGCCCTCGACCTCCAGCGCCGGCCGCCGGGAGGGCTCGCGCCGCTCCCCGGCCTCGACCGCGACCTCGCGGCCCACCATCCAGCGCACCAGCTCCGCGGGCGGGAGGTCGGAGGCCCGGGCCGTGCCCACCAGATGGCCGTCCCGCAGCACGGTGATGCGGTCAGCGAGCTGGTAGATCTCCTCCATCTTGTGGGTGATGTACACGATGCCGCGGCCCTTACAGCGGAGCTCCCCGATGCGCTCGAAGAGCGTGCCGACCTCGCTCTCGTTCAGGGCGCTGGTGGGCTCGTCCAGGATCAGCGCGCCGGCCTCGCGAGCCAGGGCGCGGGCGATCTCCAGGAGCTGCTGGCCGGAGATGGGCAGCTCGCCGACCGTCTGACGCGGCGAGAGCTCGAGCCCCATCTCGGCGAGGATGCGCGTGGCCTCCGCCTCCTGTTGGGCGAAGTCCACCCAGCCGAAGCGCTCGGAGGCCTCGCGTCCCAGGAACAGGTTGTCGGCGATGCTCATCGAGCCCACCAGCGAGAGCTCCTGGTGGATGGTGGCGATGCCGGCCCGCACGGCCTCCATGGGGTGGGCGAAGCGCTCCTCCCGGCCGTTCACGCGGAGCTCGCCGCTGAAGTCGCCGTAGACCCCCGAGAGGATCTTGATCAGCGTGCTCTTGCCGGCCCCGTTCTCGCCCGCCAGCACGTGCACCTCGCCCGGACGGACCTCGAAGTCGACCGCGTGCAGCACCTCCACCGGCCCGAAGGACTTGGAGATCCCGCGCATGTCCACGATCGGCACGGGGACGTCCATGGTCGCCCCGGACCGATCGGTCGCGGTCGCCTCTCCGCCTGGCGGGCCCATCATTCGGGCTGGAGCAGGATCCGGTCCAGGCCCACCATGTACTTCTTCACGGCCTTCTCGTTGGCGCCCAGGATCTCGACGCCGAAGGCGTGCCTCCCGGGCTCCAGCTCGTGGGTGCCGAGCTGGATGGGTCCGGTCGGCACCACGCCGTCGTTGTAGAGGTCGATGGGCTCGCCGAGCTTTGCGCCGTCGAGCCAGAGCTGCACGATGGCGTAGTCGACCGCCCGCGTCATGGTGGCGGAGAGCTGGTAGGTCCCGATTTCCTCGACCATCAGGGCCAGGTCCAGCCGATCGCCCGGCTGAGCCTCGGTCCACCAGAGCTGGTCGTCGTCGTGCCACAGGCCCTCCCCGTACCCGGCCATGGCCTGGGGGCCGGCGTTCCCGGCCGAGCGCTCGAGGATCTGGAAGCCCGCCTTGGGGGAGTAGAGGGTCACCGGATGGGCCGCCTCCTCGGGCTCGGGCGAGCGGTTCGAGCGGGCCCCCGGGGCTCCGTACCAGTAGGTGGTGATGGCGTAGTCCACCCGGGTCTTGGCCCAGTGCCAGATCTCCATGTCGAAGCGGAGGTCGCTGGTGAAGGGGATCGCGTCCAGGGCCCGGGTGCGGCTGTTGGTCACGTGGCCGTAGTTGCGCGGCCCCTCGGCGCGAGGCTGGGCGTGGAAGGGCGCCTCGAAGAAGTGCGGGGTGCACCAGGCGTAGCCGTAGTAGTCCTCGGTGCCGGTGCCGAAGTGCGAGGGGAAGTCCTCGCCGTCGACCCAGATCTTCTCGTCGCCCTCGCCCCACCATGCCTGGACCCGGTTGTTCAGGGTCAGCGAGTCGCCGGCGAAGACTCCTCGCCCGGAGAGCTCGACGTAGTTCCAGTCCACGCCGTTCGCGCCCACGGTCTCGACCTCGCGGTCCTGGTGCCAGCCCGCGTGGAAGTGCATGGAGCGGTCGTCCCAGGACCAGCGGCCGACCTCGACGGAACCCTCGGCCACGGTGACCGGCTGGTCGCCGATGTTCCGGAGAGCCACGGTGTAGGATTCCCGGAAGGGCATGACCCAGTAGCACGTCATGGTGCCGTCCTCGGCGACCGTCCGGTACCAGCCCCTGTAGGGGTTGACGCCCACACCGCTCCCGAAGAACTCGCCCACCGGGCACCAGACCGTCCACTCTCCGTCGAAGTAGAGCTCCAGGATGGTCGAGCGCAGCGCCCGGGCGAGATCCTCGGCCTCCAGGCGCACCGAGATGCGGGTGAGGGCGCCCTCCCCCTCTCCCGCCAGCAGTCCGATCGCATCCGACGGCGCCGGCGGGAGCTCGTGGGGAGAGGGGAGGCCGATGGCGGGCAGCAGGAGATCGCGCGGGTGATCGGCAGGCGCGAGCAAGGTCGAGGAGACCTCGGAGAGCCGCGGTCCCAGCCGCTCGAGCTCCCCCATCGAGAAGGAGCGCACCGGCGTACCCGCCTCGTAGGCGCGGTAGTTGATCTGGTAGTAGAGCCGGTCCTTGTTCTCCTTGGTCTCCCAGTAGTCGGGCCGGTCGAAGGTGATCACGCAGCGCTGGGCGTAGGGGATCGGCAGGTAGAGGTTGCGCCCGCGGGCTCGCTCGGCCGACAGGGGCGCGCCCACCAGGGCCTCGCCGCCGATCAGCTCGTCCACCCGCGCCTCGACCGCCGGCTCCTCGGCGCCGTCCAGGTAGATCCGGATGGTGCCCACGTACTCCCCGGAGGTGACCCACCAGCGCACCACCGCGCCGGGGCCCTCGGCGTCGAGCAGGACCTGCTCCACTCGATCGCCGCGCATCTCGGTGCGCCGGTAGTGGGAGTGGTCGCCGTTGGCGTACCAGCCCTCCTCGTCGGGTCCGGTCGACTTGGGGTCGAAGCTGCTGGCCTGGCGGCAGGTGTAGGCCGGGTCGGGCAGCCGCGCCAGGCGCCCGCGATCGATCATCTCCGCCAGGAGCGACTCGAGGCTGACCTCGGCCTCCGATTCGGCGGGCACCGCGGCGCAGGTGGAGAGCAGCAGGCCGGCGAGCAGCGGGAGGACGAACTTCGCGCAGGAATCGGGGAGCGGGTTCCGCATGGTCTTGCCTCCTGGGACGTGGGGAGGGGAATGTATCGGGGCCGCCGGATCCGGACGAACGCGATCGCGGAAATGATGTCCGGTGGGGCGGCGACGCGCCCCGCGGGGGGACGCGTCCGGGGCGGCGGGGCCCGAGGCCCGGAGGCTCAGCTCGACGCGACCGGGGATGGAGGCCGAGCGGGCCCGCCGCGCGCGGTGGGGGGTGTGAAGAAGCGGTAGGTGTTGCGCCCGGCCTCCTTGGCCCGATACATGGCGCGGTCGGCCTTCTCCAGCAGTGCGTCGGGGTTCGCGCCGTCGGAGGGGTAGAAGCTGATGCCGATGCTGGCCGAGAGCACGGCTCGGCCATCGTCGACGACGTAGGGCGCCGTGAGCAGCTCCAGCACCCGACGGGCGAGGGTCTCGGGGTCCTCCCGCTTCCGGCAATCGGAGGCGATGATGGCGAACTCGTTGCCGCCCAGTCGGGCGATGGTGTCCGACTTGCGCACCCTGGACCTCAGCCGGTGGGCGACGATCCGGAGCACCTCGTCGCCCGCGCCGTGTCCCAGGGAGTCGTTGACCTCCTTGAAGCCGTCCAGGTCCAGGTACATCAGCGCCAGGAGCGTGCGGCTCCGCTGCGCCCGGGCCAGGGCGTGGGACAGGCGGTCGTCGAAGAGGCGGCGGTTGGGCAGATGGGTCAGCGGGTCGTAGTTGGCGCGCTCCTGGAGGGCCTCCTCGGCGAGCTTGAGCTGGGTGATGTCGATCATGACGCCGCGCATCAGGACCGGGCGCTCCTCCTCGGCGATCACCGAGACCACGTCGCGGATCCACAGGACGCGGTCGTCGGCGGCCACCATGCGGTAGTCGAGCTCGTGATCCTCCAGCCTCCGGGCGCCCTCGCCCCGGCGTCGGACCACCCGCTGGCGGTCGTCGGGGTGGATGTGCTCCGCCCAGAATCCGCTCCCGAGCCACTCCTCGAGCGGATGGCCGAGGAGCTCGACCGCCCGGGGGCTCACGTAGGTGAAGAGCCAGGTGGCGGGGTCCATCTCCCACAGGACGACGTTGGTGGACTCCACCAGCAGGCGGTAGCGAGCCTCGCTCTCCGCCAGCGCCCGCTCGAGCCGCTCGTGGCTGGGCGCCGGCCTCTCCTCCGGCAGCCCGCGGGGAGACCGGCCCTTCCGGGTCGGGGTCCGGCCGCCCTCCTCCTCGATCGCGCTGCCCCTGGGATGTCCCATTCGAGATGAGCCGATCCGCCGGCTGCTGCCAACCGCGCGCCCCTCGCGCCCTGTCATTCGATCCAGCGGGATGGGGCCTGGGAACCATCCGGTGGAGAAACGGTGGGGGGCCGGGTCGATTCTGGGAAAGACCTCCGGCGCCGGTCCCTCGAGCGCGCCCCTCAGCGTCCCGCGCGGACCGCGGGCGGCTCCAGCCGGTAGGCGTTGGACCCGAGGCGCGTGCGCGACTCGCCGCGCACCGCCTTGGCCGGGGAGGGGTGCACGAACCAGTTGCCCTCGATGCGGACCTCCTGCTCGGGCTCACCCCGCACGACCACGGCGGTCTCCGTGCACAGGAAGGTGTTGCGCTCGACCTTCATCCAGGTGCCGGCGACGTCGGTGCCGTCCTTGCGGTCGCGGCCGCCGTGCATGTCGAAGCAGTGGCTCAGGGAGGTGCCGCGCTCCAGGTTGTGGCGGGCGAGGTAGCCGCTCCCCGGCCGACCGGTGCCGGCGATGGAGTGGCGGTTCCAGTCGAAGAGGTTGTGCTCGATGAGCGAGGTGGCCACGTCGTGGCAGATGCCGTAGCCCAGTCCCTGATACTGGTTGTGGTGGATGAAGCAGTGGTGGACGCGGTGATCGGCCCCGGCCTTCAGGTGCACGGCGGCGTGGCTCCAGCCGGCCAGCTCGCAGCCGTCGACCTCGAGGCGGTCGAAGCCGGTCACGATCCCGTCGGAGACGGGGAAGCGGTAGTAGTAGTCGCGCCCTCTCTCCTCCCGGAAGGACCGGCGGTGGTGGTCCAGCCGTCGCTCGGGATCCGGTCCCCGCAGGCGCAATCCGCTGATGCGGGCGTCGGCGCCCTCGACGCGGATCAGCGGCCGGGTGGTCAGGGCGTCGGAGAAGAGCAGCGCGCCGGGCGATCCCCCCCGACCGCGGTCGCTGGCCAGGGTCACGCCGCCGGGGAGCGCTAGCACCAGCTCGTCCACCAGCACGCGCGCGGTGCAGTCGATCACCGCGTCGCCCGGCAGGAAGACCACCTCGCCTGGCTGGGCGGCTCCCAGGGCCTCGATCAGACCGTCGAGGTCGACGGCCACGCGGTCGCCGCCGGCGAGCCCGGCCACGTAGCCGGGGCCGCCACCGATGGGGCCGCGCGCGTCGGGCTCGGCCCCGAAGGGCTCACCTTCGAGTTCGACGAAGGTGGGCTGTGGCACCTCGGTGGAGGCGCCGTACAGGCCGGCGTGACCCTGGCCGTCGGCGAGGGGGATCAGGGCGATGAGGAGCGGGAGCTTCATGCCGCCATCGTACCCTCCGCCGCGATCGGCGCCCGGCCCCGCTACCGCGTCCGCAGCGCGGCTCCGATCAAGCGATACAGCAGGCGGGCGCCGACGATGGCGTCCCAGGCATCCTCGGCCCCCTCCTCGTGGGGTCGCCAGCTCGCACCCGGACTGACCTCGACCAGGTCGAGCCCGACGATGCGGCGGCCGGAGGTGGCGAGCTCGTCGAGCCACAGCCCGACCTCGTCCCAGCGCAGACCGCCGGGCACGGGGGTTCCGGTGTGGGGGCACAGGCTCGGGTCCAGGCCGTCGACGTCGAAGGTGAGGTAGACGTTCTCGGGCAGGGCCTCGAGGGTGCGGCGGGCGAGCTCCCGCAGATCGCGGTGCTCGAGCCGCGCGGCGGCCCACTCCGCATCGAGGAGCGCGTGCAGACGCTCGCCGCCGGCCTCGATCCTGTCCCACTCCTCCTCGCCCGGGTCGCGAACGCCCACCTGCACGAGGCGGCTCACACCGTCCAGGCGCTCGAGGACGTTGTACAGAACCGAGGCGTGGGACCAGGTGAAACCCTGATAGGCGCGGCGCAGATCGGCGTGGGCGTCGAACTGCAGCACGCCGAGCCCGGGGTGCCTGCGGGCGCAGGCCTCGATGGCGCCGAAGCAGCAGGAGTGATCGCCGCCGAGGACCGCCGGCAGGCGACCCTCCTCGAGAGCTCCCTGCACCTGCTCCCGCACGCGCAGGTGGACGCGCTCGGAGAGCTGGTCGACGCGGCTCAGGGCAGGCTGCAGCGCAGCTCCACCGGCCCCCGGACCGCTGGCCGCGACCACGCCCTCTACGAGCCGCGAGGCCTCCAGGTTCATGGAGGCGATCTCCTTGTCGATCGGACGCATGTGGAGGCCCGCCTCATAGGGGCGTCCCGTGGCGAGATCGAAGAGCTCCACCTGACCGGACGCCCGCAGGATCGCGGCCGGCGCGAGGGCCGCGCCCTTGCGATAGGAGGCGGTGGCGTCCCAGGGCACGGGCAGGACGTGCACCGTGGACTCCTCCGGCGTGGAGCGAAGGCCGTAGAGCCCGCTGCCGGGCGCGGCGGCGGCGTTGGGGTCGAAGGTCGGGGATGAAGGCATGCGGATTGCGCCCACTCTACTCGCAACCGGCCGCGTTCCGGCGCATCCCCTGTGGGCGGGCGGGGGCTGGGGACGGTTCGGCGGGTGAGGGCTCGGGGCCGGACCGGGCGGTACGGGGCCTCCGCCCCGCATTTCTACCGGATGGCCCGATCCGAGCCAGCGCTCGATCATCTCCACGGCAGGGGCGGCCCCCGGCAGGCCTCCCGGCGGCCCTCGGGGCCTGCGGAGCGCCGGCCCGGACGTCCCGAGGCCCCCCTCCGGCCGCCGGTCGGTTATCCTAAACCCCTCACCTCCTTGGACTTGGGTCATCGCCCGGCCCCACCGGCGGCCAAGGGGGGGATGGCTCCAAGAACGCCCAGCGCGGCGTCGTTCCTCAGGCGGACATCGGGAATGAAGGACGAACGCTCCGATGGCGAGCTCCTCGCCTGCTTCCAGCGCGGGGACACCAACGCCTTCAGCGAGCTGGTCGAGCGCCACCAGGCGGCGCTCCTCCGGCACGCCCGCTCGATCCTCGGCCAGTCGGGTGGCTGGGAGGACGTCGTGCAGGAGGTCTTCCTCCGGCTCGTCCAGTCCCCCCCCAGCCTGCCCGATGCGGTCCGGGGCCGCGCGGGGCTGGAGCGATCGCACCTTCTCTCCTGGCTCCACAAGGTAGCGAGGAACTGCTGTATGGACGTCTTGAGAGCCGAGAGCCGGCGCAAACGCCGCGAAACGGAAGTGGCCGAGCGGGATTTGGCGCGGGTCGAAACGGGAACGGCAGGAGCCGCGGACACGCGCGAGGCCGTCGAATTCGGCCTCGAGAAGCTGCCCCCCGACCAGAAGGAGGTGCTGGTCCTGCGCCTGCTCGGCGATCGCAGCTATCGCGAGATCGCCGAGATCACCGGCAGGAAGATCGGCACAGTCGGCTGGCTGGTCAGCACCGGCCTGAAGGCCCTCAGCCAGCACCTCGCCCCCCTCTTGGACGGGGCCCCCTCCCGGGGGCTCGCCGCGCGACCCGCGCGGGTCACCGAAGCCGGCCTGGGCTTCGCTCGGGGAGAAATGTCATGAAGATTGGCGACTACGACGGCGGAGATGCCAGGGATGGCGGCCCCCGGACCGACGACGAGCGGCTGCACGCGCTGCTGTGCGCCTGGATCCTGGGCGAGGCGAACGCGGCCGAGGTGGCCGAGGTCGAGAAGGCCCTGGCGGGCTCGGAGGAGCTGCGCGCCGAGAAGAAACGGATCGAGAGCACGGTGGGGCTGGTGCGCGCCTCCCTCGAGGTCGGCGCGGACGCCCCCGCGTCCGGTCCCGCCGACCGCCTGTCGGTCGAGGCCACGGCCGCGCTCGTGGCCGAGGCCCGCCGGCAACACGGCGATCCGCCGTCCGCGGGTGGCCGGGCCTGGCTCGCATCGCCCATCCTGCGCGCCGCCGCGGGCACCCTCCTCCTGATCGGCGTATGGGGTCTGTATCGAGCGAGCTCGGGCGAGACCGCGCTGGGCCCCGAGGATCCCCTGGTCGCCCGAGTCGACGTGACGCGCAAGGCCGGCGTCGATGAGGAGGGATTCAGGAACGAGCCGCGCACCGAGGAAGACGGGCTCCGCACGGGGGGGCGCGCCTCCTCGCTCGAAGCGGAGGGCCTGGCCGCCGATCGGGGCGGGGCCCGCGACAAGGAGCCGGGCGGCCCGGCCGGCGGATCGACGGTCCGAGGCGCGCGCGAGCTGGCCGAGGTGGAGCAACTCGGCCGGTCGGTCACCCGCACGCAGACCGCCTTGGAGGCCGGCGAGCCGGCCGCCGACCCGCAGGGCGTGTCGCTGGACCGCCGCCTGGAGGAGGAGCTCCGATCGCTGGGCTATGCCGGCGGGAAGAAGGAGAAGGTGGCCGCCGAACACGAGGCGCTCGCGGCGGGCCTCATCCAGATTCCCTCCACCGAGGAGAGCCTGGAGGAGATCGCCAAGAGCGAGCGGTTCCTGGGCTACGGCGTCCAGGAACAGGAGGAGGCGATCCCCCGCTTTCGGGCGTTCGCACCCGTCGAGGACCAGAAGGACGTCGAGCTCGGCGCGACGTTCTGGGAGGACTTCGACGGGTCGACCCTCGTGCCGCCCCGCCCGGGAGTAGGCGGCGGTGGCGGCGGGGACGCCGTGATGATCGTGACCGGCGTGCCGGAACCCGGCGCGGCTGGCGAGGGTGGCGGCGGTATGGCTGGATCGAGGTCGGTCCGGTACGCGACCGGAAAAGGGCTCCCCGAGGCCGAATCCGCTCCGGGAACAGCGGAGCCGCCCGCCGAGGATCGGCAGGCCCTGGCATCGGCCGGTTGGCTGGAGCCGGCGCCCGACGCGAGCCTGAAGCGCGCCCGCGGCCGGAAGGCCGAGGGCGCCTCGGACGACGCCTTCTTCCTGGGCAAGGGCGAGGCCAGCGGCGCCGTGCCCTTCGATCGCTACGACAGACTGGGCGCGGTCGACGACCGCGGGATCGCTCGCGGACACCGCATCATCACCTCCCTCGGCTACCTGGACTCCGACGTCGAGCCCGACCCCGAGGTGTGGGTCGACCGCTTCTTCCAGGACTGCCGCCGCCGGCCCCACGAGCGGCCGCGGGACATGTTCTTCCGCTACTGGGGCGACAACCCCTTCGAGCTGGCGGTGACCGACCCCTTCTCGACCTTCTCGATCGACGTCGACACCGCGAGCTACGCCCTGGCGCGCCAGTACCTGCGGCTGGGAATCCTGCCCGAGAAGGCCCAGGTGCGCACCGAGGAGTTCGTCAACTACTTCGACCCCGACGTGAGCCCGCCCCTCGAGGGCACCTTCCGCGTCGAGACCGAGATGGCGCCCAGCCTCTTCGCCCCCGAGAGCCACGCCGACACCTGGATGCTGCGGGTGGCGCTGCGGGGCCGCGAGGTGGCCGCCAGCGAGCGCAAGCCCCTGGCCCTGACCTTCGTGGTGGACGTCTCCGGCTCGATGAAGGAGGAGAACCGCCTGGAGCTGGTCAAGCACGCCATGCGCCTCCTGGTCACCCAGATGGACACGCGCGACGCCATGGCGATCGTGGCCTTCAGCAACGAGTCGCGCCTGATCCTGCCCATGACCTCGGCCGGCAGCCGGGGGGTGATCGAGTCGGCCATCCACCCCCTGCGGCCCGACGGCGGCACCAACGCCGAGGCCGGGTTGAAGATGGGCTACGAGGTGGCCCTGGACGGCTTCACCGCCGGCAGCCACAACCGCGTGGTGCTGCTCTCCGACGGCGTGGCCAACATCGGCGAGACCGACCAGGACCGGATCGCCGCCGACGTCCGGCGGCACCGCAAGTCGGGCATCTACCTGAACACCATCGGCGTGGGCATGGACAACCACAACGACGTGTTCCTGGAGCAGCTCGCCGATCGGGGCGACGGCAAGTGCGACTACATCGACACCCCGGCGGAGGCCGAGCGCGCGCTGGTCGAGAACTTCACCGGCGCCTTCGAGCCCATCGCCCGCGACGTCAAGATCCAGGTGGCCTTCGACCCGCGTCAGGTCGAGCGCTACCGCCTCCTGGGCTACGAGAACCGCGCCATCGCCGACGAGGACTTCCGCAACGACGCGGTGGACGCCGGCGAGGTGGGGGCCGGCCACCAGGTGGTGGCCCTGTACGAGCTGATGCTGGCGGCCGGGGCGGGCGAATTCGAGGAGCCCATGGCCCGGGTGCACGTGCGCTGGAAGCCCCCGTACAGCGACGCCGGGGCCCAACCGGCCGACGAGGAGGCGATGGAGATCGCCCACGGTGTCCAGCGCCGCGACGCCCGGCTGGACTTCGCCTCGGCCGGCGGCGGCTACCGCCGCTCGGTGCTGGTGGCCCAGCTCGCCGAGCACCTGCGCCGTTCGATCCACGCCCGCGGCGACTCGCTGAGCACCCTCCTGGAGGAGGCCGACCGGATCGAGGCCGAGCTGCTCGAGGCCGACACCTCGGAGTTCGTCCTCCTGGCGAAGGCGGCCGCCGGGCTGCTCCTCCGCGAGCTGGCGCGCTACGACGATCTGGCGCATTCCCTGGACGTCTACCGCGAGCACATCTACCTGATGGAGACGCTCCGCGACCTGCGCGGAGAGCGCGCCCAGGAGAATCTGCGCGAGCTGGAGGGCAAGAACGAGCTCCTGAAGGGCGAGATCCTCCGGCTGCTGCAGGAGAAGATCGAGGCGGCGGGCGGCTAGCCCGGGGGCCGCCGACCGGCGCCCATCCGGAGGGCCCGCCGTTGGGGCCCCGCGGCCCGGCGAGGGCCGCGGCGCCGCCGGTCGGCCAGAAAAGGGCGGGGATTGAGTGGCCGCGGCGCCCTGGGCTCGTATATTTCCGCGCCCTTCGCCGACCTACCATGCCCTTCCTCGCTCGAGCCCCCCTGCCGCGGATCGCGCCGGCCGTCCTGCTCCTTCCCCTGGCCGTGGGGCTGGAGGCCTGCAAGACCTACCGGGAGGCCGAGCCGGAACCGCCCTGGCCGGAGCTGGAGGCCACCGACCTGGGCAGCATGAGGAACGTCTTCGCCAGCGGCCCGGTGTGGTTCGGGGGGCTGCCGGCCCGGGAGGACCTCGACCTCGCCGCCCGGCGCGGCGTGCGGGCCGTGATCAGCCTGTGCGCCGCGCGCGAGAGCATCGACTTCGACCTGCAACCGACCTGCGAGGAGCTGGGCCTGCGCTGCCTGTGCCTCCGCGTGGAGGGCGACCGGATCCCCGACGATCAGGTCGACCTGGCGCTGATGGAGCTGCACCGCGCGAGGCCGGGTGAGCTCCTGATGTTCTGCGGGACCGGCGGGCGCTGCGCGGCCCTGTTCGCGATCCACCGGGCGGTCCAGGTGGGCGTTCCGCTCGAGGAGGCGCTGCGCGAGGCCTACCGGGCCGGGATGAAGCCCGGGGAGACCGAGGAGTTCGTGCGCGAGCAGGTGGAGCGCCTGCGCGGTCGGATCGGGCTGGCGGAGTCCGCCCGGCCGGACACCGGCTGAAGGGGCGCTGGTGCTCGAGGCCGATCCCGGCCTTCTCAGTCGTCGGTCAGGCGGGCCAGCTCCACCATGACCTGCGCGATCCGATCGCACTGCTCGGGGCGCGTGCAGGCGGGGGGCATGGCGTAGAGCACGTCGCCCAGGGGCCGCAGCAGCACCCCGCGCTCGATCGCCTCCCGCCGCAGCCGGGGCGCCCGCTCGGCCAGGTAGCCGCGGGTCCCGCCCTCGGGCGTCGGCAGGTCGAAGGCCACCACCCCGCCGATCCGGCGCACCGCGGGGGCGAGGGACGGCTCGAGCTCGCCGATGCGCGCCTGGATGCGCGCGCCGATCGCCTCCAGGCGCGCCGGGACGTCCCTCTCCCGGCACAGCTCCAGCGAGGCCAGGGCCACCGCGCAGCCCACCGGGTGGGCCGTGAAGGTGTGGCCGTGGAAGAAGGCCCGGCCGCGATTGGAAGAGAGGAACGCCTCGAAGAGCTCCTCGCGCGCCAGGGTCGCCGCCAGCGGCAGGATTCCGCCGGTCAGGCCCTTGGAGAGGCACATGAGGTCCGGCGCGATGCCGGCCTTGCCGCAGGCGAAGAGGGCCCCGGTGCGGCCGAAGCCGGTCATGACCTCATCGGCGATGAGCGGCAGCCCGCGCCGATCGCAGGCCGCGCGCACACCCCGCAGGAAGTCCGCCCCGTGCAGGATCATCCCGCCCGCCGCCTGCAGCAGGGGTTCGAGGATGATCCCGGCGGCCTCCTCGCCGAGCTCGTCGAAGGCCCGCTCGACCCGATCCAGCCTCGCCGGGACCCGCCGGGCCCGGAAGAGCAGCGGCTCGAAGGGGCGGAAGAAGGGCTCGGGATCGCCGATGGCCATGGCTCCGAAGGTGTCGCCGTGATAGGCGCCCTCCAGGGCCACGAAGGTCCGCCGCTGCTCCTCTCCCCGGTGGACCCAGCCCTGAAAGACCATCTTGAGGGCCACCTCCACCGCGGTGGAGCCGTTGTCGGAGAAGAAGACCCGCGAGAGCCCCTCGGGGGCCACCTCGATCAAGCTCTCGGCGAGCCGCACCGCCGGCTCGTGGGTGCAGCCGGCGAAGAGGACGTGGTCGAGCTCGCGCGCCTGGGCCGCCATGACCTCGAGCAGGCGCGGTTCCGCGTGTCCGTGCAGGATGGCCCACCAGGACGAGATGGCGTCGATCAGCTCGCGGCCGTCCTCCAGCACCAGCACGGCGCCCCGGGCGGAGCGGACCGGCAGGGGCGCGGGCTCGAGGGCGTGCTGGGTGTAGGGGTGCCAGGAGACCTGGGCGTCGCGGTCGGTGAGGTTCTCGTTCGCGGACATGGCGCCCCCGGGGCTACGGCTCGGGTGCGAGCGCATCCAGGACCGCCCCGAGGTCCTGCGCGTCCAGCCAGCGGTCGAAGGCGGCGGCGCCGGGCGGTTCCAGCTCGGGCAGCTGGAGCACCGCCTCGACCCCGCCGAGGCGGCGGAGGGTCTCGCGGTTGGACGGGTGCGGCGGGCCGACCAGGAAGAGGGCCAGCGGGTCGAGGTGCCGAGCCCGCAGGGCCTCGAGCGAGAGCAATGTGTGGTTGAGCGTGCCCAGCCCGGACCGGGCGACGAGCACGAGCGGCAGGCGGAGGCGGGCGAGCCAGTCGATCTGGGTGAAGTCCGGGGTCAGGGGCACCTGCAGGCCGCCGGCGAGCTCGACCAGGAGGGGAGCGTCGGGCTGCTCGCGGCGCAGCCGCTCGAGCTCGCCCTCGAGGGAATCGATCGAGACCGCCGCCCCCTCGGCGGCCGCGGCCTCGTGGGGCGAGGCGGGGAGGGCGAAGTGGAAGGCGGGCGGAGGCAGCTCGCCCGGCGGCAGCTCCGCCAGGCGGGCGACCTCGGCGGTGTCGCTGTCGTCGCCGGTCTGCACCGGCTTCCAGTAGCGCCCCGGGCCCAGCCGGCGCGCCGTGCGCAGGAGCAGGGCGGAGATCACGGTCTTGCCGATGCCCGTGTCGGTCCCGGCGACGACGAGCGCGGGCGCCCTTCGCTCCCGAGCGGGCTCCGGCGCGGCCCCGAGAGCGCGCGGGAGTCGGCCCCGGACGTCGACGAGGATCGCCGCCAGCCGGTCGACGTCCGCGGTCCGGTTGTAGGCGTGGCAGACGATGCGCAGGCGCGAGGTGCCCGGCGGAATGGTCGGCGGCCGCACGGCGCGCACCGAGAAGCCCTGCGAGGCCAGCTCGCGCTCGGCCGCCATGGCGGCCTCCTCCGCGCCCAGCACGAGCGGAACGATGCCCGCCGCGGGCCGCGGGAGATCGAGGGCTTCCGCCAGGGCGCGCGCGCGCTCCAGGGGGAGCTCGATCTCGATCTCCCCTCCGCGGAGCAGCTCGATCGAGGCGCTGAAGGCGGCGACCACCGCGGGCGAGCTGGCGGTGGTGTACATGAGCTGCCGCGCTCGGTTGAGCAGGTGCTCGCGCAGGGCGCGGCTTCCGCAGACCACGGCGCCGCAGACGCCGAGCGCCTTGCCGCCGGTGATCACGCGGGCGGCGAGGCGCGGCGCCGAATCGCGAGGGCGGCCGAGGGCGCCCCAGGCGCCGCTCCCCTCGGGGCCCAGGAGCCCGGCGGCGTGCGCCTCGTCGACCACCAGCCAGGCGTCGCGCGCCTCGCACAGCTCGTGCATCTTCTCGAGGGGCGCGAGGTCGCCGTCCATGCTGAAGACGCTCTCGGTGACGACCAGGCGGCGGCGGGCGGCGGCCGCGCCCTCCAGCAGGCGATCCAGCTCCTCGACGTCCTTGTGGCGGAAGGTCCGCACCCGAGCCCGCGAGAGCCGGGCCCCGTCGATCAGCGACGAGTGGTTGAGCTCGTCGGAGAGCAACGCATCGCCCGGTCCGGCCAGGGCGGTGAGCAGGCCGAGATTGGCCTGGTAACCGCTGGGGAAGAAGAGGGCCGCCTCGCTTCCCAGCCAGTCGGCCGCCAGCTCTTCCAGCTCGCCCTCGAGCCGCGTTCCACCGCCGAGCAGGCGCGAGGCGCGGCCGCCCGCTCCGCCCTCGGCCAGAGCCTCGCGCGCGGCATCGATCACCGCCGGGTGCACCGACAGGCCGTGGTAGTCGTTGCTGGTGAAGTCGCCGCCGTCCCTCGGTGCGCTCGCCGGCGAGAGCACGCGGCGCAGACCGGCGGCCTCCCACCGGCTCATCTCCTCGGCCAGCGCGCGGTCCAGGTCCACGGAGGTCTCAGCCGTCCCCCCCGACCGCCACCAGGCCCAGCTTGTCCAGGAGCGCGGCGTCGGTGTGGGGCTCGGGGTTGGGCGTGGTGAGGAGCTCGTCGCCGATGAAGATCGAGCCCGCGCCCGCCAGGAAGCACAGCGCCTGGGTCGGCTCGCCGAGCCGGGCCCTTCCCGCGCTGAGGCGCACGACCGAGCCGGGCATCAGGATCCGCACCGCGGCCACGGCGCGCACCAGCTCGGTCCAGTCGAGCGGTTCGGCGTCCGCGAGGGGAGTGCCTTCGATGGGGACCAGCGCGTTGATGGGGACCGTCTCGGGCGGGGGGTCGAGCGCGGCCAGCTCCCACAGGAGCTCGGCGCGCGCCTTCCGGCTCTCGCCCATGCCGAGGATCCCGCCGCAGCACACCCGCAGGCCGGCCTGACGAACCACCTGCAGGGTCTCCAGCCGGTCGTCGAAGTCGTGGGTGGTGACGATGCTCTCGTAGTGGCTGCGGCCGGTGTCGAGGTTGTGGTTGTAGTAGTCGAGCCCGGCCTCCCTCAGGCGTCGCGCCTGCTCGCGGTTCAGCATGCCCAGGGTGACGCAGGTCTCGAGCCCCAGGCCCTTGACCCCGCGCACCATCTCGAGAACGCGCTCGAAGTCCTCGCCGTCCTCCACCGCGCGCCAGGCGGCCCCCATGCAGAAGCGGTCGGCGCCGCCGGCGCGGGCCTTCCGAGCCTCGGCCAGGACCTCCTCCGGCGACGGCATGGGGGTGGGCTCGACGGGCGTATCGTGGTGGGCGCTCTGCGAGCAGTAGGAGCAGTCCTCGGAGCAGCCACCCGACTGGATGTTCAGGAGTTGCGAGCACTGCACCTTGCGCGGATCGTGGTGGCGCCGGTGCACGGAGGCGGCCTCGAAGACCAGCTCGAGCAGGGGGCGCTCGAGGAGGGCCTCGACCTCCTCCAGGCGGGGTCGATCGGCGGTGCGGATGGGCGCGGACATGGGGCGGAGATTCTAGCGGGGCTCCGCCCCTGTCCGCCCAGGCATGCCCCAGATCCGCCTCGGGGCGCCTGCTCCGCAGGCGCCGCCACGGCCCGGGGCCGGACGAGCCAGGGGGGCCGGGGCCGGCGGGGCTGGCTGGTGCCCCGGTGCTCCCGCGCCGCTGGAAGATCCGGGGAACCCCAGAATCTCCCGGGTTTCTCCGCAACCGACGGCCGGGCCGGCAATCCCCGGGTGGGTGGGGGCTGGGGATGGATGGCGCGTCCTTCGGAGACTCCCGTCGGCCCCCACGCTACCCTCCCGACCGCCCAGATCCCCCGATCCCGCCCACGCGAGGCTCCATCCCCCCCGCCCCGCCACGAGGCTCCCCGTGAACCGCTCCCTCCTGCCCTTGCTCGCCATCGCCGGCTGCGCCACCATCCCGGCGGAGTCCCCCGTGCAGCGACCGGTCCACACCTATTCGATCGTCGCCCGTGATCCCGCGACGGGCCAGCTCGGAGTCGCCGTCCAGTCCCACAAGTTCAGCGTCGGCACCACCGTGCCCTGGGCCGAGGCGGGCGTGGGCGCGGTGGCCACCCAGTCGCTGGTCAACGCCGCCTTCGGGCCCCGCGGGCTGGAGCTGATGCGCTCGGGCCTGCCCGCCGAGGAGGCCCTGGCCGAGCTCGTCCGATCCGACCCCGGCGAGGCGCTGCGCCAGGTGGCCCTGGTGGATGCCAGCGGTCGGGTCGCGGCGCATACGGGCTCGCGCTGCATCGCGGAGGCCGACCACGAGACGGGCGAGGGCTTCAGCGTGCAGGCCAACATGATGCTCAACGATCGGGTCGTCCTCGCCATGGCGCGCGCCTGGCGGTCGGCCGAGGCTCCCTTTGCGGAGCGGCTGCTGGCCGCCCTGGAAGCCGGGCAGGCCGCGGGCGGGGACATCCGCGGCCAGCAGTCCGCCGCCATCCTCGTCGTCGGCGCCCGCTCGAGCGGGCGGATCTGGAAGGACCGCCTGATCGACCTACGCGTTGAGGACCATCCCCGCCCGGTCGAGGAGCTCCGCCGCCTCTACCGAGTGCACCTGGCCTACGAGCACATGAACGCCGGGGATGCGGCCATGGAGCGGGACGACATGCAGGCGGCCCTGACCGAGTACGCCAAGGCCTCCGAGCTCGATCCCACCAACCTTGAGATCGTGTTCTGGAACGCCCTCACCCTGGCGACCGGGGGCCATCTGGAGGAGGCGCTCCCCCGATTCCGGCGCGTCTTCGAGGCCGAGGCGAGCTGGATGGAGCTCCTCGACCGCCTGCCGAACTCCGGCCTGATCGATCGTCCGACCGCCGATGAGATCCTGAGACGAACCCGTACCGATTGAGGACCGCACGTGGAAGACAAGGGACCCGAAAAGGACCGTTGCGAGCTGGTCGCCCAGGCGGCCCCCCTGGCCGATCTCGCGGAGTACCAGGATGGAGCGGTGGTGAGCCGAACCCTGGTCAAGAAGCAGGTCGGCACGGTGACGCTCTTCGCCTTCGACCGCTCGCAGGGCCTCAGCGAGCACACCGCCCCCTTCGACGCCATGGTCCACGTCCTCGACGGCGAGGCGGAGATCACCATCTCGGGCGCGGTCCATCGCCTGAAGCAGGGCGATGCGATCGTCATGCCCGCGAACGAGCCCCACGCGCTGAAGGCCGTCGAGCGGTTCAAGATGCTCCTGATCATGATCCGCTCGGCCTGAGGCGAGCGCCGGCTCCTGCCCGCTACCGGATCGTCAGGATGTCGCGGTTGGTGAGCGCCGCCTGGCCGGGGGCGATGACCGGCCCGGCCACGGCCTGCAGGTGGAGCTCGCGGCCGACCAGGGTCGGGTCGGAGGGAATGGAGAGCGGGACCTCGACGGAGCCGCTGGCGAGGAACTTGCCGCGGTCGACGATGAAGAAATCGGACCTGGCCAGGCGTAGGAGGCCCAAGCCGGGGACCTGGGTGTGGTCCTCCGCCCAGGAGGCCAGGAGGACGTAGGAGCTGCCCGGGGCCCCCTCGATCCGCACCGGCACCCGAGCGCCTGGGGATGCCGACGCCGTCGCCATCAGCCGGGCTCGGCGCACCCCGAAGAACTCGAGGTAGCGCAGCAGGATCTCCTTGCGGCTCTCCGGCCACGCTTCGTCGCTGAGACCGCCGAGGGGGAAGCCGCTGGCGATGGCGCGGTATCCGCCCGCGTCGTACAGGACCGCGAGCCCCTTGCTCTTGTTGTCATGGAAGAGGAGCTCGGCCGGGCTGAGGTTCGCAATCCGATCGATGCAGATCTGCTCGCACTCCCTCCCATAGCCGAGCTGGATGCCGTCCATGATGGACCCGGCCACACCAGTCACGGCGGGAAGGCTCCCACCCCTCTTGATCGCCTGAACCCCGAACCACGGCTGCAGCGCGTCCTTCTCCGGGTCGTAGCACCATGTGTCGCCGCCTTCCAGGTAGATGCTCTTGCCCGCCCGGAGCGCGGCCACGATCTCGTCGGCCTGGCTCGAGGTCAGGATGTGATTGAAGGCGAAGGTGCCCAGGATGATGAACCAGACGTCGTGGCGATCGAGGTCCGCCGGCCACTCCGCGTAGTAGTGATGGGGGACGCCCAGGCCGCCCAGCGCCTCCCGCAGGAAGGGCGCCGTGTACGAGCGCGAGCTGAGGTTCACGATCCCCACCGCCTCCTCCGATGCGACCACTGGGCAATGAACCTGGCCGAGCACGGGAAGGGCGGCGCTGTTCGCGGAGGCGGCCTTGTCCGTGCCGACGATCCGGTAGGTCACCAGATCGCCGGCAGAGACGGCCCCGGCCAGCTCGCCGTCATACCAGTAGCACAGCTCCTCGCGCGACAGGAGGACGTCCGGCTGCAAAACTCCGTTGATGGCGTACTCCACGCAGACCTCGGGGGTCGCCATGTCGTCCTTGCACAGGGTTCGGATCGACGGCGGCCACTGGCTGGCCGCGGCGCTGCGGGTGGGGATGAAGCGCGAGAGCACAGGCGCCTCCACGTCCGGCCTCACCTCGAAGCTCATCATGCCGTCGGGCGTCACCAGGGGGTAGGTGGCCGAGCGCCCGCCGTCGTCCATGGCCTCCACGAAGAAGGAGACCGTGGTCCGCTGGGGCTGCGCCGGAATGAAGGCCTCGTACTCGTCGGCCTGAGCGGTGGGACTCATCACCAGGGCGTTGAAGGGCGCGCCACCGGTGTTGGTCCACCGAATCGCCGGATGGCCCGCGAGCAGGTTGAAACCGTTGGGTGGGATCACCTCCGCCGTGACGCGGTAGTCGGAGCTCGAGTCCTCGGTGTCCCGGGGCGGGAGCGGGTAGATGCGGATGGGATCGCGCCGCATGATGTTCTTCGTGGCGCAGTGGAGCGAGGCCATCCACAGGCTCTCGTGAAAGTCCACCCCCACGATCTCGTAGCCGGGGAAGGCCGCCTGGAACACCCCCAGGGCGATCTGGTCGTCCGGCGAATGGGTGATGGGAACGTAGACCCTCTCGTTCGAGATCACCGAGTTCATGTACGGCTTGAAGGTCCAGCCCCAGCTCGGCAACCAGATCTCGAACATGGGCAGGCGATGGATATCGTAGGGCCCTCCCCACGGGCTCTGCAGGGTCTCGTAGTAGGCGGCCATGCCCTCGCCGACCGGGAAGCTGGCGTGGGTATCGGGCCACTGCACCACGATCATGGTCTCGGGGTTGGCCGGCTTGCCCCAGGTGTCGTGGTGCCAGATGGAGCTGGGCGCGGGCGTGCGCAGGTGCTCGATGCCCAGGTAGTCCCTGAACAGGGAGTCGGTGATCGCCTTCGACTTGTTCTTGTTGTCCTGGAACACGAAGGTGGAGCAGAACGCCACCCCGTAGCCGTTCGGATAGAAGTTGCCTCCCTCGCTGAAGATCTTCGGATCGGGCTCGTAGTAGGGAACGCCCCACCTCTCGGCGAACTTCCTGGGGACCTGGTCGTCCAGGGGCAGAGCCCCGCCCCAACAGGTGTTGTTCACGATCCCCATCTCGTTGTTGCCGTCCCAGATGAACCAGGGGGCACAGTCCCGCATGGACCCGGCGTCGCACGGGATCATGAGGAAGCGGATGTTGGTGAGCGGGATCGAGTTGTTGTTCAGGAAGTCGATCCAGACGTCCCGCGCAGCCACGTGGTTCACCTGGATGTACACCAGGTTGTGGAGCTGCATCTCTCGGACCGTATCCGCGTTCTTCCAGTAGTTGTCGAGGATGATCCCCTCCGACTCCTCCCACTCGGCGATGGAGCGAACCGGGCCGGGAGGGGGGCCGGTGGAATCCGCCGGTGGTGACAGCGGGGAGCCGGGTTTCTCGCCGAGGGAGATCCGCTTGAGTTGCTCGGCTCGGTGCGCGGGCGTCTGAGCCCGAGCGTCTCGGGTCGGCACCGCCAGGATCGAGACCAGGGCCACCAGGCCCACGACCGTTCTCGGCATACGCTTCATCGTGCTTCCCGTCGCTGGAGACGCTCCCCGGGTCGGCCCGCGGCCGGGGGAGCTAGCGGTCTCTCCGTCCACTACCGACCCTATCCGGTGGGCGCGGATCGGGAGGCACCCCGTGACGGCCGCCGGCCCGAAGTCGCGAACGGCGCCTCGAGCGTGACGAATTCCGGCCGGGCGAGGGACCCGGGGACAGCGATGTGCGCGCCCCGGCCTCAGAGGGGCTTGCCCAGCCTCTCCTCCAGGGCCGCTCGCTGCTTCCGGCTCAGGGGAATCGCCTCCCCGCTGCGGAGCAGGATCTCGTGCTCGCCCTGCGGGGTGGGGCGCAGCTCCCGGATCCTCTCCGGGTTGACGATGGCCGAGCGGTGCACCCGCATGAACCGCAGGCCCGAGAGCTCGCCATCCACGCTGCCCATGGTGCCGCGCATGAGGTGGACCTCGGCGCCCGCGTGGATGCGGATGTAGTTGCCGGCCGCCTCGACCCAGTCGATCTCGTCCGCCGACAGGAAGAAGGTCCGCCCCGCGGACTTCACCACGATGCGGTCCAGCTCCCTCGGCGCGCCCTGCATCTCCTCCAGGAGGCCTCGGAGGTTCTCGCGGATGGCGGCAGCGCCTCCGGAGCGCAACGTCGACCTCACGCGCTCGAGCGTCTCGACGAAGCGCTCCCGATCGAAGGGCTTCAGGAGGTAGTCGAGGGCCCGCACCTCGAAGGCGCGGACGGCGTACTGGTCGAAGGCGGTAACGAAGACCGTCAGCGGCATCGGGGTGGCGATCCGCCTGAGCACCTCGAAGCCGTTGATGCCCGGCATCTGGATGTCGAGGAACACCAGCTGCGGGTCCAGGGAATCGATGGCCTCGACGGCCTCCTCCCCGTTCTGGCATTCGCACACGATCTCGAAGTCCGACTCGTCCTCGAGGAGCATGCGGATCTTCCGGCGGGGCAGGGGCTCGTCGTCCACGACGATGGTGCGGATCCTACTGCTCAACCGAGTCCTCCTCGGAGTCTCCACCGGAATCGATCGGTTCGGTGCGCATCGGCAGCGAGAGCCTCACCATCATGCCGCCCTCCTCGGAGGTCGCGAACTCCATTTCCCCCTGGGGCCCGTAGAGCTGCTCCAGCCGAGCTCGGGTGTTCTTCAGGCCGATCCCGGCGCCCCCAGTCAGCTGATCGCGGGACGCCCCCGGCCCGTTGTCGCATACGTCGATGTGGAGCTTGCCGTCCAGCCTGTAGGTGCGCAGGGTGATGTGGCCGGCCGACGGCAGGCGACCGACCCCGTGCTTCACCGCGTTCTCGACGATGGGCTGGAGGAGAAAGTTCGGCACCCTGGCGCTCCGGGATTCCTCATCGATGTCCAGGTCGACGGCCAGGCGATCCCCGAACCGCATCTTCTCGATGTCGAGGTAGCGATCCAGGAACTCGAGCTCCTGTTGCAGCGAGACCTCCTGGCGGTCGATGTTCTCGAGGGACAGGCGCAGCAGCGAGCTCAGCCGCGAGATCATCCTGTCCGCGGCATGGGAATCGAGGTGCACCAGGGTCGAGATGGCGTGCAGGGTGTTGAAGAGGAAGTGCGGCCGCAGCGGCATCTTCAGGCTCTCGAGCCGGGCCTGTGCGAGCTGGGCCTCGAGCCGCCTGGCCCTCAGCTCCCGATCGCGGAGGCGCCTGACGTGGAAGATCCCGCTGTGGGCGGCGGGGAAGAACAGGTACGTCAGCGAGGCGAAGGCCAGGGAGCCGCCGCTCACCATGGACACGGGGTAGTCGAGGGAGTACCTCAGGAGGGAGGACTCGATCAACGTCTTGAGCAATCCGAAGACCGGGCACGCGAGGAGGTGCAGGCCGACCGCCCACGCCAGGTTCTCCCGGGCGATGGGGAACCGGTGGCAGAAGGCCAGCATGACCGGCGTCAGGAGGACCCAGGGGCACCAGAGGATCAGACCCCAGAGGATCTCGAATCCCCAGGAGATCTCGGCGCCGAACTCCCCCGCCGCCGACCAGTGGACGTTGTAGTACCAGCTCTCGGTGACCGACCAGAGCACGGTCAGGGCGGTCATGATCAGGACCGCGAGGGCGTGGCCCCTCAGGGAAAGGCGGTCCTTCATGCCGTCCGGCGTCCGTCCTGCACCTGGGCCCGGGCAGAGAAGCGACGAGCCCTCGCCGTCGAGGGTCGTGCCGGAGACCTGCGACCGTCGGTGAGCTTCAGAGGAGGCGCCTCCTACCGGATCGTCAGGATGTCGCGGTTGGTGAAGCTCGCCAGGCCCGGCTGGATCTGGCTTCCCATGACGGCCTGCAGGTGGATCTCGCACCCCTGGCGAGCCGGATCGCTGGAGATGGGCAGCGGCACCTCGACCAGGCCGGAGCGGGGGATGACCCCTCGGCCGGGAACGAACATGTAAGACGCATCGAGGCGCAGGGTGCCGTAGCCGGGAACGTGGACGTAGTCCTCCGCCCAGGAGCCCATCACGATGTAGGCATCGCCGGGCGTGCCCTCGAGGCGGAGGATCACCTCGGCGCCGGGGACGGCTTCGCCCAGAGCCTTCAGCTCAACGCCGCCCACCCCCAGGAAGTCGAGGTAGCGAACGACGAGCTCCTTGCGGGTCGAGGGCCAGTCGCCGTCGATCAGGGCTCCGACCGCGAAGGAGCTCGCGATCGTGCGGTAACGGGGGAGGTCGTTCGTCACCACCCGACCCACCTGCTTGCCTCCCGTGGAGAAGGCCTTCAGGGCCGGCGGAACGGGATCGATCGTGTCGAGCTTGAGGTTCGGCCCGGCGTAGTCGAGCTCGAGGCCCTCGGCCAGGGTTCCGGGCAGGCCATCAACGGTCTTGAGGGAACCGCCGTCGGCCTTGGCGCCCACTCCGAACCAGGGGCCGATCACGTCCTTCTGGGCGTCGTAGCACCAGGCGTCGCCTCCCTCCAGGTAGATGCGGTCTCCGGCCTGCAGCGCGGCCACCACCTCGTTCGCCTGGGGCGCGGTCAGGATGTGGTTGTCGGGGTAGATGCCCAGGAGGATGAACCACACCTCGTGCTCGCCCCAGTCCGCGGGCCAGGAGGTGTAGCGCGTGCAGGGGATCCCCAGGGAGTCCAGGGTCTCCGCGAGGAAGGGACCGCTGACGGGTCGAAGGCTCAGGTCGACCACGGCCACGCTCCCGGAGCCCGACACCGGGCAGCACACCTCGCCCTTCCGGGGCAACAGCGACTGGTTGCCGGCCGCCGACCCGTCGGACGCCATCAGGCGGTAGCGCACGAGGTCTCCCGCCGAGGCGGCGCCGGTCAGCTCGCCCGAGTACCAGTAGCACAGCTCTTCGCGGCTCAGGTCGACCGGCGGGCGGGGCACTCCGTTGAGCGACCACTCCACGCGCACCTCGGGCGTGGTCATGTCGTCCTTGCACAGGGTCCGGATCGAGGGCGGCCACTGGCTCGCCGAGACGCTCCGGGTGGGGGCGAAGCGCGAGAGGACCGGGGCCGCCCGGTCCGGGCGGACCCGGAAGGACATCAGCCCGTCGGGAGCCACCATCGGGTAGAGGGCGCTGCGCCCGCCATCGTCCAGCGCCTCGATGTAGAAGGAGACCTCGGTCCCCTGCGGCTGGGCGGGGAGGGTGGCGCCGTACTCGTCGGGCGTTGCCGTCGCCGCCATGATCAGCTCGCTGAAGGGCGCGCCGCCGGTGGTGGACCAGCGGAGCTTGGGGTAGCCGGACTGGAGGTTCCAGCCTTTGGGCGGGATGACCTCGGCCGTGACCGGGTGGCCCAGGAACGCGCCCTCGGTGTCCCCCGGAGGCATTGGGTAGATGCGGATGGGGTCGCGCCGCACGAAGTTGCGGGTGCGGCAGTGCAGCGCGTCGTTGTGACCGCAGCCCATGTGATCGACGCCCACGATCTCGTACCCCGGGAAGGCATCCTGGAAGATCCCCAGCGCCACCTGGTCGTCGGGGTGGTAGGTGATCGGAACGAAGACCCTCTCGTTCGAGAGCAGCGCGTTCAGATAGGGGCGGAACTCGTACCAGCCGCTGTTCATCTTGAACATGGGGATGCGCAGGATCTGGTAGGGCCGTCCCCAGGGGCTCTCCAGGGTCTCGTAGTGCTCCCGGATGTGCTCCGCGTAGGGGTACTGCGAGGCGCTCTCGGGGAACTGGCCCAGCAGCAGGGTCTCCGGGTCCGAGGGCTTCCCCCAGGTGTCGTGGTGGCCCAGGTCACCGGGTGCCAGGTAGACCGGCTTGTAGCGCTCGATGCCCCAGTAGTCGCTCAGCACTCCCTCGATCTCCGGCCGGGTCATGTGCCGGTTGTCGAAGTAGATCAGCGTGGTGGTGAAGGCGGTGCTGTATCCGTTGGGGTACCAGTTGCCGCCGACGTGCTCGATCCCCGAATCGTAGTAGTCGATGCCGAAGCGCGCCGCGAAGCGGGACGGGAAGAGGTTGTCCTTGGGGTCGAAGCGGTAGTTGTAGTCGATGATGCCCAGATCGTCGTTGGCGTCCCATACGAAGAAGGGCCCGTAGTCGCGGGTCCAGATGGTGTCGGTGGGGATGCTCAGGAAGTGAACGTTCCCCATGGGGACGCCATGGTTGCCCAGGTAGTTGATCCAGGAGTCCACCTGGGACTGGTTGTCCACCGGGATGTAGACCTGGTTCTGCTCCTGCAGGCGATCGACGAGGTCCCAGTTCCACCACAGGGTGAGCACGCCCTCGGACTCCTCCCACTCCGCGATCGAGTGGACCGGTCCGGGCGGCGGGATGCTGCCGGCCTCCGGCGGCGGAAGGAAGGGCCGGACGTCCCCCGGAAGGGGCTTCTGCTTCGCCTGCTTGTCTCGAAGTGAGGGCGTCTGGCCCAGGGCCTCCTGACCGAGGAGGAGGAGGGCCAGTCCCGCCGTCAGGCAGGCCGTCGTCATGCTGGAGATCGGCTTCATGTGCTACCCCTTCGTCGATGGCCCTGCCCGCCTCGCCCGTCGGCGACGCGTTCAGGGCATCCCGGATGTCCACACCCGAGCATACCCGAGGAGGGGGATCGCCGCAGGGGATCGTGACGGCCGTCGCCCAGGCGTGACGGGCGGCCGCCCATCCGGGACGAGGGGCTCTAGCGAATGGTGAGGATGTCCCGGTTGGTGAGCGCCGCCTGGCCGGGAGCGATCGAGGCGCCGACCACGGCCTGCACGTGGATCTCGCTGCCGACCAGCGCCGGATCGGCGGGGACGGGGAGCAGCGTCAGCACCGCACCCGAGGGCGGGATGGTGCCGCGGCGGAGAATGGACATCTCGGACTTGGCCAGGCGCAGGACGCCGTAGCCGGGTACCTGGAGGTAGTCCTCGGCCCAGGCTTCCAGGAGGACGTACTCATGGCCCGGGGTCCCCTCGAGCCGGATGGGGACGTCGGTGCCCGGACGGGCGCTGGCCAGGGCCTTCAGGTGGACGCCGCCGACCCCCAGGAAGTCGATGTAGCGCAGGAGCACCTCCTTGCCGGTCTCGGGCCAGGCGCCCTCCAGGAGGGCGCCCAGGGCGAAGGAGCTGGCGATGGTCCGGTAGCTCGAGCCATCGTGGGCCACCACGCGGGGCGCGTCGTCCGAGCCCGAGCGGAAGACCACCTCGGCCGGGGCGAGGGCCCCGATCTCGTCCATGTAGGCGTTGGTGCCGGCGTACTCGAGGTGGAGGCCGGCGGCCATCGTGCTGGCCTGACCGTCCAGGCCTCCCTCGAGGTCCTCGCCGTCGGAGATGGGATCGACCTTGAACCACGGGCACAGCACGTCCTTCTGGTCGTCGTAGCACCAGGTGTCGCTCCCCTCCAGGTAGATGCGGTCGCCGGCCTGGAGCGCGGCCACCACGTCGTTCGCCTGGGACGCGGTGAGGATGTGGTTGTCGGCGTAGACTCCCAGCAGGATGAACCACACCTCGTGCTCGCCCCAGTCCGCGGGCCAGGAGGTGTAGCGGGTGCAGGGGATGCCCAGCGAGCCCAGGGTCTCCATCACGACGGGCCCGCTGAAGGGCCGCTGGCTCAGGTCGACCACGGCCACGCTCCCGGGTCCCACCACCGGGCAGTACACCTCGCCCCTCCTGGGCAGCACCGCCTCATTGGGGACCGCCGCGCCGTCGGTCGCGACCAGGCGGTAGGTCACCAGATCGCCCGCCGATGCGGCGCCGGTCAGCTCGCCCTCGTACCAGTAGCACAGCTCCTCCCGGCTCAGATCGATCGGCCGGCGGGGCACTCCGTTGACGGCCCACTCCACCCGCAGCTGGGGAGCGGCCATGTCGTCCTTGCACAGGGTCCGGATGGCGGGCGGCCACTGGCCGGCCGAGGCGCTGCGGGTGGGGATGAGGCGCGAGAGGACCGGGGCCTCCAGGTCCGCTCGCACCTCGAAGGACATCAATCCGTCGGGAGCCACCATGGGGTAGAGGGCGCGGCGCCCGCCGTCGTCCAGGGCCTCGACGTAGAAGGAGACCTCGGTCCCCTGCGGCTGGGCGGGGAGGGTGGCTCCGTACTCGTCGGGCGCCCCCGTGGCCGCCATGACCAGATCGCTGAAGGGCGCGCCGCCGGTGGTGGACCAGCGGAGCCTGGGGTAGCCCGACTGCAGGGCCCAGCCCTTGGGCGGGATGACCTCGGCCGTGACCGGATAGCCGGCGAGCGAGTCCTCGGTGTCCCCCGGAGGCGTGGGATGGAGGCGGATGGCGTCGCGGCGGTGGAAGTTCCGGGTACGGCAGTGCAGGGCGTCGTTGAAGCCGGTCCCCCCGTGGTCCACGCCCACGATCTCGTACCCCGGGTAGGCCTGCTGGAAGACCGCCAGCGCGATCTGATCGTCGGGGTGGCCGGTGATCGCCACGTAGACGGCCTCGTTGGAGATCAGCGCGTTCAGGTAGGGCCGGAACTCGAGCCAGCCGCTGCTCATCTTGAACATGGGCATGCGGATGATCTCGTAGGGCCGCCCCCAGGGGCTCTCCAGGGCCTCGTAGTGGTCGTTGACCAGCTCTCCGTAGGGGTAGTACTCCGAATCCTCGGCGAACTCCGCCACCAGCATGGTCTCCGGATCGGCCGGCTTGCCCCAGCAGTCGTGGTGCTCGATGGTCCAGGGGGCCACCACCACGGTGTTGTACCGCTCGATGCCGTAGTAGTCCCGCATGGCCGCGTCGGTCTCCGCCATGGTCTGGTCCCCGTTCTGGGTGTAGACCAGGGTGGTGGAGAAGGCGGTCTGCCAGGCGTTGGGATACCAGTTGCCTCCCACGTGATTGATGCCCGATTCGTAGAAGTCGATGCCGAAGCGGGCCGCGAAGTGCTGGGGAAAGAGGTCGTCCCAGTAGCCGTAGCCGCAGGTGTAGTTGACGATCCCCAGATCGTCATTGGCATCCCAGATGAACCAGGGGCCGAAGTCGCGGGTGTAGATGGTGTCGGTGGGGATGGTCAGGAACTCGACGTTGGCCATCGGGACGCCGTGGTTGCCCAGGTAGCTGGTCCAGGAGTCCTTCTCCGACTGGTCGTCCACCGGAATGTACACGTGAACCCGCTGCTGCAGCTCGTCGACGAGGTCCCAGTTCCACCACAGGGTCATCACGCCCTCGGACTCCTCCCACTCGGCGACCGAGTGCACCGGACCGGGGGGGGCCGCGCGCGAGGCGGGGGGCCGGGGCGTCAGGCGGCGCCGGCTCTTCTCGAAGACGGGCTTGCCCCGCTGCTGCTTGGCCCGGAGGGAGGGCGTCTGGGCCTCGGCCACTCCGGCGAAGGCCAGCAGGAACGAGAAGAGGGCGACGAGGCCGAATCGCTCGAGTGCCGACGGCGTCATGGTGCTTCTCCAGCGCGGGTGCGGGGATGCCAGACACCCCCTCCGTGCAGGGGGGCCGGCTCGGCGCGTCCCATTAGCGCACGGCTCGAGAGATCCGTCCATTCCAGGCCGCGCGATGCCCGCCCGAGCCCGCCTCGGGCGGAGGAGGGGAGTCCGCGGCCCGGGCGCGCGGGGAATCCACCAGGCCCCACCACCCGGGGATGCGCGCCACCCTCGATGGTTGCGGCTCGGGGGCGAGAAACCTCGCCCAGGCGCCCGAGTCGGCGGCCGCTCGGCCCCCGCGCCCCGAACGCTCAGGCCCGATCGAGCAGCGGCCGCATCCAGTAATACCCCAGCGCCACCACCTCGCGCGCCATCAGGAGCGGCATGCGCGTCAGGAGGTAGCTCTCGCGAGCGGGAACGGTGAAGACCTCCCGGCCGGCCCGGGCGAAGGCGAGCTTGACGCGCGGGAGGTGGTAGGCGTGGCTGACCGCGAGCACGCGCCGGAAGCCGCGCTCGCCGAACAGGGCGCAGGTGCCCTCGACCGTGGCCTGGGTGCTGAGGCCGCTACGGTCGAGGAGGATCGCGCTCCTCGGCACCCCCAGGTCGATCGCCATGTTCCGCATGGCCTCGGCCTCGTGAACCTCGCCATCCCCCGGGCCGCCCGAGAACACCAGGATCGGCGCCCAACCCTCGCGGTAGAGCTCGACCGCGGTGCGCACCCGATCCGCCAGGGCGTCGGAGGGGCGTCCGTCGGCGTAGGCCCGCGCGCCGAACACCACCGCCGCGTCCGCCGGGCGCCGGTAGTCGGTCCGGCCGAAGAGCACCATCTGACCCAGGGGAAAGCCCAGGCCCAGGAGCACGAGGACCACCCCGACGATCCGTCCCGGGTGCCCCGTCCCCGCGAGCCTCGCCGGCCCCGCGAGCAGGGATCGCAGGATCAGGGCCAGGGCCGCAGCCACGGCCAGCGAGAGCGGGATCGGGACCGCCAGGCGGGTGGTCACCGCGCCTCGGGCGACCAGGGCCAGGTAGGTGATGGAGCTCCCGATCGCCGCGACCAGGAGGACCGAGACGGCCGCGAGGCTCAGCGCACGCCGCGCCCCTCGCTCCGGCGGGCGGAGGGCGAACGCCAGGAGCAGCGCGCCCGAGCCCAGGAGCGCGACCCTCCCGCCCGCCGGGCCCAGGGGCCGCAGGTCCATCCACCACAGGTTGGCGTCGAAGCCGGGCAGCCAGAGGTCGACGAGCGCGTTGACGGTCGCGAAGGCCCCGATGGCGAGGGCCAGGGCCCTGGCGATGACGTGCAGCATGGCGAATCCCCCCCACGGGCCACCCTGCCGGGACGCCCGGGACGCTGCAAGCTCCCCCCCGACGGTTTCTGACCCGCTACGCGGACCCTCGCGGCAGGAATCGCTGAAAGCGGTCACATCGGTCGGGCCGGATCCCCTCCTCCGTGAGGCGGCGCCTCGCTGGCGCTGAACCCGAAACCGGAGACAGACATGATGAAAGCCAATAGCTCCCTCACCCTCGCCGGATGCCTGCTGCTCGCCGCGTCCGGCCTCGCCCGACCCGCCCCGGCCCAGGAGCCCACCGAGCGCGCCCCCGTCGCCGCCTGGCCCCGCTTCGCGGCCGCCTTCGAGGGCGAGCTCCAGCCGCGCTTCGACCGGCGGTCGGGGGAGCTGGTCCAGGCCCTGGGCCGCGTCCGCGTCAGCCCGGTCGGCATCGCCGAGGCCGACCTCGAGATCAGCGCGCGCGAGGTCCTGCGCGAGGCCCGGGAGCTCCTCGGCGTCGAGCCCGGCTCCTTCCGGGAGAGCTACCGCACCCACACCGGCGGATTGCTGGTGTGGCAGGCGGAGCAGCGGATCCAGGACCTGCCCGTGGTCGGCAGCCGGGTGGAGTGCATCTTTCACCAGGACGGGCACCTGCTCTCCCTGCGAGCGCACGGCCTCCTGCCCGAGCCGGTCGAGCCGATCGAGTTCCGGGTGTCCCGCCGTGACGCGGGCGAGCTCGCCCGGGTGATGGCTCCCGGTGCGATCTGGCGGACCCATGCCTGGGAGCCGACGCAGCTCATCGTGCCGGAGAGCGTCGACGGGAGGCTCGAGGCTCGGGCCGCCTGGCGGCTGCGCGTCGCCGATCCCGCCGCGGCGGAGGGGCTGTGGACCGTCTACGTCGACGCCCGCACCGGCGAGGTCTTTCGCATCGACTCCGAGGTGATCGGCGCCCTGGTCTCGGGCAGCGTGGACGGCCGCGGAATCCCCGCCAAGACCCACCAGACCGGCGGACCTCCGGTGGTGGCCCCCATGGCGTTCCTCTACGTGAACGGCTTCCTGCCGGGGAGCGGGATCATCTACCCCACGGCCCTCAACGGCTGCGACGAGGAGACCCCCCAGGTCAGCGGCAACGGCCTCAAGATCGCCTACGTCAGCGGCTGCGGTGGGGATCGCGAAATCTGGGTCATGAGCGCCGACGGAAGCGCCCAGACCCAGCTCACCACCAACGGGGTCGATGACCACTCGCCCTCGACCGATGAGACCGGCGACACGATCGTCTTCGTGTCCGAGTCCGCCGGCAATCCCGAGATCTGGAAGATCGCCTCCGACGGAACCGGGCTGACCCAGCTCACCGCCAACGGCGCCACCAACCTGCGGCCGCGCATCGCCGACGCCGGCGACGTGCTGATCTTCGAATCCGATCTCGACGGCGACTTCGAGATCTACCGCATGAAGATCGACGGCACGGGCCTGGCCCAGCTGACCTCCAACCTCGACTGGGACGGGCAGGCCGACTTCTCCGGCAACGGAGACAAGGTGGCCTTCGTCTCGGACCGCGACGGGGACCTGGAGATCTTCTCCATGGACTCCGACGGCAGCGACGAGACCCAACTCACTTTCAACGCGGTGGACGACGGAGCGCCCAGCATCGACGACCTGGGCGGCCTGATCGCCTTCGAGTCGATGATGGGGGCCGAGTACGGCGCCCCGGGGGGCATCCCCGCGGGGATCAGCGTCCTGGGTAGGCGGCGTTCGTACCGCCGGGTGCCGGCACACTTCTCCCTGTGGGAGATCGGCGCAGACGGCGCCGGGCTCCAGCAGCTCTTCCACGACAGCGGCACCGTCAGCGGCACGGACCTCTCGGGCGACGGCTCCACGGTGGTCTTCGCCTACCGCGCGAACGCCGCCGTGGACGCCGAGATCTACGTGCTCCACCGGCCCACCTCGACCATCGTGAGCCTGACCGACGACGACCTCGAGGACACACGCCCGAGCGTCTCGGACGACGGCAAGGCCATCGCCTGGGAGAACGAGGACGGCGAGCGCTCGATCGCGATCGCGCTGCTGCTCCCGGGCACCTTCGCGCGCACCGTCACCGACGCCGCCGGCGGATACGGCCTGGACTTCCCCGCCGGCAGCAGCCCCTCGATCAGCGCGCGCCTCTCGGGCCTCTACGCCCGGGTGGTCGACAAGGCGCCGGGCTTCCCCAACCTGCAGGTCGGCACCTCCGCCACCGCGCCCTTGGCGGGGGTCGACATGCTCTTCAACCCCACCGGCGCGGCCGAGCTGCCGACCTCCCAGGTGACCGCCTACCAGCACGCCGAGCTGGCGCACTTCAACGCGGCCTCCATCCTGAGCCTGCCGAGCTTCGCCCTGGGGCTGCCGCTTCCCATCGACGTGCCCGTCCTGGTGCGGGTCAACGATCCCACCGGTGCGCGCAACGCCTTCTACAGCCCGCTCACCAAGGCCATGACCTTCTTCGTCGGCACCGGCCCCGGTCGGCCCAACACGGCCTACGACACGGTGATCTACCACGAGTACGGGCACTTCATGGACGACATGTTCGGGGGCTTCGTCGACCTCGATCCCTGCGCCCACCTCCACGCTCAGAGCGAAGGCCTGGGCGACGTCCACGCCATCTCCACCTCGGGCTCGCTGGTGGTGGGCGAGGACTTCGACGGCGCGGGCACCGCGATCCGCGACTACGCCTTCCCCAACTTCCTGGGCGGCAGCGGAACGCGACAGTACGACTGCCTGGACTGCGCCACCGACGCCGGGACCGGCCTGCCCGAGCCGCACGATCACGGCGAGGCTCTCGCGGGCTTCTACAAGGACCTGCGCGGCCTGCTCGGCGCGGCCGTGGCCGACGAGCTGATGTACGCCTTCTTCTCCACCAACCCGCCGGACATGAACTCGGGAGTTCTGGGGCTGTTCCTGCGCGACGCCGACCCCCTGATCGGCTACGGGGGCACGGGCGATCCGGCCCTGGCGCCCCACTACGACGAGCTCTGCGAGGCCGCCGCCAGGCACGGCTTCGACTGCTGGCCGCGCACGGACTGGGGCTCGGAGGTGTGCTGGCTGCCCGTGTGCACCGCCTCCCCGCCCGCCGTGCACCACACCACCTCCACCGAGTGGCTGGGCGCCACGGTCTCCGGCTTCGACGGGGGCTGCGACCCGATCCCCGATCCCTTCGACGAGGACGGGGTGCTCATGCCGCCCGGCTGGCCCGCCGGCGGAGCCGTGCCGGTGACCGTGACCGTCAGCGTGGATCCCGCCCTCCTGGGCAGCGAGCGCTACGGCGGCCTCACCGCCGCCGGGGAGCCCAACCCGCTGCGCTTCCTCTACCTCAACGCCTGGCTGGTCATCGACGACGCGATGGGCGGCGTCTCGGAGATCCACCACGTGCTGGGCACCGGCAGCACCAGCCCCGATCCCGGCCCGCAGGGCTTCCCGCCCAACACCATCGCCTTCGATCCCGAGGCCTGGCTCGGCTCCTCCACCACCACCGCCACCTTCACCGTGGAGGTCCCCGACATCCCCGAGGATCGCTGGGGCTACGTCCGCTTCCGCCTGGACTACGGCGAGGACGCCGGCCTCCTGACGCCCATGAACTGCCTCTCCGATCCGGCGCTGGCGGGGCCCTGCGGGCCGGCCCGCTACGGGGAGGTCGAGGACTATCAGGTCTTCATCGACGTGCCCTGAGGGAGAGGGGCTCTTCGGCGGCCGCCCGGTCCCGCTCTCGCGGGGCCGGGCGGCTCTTCGCGTCGCGAGTCAACCGTCGGAGGCGTCTCTCACCGGAAGCCGGCCACGCCCGCGCAGGTGTAGGTGACCGCCAACCGGTGGCGCAGGTCTCCGCCCTTCTCGAAGAGCTCGATCGAGTCCTCTCCCCCGGGCTCCTCCGCCTGGAGCTTGAGGCCGCCTCCACCACCTTCAGGGGGGGGAAGCCGGGGTCTCGGAGTGCCCGCCGGGCAGGTCGACGCACTCCCCGCACCAGTCCCTGTCGCAGTCGGCGCCCTCGCAGTCGAAGCCGTGGAGGTGGGGACAGTGGGTGGGCTTGTGAGCGGCGTGATAGGCGACGTAGAGGAGCCAGGGCTCGGGCTGCGGACCCAGCAGGCCGCGCCAAAGGGCGATGGCCTCGTCGGTGGTGTTCGCGGTGGCGTACTCGAGGCACTGAAACTGCTGGGGAGCGCCCTGGCCGACCCACGTCTTCCACCAGTTGCCGTAGGAGTGACTCAGCGGCGATTCGAGGTTGTACATGGAACCCAGGAAGAGCCCGAAGCCCAGATCCCGGGGATGGGTGAGCCGCTGACCCGGGTCCGCCAGGTGCCACTTGCCCAGCGCGGCGTTGACCGGGACGAGCCTGGCGATCGTGTCCTCTCCGACCTGCAGGCCGGATCGGAACAGCATCCCCGGGGCCACGGGGATGCCCACCCCGGTGTACCTCGTCCTCTTCCCGGTCAGGATCTGGGCCCGCGTGGGCGAGCACAGGGGAGTCGAACAGGCGTTGGTGAAGAGCACGCCGCGGGAGGCCAGGGCGTCGATGCTTGGGGGTGCACGCCAGCGGCGCGCCGGGATGGAACTCCGGATGGAGGTACCGACGCTGGTACGTGCGCACCAGGTCCACGCCCACGTCGTCGATGACGATCAGGAGGACGTTCAGCGGCCGCACGCTGACCGATGCAGCCTCCCCTGGCCGGCCGGTCGCCGCTCCGGCCGGTGCACAGGCGAGCAGGAGGGCGCCGCCACCCTGCTTAACCTCGCGCATACACTAGAAGTCAGGTTTCCGCAACATTCCGCGGGGCGCGGATCGCACCTGGCGACCTCGGCCCCGCTCCTCGCCCCACGGGGGGCTCTAGGCTGCGTTATGGGGCCGTGAGCCCACTGCAGCTCGGGCTCGCGCCAGGATCGGGGAGGGGCCTCGCGACCCCATTCCGCGCACTTGCGCGGGACCGCCGCTGGCCCTGGAGGCTGGCGTGGCCTACACGTCGCCCATGCCCGCTCCCCCCGAGGCCTCCGGGAATCCCATCCCCTTCCCCGAAGCGGTCCCCGAGAGCGCGACCCTGGAGCTGGTCGCCCGCATCCGCGGGGGCGACAGCGCCGCCTTCGGGGAGCTCTACAGCCGCTACCACGACGAGCTGCTCTTCGCGGTGCGGGCCCACCTGGGCCCCCGGCTGCGGACGGCCCTGGAGAGCGAGGACGTGCTGCAGAGCGTGGTGGTCGACGCCTTCAAGGCCCTCCCCGACTTCCAGCCACGCGGTCCGGGCAGCCTGCGCCACTACCTGCACGCGATGATCGTCAACAAGATCCGGGCGCGGGCCGACTACTTCGACGCCCTCCGGCGCGCCGGCACCCAGCCCCTCTCGGACTCGGCCGCGGCCGAGCTCCCCGAGCCCGGCGGCGAGCCCGCCTACCGCGACGGGGAGCGCTTCGAGCGGCTCGAGCGGGCCCTCCGCGGTCTGCCGCCCGAGATGCAGCAGGTGGTCATCCTGCGCAAGGTGGACGGGCTGCCGAGCAAGGAGGCCGCCGACCTCATGGGGCGGAGCGACGCCGCCGTTCGCAAGCTCTACTCACGGGCGCTGGCTCGCCTCACCGCGCTCATGGCGGAGCCCGAGCCGTGAACGACCGCATCGAGCAGCTCCTGGCCGAGCTCATCGAGCGCCGGGAGGGGGGCGAGGTCCTGGCCGTCGAGGCCTTCCTGGCCGAGCACCCCGAGGGGGGCGAGCCGCTGAGGGAGGCGGTCCTCGCGCTCTCGCGGGTTGAGGGGATGTTCCCCGAGCCGACGGACCTCCACGGCACCCCCGAGCGCATCGGCCCCTACCGCGTACTGGCGGACCTGGGACGCGGCGGCATGGGTCGGGTCTTCCGCGTGGCGCACGAGGACGATCCCGGCCGGGAGCTGGCCCTCAAGCAGCTCCACCCCCTGATCGCGGCCTCCCCCCGGGCCCTGGAGCGCTTCCGCCGGGAGGGCGCCGTCCTCGCCGGGCTGGACCACGAGGGCATCGTCGAGGTCCGTGCGATCGACATCGAGGCCGTGCCGCCCCATCTGGTGATGGAGCTCGTCGAGGGCTCCTCGCTCGCGAGGAGGATCGCCGAGGCGCGCGAGCGCCTGGCGGGCGGGGAGAGCGCGGGCCGTGCGCTGGAGCTGCCCGGCGAGGGGCCCTCCTGCCTGCGCGCCGCGCGCATCGTCCTGCACCTGGCGGTGGCGGTGGACGCGGCCCACGCCCAGGGGCTCCTGCACCGCGACCTCAAGCCGGCCAACGCGATCCTGCGCCCCGACGGACGGCCGGTGCTGATCGACTTCGGGCTGGCGGCGCAGGAGGAGAGCGCGACCCTGACCGCCAGCGGGGATCTGCTGGGCACGCCGCACTACATGGCGCCCGAGCAGGCCCGCGGCGAGCGCGCCGATCCCCGCGCCGACGTGTACGGCCTGGGCGCGGTGCTGTACGAGATGCTCGCGCTGAGGCCGCCGCACCCCGGCCGGGAGCCGCTGGAGGTCCTGCAGCACATCCTGCACCGGCCCGTCCCGCCGGTGCGGCGCGCGAACCCGGAGGTGCCGCGAGCCCTCGCGACGGTGGTGAGGCGCGCGCTGGCGTGGAGGCGGGAGCGCCGGTACCCGAGCGCGGGTGCCCTCGCTCGCGACCTGGAGGCCGTGCTCGAGGACCGGTCGCCCGCCGCGAGCACACCCGGCCCGATCGAGCGCGCCGAGGACCTCCTGCGCTACCACCCCTGGCGAGCCGCGGGCCTCGGCGCCGCCCTGCTGCTGCTGATCCTGCTGCCCCTCCTTCCCGGCGGCTCGCCTTCGGCCCGGACCGCGCGGCAGGCTCGGGCCCTGCGCGAATCGACCCTGGCGTGGGTCGCGGAGGATCGGGCGGCCCTGGCGGCGGCGATCGGCCGCCTGGAGGGGCTGGGTGGGGGCTCCCCCCGAGCCGCCTACCTGCGGGCTCGGGCCGAGGGACGCTCTCCGGATGCGACCGGCGATGAGGCGGTCGACGCGCTGTCCGAGGGCGGGCGGCTCCTCGAGCGGGGCGAGGCGGAGGGCGCGGTGGAGGCCTTCACCCGCGCGGCCGAGCTGGCGCCCGACTGGGCGCTGCCGGTCCTGCTGCTGGGCCGCGCCGCGCTCGTCGCCGGAGACCCGGAGCTCGCCGAGCGCGAGCTCACCGCCGCCGCGAGGCTGCTCCCCGAGTCGACGGCCCTGGCGCTCGAGCTGGCCGGCTTCCATCTGGATCGCGAGCGCCTCGAGGAGGCCGAGCGCGAGCTCGATCGCGCCCTGGGAGGGGACTCGGAGAGCTGGCGCGCCTGGGCCCTGCTGGGCGAGGTCCGCGCGAAGATGCGAAGGCCGGACGCGGCCCTCGAGGCCATCGTCCGGGCCATGCAGCTCGTGCCCGAGCCGCGGCCCAAGCTGCTCAACCTCTACGCCGCGACCGTCGATCGGCTGGGGGACCACGAGCGGGCGCGGGGGATGTTCAGGGAGATGCTGGCCGATCACCCCCGGAGCGCGACGCTGCACTTCAACATGGGCTACTCCTATGACCTGGAGTGCCGCCTGCCCGAGGCGCGCGCGGCCTACCTGCGGGCCCTGGAGCTGGATCCGAGAGGGGTGCGCACCCTCTCCTCGCTGGCCAACCTCGCGGCCGGCTCGAACAGCGCGGAGTGCGAGCGCTGCCAGCGCGCATTCGAGGCCACCCCCGACCTCTACGACCCGGACGAGGCGGCGCGCCTCACGGTGCGGGCCATCGATGTGGACCGCTGCGAGACTTCCTGGGTGCCGGACTTCGCCGCCGGGGTGGCCCGCCGCATCGACGATGCCGACGGCATCGCCACGGCCCTGCGCGAGGTGATCGAGGGCGCCGAGGTGGACCAGCGCGTGGTGCGCGTGGAGCGCGCGCTGCGCAGGATCGCGGAGCAATGAGGCGCCGCGCCAACGACAGGGGATCCGACATGCGCCGTGTGCTCCTCGCGCCCGTCCTCGTCATCGCCGGCCTCGCCGCCGCGCAGGAGCCCGATCCCGACCGCGATGGCGACGGCCTCTCCGACTTCCGGGAGGTGCACAAGCACTTCACCGACCCCGACTCGGCGGACTCGGACGGGGATGGCATCCCCGACGGGGACTGGCTCGAGCGGCGGGAGCACACCTACACGCTGCGGACCATCGTGCAGGTCCACCCTCCGGTCGACGGGGCCGCGATCAACGACGACTGGCAGGACGCGCGGATCCTCCACGAGACCGGGGAGTACGTGGAGCTGGAGGTCATCCACTACCCCCTGAACACGGTGGGGGAGACCCTCGTCGGCGATCCCGACTGGCGCGATCACCCGAAGTGGCTGGATGAATACCTGGAGCCGGGACCCACGGCCAACTGGGACCGGAAGATGCGACGGGATCTGCTCGCGGCCCTGAAGGACGACGGGATCGACCCCACGAAGCTGGACGACGTCGAGACCGTGAGGCGGGTAGCCGCCTGGCTGCTCGAGCACGCCGATTCCCAGGACGGCTTCACGACCTTCTTCACCCGCTTCGACGAGGAGGGCCGCCCCTCGATCCCCCCCGAGCTCTCGGAGGCGGCCGAGCGCAACCGGGCGCGGTCGGGGATCTCCCTCGAGGAGCAGTGGGAGCGCGAGCTCTTCGCCGAGGGCATGTTCCGCCGCGGCGCGCGAGGCACCTGCACCTCCTCGGCCATCTACCTGAACGGCTGCCTGCGGGCGGTGGGCATCCCCACGCGCATCGTGCTGACCATCCCGGTGGTGGACGCCTCGGACGAGCGTGAGCCGGAGCTCGTGAGCCGGATCACCCATCGGGACGTGAGGCGGATCGTCGGCCGGGGCGTCGCCTCCCTGAACCGCGGCGGGTGGACCTCGCACACCTTCAACGAGGTGTGGGTCGGCGGCCGCTGGCGCCGGCTGAACTACCAGCACCTGGGCCAGGGCATCCTGGGCGAGGGCCTCTTCGGCCTGATCACCCACGTCAATACCTTCAACGACTGGGCCGACGCGGACATGCCGAGCGCCTGGGGGCTGAGGCAGGGGCTGCAGCGCTACGACGACGTCTTCGGCGGGCCCAATCCCTATTCCACCCTGACCCTCTCGGACCGCTTCGGGGAGCACTGCCGGATCGAGAACCCGCCCGAGCCCGCGGTCGAGGGGCTGGAGCGCATGACCATCGACTCGCTGTTCTGGTCGGACTCCGAGGGCCTGCCGGAGGGCATCCAGGAGGACTTTGCCGAGAAGGGCCAGCTGGCGCTGCTGGCGCACATCGAGGAGTGGGAGGGCTTCGAGAGCCTCAAGCGCTTCACCGCCGAGGCCGACTCGCGCTTCTACCTCGAAGCCGAGGGCTGCCCACGGCTCGGGATCGTGGCCGCCACCGGGGGGATCACCAACTCCAGCGGCTCGATCCGCTTCGTGGTTCTGCTGCTGGGCTCCGCTGATCGGCGCGACCTCCGGGGCGGGGTCAGCTACCGCCTGGTGCCGCGCAACGACGAGCCCACGCGCCTCTGGGTCGTCCGCGAGGACCTGAGCATCCGCCGCGACTGAGCTGGCGCCTACTTCACCTGCTCGACCTTCACGCCCTTGCGCTCGCGCTGGATCTCGTCCTTCAGTCGCGCCGCGCGCTGGCCCTGGAACTTGCGGTTGAGCCCCTGCACGTTCTGGAAGTAGTCCTGCTGCTCCATGTCCTCCTGGGGCTCCTGCAGCTGGCTTCGGGCCCGGTCTCGCTCGACCACGGCCAGGGAGGTGGTTCCGCGGTGGAAGGCGTAGTGCTTGCGGTCCAGGCGGGCGATCACCGTGGAGGTGCCCCGGATGGCGTCGGCCACGAAGAGCCCCCGCGGGTCGGTCTTGCCCGACACGAAGTCGTCGTTCGCCGTGCCGATCACCCGCACGTCCACGTCCCGCACGAAGCTCCCGTCCGCGCTCTTCGAGGCCTGCACCCGCAGGCGCCCCGACACCTCGTCTTCCACTACCTCGAGCTCCAGCTCGCTCACCAGCGCCAGACCCGAGGTGTGCAGCTCGCCACCCCGGCAGATCACCAGGTAGGCGCCCGGATCGGTGAGCGCGAGCTCCACCTCGCGCTCCTTTTCGCGAAGGTCCCAGCCGCCGCCCAGCTCCACCGTACGCCGCAGCACCGGCGAGATCCCCGCCAGGTTCACCTGCGTCACCTCCGAGAGGTTCTTCTCCCGCAGGTACAGGGTCATCAGGTCCACCCCGTACACCAGGAGCTCCGCCTCCGGCACGTTGCGCGACGTGATCTTCAACGACACCGCCTCGCCCGGCCGCGCCGCCGTCACCTCCTCCAGCGAGATGCTCTTCTCGCGCAGACCCGCCAGCGCCTCGCGAGCGTCCGTGAACAGCTCCGAGACCATCTCGTAGTACTCGCTGGCCTCCTGCGCCTCCCGCCGCGCGTGGTGGATCTGGCCCAGGATGTACAGCGCCAGGTCCCGGTTCTCCGAGCGCGTCGTGTTCCCCAGCTCATCCGTGTAGGTCGCCTCCGCGATCTCCTTCAGGAGATCCAGGGCCACCGACTCACGGCCCAGGTACCACTCCGCCACCGCCCGCGTGTACCGGAAGGCGTCCGCGTAGCGCGGCTCGCCGTACAGCTCCGCCATCTGCCCCGCCAGCGCGGCCGCGCCCTCGTGGTCCTCGAGATCCAGGTGCGCGCTCACCAGGTTCAGGCCCGCGTCCGGCGCCAGCGGGTCCTCCGGGTACAGGCTCAGGAAGCGCTGCAGGAGCACGATCCCGTCGAAGGCCAGGATCGCCCGGTCCCGGCCCGCCTTCCGCAGGCTCTCGTCCTCGTGCGCCACCGGCGCCTTGGTCAACAGCTTGTCCGACAAGGCCAGCCAGGTCTCCACCACCGACGGAAGGTCGGGGTACTCCAGCCACAGCCGGTCCAGGGCGTCCGTCGCGCGGGCGAACTCGCCCAGCTCCTCCAGCGTCCCCGCCACCTTCAGGTCCTTGCCGAAGGTCTCCTCGATCGTCGCCCGGAAGATCAGGAGCGCCCGCTCGTACTCCTCCAGCTCGCGGTAGGCCTCGCCTACGATCGCCACCTTCTCGAAGGGGATCGTCAGCTCCGGGTTCTTCTCCTTCAGGACCTCGAAGAAGCGCACGATCGAGGCCGCCTCGCGCCGCTCGATCGCCATGAACAGCAGCATCGAGGCCGCCTCCCGCAGGGGATCCGGCTGCAGCCACTTCTCGTAGCCGTCGTACAGCGCCGTCAGCCTCCCGCGGGCCAGCTCGTGGTCCTCGGCCCCGTAGGCCGCCTGGCCCAGATGGAAGAGCTCGTCCGGCGTGGGCCGGTACTCGTCCGGGCTCTCCTCGCCCCGGCCCAGCACCTCGAAGTCGCCCCCGGCGGCCAGCGCCATGGCCGAGGGCTCGTAGGCGCTGCGCAGGACCGCCGGCACTACCCGGAAGGCCCCCGGCACCGCGCCGATCAGCGTGTACCGGATCGACCCCCAGTGCTGGTGCTGCCCCACGTGCACCGCCAGCACGCCCTCGCGCACCTCGTGCGAGAGCGCGTTCCCGCTCACGCTGCCCTCCAGCACCGTCGTCCCCGCCGGCAGCGGGATCTCCGCCACCAGGTAGTCCAGCTCCTCCGTGCTCCGCGAGGAGTCGTGGCTCACGTAGAAGCGCAGGTGCGCCCGCACCATCTGCCCCAGAGGCAGGTGCTCCACCTCGTTGACCCACTCGTCGCGATAGTCGCGCAAGGCGCCGAAGCCCACCGGAATCTCACGGCCCGCGTACACCGGCGGCATGGCCTCGAAGCGGTGGAAGGAGACCCGGAAGCGCTCGGCGCGCTGCTCGGTGGTGTCCCTCGAGAAGCCCCGCAAGACCGCCGCGTAGTGCGGCTGGCCCGAGCCGCGCAGGCCCAGGTCCACCCGCACCCGGTCGCCGACCGAGTCGGGCACCACCACCGAGACGGTCGTGCCCACCGCGTCGGGAGTGAGCGGCAGCGGGTGCGGCTCCTCGCCCGGCAGCGCCACCACCACGGTCATCTCGCCGCGGGCGGGCTCGGTCTCGCCGCGGTACTGCGCGATCGCCGCCACGCACAGGCCCGCCGCTCGGCGCGGCGCCCAGGGGCGGTGCGAGAGCAGGTGCTCCACCCCGGCCTCGATCCGATCCGAGCCCGGCAGCGCGCTCTGCAGCGCGAGCAGGGACAGGGCCGTCATCTCCAGCTCCG
>CAZTTG010000020.1:45601-77560 GCA_964615935.1 uncultured Planctomycetaceae bacterium | reverse complement strand
TCGCCGTCCTTCACCTCGTCGTGGAAGATCGCCTGCGCGTCGAATCCGCCGTAGTAGTCGCCCACGCCGGCGTGGTCGCGACCGACGATCAGGTGCGTGCAGCCGCTGTTCTGGCGGAAGACGGCGTGCAGGACGGCCTCGCGCGGGCCGGCGTAGAGCATGTCGAAGCCATAGCCCGTGATCTCCACCGTGTTCGCCGGGAAGTACAGCTCGGCCATCTTGCGGATGGAGGCGTCGCGCACGTCGGCGGGGATGTCGCCCGGCTTCAGCTTGCCGAGGAGCATGTGGATCAGGATGCCGTCAGCGTTGAGCTGATCGTAGGCCATGTGGCACAGCTCTTCATGGGCCCGGTGCATCGGGTTGCGCGTCTGGAAGGCCGCGACGACGTTCCAGCCGTTCCCCGCGATGGTCTCGCGGATCTGGTACGCGGTGCGGAAGGTCTCGGGGAACTCGGTCTCGAAGTACGAGAAGTTCAGGACCTGGATCGGACCGGAGACCACGACGTTGCCGACGGTATTGAAGGCCTTGACGCCGGGGTGCTCCATGTCGTCGGTGCGGAAGACCTGCTTGGTGATGTACGCCAGCTGGTCGGCGGTGAACTCCTCGATCGCCTCCACGTCCTGGATGGCGATGACGGGGTTGCCGTCTACGTTGGGGTCGCGCAGGGCGACGCGCTTGGCACCATCGATGGCGCCCGCATCGGGCAGGACGTTGAGCACCGGCGTGGGCCAGAACAGCCCGCTGGCGGTGTGCATGTCCTTGGCGACGGCCATGGCGTCGGCGACGTTCATGAAGCCGGTGAGCGGGTTGAAGTACCCGCTGCCCATCATTACGGCGTTGCCGGCGGCCGCGGACGAGATCACCACGGAGGGAAGCCCCTCGGCCTCTTTCAGCAGTTCGGCACGCTTGGCGTCGTCCGCCACGTACAGGGGGTTCAGCTTTTCGGAACCATGGGGTTTGATCATTTCCAGTCTCCTTGAGGGGAATGCTCCGAGCGACTCACGGTCTCGCTCGCGTTTTCTCGTTCGTATTCGGTGGCGCCGGCTGCCGCTAGTCGCCTGCCGGCTGTTATCGGGGTCGTGCCATGCCCGCCATGCGCTCGTGGACCATGGCCAGGGTGCGGTACAGAATGTGCGCGAACTTCGAGTACGGCACCGTGAGGAACATGCTGAGGATGGTCCCCAGGTGAATGATGTAGACCGCGCACCCGAGGGCGATCAGGTCGGCCAAGCGCAGGACCTCCACCAGCACTCCGGATGCGATCACGAGGGCGATGATGACGAGGAAGAACTTGTCGAACGCGGTGCTCCGCCCGGCACTCTCGTCACCGGCCAGTCGATTCTTGATCAGCAGCACCGCGCCCACCACGAGCAGGATCGCGGAGATGTTGCCGATGATCTTGAAGGGATGGGCCAGGGGCATGGGGAGGTGGGTCTCGATGCCCAGCACCGGGAGCAGCTTCGGCACCCACTCATAGCTCATGGCCCCAAGCGTCGTGGCGAATGCGCCGAGGAACCCCCAGAAGAGGATCATGTGGCCCCACTTGCGGGGCTTGGCCGTCCCGCACGACTCGAAGCGGCCGTGCGAGAAGATCTCGAGGAGAATCGGGCCCACGTTCGAGAGGAACTTTCCCTGACGCTCGGGGCCGCTCGCCCCGATCAGCTTCCAGAAACGGACTCCGCTCAGGTAGCAGGAGATCACCACCCACAGGGCGGCAGGCACGAAGATCGCATCGACCAGCAGGGTGGGGGCGAAGACGTAGTATCCGAATTCCAGGCCTTCCGGAGGCTCGGTATTGAAGCCGGTGGCGATCCAGGCGAGCACGGCCCAGAAGAGAACCGGCACGCCGATCACGATGGGCCACGCCGACTTCACGTTGCCCACCAGCCGGCCCAGGAAGCGGGGCACCGCGAGCCGCTCCACCACCAGGGAGCGGATCGTGGACATGACGTCGCCGGGCTTGGCGTCCCGGGGGCAGCGCGTGCTGCAGTCGTTGCACTGGTGGCACAGCCACACTGCGGGGTCGGCGACCAGCCGGCTGCCCACGCCCCACTGGGCGTCGAGCATCTGGCGCCGAGGGAAGGGCAGCGTGTCCGGAGCCAGCTCGCAGGCGCTGGAGCAGGTGCCGCACTGGTAGCAGCGGGCGGCGGTCTCACCGCCGCGCCGGCGGAGCTCCTCGCGGAAGCCGGCGCAGAGGGTGGGGGAGGAATTGGCAGCCATGGCTCCTCAGGGCCTAGAAGCCCTTGTAGGGGTTGGGGCCGACTTCCTCGATGGTCTCGGCGAACTCCTCGAAGAGCTCGGGGATCCGCTCGAACTCGTCCCGGGCCAGCTCGACCACCTTGATCCGCTCGGATTCCAGCGCGAGGCGGTCCAGGGTCTCCTGGACGTTCTCCATCCGCTTGGCGGCCAGCTCCGAGCCCTTGATGTAGTGGCACTGGTAGTCGTCGCCCTTCTTGCAGCCGATGAGCATGACGCCGTCGAAGCCGCTGGAGAGCGAGTCGGCGATCCAGACCGTGTTGATGGCCCCCAGGCAGCGGACCGGGATGATCCGCATCCAGGGGTTCCACTGGAGTCTTCGCCGGGCGGCCTCGTCCAGCGCCGGGATGGCGTCGTTCTCGCACATGAAGGCCAGGATCCGGGGCTTCTCGTCCTCCTCGTCGGGCACCTCCACCGACTTGATCATGCTGGCCACGATGTCGATGGAGTACTCGGGGAAGGCGATGATGCGCTCGGGGCAGGCGCCCAGGCAGATGCCGCAGCGGCGGCAGCGCAGGGTGTTGTACTCAGGCGTGCCCTTCTCGTCCTCGTTGAGGGTGCCGAAGGGGCATTCCTCGGTGCAGCGCTTGCACTGGGTGCAGCGCTGCAGGCTGAAGTCGGCGATGGAGATGTCGCCGGCCCGCGGGTGCACCGCCTGGCCGCTCTCGTTGGCGACGATGCACTGGGCCGCCTTCATGGCGGCGCCCCAGGCGTCCTCGGCGGCCTGGGCCGCGTCCATGGGGGCGTGGACCGCGCCGGCGGCATAGATGCCGGTGCGGCGGGTCTCGTAGGGGAAGCAGATGTAGTGCGAGTCGGGGAACTCGTAGCGCAGGACCGGGAGGTCGGGGCCCTGGCGGTAGTTCAGGTTCAGGATCTGGGTCCCCTCGTGGGCGCCCAGCTCCTCGACGATCTTGGCGGCCTCGTCGCGCTGCTTGTCGGTCTCGCCCGTCTGGGTCCGCAGCTTGGCGTCCTCCAGGGCGCGGATGGCCTCTCCGTCGGCGGAGTTGGGGACCATCCCGGTGGCCAGGACCACCAGGTCGGCCTCCAGGCTCAGCTCCTCGCCCAGCAGGCTGTCGCGCACGTCGACCTTCAGGCGATCCGAGCCGTTCTGGCCGACCTTCTCCACCTCTCCGCGGGTGAAGAGGCTGCCGGGCTGCTGCTGGACGGCCTCGTAGAAGTGCTCCAGCTGGCCGGGAGCCCGCAGGTCGCGGTAGATGACGGCGCACTCCACCGAGGCGCTCTGCTCGTGGATGGCGGCCACCTGCTTGAGGGTGCTGGCGCAGCACTCCGAGGAGCAGTAGGGGAGGTGCTCCTCCTTGCGGGAGCCGGCGCACTGCACGAAGACCACCCGCTCGGGGGCCTTCCCGTCGGAGGGCCGGTGCAGCTCGCGCTGCTTGAGCATGGCCTCCAGCTCGGTGGAGGTGATCACGTCGGGGGAGGCGCCGTAGCCCAGCTCGGCCAGCTTGCTGGCGTCGTAGGGCTTCGCTCCGGTGGCCTGCACGATGGCGCCGGCCTTGAAGGTGCCCGCGTCCGGGCCGTCCACCTCGACCTCGAACTGCCCGGGCTGGCCCAGGATCTTCTGGATCCGGGTCCCCTTGAGCACGCGGATCGAGCCGTCTGCCTCGACCTTGGCGATCAGCTCGTCGATGTGGTTGGGGGCGACGCGGTCGTAGGGAGGCTCCTCGGGGACCAGGCTTCCGACGCCGGCCAGGTATCCGCCCAGCTCGGCCTCGGCCTCGACCAGGGTCACCGGGTGGCCCATGCCGGACGCCGCCAGGGAGGCCTGCAGACCGGTCAGGCCGCCGCCCACCACCAGGATGGTGCGCTCGATGGCCTCCTCCAGCGGCTGGGCCAGGCTCATCTTGGACGCCCGCACTAGCCCCATGCGGAGGAGGTCCTCCGCCAGCATCTGCGTGTCCTCGTGGCCGGCCTCGTGGGTCCAGACCGCCTGCTCCCGCAGGCTGATCCGCTCCACCGCCACCTTGCTCGGATCGAAGGCGAACTCGGCGGTCTTCACGCGCGAAGAGCAGGCGGCGATCACCGCGCAGTCCACGCTGCCGTCGTCCACCTTCTCCTGGATGGCGGCGATGCCCTCGGGGGCGCACAGGCAGGGGTGGGAGACGAAGACGTCGGCGTCGTTCTCGCTGGCGAGGTCCTCGAAGCCATCGACGTCGATGGCGTCACCGATCTCGCAGCCGGTGCACAGGAACAGACCCACCTTTTCCATCATGCCCTCCTTCCTGCGGCCACGATGGCCTTGGCGGCGGTGCCCGTGGCGTCCCTGGCCGAGGCGGCCACGTCTTCCGGACGTCGGGCGACGCCGGCCGGGAACATGCCGGATTCGGGGTCGTCCAGGGCGAACCCGTCCTCATCCAGCTTCGCTCCGAAAGGCGACTGCGCGCCGCGGAGCGAGGGAACCATGCCGGTGGCCAGGACGACCAGGTCGGCGGTCGCGTCGAGAAGCTGGTTGGCCTCGATGTCCTCGACGCGCAGGCTGAGCGCGCCGTCGGCGCCGGGCTCGATCTTGCCCACCTTCCCCTTGACCAGGCTGACTCCGTCCATGGCGGCCACCTTGGTGAGCATGTCCTCGTTGCGTCCAGGGGTGCGGCGGTCGATGTAGTAGATCGTCACCTCGCACTCGGGGAGCTGCTCGCGCACGTAGATGGCCTGCTTGAGGGAGGCCAGGCAGCACACCGCGGAGCAGTAGGGCAGGTGGTTGACGTCGCGCGATCCGGCGCACTGGACGAAGGCCACCTTCTTGGGCGGCTCGCCGTCCGAGGGCCGGAGGATCTTGCCGCCGGTGGGGCCAGCGGGCGAGACCAGGCGCTCCATGTTGACGTTGGCGATCACGTCGGGGAGCAGCCCGCCGCCGAGCTCGCTGAGCTTCTCCAGCGGGTAGGGCTCCCAGCCGGTGGCCAGCACCACCGCGCCCACTTCCACGGTCTCCTGCACCGCCTTGGCGTCCAGGTCGATGGCGTCGACCTTGCAGGCCTCGACACAGGCCTTGCAGCCGTCGGGGCAGGCGTCGCGGTCGAGCGTGAAGCGTTGTGGATAGGCCTCGGGGTTCGGGAGCCGGATGGCCTTCACCTCGCCCACCCCGTAGTTGTAGGGGTCGGGGATGCTGGCCGGGCAGGGCTCCGTGCAGTCCCCGCAGGCGGTGCACCGCTCGTTGACCCAGGCGGGGGCCTGCTCGAGGGTCACCGACCAGCCCGCGTCGGTGCGCGTGGCCTGGGTGACCTGGGTGCTGGCCATCACGCGTATGCGGGGGTTGCGCTTGAGGCGGCCGAGGTTGATCTCCAGGCCGCAGGAGGGCGGGCAGAGCTTGGGGAAGTAGTGGTGATTGCGCAGCACGCGCCCCCCCAGGGCGGGCTCGCGCTCGATCAGGATCACTTCCCGGCCGGCCTCGGCGGCCTCGAGGGCCGCGGTCATGCCGGCGATGCCTGCTCCAACGATGAGAAGGGGCTCAGGTGTCGATGGGCTCATGCTTGACTCCCGGCATCGGTCGCGCCTTCGCGCGGCGTCATGGTGGGCTCGAGGAAGAGCGCATAGCGAAGCCAGCGGTCGAAGGCGAAGCGAAGCAGGGCCTCGTCGTCGGTGCGCAGCTCCTCGATAAGGTCATTTTCCAGCTCGAAGCGCTTCAGGAAGCTGCTCGAGAATAGGAACTCCCTGAAGGTGTCCAGGTCGTAGCAGGCGGTGTGGAACATCTGCATGCGCTTGGGATCGAGCGTGCGGCCCCCGATGAACCAGGGGTGGCAGACGATCTCCTGGAAGGCCGCCTCTAGCTCCTCACGCTCGGCCACGTTCTGATCCCGGCGCCAGCCCTCTACGGTCCACTTCTTGGCCTCGCCGTGCCCGTCGCAGTAGTCGTCCTCGAAGAGGAAGTACATCGGCTCCGGCTGGACCCCCGCCCGCGCCGGGGGGAGGGCCATGCCGACCGGGTACATGCGACAGGACCACGGGCGATCCTCGTAGACGCTGCAGCCACTCTCGCCCAGGAGCTTGCAGCGCTTTTCGGGCGCGTCCGCCATGCGTAGCATCACCACCGGCAGGTGCAGGTCCTTGGTGATGGGCGTGACGGTGTAGTTGTCGAGGAACTCGCTGGTCTCGATCCCCAGCTTGCGGGAGAGCCGCAGGACATCCACCGGCGTCAGCAGGATGTTGATGTCCGAGCAGCAGCGAGTGAAGCAGGCCAGCTTCGAATGGCAGCCGAAGCTGAACTCGTCCTCCGGGGCCAGGCGGCGCCTGCCGGCCAGATCGCCGGGGAGCTCGGGGGTCTTGTCTGCCGGGCTAGTCATCGTCGTTCTCTCCTAGGCGGCCGGGTAGGGCGTCGCTCGACGTCTGGACCGGTCCTGCCTGATCCTCGTCGATGATGAAGTCGCGCAACGCGGTCTCGGACCACACCGGAAGCGGAGATGCCCGACCGGTGCTCGGGTTCAAGACTCGATACCGGTAGGAGGTCTTGGCCCGGTATCGCTCCCACATCCATTCCCAGCCTTCACGGAAGTAGGAGCAGTCGTCGCTGAAGCAAACCCACTGGGGGCCCTCCTCCCAGCTGGTGCCGTCGGGGAGCCTGATCGCCTGCAGCCGAGCGCCGCAGTGGGCGCATCGCAAGCTGCCATCCGAGTGGGACATGACCTCTGTTGGGAAGTGAGCCCCAGGCGCCCGAGCGACGCCTGGGGCCCCGATGGTCCGTTCGGTCCAGCAAACTGGACCGGCGGGCGGGGGGAGCCCCGCCCGAACGGCTAGGACACGATTGTCTTGATGGGGACCTTCTTCCAGGTCCACTCCTTGGCGGCCGCGTCGAAGGAGCCGTTGACGAAGACCTTCCAGTTCTCGTCGTCCATCTTCGGCTTGTCGGAGCGGAAGTAGTAACCCGGCCAGCGGGTCTCTTCGCGGAACAGCATGGCGCGCACGTGAGCTTCGGCCTGATAGCTGCGGTGGACGTTCTCCCAGCAGCGCATCAGTTGGTGAAGGTCGGGGGCGCCCAGCTTCTCGGTGTCCTCGCGGAGGTAGTTGATCCGCACCAGAGCCTGCTCGAGGTTGGCGTCGGAGGTCGTGAACTGAGCGCTCACGCCGCCGGCGTACTCGTCCATGAGCTTCTGCAGGCGCATCTGATACATCCTCGGGAGGATGTAGTTGGGGTTGACGTCGGTCTGCGTCGTCTTGTCCTTGTTCTCCTCGTAGACGACCATCGGCTTGAGGATGGTGGCCTTGAGGTCGTTGACGGTACCGGCGTCGACGTTGCCTTTGCCCGGGTTCTCCTTGACGATGAAGCGCACGGCCGCCTTGGCGGCGATGCGTCCCTCGGCGTGGGAGCCGGACGAGAACTTGTGCGAGGACGCTCCGGAAGCGTCACCCGCGGCGAAGAGCCCCTTGACGGTGGTCATGTTCTCGTAGCCCCAGAAGTACTCGGGGGGCGCGAGATCCTCGGGACCGCTGACCCAGGCGCCGGAAGCGCCCGAGTGGGAGCCGATGAAGTAGGGCTCCGCGGCGGCGATCTCCGAGGGTTCGACCTCGGGCTGGGTGTTGGTGGAGGCCCACAGGATGGCCTGCGAGATCGTCATGTCGAGGAAGTCCTCCCAGGCCTCGGCCTCGAGCTCCTTGAGCTTCTTCTTGGCCGCCTTGGGATCGGTCTCGCTCTCGGCGATTCTCTTGATGGCTTCGGACGTCTGCATGTAGATGGGGCCCTTGCCCTCCATCACGTCGAGCATCATCAGGTAGTTGCGCAGGTTGGCCGGCACCGGCTTGACCTTGCCGTAGGGGGCCCAGTTCTCGAGCTCGCCCCGACGGGTCTGCATGTAGTTCTCGCCCAGGGAGTTGGTCGCCGTCGATTTGAACAGCAGGAACCAGGCACCCACCGGGCCATAGGCGTCCTTGAAGCGCACGGGGATGAAACGCACCTCCTGGCACGTCATCTCGGCGCCCGCCTTGATGGTGAAGTAGGCCGAGGCACCGGAGTTGAAGGGCGGATACCAGGCACGGCCCGCACCCTCGCCGGTGGAACGCGGCTTGAACACGCCCACTGCGCCGCCCATGGCGCACAGCACGGCGCGTGCTTTGAACACGTAGAACTTGTTCTCACGCACCGAGAAGCCCAGGGCGCCGACGCAGCGGTCGCCGTCCATCAGCGGCTCGGTAATGAAAACGCGCTCGTAGATGTTGTCCACTCCCAGGGCGTTCTTGGCAGCCTCGGCGACGATGACCTTGTAGGACTCGCCGTTGATCATGAGCTGCCAGCGACCCTCGTGCACATAGCCCCCGTCCTTGTCGGTCCAGATCGGGAGGCCCCACTTCTCGAAGAGGTGCACACTGGAGTCCACGTGACGGGCGATGCTGGCCACCAGGTCCTCGCGGGTGATCCCCATGAGGTCGTTGCGGACGTAGTCCACATAGTCCTTGATGGTGTTCTCGCCGTCTTTCAGTCCGACGTACTGGTTGATGGCCGAGAGGCCCATGGCGACCGCGCCGGAGCGATCCACGGCCGCCTTGTCGACCAGGGTCACCTTGAGGCCGCTCTTCTTCGCCCAGTAGGCCGCTTCGACCGCGGCGCCGCACGCCGCCATGCCGCCACCAAGAATGAGCAGGTCAGTTTCGACCTCGACGGTTTCGAAATCGGTCATGTCTATGGTCTCCTGCTATTACTTGGTCCACACTTCCGACAGGCCGAGCGACTCGGGCTCGGTGAACAGGGTCGCGCCGTCCAGGGACGGTTCGTTGGCCCAGCCACCGGGGGGGTCCGCCTGACCTTCCGCCGTAGTGCGGATGGGGAACTTGAAGCGCTTGATAGTGCCGTTGCGGAACTTGAGGGTCCACATGATGGAGTCGGTGGACCGCATGGGCACGACCGAGGCTCCCATGGGAACGAAGTCCGCATAGCCGCGCACGTCAATGGCGTCCACAGGACAGATCTTGACGCAGCTATAGCACTCCCAGCATTGACTGGGGTCCTGGTTGAAGGCCTTCTCGGTCTCCTTGTTCAGGACCATGAGGTCGTTGGGACAGATGTACTGGCAGGCGGTCTTGTCGAGCGCCTTGCATCCATCACACTTATCGGGAACTACGAAGCTTGGCATTTTTCACCTCCGAGGGGTCGCCGCGGCAGAATCAGGGCCGGGACGCCCCAGAAACCGGTTTCTTTCTACACCTGCACCCAACAGCTTCACAATTGCAGAGCAGGGCCGAGAAGGGTGCGCTCCCCGCCAGTTCCCGTCAAAGCGAATCTTTCAATGGTGCCGATAGAGACGCTTGATCGCCGGGGCGTCGGCCGATCGCCGTGGCTGTCGGCGGGCTCCGGCCGAACCGGGGCCGCGGCCCCCGCCGATGGACTGGTCGGTCGCGCCTCGCGCGCGTCCGACTCCGGGGGAGCGGCGGGCGGGGCCCCCGAATCGAGCCGCCGGCGACGCGACCGGGGAGCCGGGGGGAGCGGGGCACCTCCCGGGCATCGGGCGCGGCCGGGGCGGGAGCCGGCGCCGGTCCTCAGGAGGAGAGCTTCACGTCCATGCCCATGGCCGGCCAGATCAGCCAGACGAACACGCCCAGGACGATCATCAGCAGGATGCTGGCGGGGATGCCCGCCAGGAAGAACTCCTTGGTCTTGAACTGGCCGCTGCGGTAGGCGATCGCATTGGGGGCGGCGCCCACCAGGAGCAGGAAGGGCATGCCCGCCGGCACCAGGCTGGCGAAGAGGACCACCTCGGGGGCCACGTTGACGTAGGGCGCCAGGACCAGGGCCACCGGCAGGGAGATGGCGATCGCCGCCACGTTCATGATCAGGTTGGTCATGATCAGGACGAAGAAGGCGATCCCCATCACGAAGACGAAGCTCGGCGCGGCCTGGAACATCACCAGCCACTGCACCGCCAGCCACTGGGCCGCGCCGGTCTGCCACAGGCAGAAGCCGATGCTCATGGCGCCCCCGAACAGCAGGATGATGTTCCAGGGGGTGTCCTCCAGGTCGTCCAGGGTGAGGATCCTGAACAGGAAGAACAGCACCGTGGTCGTCAGGATGATGGCGCTCTTGTCCAGGCTGGCGAGGGCCGGGATGAAGGACCGCAGCCCCAGCAGGGTGATGGCCGAGAGCACCAGGACCAGGGCCAGGATCTCCCCGCGGGTGATGGGCCCCAGGCGCTCCAGGAGGCGCTGGGAGCGGACCCGCAGCCCGGGGATGGTCTTCTTCTCCGGCCGGTAGACGACCAGGATGTACGCCCACAGGAGCAGGGTCATCACCACCCCGACCGGGAGCATGTACTTGGTGAGCTGGAAGAAGGTGACCGTATCCCCGCCGGTGGCCTCGTTGTAGAAGCCGATGGCCACCGCGCCCCGGGCGGCGCCCAGCAGGGTGATGATGCTCCCGGCCCCGGCCACGAAGGCCATGCCGATGAAGAGCCCCTTCCCGAAGCGGGTGGGCTTGTCCTCGGCCGAATAGAGCGAGTGGATGGCCAGGAAGATGGGGAATACCGTGGCCGCCACGGCCGTGTGGGCCATCACCAGGGTCAGCCCCGAGGTGAGTATGAAGCAGCCCAGGTAGATCATGCTGGTCCGCTCGCCCACCAGGGTCAGCATCTTGTAGGCCAGGCGCCGCGTGAGCCCGGTCTTGGTGAAGACCATCCCGATGCTGAGGGAGCCGAAGATGAACCACACCGAGGGGTCCATGAAGTCGGTGAAGGCCACCCGGGCGGGGCGGATCAGGAACAGGGCCTGCACCACCCCGACGGTGATGCTGGTGACCCCGATGGGCACCACCTCGGAGACCCAGAAGACCACCGTCAGCAGGAAGAGCCCCAGGGCCGCCTTGCCCTCGTGGGAGAGCTGGAAGACCTCGCCCTGGGGGTCCACGGCGTCGGGCCAGGCGGGGGACAGGTAGACCGCCGTGAAGAGCCCGATTCCGAGGAGGATCAGGCACGTCCGGAGCCAGTTGAACGCCTCTCGAGCGGCCTCGGGTGGAGTGCCCTGGACCTCCATGCTGGCGACCACTTCACTCGGATCGGGTGCGCTCTGCTCGCTGTCGGTCATGGGACTGCCCCGGGGCTTGCGTCCTCGAATGCGGAATCAGGATGCCGGCGGGATCAGGAGCCGCGCCAGCTCACCGAAGACCTCCACCGAGCGGACCACGCCCGCCGGTCGCTTCTGCCGGAACACCGGCAGCAGGGAGACGCGGTAGGCCCCCATCTCGTAGAGGGCCGTGATGAGGTGGTCCTCCACGTCCAGGGATCCCTGGATGGGGAGCATCACGTCGGCGACCGGACGCTCGGCCTGCTCCCGGATCCCGCGCACCACCCGGCCGGTGGACAGCTCGGAGAGGTTCGGATCGACGCCCACGTCGAAGAGCTTCTTGCGGTAGTGCAGCGGCTCGGAGAGCAGGTACTTGGGCTCCAGCCCGCGCATCACGTCGCGCCGACGCAGGTGGCCCACCAGGCGGCCCTCCTCGTCGAGCACCAGCAGCATGCGCGGGAGCGACATGCGGCCCTGGACCTCGAGCTTGGCCGCGTCCATGACCGCGATCGCCAGGCGCAGGGGCGTGCTGGACACGACCGTGGGGTACTCCTCCAGCGGGATCATGATGTCCCGCACGCGCAGGCTCTCGAACCTGCCGACCGGGTCCTCGGCGTTCATTTCGGGTTCCAGCCTTCCTCGTCGTCGGGGGTCGAAGCCCGCGCCGCAACTCCAGGAGGGGGGTCGTGCGCCCGACCCGCCCCGCGCCTCGGGGCGTCGGGAAGGCGGGCGAAGGACCGGTTTGGGGCCGGCCGGGCTCCCTGGCGGCCTTCAGCGCGCCGCCAGCCGTCCGGCCAGGGGGAGGCGGGGAAGATAGCCGGCCCGCCATTCTCCCGCAAGGCCAGCCGACGCGGCCGGCCCGGGTCGGGCGCTCCCCTCGCGGTCGCGGGGGCGGCGCCCGCGATCCGCTCCGCCTCAGAGGCCCAGTGCCCGGGCGGCCTCCGTGCGGGAGCCGGCCCGGTCGAGGTCCACGCAGTCCTTCCAGCCGGCGGCCAGGGCGCGGAGCTCCTCGACGCAGGCCATGGAGGCGGGGGAGAGCTCGAGCTGTCTCCAGGTCACCAGGACGATGCGTCGGGTGAGCGTGGGGGGCACCTTCAGGCGGGCGAACTTGCCCCCCAGCCGCATCTCGCAGGCCACGTCCTGGCTGGTCACCATGTCCGGCAGGAAGGCCACCCCCAGGCCGACCTCGACCATCTTCTTGACCGTCTCCACGTTGTCGGTGCTGACCACCGGCTCGACGTCCACTCCGAGGCGGGCCAGGTGGTCGCGCACCAGCTGCCCGGTGGGGTTCTCGGTGGTCAGGGAGACGAAATCGATGCCCTTGAGCTCGGCCGGCTTGACCTCGGTGCGCTCGTAGAAGGGGTGCGAGCGGCCGCAGGTCAGGGAGATGTTCTCCTCCAGGATGGGCTCGTACCGCAGGCGCCGGTCCAGGGGCGGGTTGGCGACCACCGCCAGGTCGACCTGGTTCGACAGGAGCGCGTCCATGATCTCGTCGGAGTTGCGGTACAGGACCGTGGGCCGCGCGCCGGGGTACTTCACCCGCATGGTCTGGAGGACCTCGGGCAGCACGTAGATGCCCACGCTGTTCACGGTGCCCAGGCGGACCTCGCCGGCCACGCCGTCGGAGAGCCGCTCCAGGGCGTGCTGGGTCCGGCGCACCATCTCGACCAGGTCCCGGGCGTGCCGGAAGAGGACCCGGCCCGCGTCCGTGGGGCTGATGCCCCGCGGCCGGCGGTGGAACAGGGGCAGGCCGAGCTCCTTCTCGAGCTGCTTGATCTGGTAGGAGATGGCCGGCTGGGTCATGCGCAGCCGGGCGCTGGCGCGGTTGAAGCCCCCCTCTTCAGAGACCGCGATGAAGCAGCGAAGTTGATGGAGTTCCACTTGTCACCTGGGATGTGGGTGGGCGGGTTGGGCGGCCCCCGAGGCGGCATCCTATTAAAATCCGGAGAGCATAAGCCGCCTCTATTGGACCTTCGCGGACAGCCGGGAGCGAATCTATCGATTTGAATCGCGGTCGTCAGCCTCGTCAAGGCCCACCACCGGGATTTCCGGACCGGCCCCGAGAATTCGCGCCGGCTCCGCGCGCCTCGCCCCGGCCCGGGTCCGCGGCCCGGCCGGAACGACCGGAGCCGGCCGCCCGGCTTCCACGGCCGGGTCGGCTCCGTCGGGTCGATCTCCGAGCCTCGCCGGCCCCCGGTCGCCAGCCGCTCGAGCGGGGGGATGGCGGCTCTCCGCCGGAGACCGAGGCGGCCCGCCTGCGAGGGCATCGCTCACCCGGTCGCGCGAGGGGCGCCGATCGTCCGGGATCACGCCTCGTCCCGGTCGGTCCAACGCCTCGATGCGGTGTCGATGACGCCCGAGGCCCGGCCGCGCCGGGGCGTCGAGCGGCGCCCTCGCCGAGCCATCGCGTGGTCGGACCCCGCGTTCCGAGCGCGCGCCGCCATCAACCGTCTTTATCGGCGCCATTCACAATATGCGTTTGACATGATAGCCAAAGCGCGGACCATGAGACGCCGTTTGCGTACTGGTTCGCACTAGCAATCGACCGCCTCCAGGGCACCTGCCTGACGGACTTGCCGACGCAACGCTAACAACTTCTGGATTGCGTCTGATGCGGCCGAAGCGACGCGAGCCCGGGGCTCTCCCCGGGGGGGCTCGAGGCCGGGAGGCGCGGGCGATCTGTGGTTCTTCTGCCAGCAGCCTGGCATCGACAAGGAACTGTCATGACCGTGAAAAAATGGGACACTCCGCTACTGGATGAGCTCGAGAAGGGCCCGTGGCCGAGCTTCGTCAAAGAGCTGAAGAAGAGCTCCGACAACCCCATGGCCAATGACCTGCTGGGGGTCCTGGAGCGCTCGTACAAGGACAAGATCGGGCACTGGAAGCACGGTGGCCTGGTCGGCGTCATGGGGTACGGCGGGGGCGTCATCGGGCGCTACAACGACCTGCCGGAGGAGTTCCCCGAGGTCGCCCAGTTCCACACCATGCGGATCAACCACCCCTCGGGCTGGTTCTACACCTCCGACGTGCTGCGGAAGATCTGCGACATCTGGGAGAAGCACGGCTCGGAGATCACGAACATGCACGGCTCCACGGGGGACATCATCCTCCTGGGGGCCAAGACCGAGGGGCTGGAGCCGTGCTTCGCGGACCTGACCGCGATCGGCTTCGACCTCGGCGGCTCGGGCTCCGACGTGCGGACCCCCAGCTGCTGCTGCGGGATGGCTCGGTGCGAGTGGGCCTGCTACGACACGATGGGCCTCACCTACGACCTGACCCAGTCCTTCCAGGACGAGCTGCACCGGCCGGCCTTCCCCTACAAGTTCAAGTTCAAGATGGCCGGCTGCCCCAACGACTGCGTGGCGTCGGTCGCCCGGGCCGACTTCTCGGTCATCGGGACCTGGCGTGACGAGATCCAGATCGACCAGGCGGAGGTCAAGAACTACGCCGCGGGCGGCAAGATCGACATCGTCAAGGACGTCACCTCGCGCTGCCCCACTCACTGCATGAGCTGGGACGGCAACGAGCTCGCCATCGACGACACCAACTGCGTCAAGTGCATGCACTGCATCAACGTCCTCCACAAGGCGTTGGCCCCGGGCAAGGACCGCGGCGCCACGATCCTGCTGGGATCGAAGGCCCCCATCATCGGCGGGGCCCTGCTCTCCTCGGTGATGGTGCCCTTCCTCAAGGTCGAGGAGCCCTACGACGACGTCAAGGAGGTGGCCGAGGCCATCTGGGACATCTGGGCCGAGCACGGCAACAACCGCGAGCGCGTGGGCGAGTTCATCCAGCGCGTCGGCCTGGGCAACTTCCTCGAGCAGGTCGGTCTGGATCCGATCCCCGAGATGGTGATCAACCCGCGTACCAACCCGTACATCTTCTACGAACAAGACGGCGAAGAGGAATGACCTCGGGCCCCAACGAAGCACGCCAGATACTGGAGAACTAGTAATGCCTGCCACCGGAACCGAGAGAATTACCGACATCGGGCCGCCGCACTTCGAGAAGTTCCTGCCGCCCGTCATCAAGCAGAACTACGGGAAGTGGAAGTACCACGAGATCCTCAAGCCCGGCGTGCTGATGCACGTCGGACCGACGGGTGACAAGCTCTTCTCGGTGAGGGCCGCCACCGCCCGCATCGCCAGCATCAACACCATCCGGCTGTTCGCCGACATCGCCGACGAGTTCTCGGGTGGACACCTGCGCTGGACCAGCCGCAACAACGTGGAGTTCCTGGTCACCGACGAGGGCAAGATCGAACCGCTCATCGAGCGCCTCAAGAAAGAGGGCTATCCCGTCGGTGGAATGGGCAATTCCATCACCAACGTGGTCCACACCCAGGGCTGGATCCACTGCCACTCCGCCGCCTCGGACGCCTCCGGGGTGGTGAAGTCGGTCATGGACGAGCTCTTCGAGTACTACGAGGAGATGAAGCTCCCGGCCAAGCTTCGCATCGCCTACGCCTGCTGCCTCAACATGTGCGGCGCGGTGCACTGCTCGGACATCTCCATCCTGGGCGTCCACCGTCGCCTGCCCGCGGTCAACCACGATCTCATCAAGACGCAGTGCGAGGTGCCCTCCACGGTCGCGTCCTGCCCCACCGGCGCCATCCGTCCCAAGACCATCGACGGCAAGGAATCGGTCGAGGTGATCGAGGACCAGTGCATGTTCTGCGCGAACTGCTACACGGTCTGCCCGGCCATGACCCTGAACGACCCCGAGATGGACGGCGTTTCCATCTGGGTGGGCGGCAAGGTGAGCAACGCGCGGCACGAGCCCATGTTCTCCAAGCTGGCCATCCCCTACCTGCCCAACACCCCCCCGCGCTGGCCCGAGGTGGTCGATGCGGTGAAGAACATCGTCGAGGTCTACGCCGCCAACGCACGCAACTTCGAGCGCATGGGCGAGTGGATCGAGCGCGTCGGCTGGCCGAAGTTCTTCGAGCTGACCGGCATCGAGTTCACCAAGTACCACATCGACGACTTCACCCACGCAGGCGAGAGCTACAAGCGCTCGGCGCAGCTCCGTCACAACTAGGGATCAGCCATGAGCGACGAAGTGAGCGTGGATGCCGTGGCCGAGGCCATGTTCGACATGGTCAAGGAGTACCACGGCAAGAGGAACCTCAAGGCCATGGACCTCACCAAGGCCATGAAGGAGAAGTACGGCGAAGACGCCTGTGACAAGAAGATGTGCAAGAAGGCCATCCGCCAGCTGATCGACGGTGGCCGGTGCACCTACTCCTACGTCGGGGGCAGCTACATCGTCCTGTCCCCCGATCAGTAGGCAGACGGAGGTGCGCCAAGAGACCGAAGACGCACCCCGAGGCGCCAGCCCCCCGCCGAGCCGACACGGCCGGGGGGCTGACGCGCACCTCGAGCACCCCGAGGAGTCGCGCCCGGCCGTGCCGCAGAGCGTGGACTCCGACACGGACCGCCAGCCGAGAGGGAGGATCGGCGGCGGTCGTTTTCCTGAGAACCGATACCGACAGACCGACTGAGCCGCGGGTCCGAGAGAAAGACGAAGGCAGATGGGCCTCCTCAAGAAGGGCAAGAAGAAGCCCCTGAAGACCACCGGGCGGGGAGCGGCGGCGACGCAGACGTCGGCCCTGCGCCCGCAGCAGGTCACCAAGCTGGCACCCTGCGCGGGCACCTGCCCGAGCGGGAACGACATCCGCGGCTGGCTCACCGCCATCGCGCAGCGCGAGAAGGAGGGGCTCGACGAGCAGCAGGCCTATTCCAAGGCCTTCTACATCCTGGCCGAGACCAACCCCTTCCCCTCGGTCATGGGCCGGGTCTGCCCCCACCCCTGCGAGGGGCGCTGCAACCGCGAGCTCAAGGACGGAGCGGTCTCGATCAACGCCTGCGAGCGCTTCCTGGGCGACTGGGCCCTGGAGCAGAAGCTGCCGCTGAAGGCGATCGACGAGGAGGCCAAGCCCGAGTCGGTGGGCGTGCTCGGCGCCGGCCCGGCCGGCCTGACCTTCGCCTACCAGATGGCCCGGCGCGGCTACAAGGTCACGGTCTACGAGAAGACCGACAAGGTGGGCGGCATGCTCTACTGGGGCATCCCCTTCTACCGCCTGCCGGCCGAGGTCCTGGAGGCCGAGGTGCAGCGCATCCTCGACATGGGCGTCGAGCTGAAGCTCAACTGCGCCGTCGGCAAGGACGTCACCGTCGAGGAGCTGCGCGAGAAGCACGCGGCGCTCTTCCTGGGCATCGGCGCCCACAAGGGCAAGAACCTCCGCGTCTCCGGCGAGGAAGGGCCCGGCTTCTGGACCGGTACGGACTACCTGCACAAGGTGAACCTGAGCGAGGCACCCGATCTCGGCGACAAGGTCGTGGTGATCGGGGGCGGTGACACCGCCATCGACGCGGCCCGCGAGGCGCGCCGCACCGGCGCCGAGGTCTCCATCCTCTACCGGCGCACGCGCGTGGAGATGCCGGCCATCGAGAGCGAGATCGAGGACGCCCTCCTCGAGAACATCGACATCGAGTACCTGGTGGCCCCGGTGGGCGTGAAGCGCGACGGCGACAAGCTCGTCGCCATGATCGCCCAGAAGATGGAGCTGGGGGAGCCGGACGACTCCGGACGGCGCCGCCCGGTGCCCATCGAGGGCTCCGAGTACGAGGTCCCCTGCACCAGCATCATCGCCGCGGTCTCCCAGGAGGCGGACTGGAAGGACCTCGACGCGCTCAAGCCCGAGACCCGCTGGCTCGAGCCCGATAAGAAGACCGGAAAGGTCCACCTGGACGACGTCTGGGCCGGAGGAGACGTGATCGACCTGGGCATCGCCGTCACGGCCATGGCCCACGGCACGCGGGCCGCCGAGGCCGTCCACTACGAGCTCCGCGGGATGGAGCCCCCCTCGGAGGTGCCCCTGCACGATCTCGACAGCAAGCGCGTCAAGCTGGAGATCTACGAGCCGGCGGAGCCGACCGAGCTCGCTCGCCGACCCGTCGAGGAGTGGGTGGACAGGCCGCTGGAGGAGATCAACCTGCGCATCACCGAAGAGCAGTTCCAGCAGGAGGTGGGCCGCTGCTTCTCCTGCGGGCTGTGCTACGGCTGCGAGAAGTGCTGGATGTACTGCACCCCCGGCTGCTTCAAGAAGGTCAAGCCCGAGGAGACCGGCCCCGGCAGCTACTACACCATCGACCTGGGATCCTGCGACGGCTGCAAGAAGTGCGCCGACGAGTGCCCCTGCGGCTACCTGGACATGATCTAGCCCGGGCCAACCCCCTCCGAGTTCCGTGCCAAGCGCCGAGCTGAATCGACTGGTCATCGCCGGCCTGGCCGGCGACGTCGGCAAGAGCATGGTGTCCCTGGGCGTCATCGGCGCCCTGCGGACGCGGGGCTCCACCGTGGCTCCCTTCAAGAAGGGACCCGACTTCATCGACGCCGCCTGGCTGGGAGCCGCCGCCGGCATGCCCGGCCGCAACCTGGACACCTTCATGATGCCCGAGGGCGGCATCCTGGCCTCGGTGGCCGAGGCGGCCGGGAGCGCCGACGTGGCGGTGGTGGAGGGCAACCGGGGTCTCTTCGACGGGCTCGATGCCCGCGGGTCGCACTCCACCGCCCACCTGGCCCGGCTGATCGGCGCGCCGGTGGCGCTGGTCGTCGACGCCACCAAGGTGACGCGCACCGTCGCGGCCATGGTGATGGGCTGCCAGGCGATGGACCCCGAGCTGCACCTCGGCGGGGTGATCCTCAACCGCGTGGGCACCTCCCGCCAGGAGGCCGTCATTCGCGAGGCCGTCTCCCGCGAGGCCGGCCTACCCGTTCTGGGCGCCATCCCCCGACTGAAGGAGCACCACCTGCCCAGCCGCCACCTGGGGCTGGTGACCGCCCTCGAGCATCCCCGGACGCTGGAGATGCTGGAGAAGCTGGCGGAGGTGGTGGAGCGCCACGTGGACGTGGGCGCTCTCCTCGACCTGGCTGGCCGGGCGGGCGAGCTGGCGCCGGCCACAATCCCGCCGCGGGAGCGGCCGGCCGGCCCCCGCGCCCGGATCGGAGTGCTGCGGGACCGCGCCTTCTCTTTCTACTACCCCGAGAACCTCCGCGAGCTGGAGGCCGCGGGCGCCGAGCTGGTGTCCATCTCCCCCCTGGCCGACCGCGAGCTCCCGGACATCGACGCTCTCTATGCCGGCGGCGGCTTCCCCGAGGTCTACGCCGCTGAGCTGTCCGCCAACGGCGAGCTGCGGGAGGCCCTGCGGCGCCGCATCGAGGGGGGCCTGCCGGTGTGGGCCGAGTGCGGCGGGCTGATGTACCTCTCCCGCGCGCTGCTGGCCGACGGCGAGTCCCACCCCATGGTGGGCGCCCTGCCGGTCGTGGTGGAGCAGCTCGAGCGCCCCCAGGGCCACGGCTACGTGCAGGCCCGGGTGGACGGCGCCAACCCCTTCCTGGCCGAGGGCACCGAGCTGTGCGGCCACGAGTTCCACTACTCCCGCCTGAGGGAGGAGGACGGCAGCCGGCTGCCCACCGTCCTCGAGCTCTCTCGCGGAGTCGGCGTGGGCGGAGGCCGCGACGGCCTGCGCGTGGGCAGCGCCATCGCCACCTACACCCACCTCCACGCCCTGGGCGCGCCCGAGTGGGCCGGGGGACTGGTGGGAGCCGCCGCAGGGGGTGGACGATGAGCACCCGCGAACGAGTTCGCGACGCGATCCACGGGGGTCGGCTCGACGAGGTCGAGGAGCTGGTGGCCGCCGAGCCCCGCTGCCTTCGCTACCTGATGGCGCTCACCTACGAGCCCGAAGGGGAGATCCGCCACACGGCGGCCCGGGGCATCGCCCTCGCGTGTCGCCACCACCCGGACAAGATCCAGGAGATGGTGCGGCGGCTGGTGTGGGCGATGAACGACGAGTCGGGAACCCACGCGGTGACCGCGCCCGACGTGGTGCTGGCCATCGCCGAGGAGAACCCCGACCTCCTGCTCCCCATGGTCCCGGACCTCATCCGCCTGGCGGCCGACGAGAGCCTCTCCGAGGGGCTCACCGCCGCCCTGAGCATCGTGACCCAGCGCTGCCCGGGCAAGGTCGGGAAGGGACTGCAGGAGGAGCTGAACAAGCGCATCGACGGGAAAGGGGACATGCCATGTCGTCGGAAGTGAGTCGCAGGGAGCAGCTGGAGACGCTGCGGGCGGCGGTGGAGTCGGATCCCGGCTCGGCCAGGGCTCACATGAGGCTGGGCACCGCTCTGCACCGGGCCGGCCACATCAAGGAAGCCGAGGCGGAGCTGAGTCACGCGGTGGAGCTGGACCCCGACCTGGACGAGGCCTGGGTCAACCTGGGCGGCGTGCGCTTCTCGAACTGGGACTTCACCGGCTGCGTGGAGGCCAACCGGCGCGCGGTGGCCTGCAGGCCGGAGGGCGTGCCGGGGCACTTCAACCAGGGGCTGGGTCACCTCTACCTGGGGCAGGCCCAGGAGATGGTCGCCTGCTTCCGGCGCGTGGTGGAGCTGGAGCCCCGGCACGCGGCGGGACACTACTACCTCGCGGCCGGCCTGAACGCGCTGGGGGACGTGGTGGCGGCCCGGGACAGCCTGGTTCGCGCCGAGTCGCTGGGTTTCTCCCCCGAGCCCGCGCTGATCAAGGCCATCACCAAGGCATTCGAACAAGAAGGTGGGGGGGGACCCCTCACCATGGAAATAGGAAAAGGGCCTAGCGGCAACAGCTAGGAGAAACCAAGGAGTAGCGAGATGCCCGAGTTTCAAGTTGGCGATACGACGCTCGATATCGACGAGGACGGATTCATCCAGGAGCCCGATCGCTGGAACGAAGATGTGGCCGCGGCTCTCGGCAAGACCGAGGGTGTCGACGAGCTCACCGAGGACCACTGGAAGGTGGTCAACTACCTGCGCGAGTACTACCTCGAGTATGGCGTGGCCCCCATGATCCGGCGGCTGTGCAAGTCCACCGGCTTCAAGCTCAACCAGATCTACGAGCTGTTCCCCTCCGGTCCGGCCAAGGGCGCCTGCAAGGTCGCAGGTCTTCCCAAGCCCACCGGTTGCGTGTAGTCCGACGGAGTCCCTGCGGAGCTTCCCCGTGAGCGGGCGCAGGCCGCCCGCTCGGGGGATGCCCGCGCGTACACCCCGACGGAAGCCTCAGCAGCCGTGGCTCTTCTGGATCTCTTGCGCCAGAGGCGGAGCGATCTGATCAGGATCTGGATCGACCGCGCTCTGGAGGTCTACCCCGAGGACTCGAGCGGGTTCTTGAAGGGGCAGAAGGACCCCTTCGCGAACCCGACGGGGAACACCATAGCCACCGAGATCGAGCACCTCTTCGACGCGCTGTTGCGTTCGGCGCCGCGCGAGGAGGTCTCCCCGCACCTGGATCCCATCATCCAGATGACCTGCATACAGGAGGTCGCCCCCTCGCGGGCCGTCTCCTTCGCCTTTCAGCTCAAGGACGTGCTGCGCACCGAGCTGGCCGCCGAGCTCCGGGATCGGTCCGTCCTGGAGGAGCTGTTGGAGTTCGAGGACCGCATCGACCGCCTGGCGATGTGGGCCTTCGACAGCCATACGGGATTCCTGCAGCGGATCTCCCGGATTCGAGTCCGGGAGGCCAAGGCCAGGGTCTCGACTCTGTTGAAGATGGTGGGGGTCGACTGGGACGACCTGCCGTCGCACGAGCGAAACCCGAGAGGTTGTGGCCGATGAAGATCCTCTTCCCCCTGATCGCGGTCCTGGTGCTGCTCTTCGTGGCCTGGCTCGGAGCCGGCGTGCTGCACCTGGGTTTCGTCTTCGGGATCCTGGTGCCATATGTCGCCATCGTCCTGTTCGTGGGCGGCTTCATCCACCGCGTGCTGCAGTGGGCGAAGGTACCGGTCCCCTTCCGCATCCCGACCAGCTGCGGGCAGCAGCACTCCCTGACGTGGATCAAGTCCAGCCGCCTGGACAACCCCCACACCGGGCTGGGGGTGATTGGGAGGATGGCGCTCGAAGTGCTGGCCTTCCGCTCCCTCCTGCGCCACACCCGGACCGAGGTCAGGCCCGGAGGACAGGTCATCCACGGCTCGGACATCTGGCTGTGGATCGGCTCGCTGGCCTTCCACTGGTGCTTCCTGATCATCGTCATCCGGCACATGCGGTTCTTCACCGACCCGGTGCCCGGCTTCGTGACCGGGCTGGCCTTCCTGGACGGCTTCCTGCAGATCGGCGCGCCGGTGGTGCTCCTGAGCGGCCTGATCATGCTGCTGGCCTTGACGTACATCTTCATGCGCCGGGTGGTCTCTCCCCAGCTGCGCTACATCTCGCTGCCGGCCGACTACCTGCCGCTCTTCCTGCTGCTGGGCATCGCGGCCACGGGCCTGCTCCTCAGGCACTTCGTGCGGGCGGACATCACTGCGGTGAAGGAGCTGGCGGTGGGTCTGGTCAGCTTCCAGCCGGTAGTGGTCGAGGGGGTCCACTGGCTCTTCTACGGCCACCTCTTCCTCGTCTCCCTGCTGCTCGCCTACTTCCCCTTCAGCAAGCTGATGCACATGGGCGGGGTCTTCCTCAGCCCGACCAGGAACCTGGCGAACAACAACCGAATGGTCAGGCACATCAACCCCTGGAACCCGGTCGTACCCGCCCACCCCTATGACGAGTACGAGGACGAGTTCAGGGACAAGATGAAGGCCGCCGGCATCCCGGTGGAGAAGGACTAGGCCATGGCGAACCAGCCCTCACCCGATCAGGTGGCGTTCTACGACCGGGAGCAGCTCGGTCGAGTCGACACCACTCCGCCCGCCACGGACTGGATGGACACCCCGCTGGACATGCGGCCGGGCTCGTTCATCTATCCCGCCAAGAAGAAGCACCTCGAGTACCTGGGGTTGGCCAACCCCCGGGACTGGGCTCCCGCCGAGGAGGACTGGAAGCTCCCCGAGAACTGGAAGGAGATCATCATCCAGGGGATGAAGGAGCGGCTGGAGAAGTACCGCTCCTTCAAGGTGTTCATGGACATCTGCGTGCGCTGCGGCGCCTGCGCGGACAAGTGCCACTTCTACATCGGCGGCGGCGATCCCAAGAACATGCCCGTGCTGCGGGCGGAGCTGCTCCGCGCCGTCTACCGCAACGAGTTCACCAAGGCGGGCAAGATCCTGGGTCGCCTGGCGGGGGGCCGCGAGCTCACCATCGACGTCATCAAGGAGTGGTTCTACTACTTCTACCAGTGCACCGAATGCCGGCGCTGCTCGGTCTTCTGCCCCTACGGGATCGACACCGCCGAGATCACCATGATGGCCCGGGAGCTGATGCACCTCCTGGGCATCAGCGTCAACTGGATCATGGAGCCGGTGGCCAACTGCTTCCGCACCGGCAACCACCTGGGAATCCAGCCCCACGGCCTGAAGGACACCCTGGACTTCTTCGCCGAGGACATCGAGGAGATCACCGGCATCAGCATCGACGTCCCCATCAACAAGAAGGGGGCCGACATCCTCTTCGTGACCCCCTCGGGTGACTTCCTGGCCGACCCGGGAACCTACACCTGCATGGGGTACATCATGCTGTTCCACGAGCTGGGGCTGAACTACACCTTCAGCTCGTACGCCTCGGACGGCGGCAACTTCGGCCTGTTCACCTCGGCCGAGGCCATGAAGATGCTCAACGCCAAGATCTACGCCGAGGCCCGGCGCCTGGGCGTCAAGTGGATCCTGGGCGGGGAGTGCGGCCACATGTGGCGGGTGATGCACCAGTACATGGACACCATGAACGGCCCCGCCGACTTCCTGGAGGTCCCCGTCTCGCCCATCACCGGAACCCGCTTCGAGCACGCTCGCTCGACCAAGATGGTCCACCTGATGGAGTTCACGGCGGACCTCATCAAGCACGGCAAGCTGAAGCTGGACCCCAGCCGCAACGACGGCATCTCGGCCACCTTCCACGACTCCTGCAACCCGGCGCGCGCCATGGGCATCTTCGAGGAGCCCCGCTACGTGATCCGGAACGTGTGCAAGGAGTTCCACGACATGCCCGAGAACACCATCCGCGAGAAGACCTTCTGCTGCGGGGGCGGGGCCGGCCTGGGCACCGACGAGAACATGGAGATGCGCCTGCGCGGCGGCCTGCCGCGGGGCAACGCGGTGCAGTACGTGCACGAGAAGTACGGGGTCAACCAGCTGGCGGCCATGTGCGCCATCGACCGGGCGACCCTGATGACGGTGTGCGAGTACTGGGCCCCCGAGGTCACGGTGACGGGCATCAGCGAGCTGGTCGCCAACGCGCTGATCATGAAGGGCGAGAAGGAGCGGGAGCTGAACCTGCGCCTCGAGCCCCTGCCGGGAAAGGAAGGCTAGAGCGATGTACGACGGAGGAAAGATCGTCGCCGGGCTGGTGATCTTCGCGATCCTGCTGACCTTCCCGATCTGGTACTCGGTGGCCAGCGGTTCGTCCGCCGCGCCACCGGAGCTGACCTACCCCGAGGGGGCCGAGACCTGCATCGAGTCCACGCAGTACATGCGCGACTCGCACATGCAGCTTTTGAATGGATGGAGGGACGCAGTGGTCCGTAGCGGCGAGCGCTTCTACACCGACGAGGGCGGGGAGCGCGTCGAGCGGAGCCTCACCAACACCTGCCTCGGCTGCCACACCGACCGGGAGCAGTTCTGCGACCGCTGTCACGACTACGTGGACGTGAGTCCCTACTGCTGGGACTGTCACCTGGATCCGAAGGGGAACTGAGTCATGGGCACCAGCCGAAGAGATTTCCTGAAGGCAGCGGGATTCACCGCCCTGGGGGCCAGTGGCGCTGCGCCCGTGATCGCCGCGGGCACCGCGAGGGCCCAGAGCCTCACCCGCAGGCCAGCGCCGGAGGCGATGCAGGGCAAGCACTGGGCCCTGTTCCTCGACAGCGAGCGCTGCGCCCGGCACGAGGATTGCCACGCCTGCATGGACGCCTGTCACGGCATCCACAACGTGCCCCACATCGAGGATCACGAGGAGGAGATCAAGTGGATCTGGAAGGACCACGCCGAGCACGTCTTCCACGAGAGCGTCAGCGAGCACACCTCCGATGAGCTGAAGCACCGCGAGGTTCCGGTGCTCTGCAACCACTGCGACAATCCGCCCTGCGTGAGGGTGTGCCCCACCCAGGCCACCTGGAAGCGGGATGACGGTCCGGTGATGATGGACCAGCACCGCTGCATCGGCTGCCGCTACTGCGTGGTGGGCTGCCCCTACGGCGCCCGGAGCTTCAACTTCCAGGACCCGCGGCCCCACATCGACGAGGTCAACCGGAGCTTCCCCACCCGCACCAAGGGGGTGGTGGAGAAGTGCACCCTGTGCGCCGAGCGCCTGTCGCGGGAGCAGATCCCCGCCTGCGTGGAGGCCTGCCAGGGCCTCCACGGGGAGGACGCACCGCTGGTCTTCGGCGACCTGAACGACCCCGAGTCGAGGATCCGCCAGATCGTCGGCTCGAGCTGGACGGTCCGCCGCAAGGCCGAGCTCGGTACCCGCCCCCAGGTCTACTACTCGCTGTGAGGACGTCATGCTGGAAAAGGCACTGAGTGGAAGCCGGCGTTACTGGGGACTGGTGGGGATCCTGCTGGCCCTCGTCCTGGTGGGCCTGTACTGCTACCTGCGTCAGTTCAGGGAGGGCCTGGGCATCACCGGGCTCTCCCGTGACGTCCCCTGGGGTTTCTACATCTCCCAATTCACCTTCCTGGTGGGGGTGGCGGCCTCGGCGGTGATCCTGGTCCTGCCGTACTACCTGCACGACTACAAGGCCTTCGGCCGCATCGTCGTGCTGGGGGAGATGCTGGCCATCTCGGCGGTGATCATGTGCATGCTGTTCATCTTCGTCGACATGGGTCAACCGACCCGAGTGACGAACGTGATCCTGCACCCCACTCCCAACTCGGTGATGTTCTGGGACATGGTGGTCCTCTTCGGCTACCTGATCCTGAACGCGGTCATCGCCCTGGTGACCTTCAGCGCGGAGATCCGCGGGGTGCCCCCGTCCCGCTGGATCAAGCCGGTGATCCTCCTCTCGATCCCCTGGGCGGTGAGCATCCACACCGTCACGGCCTTCCTGTACTCGGGCCTGGGCGCCCGGCCCTTCTGGATGACCGCCATCCTGGCCCCGCGATTCCTGGCCTCGGCGTTCTCCTCCGGCCCGGCGCTCCTGATCCTCCTGTGCTTGCTGCTGCGCAAGTTCACCAAGTTCGACGCTGGTGAGAAGGCCATCCAGAAGCTCGCCGTGATCGCCGTCTACGCCATGGCGCTCAACATCTTCTTCGTGTTGTGCGAGCTGTTCACCGCCCTCTACAGCGACATCCCGCACCACACCAGCCACTTCCAGTACCTCTTCCTGGGCCTGGACGGCAAGACCACCCTGGTTCCGTGGATGTGGGTGGCTCAGCTCGTGGGTCTGGCCGCCCTGCTGCTGCTCCTGTTCCCCAAGGCGCGCCAGCGCCAGGGGCTGCTGGCCCTGGGCTGCATGGGGATCATCGCCGGCATCTGGATCGACAAAGGCCTCGGCATGGTGGTGGGCGGCTTCGTCCCCTCGCCCATGGGCGAGGTGACCGAGTACTGGCCCACGCTGCCCGAGTTCCTGATCGGCCTGGGGGTCTACAGCCTGGGCGCCCTGGTCCTGACGGTCCTGTACAAGATCGCCATCACCGAGCGGGAGCTGAAGCAGGCGTAGCCTGACCCGGCCCGGCCCGCTACCCTCCCCGGGCGCCCGAGGGGGCGCACGCGATCGGCCCTCGGGGCCGGGGAGCTCATCATGTATCCCGTGATGCTGGACGTTCGCGGCCGCCGCTGCCTGGTGGTCGGGGGCGGGGAGGTGGCGCTGCGCAAGGTGGAGGGCCTGCTCGCCGAGGGGGCCCGGCTCACCGTCGTGGCCGAGGTCCCGGTGTCCGCCCTGGAAGCGCTCGGCGCCGAGGGAACGGTCGATCTCGAGCGGAGGGCCTACCGCCCCGGCGAGGCGGCCGGCTTCGCCCTGGTCATCGCCGCCACCGACGACCGGTCGGTCAACCGGAGGGTGTCCGAGGACGCCGGCGCGTCCGGCGTCTGGGTGAACGTCGCCGACGATCCCGAGCTGTGCACCTTCCAGCTCCCGGCCCGCGTTCGGCGCGGCGCGCTGCAGCTCGCCGTGGCCTCGGAGGGCGAGGCGCCCTTCGCGGTCCGGCGGTTGCGGCAGCTCCTCGAACGGCGCCTGGGTCCGGCCTGGGAGCAGTGGCTGAAGGCCGCCGGGCGCTTCCGGGCGCGGGTGCGCGAGCTGAGCCTGGATCGCGAGGGCGAGGAGGCCCGCTTCGACGCCTTCTTCGCCGGGACCGTGGACGGCGAGGGGCTCTCCGCCCGCGTTCCGACCGAGGCCGAGGAGGCTGGATTCCTGGCCGGGGGGGCGCCGGATTCCCCGGAGACGGGCCGCCCGGCGGGCTCCGTTCAGCCCCTCGACCCACCCGCCGCCCCCCACCCGCCCCGGGGATTGCCGACCTCCGGCCCGGTTGCGGAAAAAACCGCCGGCGATCGCGAGCCGCAGCCGGCGGGCCTCGTCTCCCTGGTGGGCGCCGGCCCGGGAGACGCCGGCCTCCTCACCCTGCGCGCCCGCCAGCGCCTGCTCGCCGCCGACGCCGTGGTCTACGACCGCCTGGCCGAGACTGCGCTCCCCTGCGACCTGCCCGAGACCGTCGAGCTCTTCGGCGTCGGCAAGCAGGCGGACCACCACCCGATCCCCCAGGACGAGATCAACGCCCTCCTCGTGCGCCTCGCCCGGCGCGGCCTGCGGGTCGTGCGCCTCAAGGGCGGCGACCCCTTCGTCTTCGGCCGGGGAGGAGAGGAGGCGCTCGAGCTGGTCCGCGCGGGCATTCCCTTCGAGGTGGTGCCCAGCGTGACCGCCGGAGTGGCCGCGCCGGCCTACGCCGGCATCCCCGTGACCCACCGCAACGAGGTCGTGAGCGTGACCATCGTCACCGCCCACGAGGCCGACAAGCTCACCGGCCCCCAGGTCCGCTGGGACCTGCTCGCCGGCGACCCCCACGCCACCCTCCTGGGCTACATGGGGATGGGCCGCCTGCGCCAGACGGTGGAGCGCCTCCTGGCCTGGGGGATGAACCCCAGGACCCCGGCCGCGGTGGTGGAGCGGGGCACCACCTCGCGGCAGCGCGTGGTGCGGGCCGAGGTGGCCCGGCTCCCCGAGGCCGCGCGCGAGGCGGGCCTCAAGCCGCCGGGCCTCCTCGTCGTCGGTCCCACCGTGGACCGCGCCGACCAGCTCGACTGGTTCGGCGGCCGGCCCCTCTCGGGGCAGCGGCTGGTCCTGGCCGCTCCGGCCGGGAAGCTGGGCGAGGAGCTGGAGCTCGCCGGCGCCGAGGTGGTGGAGACCCCCCTGCCTCCGACCCCCGCCGCCCGGGTGGTCCTGGCCGCCCTGCCGCTCACCGGCTGCCTCCTTCGGAACGCGCGGGAGGTGGAGGCCCTGGACGGCGAACGGGACACCCCCGCATGGACGCCGACGCCGACCGCCTGGTGCCTGGGCCGCGACGCCGCCGAGCGGGCGCGGCAGCTCGGCTGGATGCAGGTGGAGGAGCTCGAGGAGGGCGCGACCCCGGCCGAGCTGCTGGCCTCGATCGCGGCCCGACCGCCCGCCCCGGCCTAGGAGCCCGTTGAGGAGCTCATTCGGCGCCATGACGGCGTCCTCCACGCCAGCTCGACACCCGAAAGCCTCGCCGAATCTGCCGATTCGCCTGCGTTTCCAGGCGCCGACCTGGCGCGGATGCCACCGCCCTGGCATCCGAAGCAGCTCTTCAACGGGCTCCTTGGGTCGCCGAGCTCCCTTGCGGCCCCGCCCGGGCCGGCCCTACACTCCCTCCCGATCCGACGGGCCCACGGAGGCCGGCGTGCTCGACCTCTCCTCACTCAAGAAGGGTCTCTCGAGGCTCGAGAGACCGCCCGAGCTGATCCTCCACCCGATCGATGAGGGCGCCGAGGGGAAGGGCGAGTCCCCGCTGGCCGCGCGGCTCGACGAGCTGGCCGAGCGGATCGCCGAGGCCTCCGGCGGCGCCATCCCCCTGCGGCGAGACGCCGAGGGCCCGACCCCGCCGGCCCGGCCGGCGCTGACCATCGCCCACCCCGGCCGGGGTGCGATCCACTACCTGGCCCTGCCCGAGGGGCCGGAGGAGGGGCCCTTCCTGGACGCCCTGCTCGGCGGCGCGGAGGGCGCGGCCGGGATGGCGCCCATCTCGGAGCTCGACCGGTCCGCCCGCCTGGCGGTCTTCATCGCCGCGGCCTGCCCCCACTGCCCCGGAGCGGTGAGGAACGCCCACCGCCTGGCCCTCGCCGGCCCGCGGGTCTCCGCCGCCGTCATCGACGCCCAGCTCTTCCCCGAGCTGGCCGAGCGCTTCCACGCGCAGTCCGTGCCTCTGACGGTGCTCGACGAGGACCTCTCGCTCCTCGGCGTGGTCCCCGCCGACGACCTCGCCGCGCGCATCCTCGGGCGCGAGAGCGAGGAGCATCCGGTGCGCGTCCTCCTCTCGCTGGTGGAGCAGAACCGCCTGGAGGAGGCGCAGGAGCGCATCCTCGCCGAGGGCGGCCCGGCGGCCCTCGCCGCGGCCTGGCGGAGGAGCGCGACCTCCGCGCGCATCAGCCTGATGATGGCCGCGGAGAGGATCCTGGAGGAGGACCGCGCCGCGCTGGACGCCTGCGTGCCCCACCTCCTCGAGGTGCTCGACAGCGAGGACGCCAACCTGCGGGGCGACACCGCCGACCTCCTGGGGCGCATCGGCCATCCCTCGGCGCTCCCAAACCTCGAGCGCCTGCGCGGCGACCCCAACCCGGACGTGGCCGAGATCGCCGCCGAGGCCGTCGAGGAGATCGGGGAGCGCTCCGCCGCGGGCTCCTAGGGCCCGATCAGGAACTCGATCGCATCGGTCAGGCCGGTCGTGCTCGGGCTCTGCGGATCGCGGTACCAGTACTGCCCGTTCACCCGCAGCCCGGGCGCCAGGTTGGGATCGCTGCCCGCCTGCAGCCAGCCGTTGAAATCGAACAGGAAGGTCCCGGAGCAGTCCGCGGGCGGCGGGTTGCCCCCCGAGCTCTGCACAGGCGTGCGCCGGGTCGGGGGCTTCACGCACAGGATGCCGCCCTGGAAGGGGATGTCATGGCGCCCGGAGAGCCCGTAGAACAGGATCCCGTTCTTGTTGTTGATCACCCCCGACGCGGTGATGTGGAAGGGGGCCGCAAAGGAGGCGCCCGGCAGGCCGGAGAAGGCCATGGCCGGGGTGCAACCCTGGGAGTTGACCTTGGCGGTGCAGTAGACCAGCGGAGCCACCTCCACCAGGGAGACGGCGTCGAGCGCCGGGCCGAAGTTGGCGGGGGTCAGGCTCTCGAAGCTCAGGACGTCCGAGCCGGTTCCGATCACGACGAAGGCGTGCTCCTCCCATCCCATCGCTGTCGGTCCCTGCCCGGTGTAGTCGAAGGTCACATGGCCCAGGACGGCGCCGTTCCAGCGCACGTTGATCTCTCGCAGGGCAGGACCGCCGCAGATCTCGGCGGCCATGGCGAAGCTCAGCTCGTGGATGGCTCCGGGGGTCGTGGCGACGGTCTGGGTGATCGTGCTGGGGGCCACCCAGTTCATGGAGATGGAGTTGAGCCCGTCGTGCGCGTCCCAGGCGGTGTGGACCAGGTCCAGCCCTCCTCCGGCCACCTGCCATCCGGGCAGCGCGCCGCTGCCCGCGGAGATGCCCACTCCCCAGCCGGGGACCGGAGGATCCTCGAAGCTCCCGTTCTGGACCAGGTTCTGGCCCGATGCGGCGGTCACGCCCAGCACGGCGAACAGCGCCAGCATCGCTGACCGGACGGTCCGGGGCGAGGGTCCGCTCGTGGTCCTCTCGATCGTGCACATGGTTCGACTCCGGTGGGAGGTGCGCTCGCCCGGGCCCGCCCAACCGCGGCCGGGCGGGCACGCGGAGGGGCCATCCTATCCGGCCTCCGCGGATTCGGGGGCTCCGCCCCGACCGGGGCTCGGCGGCTTTCCCCCCGCACACGGGCATGACAAACTGGGGCCGTCGCCCGAGAACGGCGAGCCCCAGTGAGCCCCACCGACCTCGAATCCCGCCTCGCGAATGCCCTCGCGAACGACGGCCGGGCAGCCGGCGAGCGCGAGCGACTGGTCCGGCTGATGCGCCTCTTCGCCGAGCTGGCTCCTCCGCCCGATCCCCTCGGGCTCCATCCCCGCTACGTGGAGCTGAAGGACCGCTACCTGCGTGCTATCGAGATCGGCGAGGGCGAGGCGCTGGAGGAGGCCTTCCTGACCCTCTACTGCCACGTCCACGGGCACGAGGCGCCCTACACGCCCGACGAACGGCGGCGGGTGGACGAGACCGGGGGCTACTGGAGCCACGCGGGCGGCCTCTCGCCCATCCTCAAGGCCGCCCCGCACCTCGCGCCCGACGCCGTCTCCGTCGACTTCGGGGCCGGCAACGGCCTGCAGAGCCTGCTGATGCAGAGGCTGCACCCCCACGCGCGGAGCGTGCAGATCGAGATCTCGAGCCGCATGGTCGAGGCCGGCCGGAACCTGCAGCAGTGGCTGGGAATCGAAGAGGAGCGCGTGGAGTGGCGCATCGCCGACGTGTGCGAGTGCGAGCCCTCCGGCTTCGACTTCATCTACCTCTACCGCCCCGTGCGGCCGGAGGGTCAGGGGCTCCGCTTCTACGAGCGCTTCTCCGCCGCGCTCGAGATCGAGACGCGGTCGGTGGTGATCTTCAGCATCGCCGACTGCCTGCGGCCCTTCCTCTCCCCGCG
>CAZTTG010000020.1:0-45501 GCA_964615935.1 uncultured Planctomycetaceae bacterium | reverse complement strand
AGCGGCTGAATGCACTGGATCGACTCGCTGGTCGTCGGGATCTACCTCCTCGGCACCCTGGGGCTGGGGCTGTGGCTCGCGCGGCGGGTGAGGAGCACGGAGGACCTCTTCCTGGCCGGCCGCCGCCTCCCCTTCTGGGCGGTGGGCATGTCGCTGGTGGTCTCGGACATCGGCGCGCTGGAGATGGTGGGGGGGACCGGCGGAGCCTGGACCCACGGCATCTCCCAGGCCAACTTCGAGTGGGTGGGCTGTGTGCCGGCCATGGTCGTGGGCGGCCTCCTGTTCATCCCGCTCTACTGGAAGCTGGGGGTGTTCTCGATCCCCGAGTTTCTGGGTCGCGTCTACGGCCCGGCGGTGCGGGCCCTCCTGGCCGTGGTGGCGGTGGTCTTCATGGCGGCCGCCCTGGGGATCTTCTTCCACGCCTCGGCCAGCATGTTCTCGGGCGTGCTGGGCTGGGAGCGGTGGCAGTCGATCGCCGTCGTGGCGGTGATCGTGTCGGTGTACACCGCCGGCGGGGGCCTGGCCGCGGTGGTGGCCACCGACGTGGTCCAGTGCGGGATCCTGTTCGCGGGCGGCATCGCCCTGGCCGCCATCGGCCTGGCCGAGGTGGGGGGGATCGGGGGGCTGGTCGACGGGCTGGCCGCCCTGGGAGATCGCGCCGACCACCACCTCGATCTGCTGCAGCCGGTGGACCTGGAGGACGCCCGCGGCGAGCGCAGCGGCTACCCCTGGTCGGGGACCCTGCTCGGGCTGGGGCTGGTGCTCTCGCCGGCCTACTGGCTGGGCCACCAGGCCATCGTCCAGCGCACCCTGGGCGCGAAGGACGCCTGGCACGCGCGGGCGGCGATGATCTTCGGCGCCGGCCTCAAGACCGTCGTGCCCCTGGCCTTCGTGCTGCCCGGTCTCCTGGCCCTGGTGCTCCTGGGGGACCGGGGCGGGCTCGAGGCCAACGAGGTCTACCCCAGCCTGATCGAGCGCCTGGCTCCGGTGGGCCTGCGCGGCCTGCTCTACGCGGCCTTCCTGGCGGCGCTCATGTCCAGCGTGGACTCCTACGCCAACTCGGCCGCCACCCTCTTCACCCGCGACCTGTACGGGCGCTTCCTGGCGCGGGGCCGGGCGGAGGGGCACTACCTCCTCGCGGGTCGCCTCACCTCGCTCGTCGTCATCGCCGTGGGCGTCGCCATGGTCCCCGTGGCGGACAGCTACCCGACCATCTACGACGCCTTCCAGAGCTACCTCTCCTTCTTCCAGGGGCCCACCCTGGCCCTGATCCTGGGCGCCGTGCTCTGGCGCCGGGCCACCCCGATCGGCGGCGTCTCCTGCCTCGTCGGCGGCATGGCCGCGTCGATCCTCCTGCAACGGAGCGGCGAGCTGCACTGGCTGCACGTCGCCTGGTGGTCCTTCGTCGTCTCGGCCGTCCTGCTGGTCGTCGCCAGCCTCGGCTCCCGGCCGCGCCCGAGGGGAGAAGCCGATGGACTTTGAGTGGCTCGCGGGAGTGTCGCCCCGCTGGGGCGCTTGGCTGCACGCCCTGGCCTGGATCGCCATCGCGCTCTGGGTCTGGACCCGCCCCCTCGAGCGGGTCCTGGAGGGCGCCCCCGACCGCGCGCGCTGGCGGGACCTGCGTTTGTGGGTCCTGCCGCTGGCCGCGATCCAGGTGGCTCTATACTTCCTCCTCTGACTCCCCGGAGCGCCGCGCTGGCGCGGGGAGGCACGAGCCGATGGGAGGCACACGATGCTCCAGCGCTTCACTCTCTCAGCAATGTCGCTCCTCCTCCTCTCGGGCTCGGGCGCGAGCCAGGAGGGCGGTCCCCTCTCCCCGGTGGCCGAGTCGTGGCGCGGCGAGCTCCGCACCATCGACCTGCACGTCCACATCGGAGGCAGCGCGGCCCACATCGACCGGGCCGTATCGATCATGGACGCCGTGGGCCTGGGGGTCGCGGTGAACCTCTCCGGGGGCACGGTCACGCGGGGGGGCGAGGCTCCCTCGGCCCTGGAGCGCAACGTGGCATTCTTCGAGGAGCGCGCGCCCGGACGCTTCGTCCAGTACATGAGCCTGGACTACGCCGGCTGGGACGAGGATGGCTTCGGCGAGCGGGCGGCCGCCCAGATCGACGAGGGCGTCCGCCTGGGGGCGGCCGGGCTCAAGGAGTACAAGCGGCTGGGCCTCTACCTGCGGGACGGCGCCGGAAAGCTGATCGCCGTGGACGACCCCGAGCTGGACCCGGTGTGGCGGCGCTGCGGCGAGCTGGGCATGCCGGTCTCCATTCACGTGTCCGACCCCAAGGCCTTCTGGGAGCCCTTCGAGCCGAGCAACGAGCGCTGGGAGGAGCTGAAGGACCACGAGAGCTGGTGGTTCGGGGATCCCGAGAAGTACCCCTCCCGCGAGGCGCTCCTGGAGGCCCGCAACCGGGTGATCGAGCGGCATCCGCAGACCACCTTCCTGTGCGTCCACTTCGGCAACAACCCCGAGGACGTGGCCCAGGTGGGGCGCTGGCTGGACCGCTACCCGAACATGATCGTGGACCTCGCCGCGCGGGTGCCCGAGCTGGGGCGGCACGACCCGGAGCTTCTGCGCGCGCTCTTCACGCGCCACCAGGACCGCATCCTCTTCGGCACCGACTTCATGGTCTACGACCAGCTCATCCTGGGCTCGGGCGGCTCGGGCCCGCCTCCCACGGACGAGGACGCGGTGGACTTCTACCGCAAGACCTGGCGCTGGATGGAGACCGACGATCGCGACTTCGAGCACATGACGCCCATCCAGGGCGACTGGACCATCGACGCCATCGGCCTGCCGGACGCGATCCTGCGCAAGGTCTACTTCGACAACGCCCGCCGGCTCCTGGCGCGCTCGCTGCCAGCGCCGGTCGCGGGGGCGTACCGGATCGACGAGGACTTCGATCTGCGCCTCGATCACCCGGCGTGGGAGCGTGCCCGGCCCACCTGGATCGAGAGCGAGGCGGCCGGCGGGGCGGTGCGGCTCGAGCTCTCCACCGAGGTCCGCCTCCTGTGGTCGGAGGACCACCTCTACCTGCGCTACGAGTGCCCCTTCACGGAGCTGACCGTGTTCGACACCGCGCCTCCCCCCGACGAGCGCGCGGGCCTGTGGGATCGCGACGTGGTGGAGGCCTTCATCGGCGCCTGGCCGGACGAGCCCGGGCGCTACGTGGAGCTCGAGGTGGCGCCCACCGGGGAGCAGCTCGATCTCCTGATCGACCTCCCCGACAAGGACCTCGCCTGGAGCAGCCGCTTCACCAACCGGACGGAGGTGGACGAGGAGGCCGGGCGCTGGACGACGGCGCTGCGGATCCCCCTGAGGGCCTTCGACGCCCCGGCCCCCGGGGTCGGCACGCGGTGGCGCATGAACCTGTATCGCTGCGATCGCGCCAATCGGGCCTTCCTGTGCTGGCGCCCGGTCCTGGGGGGCTCCTTCCACGCTCCCGAGCGCTTCGGGGTTCTGGAGTTTCGCGGGAGGCGCTGAGCGCGGGAGCGCCTGGACTCATGAGCACCTCGAGAAGCCTCCTCACCCTCCTCCTGATCTTTGCCCTTTCGACCTCCCTGGGAGCACGGCTGGACGAGCGCCCCCCCAACATCGTCCTCTTCCTGGTGGACGACATGGGCTGGCAGGACACCTCGGTCCCCTTCCACGCCGAGCGGACTCCCTTCAACGACCTCTACCGCACTCCGGCCATGGAGCGCCTGGCCGAGAGCGGGGTCCGCTTTGCGCAGGCCTACGCCTGTCCCCTGTGCTCGCCCACGCGCACGAGCATCCTGACCGGCCAGAACGCCGCTCGCCACCGCGTCACGCAGTGGACCCTGAGGCCGGGCAAGGACCCCTCCCAGCACGCCGCGGGCATGCAGTCGCCACCCTGGAGGGTCGACGGCTGGCAGCCGGGCACGCCCACCCTGCCCGGCCTCCTGCGCGAGCGGGGCTACCGCACCATCCACGTGGGCAAGGCGCACTTCGGCGCCAAGGGCACCCCGGGGGAGGATCCCCGCACGCTGGGCTTCGACGTGAACGTCGCCGGCCACGCCGCCGGCGGTCCCGGCAGCCATCACGGGGACCGCGACTTCTCTGCCGCCTGGCGCCAGGGCGATCGGATCTGGGACGTCCCGGGGCTGGAGGAGTACTGCGGGAAGGAGGTCGAGCTCGCCCAGGCGCTGACGATCGAGGCGCTGCGGTCCGTGGAGGAGGCGGTGACGCGCGAGCAGCCCTTCTTCCTGTACATGTCCCACTACGCGGTCCACGCCCCGCTGGAGCCGGACCGGCGCTTCGTCCAGGCCTATCGGGACATGGAGGGGCTCGACCCCCAGGAGGCGGTCTACGCCTCCATGATCGAGGGAATGGACGCGAGCCTGGGCGCGATCCTCGATCGGCTGGGCGAGCTCGGCGTCGCGCGGGAGACGATCGTGCTCTTCCTCTCGGACAACGGCGGCCTGGCCCACGGCCCGCGCGGGCGGACCCCCATGGGCACGGGGCACTACACCCACAACCGGCCCCTGCGCAGCGGCAAGTGCTCGGCCTACGAGGGGGGAGTGCGCGTCCCCATGATCGTCTCCTGGGCCGAGCGGGATGCGGACTGCGCGCTCCAGCGGCGCATCCCCATCGAGCCGGGATCGATCAGCCACGGGCTGGTCCTGATCGACGACGTCCTGCCCACCCTCTGCGGCTGGGCCGGGATGGACGACCTTGAGGCGCGGGGCATGCCGCTCGATGGATTCGACGTCACCGGTCTCGTGACCGGCCGGCCGAGCTCGGATCGACCCGGCCCGCTGGTCTTCCACTACCCCCACTTCATCAACTACGGAGCGGGGACCATCCAGCACGGCTACGGGCCCTTCAGCGCCATCCGCGCCGGACGCTTCAAGGCCATCTACTTCTACGATCGCGAGAAGTGGGAGCTCTACGATCTCGCCGCCGACATCGGCGAGGAGCATGACCTGGCCGCGGCCGAGCCGGAGCGCCTGGCCGGGCTGGCCGACGAGCTCGTCGAGCGCCTCGAGGCCATGGACGCCCAGTACCCGGTGGTCACCGCCACCGGCCAGCAGGCCCGCATCCGCCCGCCGGCGGCTCCCCCCGAGCCCCTGCCGCCCCTGCCCAGCCCGCAGCAGCTCGCCTGGCAGGAGCTCGAGTTCTATGCCTTCGTCCACTTCAACATGAACACCTTCACGGGGGCCGAGTGGGGGCACGGGACCGAGGGACCCGAGGCCTTCCACCCCACGGCCCTCGACTGCCGCCAGTGGGCGCGGCTCGCCAGCGAGGCGGGGATGACCGCGATCATCCTCACCGTCAAGCACCACGATGGCTTCTGCCTGTGGCCCTCGGCCTACACCGAGCACGACGTGGCCTCGTCCGGGTGGAAGGAGGGGCGGGGCGACGTGCTGGCGGAGCTCTCCGCGGCCTGCGCCGAGTACGGGCTGAGGCTGGGCGTGTACATGTCGCCCTGGGATCGCAACCACCCCGACTACGGCAACTCACCGGTCTACAACGAGTTCTTCGAGAGGCAGCTCGGCGAGACCCTCTCGGGCTACGGTCCGGTGTTCGAGGTGTGGTTCGACGGGGCCTGTGGGGAGGGTCCCAACGGCCGCCGGCAGGTCTACGACTGGGACGGCTTCCGGGACGTGGTCCGCGAGCTGCAGCCGGAGGCGGTGATCTTCCACGGCAACCGCCCCGACCTGCGATGGGTGGGCAACGAGGCCGGCTACGCGGGGGAGACCAACTGGTCGATGTTCCGGGGTGAGGACTACATCGCGGGCTCGGGCGAGAAGCCGGCCGAGCTGAACCGGGGGCACAGGGACGGGACCCACTGGATCCCGGCCGAGTGCGACGTCTCGATCCGGCCGGGCTGGTACTACCACGCCGAGCAAGACGATCGGGTGAAGAGCCTCGAGCAGTTGATGGACATCTACTACGGCTCGGTGGGGCGCAACGCCAACCTCCTGCTCAACCTCCCGGTGGATCGGCGCGGGCTGGTGCACGAGAACGACGCCGCGCGCCTGCTCGAGATGGGCGCCCTGATCCGCGCCACCTTCGATCGGGACCTGGCCGAGGGGGCGCGGGCCAGCGCCTCGAGCGTGCGCGGCGGGTGGCGGTTCGCGCCCGGGCGCGTCCTGGACGGCGACACGGATGCGTACTGGGCCGCCGAGGACGGCGTCCTCGCCGCGGACCTGGAGCTGGAGCTGGAACCGCCGGTGGTCTTCAACCGCGTCCTGATCCAGGAGCCCATCGCCCTCGGCCAGCGCGTCGCGCGCTTCCGGGTGGAGGCCCGCTCAGAGGGCGAGTGGCGCGAGATCGGCGCCGGCACCACGATCGGCTACCAGCGCATCCTGCGCACCGAGCCGATCCGCGCCGATCGGGTGCGGCTCTCGATCGAGGACTCGCGCGCCTGTCCCCTGATCTCGCGCCTGGCCCTCTTCGCCGCCCCGCCGCGGGTCCTGATCGCGGCCGGGGACAGGGACTTCCTCGGCGGGACCCGGGTGGTCCTGGAGGCCGACCTGCCCGGGGCGAGCGTCCGCTACACCCTGGACGGCAGCCGGCCGACCGAGGCCTCGACCCTCTACGAGGGCCCCTTCGAGCTCTCCCGCACCTGCACCCTCACGGCCCTGGCCTTCGCGCCCGAGAACCCGGGGCGGATTCCCGCGGTGGCCCGCTTCCGCGCCTGGTCTCGCGATGGCCTGCGGGAGGGGATCGCGGCGCCGGGCACCGCTCTCCCCGGGCTCGAGCTGGCCTGCTACGAGGCGGGCTGGCAGACCCTCGACCAGCTCGCGGATCGCGAGTCCACCTCCACCGCGGTGGTGGAGCGGATCGACCTGGCGGCCCGCACCCGCGACGAGCACTTCGCCCTCGTCTTCGAGGGCTTCCTGCGCGCTCCGGCCGACGGCATCTATGCCTTCTGGACCCGGAGCGACGACGGCAGCCGTCTGTACGTGGGCGGCGAGCGCATCGTCGAGAACGACGGTCTTCACGGCATGGTCGAGGCCAGCGGGAGGATCGGCCTGCGGGCCGGCCTCCACCCGATCCGCATCGAGTACTTCAATGCTACCGGCGGTCTGGGCCTGGAGGTGCGCTGGCAGGGTCCCGACTTCTCGCGTCGGGAGATCCCGCCGGGCAGCCTGATCCGCTTCTGACGGTCGCGCAACCCGAGCGCTCGGCCTCACCCCCCGGGCACCTCCGCCAGCCCGATCCGGCCGTATCGCCGCCACCCCATCCGCAGGAGCCACGTCCGCGCGAGGACCACCGGCGGGAACCGACCGATCGCGCTCGTCCGCGCCGGTCCTCTCCGGTCGTACTTGCGCCACCCTCTGAACCAGTCCCCCGACGAGAAGATGTCCACGCCCACGAGCCCGACCCCGTGTCGCCGCGCGTTCAGCAGCACGTACGCCAGCGCCGCGCGCACCTCTCTCGGCGTCCGCAGGATCCGATCGTGGTACCGATCCGCGAACACGGTCCCCTTCCTTCCCCAGTGCTTCTTCAGCCCTCGAGCCACCCTCACGAAGAGCCCCTGCAGCCCGCGCGACAGCGCCCTGCGATCCCGCGCCTCGGCCAGGAGGTGCAGGCGGTTGGACTGCACCGAGTACTGGACCAGCCGGAATCCGAAGCGGTCCTTTCCCCGTCTGAATGCCCGCTCGAGCACGAACCGCGTCCTTCGTCTCCGCAGGCTGGGCAGCCCCTTTCCGATTCGCGTCGTGACATGGACGAGAAAGCGCGAGGCCAGCGAGGCCCTCGTCCGGTGCGGCACCCCTGCCCGCTCCCCCTTCGGCTTCCTCCCCGCCCCCGCTCTCGCTCCACCCCATCCGAACCCGAACTCGAGCACCCCCTGCCTCTCACCCCTCCTCGATCTCGCCCTCCCCATCGGTACCCCTCTCGCATTCACCCCCAGGACAGCCCCCGACACCGGCGGTTTCGAGAAAAGGCGCGAGATCCGCGTACTCTCGAATCGGCAGAGAACCCATCTGGATGGCGGAGGGACCCCGATGCTCGCCCCCACCATGCGATCTCTGCCGTATCGAGAGCGATCCTGGGGAGGGCGGAGGCCGGCCGAGTGCGCCACGCGGACATCTCGAAAGGGCAGAGATCCGCCTGGGGGGAGGAAGCCGCCGGCGAGCGGCGCTGACGTATGATGGGCTCGTGGATCGAAGGGGGTTGATCGCGAGGCTGCGGGCGGAGTTCGCCCTGGATTGGCGGGGCATTCATGGGGCGGCGCACTGGGCGCGCGTGCGGAGCGCGGGGCTGGGGCTGGCCGGGGTGACCGAAGCGGACCGCGAGGTGGTGGAGCTGTTCGCCCTGCTGCACGACGCGAGACGCCTGAACGATGGGTCCGATCCCGAGCACGGGGGGAGGGCGGCGGAGCTCGCGGTCGAGCTGAACGGGCGCTTCTTCGCGCTCGAGCCGCGCCGGCTCGGGATGCTGGTGGAGGCTTGCCGGGACCACACCCGGGGGCGCACCCGGGCCGAGCGGACCATCCAGACCTGCTGGGACGCCGATCGCCTCGACCTCGGGCGGATCGGGATCCGACCCGAGCCCGACCGGCTGTGCACGGCGGCCGCCCGCGATCCGGAGGCGATCGAACGCGCCTGGCAGAGATCCGGGCGCTGGGCACGATCCGCCCGGAGAGGGCCCCGCAGGCGGCCCTAGGGACCCGAAAGGGCGAAGTGGGAGCCGGATTGGGGCTTGACAGGGTGTGTACTGTGTAGTAAACAATAAACGCATGAGCCAGGCATTCGGCGGCTACGTTCGGAAGCGGCGCGAGGAGCGCCGGGCGGGGGATCCGGGCTTCTCGCTCCGCCGGCTGGCGGAGCGGATCGGGGTGCAGCCCTCCTACCTCAGCAAGGTGGAGCGGGCCGAGGTGGCCCCCCCCTCCGAGGAGAAGATCCTGCGCCTGGCGCGGGAGCTGGAGGAGGACCCCGACGTGATGCTGGCCCTGGCGGGAAAGGTGTCGACCGAGCTGCAAGGGGTCATCCGACGGCGACCGAAGCTCTTCGGCCAGCTCCTGCGCGAGCTGGCCAGCGCGCCGGACCGCGCCGTGCTCAGGCTCGTGCGCGAGGTGCGCGACGGCAGGTGGTAAGGAAAGAGAGGAACGCACATGATCGAGCTGAAACGAGACCGACTGATCATCTCCTTCCCCGAGGTGCACGCCGATTCCCGGATGGAGATCGACTTCCAGCGCACGCTGCGCATCCCCGACGACGGACGCGAGCACTTCCTGCCGCCCGGCCTGGGCAGCTTCCCCATCCGCCACGTGGACGACTTCGCGAAGAAGGTCCCCGCCGGCTGGCTCGAGCGCGGCGGGGTGACCCTGCCCATGTACCAGTCCGAGGCCCTGTGGCTGAACCTCAGCTCACCCACTGGCTATCCCTTCCTCCTCAAGGTGGCCGCCGGCAAGGTCAACGCCATCACCGGGGAGATCTGGACCGACGCCCCCACGCGCCACCCGGACCAGGACTACCTGGTGGTTCCCACCCAGCCATGGCTCGACGGCTTCTGCGTCGAGAAGGGCATCATCCGACAGTTCGTCGCCATGCCCCTGGGCGCGGGCTACTCGGCCGAGGAGCAGATCACCGGAGAGGCCGAACACGGCGGGCTCCAGGTCGCGGCCTACCCCATGAAGGCCAGCGCCTGGAAGCGGCTCCCTGGAAGGTACAGCCTCGCCCACAAGGACCAGGTCTTCAGCGTGGAAGCCTGCTCCTGCCTGCCCGACATGGCCCTCGCCCCCGGCGGCCGCATGCGCCAGGAGATCTACGACGACGAGTACGACTGGAACGACTGGGACCTCGAGCACTCCAGCCGCTGCTTCGTCCACATCGCCAACTCCCTCGTCTGGCGGGCCATCACCGGCGGGGACCCCCCGACCGCGCCACCCACCGCGAAAGAGTACACCGACGCCGGCCTGCCCTGGTTCGACTACTACGACGAGCGCCCCGCCCGCGAGGGGTCCGAGGCGCTGGCCGGGCTGAAGTCGGTGGCGGAGCTGGCCCTGGAGAGGGGCGACGTGCCCCTTCCCGAGAACGCCCCCGTCACCCCAGAGAACGTCATCGCCTTGCGCCGCAAGCTGAAGCGCGATCAGGTGCGCGAGGGGCGCTTCTGAGGGCGACCTGGCCCCACGCCCCTTCCTCCTCGCCCAGGCGCACCACCGGCACGCCCGCCGCTTCCACGAGCGCCGGCAGGTCGCCCAGCTCGAGCAGGCGCCAGGCGGCGAGGTCGGGGGCGGGAGGACCGCCGTCGAAGAGCTCGAGGAAGCCCTCGGGGAGACCTCGGACCGCGATCGAGTCCACCGTGGGGTGGGCCGCCTGGGCCACGAGCAGCGTCAGGGCCGGCCGCGCGCCGTCGGCGATGCAGACCAGGGGGCGTGACGGATCGGCGAGCTCCCGCAGCGCGCCGGCCAGGGCCCGCGCGCGGCGAAAGAGGAGCGGATCCCCGAGCAGGAGGGAGTCGGTGGCCAGCAGGTGCTCGTCCCTCCCGCCCGCGGCGCCCCGCGGATCGAAGGCGATCACCTCGGAGGCCTTGGAGGCCGCCATCTCCGCGAGGGACGGCGAGCGCTCCTCCCCGCCGGGCTCCTCGGCGAGGACGACGATGAGCGGGCCATCCCGGAGCGCCCCGGGCGTCCTCCACCCCGCGAAGGAGATCCCCTCCGGAGTGGCCAGGAGCAGCGGCTCGCGTCGATCCCCTCGCGCGGTCCCGCGGCGCAGGGCGAGCAGGCCCTCGTCGAGGGGGACGGCGCGGACGCGCTCGTCTCCGAGGTCCCCCACCCGCAGGCGGAGGCGCTCCCGGAAGGCCGCGGCGCCGGCGGGCGCGGTGGCCGCGAGCCGGGCGGCGCGCGCGCGGCAGAGCGAGCGGACGGTCTCGGCCTCCTCGGGGACGCGGCCCTCGGCGTAGCAGTGGAGCACCTCCAGGTCGGGCTCGGTCGAGATCTCGGGCTCGGGCCGCGGCGAGCCGTCGCCCTCCCCCAGGAGGTGCAGCGCCAGCCACCCGTAGAGCGCCTCGCGCATGGGCCGGTCGTAGTCGTGCTCCGCGTCGAACTCGCGCACCCCCAGGCGGTCCCCGGCGCCGCAGACCTCGAAGGCGCCGCGCGCCTGGTCAGCGGCCTCGCGGGCGCCCGCGGGGGTGAAGGAGGGGTCCCGGCCGGCGGTGATCAGCAGCAGAGGCCGCGGCGCGATCAGCCCGGCGACGTCCCCCATGTCCATGGTCCGCGCCAGGCCGCTCACGTGGCTGCACGGGCAGTGCGTGATGCGCGTCTCGAGGAACTCGCGCAGGCGCGTGACGTAGACCACGGGCACGGCCGCCGCGATCCGCTCGTCGATGGCCGCGGCGTAGAGCGAGTTCAATCCCCCTCCCGAGGCCCCCGTGCAGGCGACACGATCCGGATCGACGTCGCCTCGCTCCAGGAGGTAGTCGAGGGCCCTCACGGTGTCCCACACCATGAAGCTGAGGTTCCCCCGACCCACGAGAGCGCCGCGAAAGGCCTCGTGGTGCTCGTTGCCCTCGACCGCGCGCTCGCCCTGGCCGAAGGGGTCGTAGGTCAGGACGAGGTAGCCCTGCTTCGCCAGGCCGATGCAGCGCGCCTGCACCACCGGCTCGGTCTTGGCGAGGCCCCAGTGCCCGGTGGGGCAGAGAACCGCCGGCAGGCGCTCGCCCACATCGCGGTCGGGCACGTAGACGTTGGCCGTCACGGGGAAGTCGGGGCGGCTCTCGAAGACCACGCGCTCGACGCGATAACCATCCCGCTCGAGCGCTCCCAGGGTCCGAGCCAGGAGGGGGCTCCTCGGGGGCAGCGGCTCGAGCCCCAGGGCCCCGCGCAGCCGCCGCGCGAGGCGAGCGCGCTCCTCCCTCCAGTCCTCGGGGCTCTCCTGGCGCGCCGCGATGCGCTCGTGCGAGCTCTCGGCGCTGCCGGCGCACTCCTCGATGATCCGCTCGACCAGGTCGGGCCCGCCCGCGGTCGCGAGCAGCGCGTGCTCGACCCGCCCCGCCACGCCGGGATCGAAATCCAGGTCGCTGGTGATCCACACCGCGTCGGCGACCTCAAAGCCCGGGCCGGCGTCCATCAGCTCGAGCTCGCAAGGGCCCACGGGCGCGTCCAGCGTCCCGGCCAGGACCCAGGAGAAGCGGCCCGTCCAGCGGCCCCGATGCGTGGGGGGCAGCATGCGGCCGCCGAGCGAGAGGGCGAAGCGCCGGTCCTCGCCGTGGCCCTCGAAGCCGCGCGCCCAGAGGTTCACGCGCCCCCCCGGGAGCGAGATCCGCCGGCGCAGCGGATCGGGCGCGATGCCGCGGGCGTTCGACACCCGGAAGCCCGCCCCGGTGAAGCCCGCGACGTTGGTCTGCTCCCGCCAGTCCCCCTCGAGCTCCTCGGCCTCGAGCCGGAGCTCGAAGCAGCCCGGCGCGGGGCGCGGCGCGAGGCGGCGCAGGCGCAGGCTCGAGAGGAAGGCCGGGCTCTCCGGGCCCGACGGCTTCTCGATGCGGAGGCCCAGCTCGTCGCCGCTCCACCAGGCGGCGGGCACGTCGATCGCGACCCAGTCGAAGCCGTCCCAGCCGCCGCGCTCGAGGTCCAGCTCGCGCGGTCCGATGCTCACGCGCGCGCGGCGGCGATCGTCCCGGGAGCCCCAGCGCAGCCACAGGGTCGCGTCGATCGGCCCCACCTCGCTCTTCGGCCGCCACTCGATGGGACCCCTGGCGACCCACCGATAGGTCTCGCCCGCGTGGCGGCCGTCCCCCTCCAGGTCCAGACTCGCGAGGAGCGCCGCGTCCCCGCCCTCGTCCTCGAGGAGCGCGAGGGGATCCAGCCCGCCCTCCTCCGAGCCGTAGGGCGGCGGACCGGCCGGCTCGACCTCGATCCGGACCTCCACGTCGGGCTGGAGCTCGAGCTCGAGGCCCGCGATCAGCTCGCTGCCCAGGCGGCGGAAGGACGCCGACCGGGAAGCGCTGCCTCCGGAGGCGGTCTGGACGCGCACCTCGTACAGCTCGCCGGGCTCGAGCGGGTGCCACTCGGGGAACTGGTTCAGGCGGGGGAGGTCGTGGGGCAGGCGGAAGTGCTCCCGGTGCCGGGGGCGATCGAAGCGCAGCCGCCCGCTCCAGGGCTGGCTGGAGGAGAGGACCAGGACCAGGCGGCCGCCGACCGAGGCGCCCCCGATCGACAGGTCCTCGCTCCACGGATGCAGGCTGGCGCCGCGGGTGCACCAGAAGGCCACCATCAGCGCGGTGCGCGCGTAGTTGCCGTCGCCGTACCAGCCCTCCACGATGCCCGTCCCTCCCTCGGCGGGGAGCTTCTGGTGGGCGAAGAAGCCCGGCAGCACGCGCTCGAGCCAGGCGAAGCCCGCGGGCTCGGGGAAGCGGTTGAGCAGGAGCAGGCCGCCCTCGATGGAGTCGGCGAAGGAGTCGGCGCCGCCCCACTCGAGGTAGCGGTCCTGGTCGATGTTCCGCAGGGCCCGGCGCGCCGCCTCGAGGTAGCGCTCCTCCCCGACCGTCAGGCCGAAGGCGGCCGTCCCCGCGAGCGCGTAGCCCCAGGTGTCGGGCACCTTCTCGGAGAGCACCTTCCCGCTGGAGGGCTCCAGGGCGGTGTACCACAGCCCGTCGTCGTTGCGCGCGCGGTCCAGGAGGGTGTCGAACATGCGCCGCAGGGGCTTCTCCCAGCGCCGCGCCGAGGGGCGGCCGCGGAAGTGTGCGGCGGCGAAGACCTCGGCCAGCCCTCCGACGATCTCGTTGCCGTGGTCGTTCAGGCTGAGCCGGTCTTCGATCGCGCGGTGGGCGGAGAAGTCCCAGCGGTGCGCCGGCAGCCAGCCGCCCCTCGGGAGGACCTCCAGGCAGTAGGCGTCGGCGATGCGCTCGGCCCACTCCAGGAAGCGGTCCTCGTCGGTGAGGAAGTGGAAGCGCGTCAGGGTCTGGAGGAGCTCGCCGTTGACCTCGGCGTCGCCCGAGGGCAGCAGCCCGAAGTCGGAGCGCACCTGCGCGTGCTCGAAGACCCCCTCCAGGAGCTGGCGCATGCGGTGCTGCCAGGGGTCGGGCCCCAGGAGCTCGATCAGGGGGTTGAGGCCGTCCTTGGCGTACTCGGTGGCCCCGAACACGATGCGGGCGATCTCCGGCTCCGCGTCGCGGAAGCGCCGCTCGCGGATCGAGTACCAGTCGGGGAGCCAGCCCAGGCGGGTGGTCAGCTCCACCTCCCGGCGCTGGAGCGCGCGCACCTCCCGCGAGAGCTCGGGCAGGGTGTAGTGGGCCGAGAGCACCAGGAAGGGAAAGAGGTCGGCGGCGTTGTCCGCCGGCGCCCAGAGCTGCTGATCGGTGCGGCGGGGCAGGAGCCCGGTGACCGGATCCCGGCACTCCCACCAGCCCTCGAGGACCGCGCGGGCGCGCAGGAAGCACTCCCGCGCGATGGGGGCGCGCTCCCGCGCGAGGCGTAGGGGGTCGACCGTCTCGACGTCCAGGGGCTCTCGCGCGCGCGTCCACCGCTCCGACGGTGGGGGGGAGGCGCAGCCCGCGGCGAGGAGAATCAGGACAGCCGTCGTACAGCTTCGCATGGCCAGGGTACCTCCTGAGGGGCGAGCGCCGATCCCGAACGGCGAGACCGGATGGTGGAGTGTAGCTGCGGCGCGCCCGTTTTCGAAGTCACCGGGCACGGCCGGGCACCCTCAGCGCCTGGAGACCCGGGCCCGGAAGATCCCGGCAGCGCGCGCGTCCAGCACGAAGCGGCCCTTCTCGGCATCGTAGAAGAGCCTCTTCTCGTTCTCCCGGTACCACCGCTGCCAGGCGTCGTAGTCGAAGCCGAGGTCCTGGGCGGTCTGGTCCGCGAGCCAGTCGTAGGTGCGCGTCAGGAAGCTCTCGGTGTAATCCTCGAGCCATTCGCTGTCCGGAGTCGGTCCGTTGAAGTTGTGGATCCAGGCCTCCAGGGCCTCGGGGGCGCCCGCGCGCACCGCGATGGCCTGGATGGCCTCCAGCGCCCCGGCGCAGGCGCCGTTGTTGCGGCCCTCCGTGTCCAGTACCTCCACCAGCAGCGGCAGTACCGACATGATCTCTCTTCGATCGCGTGGGGAGTCGCGATCCCGTGGGCCGGGATAGCGCTCCACGGCCAGGGCGATCCCGCTCAAGCACCGGCACAGGACCACGTTCGGATTGCTGCAGCCCTCCTGCCGGCGCCGCGCGCGCTCGACGAAGAAGCCGACGTCGCCCACCGGGGCGAACCGCCCATGGCACTCGATGGCGTCGAACTTGACCTTGTCGTTGCGGCAGTAGCTCATCTCCTGGAGCAGCGCCGCCTCCTCGGAATGGCCGGGATAGCGCTCGCCGTACGCCGGGGCGCGCTCCTCGCAGGCGGCGACGTAGTTGGCGCAGAAGGCCAGCAGCTCTCCCTCGCGATCGAGAGAGCGATACAGGCCGGCCAGCCTCTCGAGCTTCCGCCGCTCGACCTGACGGGAGCCCCCGACGGGGTGGATCGCCTCCAGATGGGCGAGCATGGCCTCCCGGCCCTCGACCTGGACCAGGGCGGCGGCCCAGTCGGGCACCTCGAAGGGCGGCCTGCGGGCCCCCTTGAAGTCGAAGCCCCGGAGCTCGGCGCGCAGCCGGCGACAGGCGGCCGGGATGTCCCCGCGCAGGTTGAGATCGGGTCTCGTCACCCGCCCGTGCCAGTCCGCGATCACCGCCATGGGGGCCGCGGTGATGCCGAAGAGGGCCTCGGCCGGACCCGGCGTCAGGCGCAGGAGCACGTATCCGCCGGCCGCCTCCTCGAATTCCTCGGAGCTGAACAGGCCCCGCCGTAGGGCCTCGCACGGCTTTCACCCGTGGTCCATGGCCACCGCGAGCAGGGGCTTCTCCACCTTCTCCGCCGCGGCGAGGGCGGCTTCGGGATCCGTGAACCACTGCCCCTTGATCCTCTCCTGCTGCCGCAGAGGGGCCTGGGGAAGCGCCAGGGCGAGGGCGGTCAGAACCAGGGGGATCCGGGGGTTCTGCATGGCTGCGAGCAGGGGGCGGGGTCGCCGGCGAACATCAGACCATCCGCTGGCATCGGGTCAAAGGGTACTCTCCTGCGATCGACGCGGGTGCGGCCGGCCTAGCGGACCGCCATCACCCGCGCCTGCTGCTCCATGTCCTCGACCATGCGGAACTGCACGCGGGCGCGGTCGAGGTTGTGCCCGGGTCGGGCCACCTTGAAGTAGACGTCTCCGGCCAGATGATCCGTGAGGAAGCGCAGGCCGATGGTGAAGGTCACCAGCCGGGCGGCGAAGGGCATCAGCCGGATCTCCTCGCGGGTCAGGAAGTCCCCGGCGCGCTCGAGGTAGCCCTCGACCAGGGCGTGGTAGAGCTGCATGTCGGTGCCCACCCGGGCGAGGTCGGTCTCGTCCTCGCTGCTGGTGGCCGCGGTGAAGCGAACCAGGTCTCCGAAGTCGTACAGGGACCAGGCCGGCATGCAGGTGTCCAGGTCCACGATGCACACCGCCTTGCCGCTGTCGCGGTCGAAGAGCACGTTGTTGAGCTTGGTGTCGCCGTGGACGATGCGCAGCGGCAGGGCACCGGAGCGGAGCCGGTTCTCGAAGACGCCCACCGTCTCCTCGCGCTCGAGCGCGAAGTCGATCTCGGCCTGCGCCTCCGCGGCGCGCCCCTGCGGATCGCTGTCGAGGGCGTCGCGGAACTGGCGCATGCGGTAGGGCGCGCTGAAGAAGCGCGGGATGGTCTCGCGGAGCTGCTCGACGTCCAGGTCGATGAGCTGCGCCTGGAAGCTCCCGAAGGCCCGGGCCGCCTCGAAGGCCTGCTCGGCGCTCTCGCACAGGTCGAAGGTGTCGGTGTTCTCGATGTACTCGTAGGTCCTCCAGGGGCCGCTCTTCACGACCAGGAAGGACCGCCCCAGGTGGGTGGAAACCAGCTTCAGGGTCTGGAAGCCGTCGTTCTCCTCCGCCGACAGCAGGCGTGCGCCCAGGTGGCGCGTCACGCGCCTCACGTTGTGCATGAGGGCGGGGATGTCGGTGAAGACCTTGTCGTTGAGCCGCTGGTGGAGGAAGCGGCGGGTCTGGCCGCCCTGCCTCCAGCTCGAGATGAAGGTGTCGTGGATGTGGCCCCGCTCGTGGGGCTCGAGGCCGACCAGCTCGCCCTCGATGGCGAACTGCTGGATCACGGTGTGGGCCGTCTCGATGGAGCTTCTCGTCACGTTGCGTCGCTCGGTGGGGTCGGGGCCAGTGGCTCGCCGTGGTTGACGTGGAAATGGAGGTGCTTCGAGTCCTGGTAGTCCCCCAGGTTGGTCAGCACTCGGGCTGCGCCGTGCTCGGCCACGACCTCCTCGGCCACCTCCCGGACCACGTCCAGGAGGGCGCCCAGGATGGCCGGGTCCTCGCCCCCCAGGTCGGTCAGGGAGGGGACGTGGCGGCGGGGGATCACCACGATGTGGACCGGCCAGAACGGGCGCGTATGGTGGTAGGCCATCACGTCCGGCGTCTCCCGGACCACGCGGACCGGCGTGCGCCCGCTCAGGACCTCGTCGCAGTAGAAGTCTTCGCTCATCCGCCCCGGGCGCGAGGCCCGGGTTCTCCATCGGCACAGGCTAACATCTCCCGGAGAGCACCGTGCAGTACCTCGGCCTCGGGCGTCCGACCCTCCTCCTGCTGGCCATCCTGACGGGCGTCGCGGGCGCCGCGCAGGAGGAGGGGGGCGAGCCCCCGCTCAACGTCCTGTGGATCATCGGCGAGGACCTCGGGCCCGAGCTCGGATGCTACGGCACGCCCGAGGCGCGCACGCCGAACCTGGACCGCCTCGCGGCCGAGGGGGTGCGCTTCACCCGCGCCTTCTCGCCCTCGCCGGTCTGCTCGCCCAGCCGCTCGGGCTTCATGACCGGCATGTACCCCATCGCCATCGGGGCCCACAACCACCGCTCCCACCGCGACGACGGCCACCGGCTCCCCGAGGGGGTGCGGGTGATCACCGACTGGCTGCGGCCGGCCGGGGTGTTCACCGCCAACCTGCGCGACCTGACCGGCGAGAAGGGGGAGCGCTTCCTGCGGGGGACGGGCAAGCGCGACTGGAACTTCCACTACGAGGGCGAGCCCTTCGACGGCAGCCGCTGGAGCGAGCTCTCCGAGAACCAGCCCTTCTACGCCCAGGTCAACTTCCCCGAGACCCACCGCGGCGGGTCCTGGGACCGCGCCCACGAGCACGTGGACGCGCCCGCCGATCCCTCGGCGGTGGTCGTTCCGCCGTACTACCCCGACCACGAGCTGGTGCGGGCGGACTGGGCCCAGTACCTCAACGCCGTCATGGCGCTGGACCGCAAGGTGGGGTACGTGCTGCGGCGCCTCGAGGAGGACGGCCTCGCCGATCGCACGGTGGTCTTCTTCTTCGGCGACCACGGCCGGGCCATGGTCCGCGGCAAGCAGTGGCCCTACGACAGCGGGCTGCGGGTGCCCCTGATCGCGCGCTGGCCGGAGGGCGTCGCGCCCCCGGCGGGCTTCGAGCCGGGCTCGGTGGACGGGAGGCTGGTCTCGCTCCTCGACGTCTCCGCGACCACCCTGGCGATCTGCGGGGTGGATAAGCCGGCGAGGATGCAGGGGCGCGTGCTCTTCGGGCCCTCGGCCGGGCCGGTGCGGGCTTGCGTCTTCGGCGGCCGGGACCGGGGGGACGAGACCCTCTTCCGCATCCGCACCGCGCGGGACGCGCGCTACCGGTACCTGCGCAACTTCATGCCCGAGCGGCCCTTCCTGCAGCTCAACCGGTACAAGGAGTGGAGCTATCCGGTGCTGGGGCTGATGCGGAGGCTGCACGCCGCGGGCGAGCTGGATCCGGTGCAGGCGCGCATCTTCGCGCCCCGCCGGCCGGCGGAGGAGCTGTACGACCTCGAGGCCGATCCCTGGGAGACGGTGAACCTGGCCGGCTCGCCGGAGCACCGCGAGGTCCTCGAGCGGCTGCGGGCCGCCCTGGACGGGTGGATCGAGGCCTGCGACGACCGGGGCCGCGTCCCGGAGCCGCCCGAGGTGCTCGAGCACTGGGAGCGCACGATGGAGAAGAACTACGGCGAGAGGCTGCGCAAGCGCGCGGAGAAGGAGGCGGGCGATGGGCAGTGATTCCGCCGTGGCCGCGATGCGCGCCCTCGGACCGCTCCTCGCGGCGGCCCTGATCGCGGGCTGCGCGGCTCCCGATCCCGGAGCCGGGCCGGCGCGCGGCCCCAACGTCGTGCTGGTGATGACCGACGACCAGGGCTGGGGAGACTTCGGCTTCCAGGGCAACCCGCTGATCCGAACGCCGAACCTCGACACCCTGTCCGAGGCCAGCGCGCGGCTGGAGACCTTCTACGTGAGCCCGGTGTGCACGCCCACCCGCGCCTGCCTGATGAGCGGGCGCTGGTGCCAGCGCACGAGGGCCTTCGACACCTGGATCGGCCGGGCCATGATGGACCCCGAGGAGGTGACCCTGGCCGAGGTCCTGCGCGACGCGGGCTGGGCCACGGGCATCTTCGGCAAGTGGCACCTGGGCGATTGCCACCCCATGCGGGCCATGGACCAGGGCTTCGAGGAGACGCTGGTCCACCGCGGCGGCGGCATCGGCCAGCCGGCCGACCCCGAGGGCGGCGAGGGCCGCTACACCGACCCGGTGCTCTTCCGAAACGGCGAGCGGGTCGAGACCGAGGGCTACTGCACCGACGTGTACTTCTCCGAGGCCCTGGAGTGGATGCGGCGGATGCGCGCCGAGGACCGCCCCTTCTTCGCCTACATCCCGACCAACGCCCCGCACGGTCCCTTCCACGACGTGCCCGAGGAGCTGTACGCGGACTACGCCGCGCAGGACCTCTCGCCGGGCCTCTTCCCGCAAGCGCCCGGTCATCCCCTGCCCGAGGAGCACGACGCGGACCGCCTCGCCCGCATCTTCGCCATGATCACCAACGTGGACGAGAACGTCGGGAGGCTCCTCGCCGGGCTGGAGGAGATGGGGGCGCTCGAGGACACCCTGCTGGTCTTCCTGGTGGACAACGGCCCCAACACCCGGCGCTACGTCGGCGGGATGCGGGGAGCGAAGAGCGCGGTGTACGAGGGCGGTGTGCGCTCACCCTTCCTCGCCCACTGGCCGGCGCGGCTCGAGGCGGGGGTCGCCTCCGACCGCGTCGCCGCGCACGTGGACGTGATGCCCACGGTCCTGGAGGCCTGCGGGGTGGCGGTTCCGGGGGGACTGGATCTCGATGGTCGAAGCCTGCTCCCGCTCCTCGAGAGGCGCCCGGTCGCCTGGCCCGACCGGAGCCTCGTCATCCAGGCCCACCGCGGCGACCGCGCGGTGCGCTACCACAACTTCATGCTGCGCACCCAGCGCTGGAAGCTGCTCAACGCCAGCGGCTTCGGCAAGGAGGTGGAGGAGGTCGAGCCGCGCTTCGAGCTCTACGACATGAGCGCCGATCCTCTGGAGCTCACCGACCTCGCCACCGAGCACCCCGAGGTCGTGGCCCACCTGCGGGCCACCTACGACGTCTGGTTCGACGACGTCTCCTTGACCCGCCCCGACAACTACGCGCCGCCGCGAATCCACATCGGCCATCCGGCCGCGCCCGAGGTCTGCCTGACACGCCAGGACTGGCGCCGCATGCGGGAGGGCGGCTGGGGCGGCCGCTCGATGGGGCACTGGGAGGTTCGCGTGGTGGAGCCGGGTCCCTTTCGCGTCCGGGTGCGCTTCCTCGACGACATGGAGCCGAGCCGGGCGACCCTGCGGCTGGGCTCACGAGAGTGGACGGCCGAGCCGGCCGCCGGCGCGGGCGAGCACGTCTTCGAGGAGGTGACGCTGAAGCCCGGCCCAGGCCGGCTCGAGGTGGAGCTTGAGGACGAGGAGGGGATCTGCGGGCCGTATCAGGTGATCGTCACGGCGGCTTCAATCCACCCATAGCTCGACCGAGGTCGTCACCCGGGGCTGAACGAGGATGGGGACCCGCGGCGAGAGATCCTCGAAGGGGTCTTCTGGGGACCACCGGCCCGCGGAGTGCCGCCTCAGGACCGCGTCGTAGGAGCCGGGCAGAACCCCCTCGACGATCACGGGATTGCTGAAGCCCGGCTCAACCTCCACCCCGCGCCGCTTGAGCTCCTCATCCGAGCCGGGGAGGAGCCAGAGCACGCAGTCCCCCTCCAGCTGGGAGCCTTTGAACAGGCGGACGTCGGCCTCGACCCGGCCGAGGATGGGGACCGTGATCAGGAGGGTCTCTTCCCGGGGATCGCAGGTCTCGCGATAGGACACAGCGTGCACCCAGGCCTCGACCACCACCTCCTCATCGGGCAGGCCTCGCAGGATGTAAGCCCCGACCTCGCCCTTCACTTCCCGGCCATAGACCGTGGCTCCGGTGGGAAGATCGGCCTTCACGAAGGAAGCCGGCACGCGCTCGCCCGACTCGTCCTCGACATGCACCGTGACGACGTGAGCCGGGGAGAGTCGGAACTCCACCGGCGCATCGTCCTCGGGGATCTCGAACCGCTCGTCCGCGAAGGGCACGCAGCCCTCCGCGCGAACGTGGAGGTTCACGGTACGGGCGTAGATGTTTCCGACGGAGAAGCTCCCGTCCTCCTCGACGCCCCGGCCCATGCTCCGACTGTAGTTCTGCGGGTGGTCCGGTGGGTGGTAGCTCACCCCGACGAACGCCGTGGGAAGGGGACGACCCGCTTCGTCCAGCACGCAGCCGCGCAGGGTGCGCGGGCCCCGCTCCAGCCTCACCTTGACGCGCCGGTGCTCCCCCGGCCCCAGTGCCGCGATCTCCTGCTCCTGGATCGTCGTGCCGAACGTGCCCTCCACGCGCAACCGCAGGGGGACCCCGGGCTTGATGTCGTTCAGGATCACTCGCCCTTCCCGCAGGGCATGCAGCCGGGCGACCACCCCCTGCTCGCCCCGGTCGAAGAACATGGGAAAGCTGCAGCCCGATCGAGTGTAGGCCTGGTAGCCGCGGATGGTCCCCGCGTCGCGGTAGGGATGCTCGGTCGCCAGCAGGCGGGCGGCCACGCTCGGAGCGACTTCACCGCTCGGTTTGAGGAACCGGATCTCCAGGAGCGTTCCCCGGCGCATCTCCACGATCAGCTCCTCGGGAGGGTCGAGTGGAACCGGGATGGCTGCCGCCTCGTATCCCGGGCAGTAGACCCCGATCGTCGAGAGGCCCGGGACCACGCCTCGCAGCGAGGTGCGGCCGGACGCGTCCGTGGCAGCGCTGATGGGTCCCGAGTCGCCACTCCCGACGATGGCGCCGGCGATCGGGTCGCCGGCTGGATCCTGCACCAGCAGGCGCAGGGTCGACTTCTCGTCCGCATCGCTCAGGGCCAGGTCCCCCAAATCCCAGTCCTCCCGCAGCTCTCGGGGCTCGATGGGGATCTGCCTGTGGATCTCGCGGTCGGGATCGGAGATCAACAGGAAGCCGCCCAGGATCGACGAGCTGAGGGGCGCGAACCGAAACCTCCCGAGCTCGTCCGTGGACTCGAGCCCTTGGTACTGCTGTCCGGACACCTCCTTCGGGAACTCGAGGCGCGGCTCCACGAATGCACCCGCGAGGCCCACCGGCACCCGCCTGGGGAAGTCGATGATGCGACCCGTCAGCGCCAGGCGCTTCACTACCTCGACCCGCAGGCCCTCCACCGGCCCGTCCAGGCTCATACCGTTCGGCCGGAAGTCCCACCGCGCCAGGGTCTGGTCGCTCAGCCGGTAGTCGGCGGGCAGCTCGAGCGCGCCAGCCCAGCCGGGCGGCAGGCCGTCGAAGCGGAAGGAGCCGTCCATCCCGGCGCGGGCCTTCGCGACACGGTGCCGGCCCCGGTCCAGACCCACCTCCTCCGCGCCGATCCCCAGCTCCTCCTCGGCCTTCACGTAGCCGCGATCCGATCGCAGCAGGAGGGGGATGCGCTCCCAGGGTGTGCCCCCATCCACGACGATCCATCCCGAGACCGCGGCGCCCGGACGCAGGCGGACCTCGTGGAGCCCGGGTGCGAGGGGGACCTCGTGCACCTGCGGGGCCCAGCCGAGGGCCTCGAGCAGGAGCCGGCCGTCGCCCTCCAGGCTGACCTCGGTCGCGAGCGTGCCCTCCTCGTCGGTCTCGCCGCGGGCGAGCACCGCTCCCTCGTGGCACAGGACGGCCCGCGCATCCGGCACCCCTCGTCCCTCCGGATCCAGGACGAGATAGGAGGCTGCGGCCGCGCCCGTTTCCGCGGGGACGGCATCGCGGCCCGGCTCGCCGGCGAGGGGCTGGACGATGTCCACCTCCTCGCTCCGGCCCTCCACCCCCTCTTCGTCGACCGCCACCACCTCGGCGGACTTCGCTTCCGGCTCACCGGGCTCGGCGGCCTCGGGCACGCCGCCGCCCTGGAGCCATATTCCGACCGCCACGGCGGCGACGACCAGCGCGCCGCCGAGCGCCATCGCTGATTTCGACACGACGGTTCCTCCCAGTATCTCTCCGATCCCGGCCGCCTCGACACCCCGCCATCCCGTGGTCACGAGCGGAAGCAGAGCGCGCTCCATGCTCCTGCGCGTGCCGCCCAGCTCCCGCTCCAGACGAGCTCGCAGCGCCTCGAGCGCGCGTGAGAGGCGCTGGCGTACGGCCTCCGGCGTCTCGCCCCGCCGCTCGGAGATGGCCCGGGCGCTGAGCCCGTCCAGGTGGCGCAACAGGATCGTCGTCCGGCCCGGCTCCTCGAGGGCCAGCACGGCCTCCACGATCCGCTTCTGCATCTCGGCCCGGGCCACCACGTCGCCTGCCGAGGGCGTCGCCTCGCGCCGGGCCACGGCCCTCTCCCGAGCGGAGCGCGCGCTCTCCGAGCGGAAGCTCTGCCGGGCCAGGGTGCGCGTGACCCGCGCGAGCCAGGCGCGCAGCCCCGCGCCGCTCCGGGCCCGCCGGGGCGGCCGCTCCCGGGCTGCGAGCCAGGCGTCTTGCGCCACGTCCTCGGCCGTGGCCGGGTCGGACACCAGCCTGCGGGCCAGCGCCTGCACCCAGGCGAGGTTCTCGAGGAGCTCGGTCTCGCTGACCGGTCGGGTCGGGGAATCCATCGGGCTCACCAGGTGAGGGCGGCCGATCGCTCCGGCGTGACGGGGAATCGCCTTTCCGAACGGGAATCCTACCACCGGACGCCCCGGGGATCGGGTCCCGCGGCCATCCTGCGGGTTCGCGCTATCCGGACGGGACATGGGCGACTACGCTGATTCCATGAAGCGGCGAACAGTGCTGGGCACTGTGCTTCTGATCCTGGGGATCCCGGGCGCCTGGCTCTGGTACGCGGCCGGGCCTTCCAGCCCAGGTGAGTCCCCGGACGTCGCCAGCGCGGCGCGGAGTCCCGGAGCGGTGGCGCCGGCCTCAGGACCGCTGCAGCCACCGCCCGACAGCGGTGAGCCCCCGGGAGTGGAGGAAGGGGGGCCGGTCTCGACCTCGCAGGGCGGGACCTCGGATCGAGTAGACGGTGGGAACGCAGCCGCCGCGAGCCCCCCTGAGGCGCCGGTCCTCCACGGCCTGGTGGTCTCGTCCACGACGGGCGCGCCCGTATCGCCCGCGAGGGTGAAGTGGGGCCGCAGGGGCAGGTGGGGGTTCTGGAGAATGGAGTCTCGCGAGGTGGATGATCGCGGGGCCTTCAGGCTGAGCAGCAGCGAGATCGAGGACGGGGAGTTCGCGGTCGAGGCCGATGGCTACGGTGAGGAGGAGCGCCAGTGGGTCGATGGCCACCGCTCTCCCTCCTCGCCCATGGTCATCCAGCTCGTCCCCCACGCCGCGATCGTCATGCACGTGTACGATGGAGCTGGGAGCCCGGTGCAGGGGCTCGATGTCACGCTCTTCCCCCTGAGCCTGGGCGGCCTCTTGATCGACGGCAAGAGGGTGGGAGACGGGCAGCAGACCGATTCGACGGGGCTCGTGGCGTTCGCTGGCGTCGAGAGCGCTGAGGACCTGGCGATCGAGTTTCATCGAGGTGGACGGTTCGAGAGATGGCCCGAGCCGATCCGCCTGGAGCCGAGTGAGAGGCGGGTGCTGGAGTGGACCTGGAGGCCCGGGCTCCGGGTCGTGGGGACGGTGCGTGACCAGAGCGGAGAGCCCGTGGCCCACTGGGCGCTTCAGCTGGTCCCGCGCGATGCCGCTGGGGCCGAGTCGAGACCGAGCTGCTACCTGTCCTACCGCCCTCCTACGGAGCTCGACGTACGAACCGAGACGGATGGCGAGGGCCGTTTCGAGCTCCCGGACGTCCCGCCCGGGTCGTACTGGCTCGGGCCCGTGCGTCGGAGCACGGCGCATTCCTTCCGACCCGAGCCCAACTGGGTGAGCCCCATCGGGCGAGCGATCGAGCTTCGGGAGGGAGAGCTGGAGCGCGAGTTCCACCTCGTCGCTCACCGGGCCCTGTACGTGACCGGTATCGTCCAGACGGGCGCGGGGGAGGTGTTCGCCGGAGCGACGATCACGGCGGTGTGCGATTCCATCGAAGGGCGGCTCGAAACTCGATCCAGGAAGAACGGCGAGTTCATCCTGGGGCCCATGGAACCAGGTACGCATCACGTCCGCGCCCAGCGGGAAGACCATGGCCCGCTCTACCTGACACCCGAGCAGCACGAGGCATTCGATCGCGGCGAGCTCGACATCCGCGCTCTCCTTCTCGATCGTGGCCCGGTCACGGATCGGATCGAAGTGAGGCCGGGGATGACGGGCGTCCTGCTGGTCTTCCCGGATTGAGCGCGTCGCACCGGCCCCGCATCCAGGTTTCGCCGATTGTCGTTGTGCGATCGCGGACCGCCTCGTACCAGTGGCATGCACAAGGGCCCGTCCGGCCGGGAGACATGGTTCATGAACGTCACCGTCGAGCTGACCGTGAACGGGAAGGCGAGGAGCATCACCACCCACCCGGGGCGCAGCCTGCTGGAAGTGCTGCGCGAGGACCTGCACCTCACCGGCACGAAGTACGGGTGCGGAGAAGCGCTGTGCGGGGCGTGCACGGTCCTCCTGGATGATCGACCCGCGCGGTCCTGCGTGGTGCTGATGGGCGACGTCCATGGCCGATCGGTCACGACCATCGAGGAGCTGGCGGAGGGGGAGGTCCTGCACCCGCTCCAAGAGGTCTTCCTCGCGGAGGCGCCATGCAGTGCGGCTACTGCACGCCCGGGATGATCCTGAGCGCCGCGGCCCTGCTCGAGGCGGATCCCGCGCCCACCGACGAGCGGATCGTGAAGTGGATGAACGGCAACATCTGCCGCTGCATCGGCTATCCGAAGATCCTGAGCGCGATCCGTCGCGCGGCGCAGAGGCGGTGATCGATGAAGGAGCCCATCCTCGCGGTGACGCCGGGAGCCTCCTCCGGCCGGCAGCGGGGTCGCGGCACGCGGCCCATCCCCGTGGCCGCGCGGATCCACCTCGGACGGGACGGAGCGATCTCCGTCATGACCGGCAAGGTCGAAGAGGGGCAGGGCTCTCGCGCCCAGCTCACCCAGGCCGCCGCCGAGGAGCTGCGGGTCGAGACGGGCCGCATCCGCCTGATCATGGCGGACTCGGAGCTCGCGCCGGACGACGGCATCACCGCGGGCAGCCGGACGACCCCGTCCACCGTCCCGGCGGTGCGTCGGGGCGCGGCCACCGCTCGCGAGCTCCTCACCCGCCTCGCCGCCGAGCGCTTCGACTGGTCGGCCCGCCGCGGGGAGCTCGTCACGCGCACCGACGGGAGGGGCCGGTTCATCCTGGGCCCCATGGAGCCCGGCAGGCACCTCCTGCGCGCGCGCCTCGGAGAGCGCACCTCGGCCCCGGTCGAGGTCGAGCCCGGAACCGACGGAGTCGTCCTGATCCTCGGCGACTGAGGGATCAGCGCCCCTCCCGCCGCCGGCGCATCTCGACGCCGTGGGTGCGGTACCACTCCTCCAGCTCCGGGGGCCAGCGAAAGACGGGTGCGCTGGAGCGGTCCCAGCCGGCGAGGTGGCCGGGCTCGTCCCGGTCCCGCGGGTGGACGTAGCGCCAGTCGCTGGCGGGGAAGACCTCGGCGACGAGCGCCGCGAGGGCCGGGTCGTACTCGAGGAGCTCCTCGCGCGTGTCCACGTGGTTGTGGTCGCGGTCGTTCTCGCGGTTGGTGTCGAACCAGGACTGCACGCCCTCGGCCCAGTACTCGTTGCGGTTGATCGAGGCGTACTTGTCCTCGAAGCGGCCGGCCGCCATGGCGGCCCGGTAGACGGCCTCCAGGCGCTCGTCGAAGGTGGGATCGACCGAGGACATCCCCATCTCGTGGATCGCGTGGGCGAATTCGTGAATCAGGATGTTCTCGGTGCTGTAGGGATCCCCCTCGTAGCCCAGCAGGTTCTCGGCCCCGCAGCTCACCGCCGGCCGCACCCGGGTGGCCCCCAGACCGCGGGCCCGGCGATCCCAGTAGCGCGCGGGCGCCAGATCGGAGTGCTCGGGGATCCGCGTGGTGTGCTCGTCGTGGGCCATGACCGCGAAGCGCACGCGGTTGGCGATCAGGGCCTGGCGCACGTCCGCGCGCCCCGCGAGCATGCGGTCGATCAGCCAGGCCGCCTCGTAGAGCGCCTGGTCGGGCACGCGGCCCGAGGCCAGCACCGGGAGGCCGCCCGCGCTGACGTGCTTCTCGTAGAAGGGGTCGAGCCGCCACTCCACGGGCGGGGGAGTGAGCCGGTGCGCGCCGCCCGCGCTGGCGCAGGCGCCCGCGAGGCAGCAGAGCAGGGAGATCCAAGGCTTCATCCGGTTTCCTCGGCGCCATCCGACGACGCGGCCCCTACTCTACGATCGCCATGCAGCCCTCGCCCTCCCTTCGCCTGCTTCCGCTCCTCCTGATCGCCGCTTCCTGCGTCCAGCCTCGGACCGGCGGAGAGGCCGTTTCCCCGGAGGAATCCGCCGAGCGCCGACCCAACGTCGTCCTGCTCATGGCCGACGACCTCGGCTGGGGCGACGTGGGATTCAACGGAAACGAAACGATCCGCACGCCCCACCTGGACGCCATGGCCGCCGCCGGCCTGCGCTTCACCCGCTTCTACTCGGCCGCGCCGGTGTGCAGCCCCACGCGGGGGAGCGCCCTGACCGGGCGGCACCCCTACCGCTACGGCATCCGGGGAGCCAACAGCGGACACCTGCCGGAGGAGGAGGTCCAGCTCGCCGACCTCCTGCGCGAGCGCGGCTACCGCACCGGCCACTTCGGCAAGTGGCACCTGGGAACCCTGACCCGCCTCGAGAAGGACTCCAACCGCGGCGGAGCGCGCGGCGCGAAGCACTACGCGCCGCCCTGGGAGAGGGGCTTCGACGCCTGCTTCTCCACCGAGGCCAAGGTGCCCACCTGGAACCCCATGCTCCATCCCGAGACGGGCGAGCCCTACGGGACCGCCTACTGGACCGGGGAGGAGACCCGGGCCGAGCGGAACCTCGAGGGCGACGACTCCCGGATCCTCATGGACCGCGCCATCCCCTTCGTCCGGGAGGCCGTCCGCTCGGGGCGCCCCTTCTTCGCCGTCGTCTGGTTCCACACGCCGCACCTGCCGGTCGTGGCCGGACCCGAGCACCGGGCGCTCTACGCAGAGCTGTCCCCGGAGATGCAGCACTACCTCGGCGCCATCACCGCCATGGACGAGCAGATCGGACGGCTGCGCGCCGAGCTGAGGGAGCTGGGGGTGGCCGGGAGCACGATGCTCTTCTTCTGCTCGGACAACGGCCCCGAGGGCAAGGCCGACGCCCCCGGCTCGTCGGGACCCTTCCGCGGCCGAAAGCGCAGCCTCTACGAGGGCGGGATCCGGGTGCCGGCCGTCTGGGAGTGGCCCGAGCGGATCGCCCCGGGCCGGGTCACCGATCGGGCCGCGGTCACCAGCGACTACCTGCCGACGATCCTCGAGGTCCTGGACCTGGACCCGCCGCGCGATCGGGAGCTGGACGGGATCAGCCTCCTCTCGCTGGTCGACGAGACGGCGGGCCAGAGGTCCCGTCCCATCGGGTTCGAGTCGGGAGGGCGCCTCGCCTGGATCGAGCCGCGCTACAAGCTCGTCCGCCCCGGCCCGGCTCCGGAGGGCGGCGGCCCGCTGGCGGGCTTCGAGCTCTACGACCTCGAGGCGGACCCCGCCGAGAGCCGGGACCTCGCCGACGAGCTCCCGGAGATCGCGGCGCGCATGGCGGCGAGCCTCGAGCGGTGGCGCGACTCGTGCCGGGGCGATCGAGAGCGGGGCGGGATGGATGGCGCTCAGGACCCCCCGTAGCATGGGAGCCGTGAGAGCTCGAGGTGCAGCGCGTCGCTCGGGGATGCTGGCGCTCGCCGGGCTCCTGGCCCTGACGGTCTCCTGTCGGCAGGGGGAGGAGCCCCCCACCTTCGAGGGCGCCGACGTCGTCTTCATCGTGATCGACACGCTCCGCGCCGACCACCTGTCCTTCCACGGCTACGGGAAGGAGACGGCGCCCTTCCTGGCGGGGCTGGCCGCCGAGGGGGTGGTCTTTCAGAACGCCTGCTCGCCCTCCTCCTGGACCGCGCCCGCCACGGCCTCGCTCTTCACCTCGCTGCATCCCTTCCAGCACCAGGTCCTCACCGGGCTGATGGCGGCCGACGAGTGGAGGGTCCCCATCCACCGGATCCCCGCCGAGCTGGAGACCATCGGCGAGCTCTTCCAGGCTCATGGCTACGCGACCTTCGCGGTCACCGACAACGTCAACGTCGGCGCGATGGGGGGGTTCGACCAGGGCTTCGACCGCTTCCAGAGCTACTGCAACCAGGGATCCGGTGCCGTCCACGCCAAGCTGCTGGAGTGGCAGGAGGAGATCGAGGAGGCCGAGCGCGCCTTCGTCTACCTCCACTACATGGAGCCGCACCTGCCCTACGAGGGGCGCGAGCCCTGGTATCGCTCCCGGGCGGACCCCGTCGAGGACGCCATCGCCGCCTACGACAGCGAGATCCGCTACCTGGACGCCGCCATCGAGGAGCTCTTCGAGCGCTTCGGCTGGCGCGACAACGCCCTGGTGGTGATCACCAGCGATCACGGCGAGGAGTTCCGGGACCACGGGGGGACGACCCACGGCTTCACCCTCTTCGGGGAGGTGCTGAACGTCCCGCTCGTCCTCCACGGATCGCCCGAGTGGGCCGGCGGCCGGACGGTCTCCACGCCGGTCAGCCTGCTGGATCTCCTGCCCACGCTCTCGGAGCTCCTGGGCTTCGCGGCGCGGTCCGAGCACGAGGGGGTCAGCCTGGTGCCGCTCGTGGAGGGCGAGACCGGGACCTTCGAGGACCGGATCCTCTACTCCCACCTCCAGCGCATGCTGAAGCGGCCGGACGGCAGCGGGTACGAGCTGCGGATCCGCTCGGCGATCCGCGGGCGCTGGAAGCTCATCGCCGACAGCGACCAGGGGACGATGCTGTTCGACCTGCGGGAGGACCCGGGGGAGAGGAACAACCGCGCACGCCTCTCCCCGAAGAGGGTGCGGTCCCTGGCCAGCTCCCTGACGGAGCTCGAGGAGCGGGCGCGGCGGTACCACGGGGAGGACGACGAGATCACCCTCACCCCGGAGCAGGTGGAGCAGCTCCGGACGCTCGGCTACGTGCAGTAGCCCCCCTCGCTACTTCTTCAGGACCGCGCGGATCTTCGCCTGCCGGAGATCCCGGGCCTCGCGGAAGTGCCTGAGGTAGTAGGGGATCTGGCTGTCGGTGATCGACCAGAGCCGGTGGCGATGCTCGGGCCGGTCGATGTCCTGCGGCGCCTCCTGCCCCGCGACGACGCGGGCATTCCAGCCGCTGAGGTTGTAGGCGAAGGCGCCCAGGACCTGCACGCCGACGGACCACGCGAGCAGGACCGCGAACAGGGCCAGGAGCGCCCGCCTCCGGAAGATCACCGCGGCGATCGGCACCAGCAGGACGACCAGCAGGGGCGCCAGGTCGACCAGGTGCCGGTAGCCGAAGGACCAGCCGCTCCACCAGTCGAAGTGCTTGGCCTCCAGGCAGACGATCGCCGGCAGCGCGATGGTGAGCGGCCTGAAGGCCTGGAACCGCCGATCTCGCCAGACGGCGACCGCCCCCCAGAGGGCGAACAGGAGGAAGGGCGAGTAGACGAACAACCCCCGGGAGGGGCTCGCGAGCAGCCCCGCCAGCCCCGTGAGCATGGGCGTCTGCCACATCTGTGGCGAGCCGGTCTTGGGCTCGGCGATGAAGGGGGCGATCACCGACTGGCCGAACCTCCACGGGGCTCCGAGGTACCAGTCGTTGTAGACCGCCACCGCGATCAGCAAGGGCAGGGCGCCCAGGGCGTAGGGGAGGAGCGCCTTGCGATGGGCGAAGAGCAGCCAGACGCCGACGGCCGCCAGGACCAAAAGGCTGGTCGGCCGGCAGACGAAGGCCGCGCCCAGGGCCAGGCCGCACCAGACCGCGCTGCGGCCCGGCCTCCCGATGCGGCAGAGGAAGTATGCGCCCATGGCGAGGAACATCGCGTTCGGGCCGTGCTGCAGCAGGGCCTGGCTGCTGGTGCTCCACACGCAGGTGCCCAGGGCGTAGGCGAGGGCCAGGAGCGCCGCCGAACGGCGCCGCAGGAAGAGCGCGGCGGCGAGGAAGACGAAGATCGCCGAAACGGAGACGGTGAGAGCTCCGACGAACTTGCCACCGTACCACTGGGCGGCCGCGTCGCTCGCGAGGTCGTCGCTCGCCGCCATGAGGACCGCGAAGATCGGCAGGGCCACCAGGCCCGGTCCGATGCCGAAGGTGTTGACGAAGAGGCCCGGGCGGACCGAGCGCACCACGCAGAACTGCATGCTATTGAGCGAGAGCTGTCCGGTGTCGCGCCAGTGGGACATCGGCTTGCCGGCGTGGACGTCGTTCCAGCTCTGGAAGGCGTCCCCGCTCGGGTTGCGCCTGCCGGGGAGGTTCCACCGGAACAGCGCGGGCGCCTCGACCGGGCGGAACGACAGATTCCCCTCCCGCACGATGCTGATGGGGAGGTGGTGGCTCGCCATCGAGTCGACGCAGTGCAGGAAGCCGCCGTCGAGGTGGTAGATCCCTAGCAGGGCCAGGAGGATCAGGATCCCCGGCAGTGCCGCGCGCGGACGCGCCTTCTCATCCTCGTTCTCCATTGCCTGCTCCGCCCGGCGGAGGCTACTGCCGCGGCGGATTCCTGACAAGCCGAGGGCGCGGGAGTAGGATCGGGCCCGCCCCGCACCCCATCGGACGATCCACGGACATGAGAGCGCTCCTCCTCGCCCTGACCCTGGCCGGCTCGGCGCCCGCCCTCGCAGCCGATCCGCCCGAGCCGCAGGGGGTCGTGCTGGTCCTGGTGGACGACCTGGGATGGGCCGACCTCGGCTGCTACGGCAACCGTCTTCACGAGACGCCCGCGCTGGACCGCCTGGCCGCTCAGGGCATGCTCTTCACCGACGCCTACGCGGCCTGCGCGGTGTGCTCGCCCACCCGCGCCGCCGTCCAGACCGGGCGCTACCCGGCGCGGATCGGCATCACCGACTGGATCCGCGCGCGCTTCCAGGGCGGGCATCTGCCCCCCGACGGCCGCAACCCGCGAGGCTGGGTGGAGCGCGAGGGTCGGCCCCTGGCCTGTCCGGAGAACCCGCTGTGGCTGGAGAGCGAGGAGGTCACCCTGGCCGAGGCCCTGGCGCCCGCCGGCTTCACCTCCTGCCACGTGGGCAAGTGGCACCTGGGTCTGTGCGCCTGGTACCCCACCTTCCAGGGCTACGACGAGAACGTCGGCGGGTGCGACTTCGGGCAGCCACCGAGCTACTTCGATCCCTACCTCCGCGAGGGACAGGGCGGCATCCCCACCCTGGAGCCGCGCCGGGAGGGGGAGTACCTGACCGATCGCGAGGCCGACGAGGCGGTGCGCTTCCTGCGCGCGAGCCGCGACCGGCCCTTCTTCCTCCACTGGGCCCCCTACGCGGTGCACACCCCCCTGCAGGCGCCCGAGGAGCTGATCGAGCGCTACCGCGAGAAGCCCGGAAGCGAGAGGGCCACCCCCACCTACGCGGCGATGGTGCACGCCGTGGACCGGGGGGTGGGGCGGGTCCTGGCGGCGCTGGACGAGCTGGAGCTCGCCGAGCGCACCCTGGTGATCTTCACCTCGGACAACGGAGGGCTGTCCGGCCCCACGAGCAACGCCCCCCTGCGCGCGGGCAAGGGCCACCCCTACGAGGGCGGCATCCGGGTCCCGCTGATCGTGCGCTGGCCGGGCGCGGTGGTGCCGGGGAGCCGGAGCCGCGAGCCGGTCTCGAGCATCGACCTGCTTCCGACGGTGCTGGAGGCCCGCGGCGTCGAGCTCCCCGAGGGACGCGAGATCGACGGGCTGAGCCTGGTGGGACACCTGCGCTCCGGCGGGAGCGAAGCCCTGGGGCGCGAGGCGCTCTTCTGGCACTTCCCCCACTACCGCTCCAAGGCCATCGGGCCCTACAGCGTCGTTCGCGCCGGAGACCACAAGCTGGTGAAGTGGTGGGAGGGCCCGCGGCTCGAGCTCTACGACCTCGCCAGCGACCCGGGCGAGGAGCGCGACCTGGCCGCCGAGGAGCCCGATCGCGTCCGGGCCCTGGCCGAGCTCCTGGCCGCCCACCTGGCCTCGGTGGGGGCCCGGCTGCCCCGACCGCGGTAGGGACCGGCGGGAGGCCCGGCGGATCTCCTCGGGGCGTCGAGTAGAATGCCGCCCAGGTGACCATGCGCATCCCCCGGCTGCTCCTGGTGCTCGGACTCGTGCTGCTCGTGGGCGCGGTCCTCGTGCTGCGCCGATCCGGCGAGGAACCCCGCGCCGACGACCGGCCGCACCTGGTCCTGATCATCATCGACACCCTGCGGGCCGACCGGCTGGGCTGCTACGGCTACGAGCGGGACGTCTCGCCCGAGCTCGACGCCCTGAGCCGGCGGGGCGTCCGCTTCGCGCGGGCGGTGGCCCAGTGCTCCTGGACGCGGCCATCGATCGGCTCGCTGCTCACCTCGCACTACCCGCGGGAGCTCGGGCTCCACTACGAGACGAGGGGTGGGCTGCCGGAGGAGGTCGTCACCCTGGCCGAGGCCCTGAAGGAGAGCGGGTACCGGACCCTGGGAGCGACGGCCAACCCGCACCTGAACACCACCTTCCGGTTCCATCAGGGCTTCGATCGCTATCTGGACAGCGCCCGCATCTTCCACTGGATGCCCGAAGCCCCGGGCCAGACCCCCGAGGGCCATCCGCCGCTGGCGTCGGCGCGCGATCTCTTCGGCCGGATGCTGGCCGAGATCGACGGGGAGGGCGCCGCCGAGCGGGCCCGGCCGCACTACCTGCAGCTCGACGTCATGGAGGTGCACGAGACCTGGGGCGAGAACGACCTCGTGCGGCCCGAGCTCGAGGAGCTGTTCCCGGGCGTGAGATACGACAAGGAGCGGCGCTACCTGCAGGCCATCCGGCAGGTCTCCCTCGACGTCGACTGGTTCCTCTCGGAGCTCGGGAAGCGGCCGGGGTGGGAGGACGCGCTGGTGGTCCTCACGAGCGACCACGGGGAGGGCCTGGGCAGCCACCCCGGCGTGCCCGAGAGCGACTCCCACGGGCTCTTGCTCTACGAGTCGCAGGTGATGGTCCCCTGGATCCTGCTGCGCACGGGGGGCCCCTTCCCCGAGGGGCTGGTGGTCGAGCAGCCCGTGCGGCTCCTGGACCTGATGCCCACCCTGCTCGACCTCCTGGACGTGCGCGAGCCCCGCGGCATGCGCGGCACCTCGCTGGTGCCCTTGCTGGAGGGCCTGACCGCCGACCTCCCGGAGCGCTTCGTGGTCGAGACGCACTTCCGGGGCGCCGACAAGCTCGGCGTCTACGCGGGGGACTGGAAGCTCTTCAGGAACGGCGACCGTCAGGCGGGGCTGCCGCGGGTGGCGCTCCATCGCATGGGAGTGAGGGAGGACGGCGCCCGCACGAATGAGGCGGTGCGGCACCCCGAGCTCGTGCGGGAGCTCCACGATTACCTGAAGCGGTGGGAGCGGGAGCATCCCCCGGCGGAGCCAGTCGAGCTGGGCGGGGAGATCCCCCCCGAGACGCTCGAGCAGCTCCGCTCACTGGGGTATGGGGGGTGAGGGATTCGCGCGGATGATTTGCGTTCACGGTCCCCACGCCTGCAAACGGGGGATACTCGTATCCGCCGATGCCGGCGGGACCTCCGGCCCGATTCGCAGGCTCCTGTGGGGGCTGCGGCCAGAGCTGGGAGCCGGAGGGTGGTCTTCTCGATGAGCGGCAGAGGGTAGAATCCCGCGCTTCGGCAGAGCCGCTCGCCGATGCATCTACCGCGCCCTTACCGGGGCCGAAAGGGCTGGCATGATCGAGTCATTGGCACCCTTCTTCCTGCTGGCCGTCCCCACGGGTGCGAGCTTCGCCGCGACCGCCCAGGAGCCGCTCTGGCGTGAGGCCGCCGAGCTCCACGGCGCCGGTCGTACGGTGGAGGCCTGGCGGGGTCTCCTCCACGACGTGCTGGAGCGCGTTGGACGCGGGGGCCTCGAGGATGCCCGCGAGGCGGCCGAGGTCGAGGTCGCCTGTCGCGCGCTGGTCGAGCTGGTCCGCAGGACGGAGGCCTGGAGCGAGACGCGCGATGCCCTGGACGGGCGTCCCTGGGCCGACGATGCCCCCCCCTCGGTGGCCTTCCTGCTGGACGCGCTCCTCGGCGAGGCCTGGTACCGGACGGAGGGCCCCGAGAGGGCGCGCGCGATCTTCGACGAGCTGGGATTCGTCGGCGACTGGCTCCAGATCGGCCCCTTCGACAACGAGCGCGGCGGCGGCTTCGACGCGAGCTACCCGCCGGAGGAGGGCTTCGATCGGGAGGCGGGCGTGCCCGGCAAGGAGCGCGAGGTCAGCTGGCGCCCCAACCCCTGTCCGGATCACCCGCTGCGCCGCCTGCTCCTGCACCAGACCATGCGCCCCAACGAGCAGGCCCTGGCCTACCTGGCCACCGCCGTCCGCTCGGACGCCGATCGGGACGTCGTCCTGCGCCTGGGCTCGACCTGCTCCCTCAAGGTCTTCCTGAACGGCGTCGAGCTCCTGGCCCGCAAGGTCGAGCGGCCCTACCGGCACGACCAGGACCGGGTCGTGCTGCCGATGCGCGCGGGCTGGAACCAGCTCCTCCTGAAGGTCGGCGTGGAGGAGGGCTCCTGGACCCTCGGCGCGCGGCTCACCGAACTCGACGGCCGGCCGGCGCGGGAGCTCGCCGTCGACTCCTCCCGCACGGGCACCTTCGAGGGGAGCGCGCGAGCGGCCGAGGGGCGCCCGGCTCCCGAGGCGGGCGGCGTCCTCTCGGGGCTGGAGGGCGACGCCTCGGCGGCGCGCTCGCTGGCGCTCTGGCACCGGCTGGTCCACGCCCACGATCGGGTGGAGCCCGACGCGCGCGAGGCCGCTCGCCGCGCCGCGGAGCTCGAGCCCGACGACGTCGTGGGTCGCTACCTGCTCGCCGCGGCCCTCGAGCCCGAGGGCGAGACGCGCTCGGAGATGGCCATCAACCCCTACCTGCACGCCCTGCGCGAGGTGATCGAGCTCGACCCCGAGCACCTGCAGGCCACCCTGGATCTGGCGTGGTACGCGATGCAGCTCAATCCCCTCCCGCGGCGGGCGGACGAGCTGACGCGGCGCGCACTCGAGATCCGGCCCGAGTCGTGGCGGGCGCTCACGACGCGGGCGCGCTGGCTCTCGAGCCGCGGTCGGGACTCCGAGGCCGAGCTGCTGCTGCGCCAGGCGGCCGAGACGCTCGAGGGCCGGCGCATGGCCTCGGGGGTCCTCATCCGCGTCGGTCGGCTCCGCGAGCTGGGCCGGACGGAGGAGGTCCACGAGGGGCTGAAGCGGGCCTTCGTGGGCCGACCGATCGACGGCCCGATCCTCGAGGAGCTGGTCGAGCTCCTGGTCGATCGCGACAATCCCGGCGGGGCCTGCTTCGTCACCGACTTCGCCCTGGCCGCCTCGCCCTTCGCCGTGGGCCGCATGCTGCGGACCGCCGGGCTGGTCGAGCACGCCGGCCTGGAGGAGGAGGCCCGCGACTACGTGAAGCGGGCGCTGGCGGTCTGCCCTGAGCACGTGGGCGCGCTGCTCGACCTGGCCCGCCTGGACTCGCGGCGCGGGGACCTCGCGGCGGTCGACCGCCACCTCGCCGAAGTCCTGCGGCTCGAGCCGGGCAACGATCGGGCGCGGCGCTTCAAACAGCTCCTCGCGACCGAGACGGAGGAGCGCTTCGAGACGCCCTGGCGGCGCGACGCGGTCGAGCTGGCCGCCCTGCCGCGGCCCGAGGCCGGCCAGAACGACGTCATCGAGGTGCTGGACCGCACCACCGTGCACCGCCTCTACCCCGACGGAGCCGAGAGCCGCTACGAGCATTTCGTCGTGCGGGCCCTCAACCTGGCCGGGGTCCAGGCCCTCGACACCTACAACATCGGCTACCCGCGGGGGGGCAGCCTGCAGGTGCTCCACCTGCGCGTGATCCACCCCGACGGCCGCTTCGAGCGGGCTCCGGCGCCGACCGGAGGCGACGTCCGCCGCGGCGGGACCGCCATCCGACCCTTCGACCTGCCGCCGCTGGCGGTGGGCGACGTGGTGGACGTCGAGTACCGCGTCGACGAGACCCGGCCGGACGTCTTCGGGGAGTACTTCGGCACCCGCCACGTCTTCCACCCGGACCACATCGACACCCTGGCGCCCACCCGCCGGGCCGAGCTGGTGGTGATCGCTCCGGAGGGAGTGCCACTCTACTTCGCCGAGCGCCGGGGCGAGGATCTCGAGCGCAGCCAGGAGCAGGACGCGGCGGGCCGCACGGTCTATCGCTGGGTGGCCCGCGACCTGGAGCGCCCGCCGATGGAGGGCGCCATGCCCCGGCGGGAGGAGCTGGTGCCGCTGGTGGAGGTGACCACCTACTCCGACTGGGAGTCCTTCGGCCGCTGGTGGTGGAGCTTCATCGAGAAGGAGTTCGTCACCAGCCCCGACATGCGGGAGAAGGTGGCCGAGCTCACCGGGGGGCTCGAGGCCGAGCGGGACCAAGTGCGCGCCATCCTGCGCTTCGTGGGCCAGGAGATCCGCTACAACGCCTGGAGCTTCGGCACCCACGGCTACGAGCCCTTCAGCGCCAGCACGATCTTCAAGCGGCGCTTCGGCGACTGCAAGGACAAGTCGATCCTGCTGCGCCAGCTCCTGGCCGAGATCGGGGTGGAGGCGGTGCCGGTGCTCATCCGCGCCCAGTACTCCCGGAGCGAGGAGCCCCTGGACGCCGCCATGGTGGGCTGCTTCAACCACTGCATCGCCTACGTGACGCCCACCGCCGAGCGCGAGGGCTACTACCTGGACGCCACCGCCGACCGCAACCCGATGGAGTACCTGCGAGCCGACGACCAGGGCGCGCACGTGCTGCACGTCACGCCCGAGGGCGCCGGGCTGCATCGCATTCCCTACTCCCCGCCCCGGGAGAACGGCCTGCGCCGGGTGTACCAGGTAGAGCTGGCGGCCGACGGCCGGGCGACGGTCGAGCTCGCCGATCGGAGCAACGGCCGCTACGGGGTGAGGATCCGCCACCGCTACGGCGGCGAGCAGGGCGACATCGGGAAGCTCCTCTCCGATGAGCTGGTCGACGCCTTCGGCAAGGTCGACTTCCAGAGCATCGAGACCTCGGACCTGGAGGACCTCGGGACTCCGGCGGAGCTGGACGCCCGCTTCACGGCCGAGAAGGTCTGGACCAGCGAGGGGGACAACCGCGGGCTGCCCCTGGCCTTCGACGAGCTGGGGCTGGAGGGGCTGGCGGTCGAGCCGGCCGGGGAGCGCACCTTCGACCTGTGCCTCGACCGGCCGCTCTCCTCCGACACCACCGTGCGCTGGAGCCTCCCCGACGGAGCCCGGATCGCCCGCCGACCACCCGACGTGGACATCGAGGCGCCGGGCCTGATGCGCTACCGGCTCGACGTCGAGGCCGAGGGCGACCGCATCGAGGTGCGCCGCCGCTTCGAGCTGCTCGAGCGGCGCATTCCGGTCGAGGACTACGGCGACTTCCGCCGGGCGCTCCAGGAGGTCCGGCAGGCCGAGGAGCGGACCATCGCCATCGTGCCCCCGGCCGGCGACGAGGGAGAGAGGGGAGGCCGCTGATGCGCGCCCAGAACATTCTGCTGGTGCCCGTCCTGCTGTGGGCGGCCGCCCCGGCCCCCGCCGGTCAGTCGGATCCGGCGGGCCTCGGGATCGAGGAGTACGCGCGCGCGCTGCTCGATCATCCCCTGCACCGCTCGGGCGACTGGAGGACGGCCCTCTCCGAGAGCCTGGAGCTCCTCCGCCGGGAGCCGGGCCATCCCCTCAGCGAGGCCAACCTGCTGCTGCTCGCCCAGCGCGTCGAGCTCATCGAGGACCTGCGCGTCCTCGCGGACGGCCTCCTGGAGCTCGATCCCGAGCGCGGCTTCGACCCGGCCGCGCGCCGGATCCTGCACACCATGCAGAGCGGCCTGGGCAGGGGCTTCGCGGAGCCCGATGAGCACGCCGGCGACGCACATCCCGAGTACCTGCGCGACTTCCTGGTGCTGGGCCCCATGGGCCCGCGCCTCGACGCGCGGGCCGCGTGGCTGCCCTCGCCCCTCTTCGCCGAGCCGGGCTTCGATCGGGAGCACGAGGGTCTCGAGGGGCCCGTGCGCTGGCAGGCGCTGGAGCGCGATCGCCTCACGTCCTCGGTGAGGCCCTGGGACGGGGTGCGCGAGGACATCGGCCAGGTGTTCCTCGCCAGCATCATCGAGGCCCGCGAGGGCGGCCCGGCCTGGATCGAGATCAGCGCCCGCCTCCCGGCCGAGTCGGTGCACGGCGGTGGGCGTTTCCCCGGCGTGGCCCCGGCGTGGGCCTTCTCCTTCAACGGCGCCGAGCCGGTGGTGATCGACCACCTCGAGGCGGAGCGATCGGGGAGGCACCTCGAGCCCGTGCAGCTGCGCCCCGGCCGCAACCAGCTCATCGTGTGCTCGTCGCTCTTGAGCCCCGTCAGGGCCCGGTTCGCGATTCGCGTCCTGCGCGACCTGCCGGCCTCCGGCTACGCCCGCAGCGCCGAGCACCTCAGCGGCGGCCTTGAGCGCGGCGAGCTGGGTCCGGACGGCGAGGCACTCCTGGGCGTCCTCCTCGGCCTGGATCACCAGCAGGGCCGCGGTCTGGAGCACCTGCGGCGCGCCGTCGAGCGGGCGCCCGAGGCCCCGCACCTGCGGGTCCAGCTGGCCCTGGCCACCACCCGGGCCTCCTACCTGCCCGGCGTGTGGCGCAAGAGGCGCGCCCGCGAGCTGGCCGAGGGCGTGGTGGCGGAGGTCCCCGATCACTTCGCCATGCAGCTCCACCTGGCGGAGATCCTGGCCGGCGAGGACCGCGAGGAGGAGGCGCTGGAGGTGCTCGAGATGCTCGAGCGGGCGCACCGGCACTCGGCTCGCGGCCTGCTCCTGCGCCACCAGGTCCTGCGCGAGCTGGGGATGCAGGCGCAGGCCGAGGCGGCGCTCTTCGAGGCCCACTCGCGATCGCCTCGCTTCTCGCGCACGCTCGTGGGGCTGGCCAGCCACCACGACCGGGTCGGTCAGCGCCAGAGGGCAGCCCGCGACTTCCTCTCCGCGGCTCGCGTCTCCGGCTCGAGCGCTCCCGCCCTGAGCGCCGCGGCGGCCCGCTTCGCGGGTGTCGGCGAGCTGGCCCAGGCCGAGGACCTCTTCCGGGAGGCCGTCCTGCGCGATCCCCACGAGGAGTCGGCGCTGATCGGGTTCCTGATCGAGACCGAGCGCCTGGACGAAGCCGAGCGCCGGCTGCGCGAACGCGCGGAGAGCTTCCCGCGGGTGGAGTCGATTCACCTCTCGCTGGCCCGGATCGCGCAGCTCCGGGGCGAGCGCGAGGCGCTGGTCGAGAGCCTGCAGGAGGCCCGTCGGATCCAGCCCCTGCGGCTCTCGACCCGCGAGCGGCTCCGCGAGCTGGGGGAGGGGGATCCCTGCCTGGAGTTCCTGGACTCGCAGCTCATGGACGCCGACGAGGTGATCGCCGGCTACGCCGGGGGCAGCCAGACCGAGTCGGTGGTGGCGGTGCTGGACCACTCGGCGATCTGGTTCTTCGAGGACGGCTCCAGCCAGCAGCTCACCCAGAACCTCTTCCAGGTGCGCGACCTGGAGGGATGCCGGGAGATGGGGGACCTGGGTCTCCCGGGCGAGGTGCTGTCGGTGGCGACCATCAAGGCCTCCGACGGGACGCGCTACGAGCCGGTGCGGGTGAACGACCGCTTCACCATGCCGCACCTGGAGCCCGGCGACTTCATCGAGGCCAACTACATGACCCTCGAGCCGGGGCGTCTCGACCGGGTGGTGCGCGTCGGCGAGTGGTCCTTCGCCTCGGTGGAGCGGGCCTTCCACCTCAGCCGCTACGTCGTCTCCTGGCCGGATTCCCTGGGGTTGGAGGTCGTGGAGCGCAACCTGGAGGGGATCGAGCGCGAGAGTACCTCCGAGGGCGCCCGGACGCTCGACGTCTTCCTCGCCCGGGATCGCGAGCGGGTGCTCCCCGAGCCGGGCGCGCCGCCCCCGGGCTGGTTCCTTCCGAACGTGAGCTTCGGCACCGACGAGGCGCTCGCCACCATCGCGTCCTTCCCGTGGGCGGAGGCGCGCTGGTACGCGCGCCCCACCCCCGAGATCCGCGAGGCCGCGGCCGGCGCGATCGAGGGCGTCGAGGGCGACGAGGCCCGCGCCCGGGCCCTGCACCGCTTCGTGCGCGAGGCCCTCGACGAGCGCACCCCGGGTCCCGGCTCGGCGGTGGGCGCCCTGCTCTCTCGCGAGGGCAACCCCAGCTTCCTGTACCTGGCGCTGCTCGAGGCCGCGGGCGTTTCCCGCGAGCTGGTCTGGTCGCGGGCGGTGGCGCCCAGCTCCGACCCGGACCCCGACCCGGCCCATCGGAGCATCGATCGCTGGCGCCGCTATCCGCTGGTCGCCGTGCGCCCCCTGGACGGGCCCGAGGCCTGGTGCGACCTGAACGAGCGCCTCCTGCCCTACGGCGAGCTGATGGGCTTCGCCCCCGCCTCGGAGGCCTTCGCGGCCGAGAGCGGCGTGGAGGTCCGCACCCCCGCCCGGCCCCTCGCGGACCGCCCCGCCCTGGCGCTGGAGGGCACCGTCTCCATCGACGAGAACGGCGGCGCGCGGGTCGAGGGCAGCGCGCGATTCCTGGCCGGCCTGAGCTATCGGCTCGAGGAGCAGTTCCTCGAGATCCCCGAGGCCCAGCGGCTCTACGGCGTCCGCGCCTACGCGGCGCAGGCCCTGCGGGGCCTGGAGGTGAGCGAGTTCGAGCTGCCCGGAATGGGCGAGGACGACGAGCGCCCGATGAGCCTGAGCGTGGAGGGTCGCGTGCGCTCCTTCCTCGACCGCGAGGGCCAGGGCTGGGTCTGCAGCCTGCCCATGCCGCCGACCGGCTTGCGGGCCCGCTTCGCCGGCGAGGGCCGGCGCCGCCTGCCCTTCTTCCTGTCCGCGCCCATCCTCGGCCGCGCGGCGGTCCGCCTGGTCCTGCCCGAGGGCATGGAGCTCGTCGATCCACCTGCGCCGGTCGAGCTCGCCTGCCCGGGCGGCACCTATCGGCTGGCGATCGAGCGCGAGGGTTCCGCCCAGGATCGCACCTGGCGGGTCGTGCGCGAGGTGCTGATCGACTCCTTCGTCATCCCGCCCGAGGAGTACCCCGCCTTCATCGAGTTCTGCACCCGCGCGGACGACGCGGAGGGCGTCCGGCTGCGGTTCCGGGGGCCGTAGGTCAGTCCAGGACGCGCAGGAGGGCCTCGGCGACCGGCTCGGCCAGGATCGCGCTGCCCCGCTCCCGGAAGTGGCAGTCGTCCTGGTACAGACGCTCCGTCGCTTCGGCGAAGACCATGGAGGCGTCGAGGAAGTGCACCCCGCTGGCTGCCAGCCGGCGCCCCGCCTCGCGCAGGCGGGGATAGCCGGCCCGAATCGCCAGCCGGCGCACCGCCGGCGCCCGCTCTAGCAGGCCCCGTTCCGGTCCCTTCAGGGGCTTGGAGCCCTCGTCGAGGAGCGTGGGCTGCAGCACGTGGAGGTAGGGAATCGATCGCGCCCGGCAGAGCTGATCGATCATCGTGGAGGCCTCCTCCCAGTGCCGCACGATGGCGCGCAGGGGAGCGACGCCCTGGCGATCGAAGGCGGGACCGTGGAGAACGCCCCGCTCCCCGCCCTCCTCAACGAGACCGAGGTAGGTCGCGTAGCCCTCCTCGATGCGGCCCTTCAGGGCCTCCAGTCGGGCCAGGCCCAGGCGGCCCAGGATGCTGCTGTGGTACAGCCGGGCGTCGAGCATCCAGCCGGCCAGGCGCGCGGTCTCGCGCTGCGCGCCGTACACCTCGAACATCTCCCGCAGGATCGGCCGCTCCCGGGCTCCGTCCCGGGCCAGGTGGGTCCAGTGGGAGGAGGACGGGAAGATCGGGTTCGTCTGCCTCCTCACGTTGTTGCTGCCCAGCACGAGCTCGTTGTAGCCGTCGATGTTGATGACCGCGTCCGGCACGATCCCCTCGCTCAGGAGGAGGATCAGCCGGATGAGCTGCTGCGGCTGCTTGTGTCCCCCCGACGCGAGGGGGATGTGGTGGATGGGGCGCCCCTCGAGCCGCGGGTCGGCTCGCAGGAGCTCGTGGAGGCGCTCACCGCCGTGGACGCCGAACATCCCGGCCACCGAGCCCCCCAGGATCAGGATCCGGAAGCTGCCGTCGTCCTCGCCCCTCGCGAGCCGGCCACCTCGGCCTCCACGGCGGCGGTCCTCCCGCGCGCCGCGAATCCGAGGAAGGGGTGCAGGACCGGCTCGATCTCCGGGGCGGGCTCCCGGCGGACCCGCCCGTCGGCCTCCGGCAGCAGGATGGCCAGCTGATCGATGTCGCGCAGCTCGAGGATCCGCTCGCGCGCGGCCGCGGCGCCATAGGGCGCTCCCAGCATCCACGTGACCGCGCGAAAGGCCACCTCCAGGAAGAGCAGGGTCGCGGCCAGGATCGCGGCGCGCAGCGCGAGGGTCCTCAGCAGCGGGCGCCGCCGGCGTGGGACAGGCCGGGTCCCGGTCTCCTCCGCATCCTGGGGCCTGGATTCGCTCATCGCTCGCCTCGCTCCCGGCGGGGCTCGTCGCTCGAGGGCCTTCGCGCGGGAGCAAGGAAGGCTACAGGGGTGGTGGATGGGCGACAAGATCCCGACTCGCCGTGACGGTTCGGGCGTCCGGGGGCAAGGGAGGGCGAGGACCCCCCGGAGGACGCCCGTGATGCCGCTCGTCTGTCTGATCCTGCTGCTGCCCCTGTTCCAGGAGGGGGAGGGGGGCGAGCCCTCCTCCTCGGCGGACCGGGTGCCCCCTCCCTGGTGGCCTCACGGCCTCTCGACCTTCGGGAGCTCCGTGGCCAACGCGGGCGACGTGGACGCGGACGGCGTGAGCGACCTCATCGCCGGCTGCTGGCTGGTCTGGGATAGCCGCGATCCCGTCCCCGCCTTCGCCTGCGTGTTCTCGGGCCGGACCGGCGGCCTGCTCCATCGCTTCGATGCCGAGGAGGGGGACGGTTTCGGATGGTGCGTCAACGGGATCGGGGAGGTGAACGGCGACGGTCACGGCGACTTCGCCATCGCGGGATCGCGGGATTCGACGGACTTCGTGCGCGTGTACTCGGGGAAGTCGGGGGGGGTCCTGTACGAGATACGCGCCGGAGAGGGCGAGAGCTTCGGCGAGGCCTTGATCCCCGTGACCGACCTCGACGGGGACGGGGCGACCGACCTGGCCCTGGGGGGGCGGCGGCGCTCGGAGGATCCCGGAGAGTGGCGCGGGTTCGTGCGCGTGGTCTCGGGCGCGGACGGGCGCGTCCTCCGGGAGCTCGAAGGCGTCGAGGGTCGGGGCCGATTCGGCCATTCGCTCTGCCTGCCCGGGGACCTCGACGGCGACGGCACGCCGGAGCTCGCCGTCGGCGTGCTCCCGGGTTCAGAAGAGGGCGGAGCCACGACCTGCGAGGTCTTCTCGCTCGCGGATGGCGAACGGCTGGTCACCTGCGTGGGGCCCGCGGCCGGGACGGGCGGAGGGATGGCGGTCGCCGGCGCCGGGGATCTCGACCGAGACGGCGCGCCGGATCTCTGGATGGCCGGGGGGACGTATTACTACTCCCAGGAGCTCTGGGCGGTCTCCGGGGCCGACGGATCCCGGCTGCTCGAGCCGACGAGCCGATTCCCCGGTGACCTCGAGGGAGAGCTCAGCCTGGCGGGCCTCGGAGACGTCTCCGGTGACGGAGTCCCCGACCTGGTGGTCGGGGTGAGCCCGGAGTGGCCCACGGGCGCGGCCTACGTCGTCTCCGGGAGCGACGGACTCGTCCTGCGCAGGACCGAGGAGCGCCATCCCTGTGGCGATGCGCTCGCCACGGCCGTGGTCTCCCTGGGAGACGTGAACGGAGACGGCGTCGGCGACTTCGCGGCCGGTGGCGCCCCCATGCACATGCACCCCCTGGTGGAGGGCTTCGTGGGGGTCTACTCCGGAGCCGACTGCCGGGCGATCCACCGCATCTGCCGGACCGACCTGGGTCCGTAGCCCGAGGTGGTCCCGGCCCGTCGCTTCATCCCGGCGGCTCGCCCAGCTTCAGCCGCGCCAGGATCAGCCGGTCGCGCAGGCGGTCGGGCAGGATGCGCGCCGCGAGGGCCAGGCGGCGGGCGCTCTTGCCGACGAGGTAGCGCGCGCGC
>CAZTTG010000019.1:0-77588 GCA_964615935.1 uncultured Planctomycetaceae bacterium | reverse complement strand
GGAGCACGGCTTCGACACCTTCGTCGGCTACTACGACCAGGTGCACGCCCACAGCTACTACCCCGCCTACATCGTCCACAACAGCGAGGAGCGCGCGCTCCCCGGCAACCGCGGAGGCCGCAGCGGCGAGACCTACTCCCACTACGCGATCTTCGAGGAGGCCATGGGGTTCATCCGGGCCAACCGGGAGCGCCCCTTCTTCTGCTACCTGCCGGTCACCCCGCCCCACGGGATGTTCGACATCCCCGAGGACGATCCGGCCTGGGCGCTCTACCGGGACGAGCCGTGGCCGCTGGAGGCGCGCCGCTACGCGGCCATGGTGAGCATGCTCGACCGGCAGGTGGGGGAGCTGCTCGACCTCCTGGAGGAGCTGGGCCTCGCGGAGCGCACCCTGGTCTTCTTCTGCGGCGACAACGGGGGCAACGACTACTTCGCCGACGGGGAGCACCCCCGGGGCTTCCACGGCCCCAACCTCGATCCGATGACCGGAGTCGCCTTTCGGGGGCAGAAGGGGAAGCTCTACGAGGGGGGCCTGCGCATCCCCATGATCGCCCGCTGGCCGGGGCGGATCAAGGGCGGGCGCACGAGCGATCACCTGTGGTACTTCCCCGACGTGCTCCCCACCCTGGTGGAGCTGGCCGGCGCCGACCTTCCGCGGGAGATCGACGGTCTCTCGATCGCGCCCGAGCTTCTGGGCGAGTCGGTGGTCGGGCGAGCGCAGGCCGAGCACGAGTACCTCTACTGGGAGCTCGGCGAGCAGGTCGCCGTCCGCATGGAGGGATGGAAGGCCGTCCGGCCGGGCCGGAACGCGGACTGGGAGCTGTACGAGCTGGGCCGGGATCCGGGGGAGGCGAAGGACCTCTCCGGCGAGCACCCGAAGGTGCTCGAGAAGATGCGGGCCTTCGCCGAGGAGGCCCACGAGCCGGCGAGGGAGGGTGTCTTTCGCGATCGAGCGGACCACGAGAAGGACCGCAGGGCCAAGTGGGGCGATGCCCGGAAGGGCGGGGAGCCGGCTGTGCACACCCTCGCTCCCGAGGGACTGATCCCCACCGCCGGCTGGAAGGTGCTGCGCGTCAGCAGCGAATCCCGTCACAACGGCCGCGTGGCCGCCTGTGCCTTCGACGGCGATCCCCGGACGCACTGGCACACGCGCTTCCAGGAGGAGCTGGCCGAGCACCCCCACGAGCTGGTCATCGACCTCGGCGCCGAGCGCGAGGTCCGCGGACTGCGCTACCTCGCCCGCCAGGACGGCGGCTGGAACGGCTCCCTCGGACGCTTCGAGCTGTGGGTGAGCTCCGCTCCCGACGCCTCCGGTGAGCCGGCCATCCGCGGGAGCTTCGAGAAGGTCCGCCAGTCCCAGGAGGTCGGCTGCGAGCCGGTCCGGGGCCGCTACGTCCGGCTGCTCGTCCTCTCCGAGGTCAACGGCGGCCCCTGGGCCTCCATCGCCGAGCTGGGGGTGATGGGGGGGTGATGGTCACGCCCGGGTGCTGGAGATCATGAAGCGGAGCACCCCTCTCGGACTCGCGGTCTCCGTCGGCCTGATCGCGTTCGCCGCGTGGCTCGTCATCCGCGCGGCGGCGTAGACGCCCCGCTGGGTCCGGTCGTGGCCGAGCGAGCTCGCCGGTGAGCCGGCTGGGGGCGACGCTGCGAGATGAGCCAGTAGATGGGGGCCACCTCCTGCACGAGCTGCCACGAGATCCCCGACGAGATCCTCAGATAGGCGAGCCGGGCTCCGCGCTCAGTCCCCCGCCGCGCCCGGGCCGCTCCAGTCGAAGAGCTTCCAGGAGAGGAGGCCACCGCCGATCAGCACGCCCAGACCGAGCGTGCCCAGAGGGCTGCCTCAGCAGGAGTAGTGGCGCATGGCGAGCCCGCCGATCGGGATCAGCAGGGACAGGAAGGCGATCGTGCGTCTCATGTCGGGTCGGGTCCGGGAGGTTGGGGGTGCCGCCGCCAGTCTACCCCGGCAGCGGCCCCGTGTTACCCTGTCGCGCCCGTCGGGGCAGGATCCGGCGGAAGGAGGACATGAGTATCGAGAACTCGGCAGAGGACCCGGGCCCGATCGCGGCCTACCACGAGGCGACCAAGCACCACCTGCACCGCTTCGCCGCCGGCCCGCACGGACTGGACTGGGCCACCCAGCCCCATCCCTTCCGCAGCTTCGACGGGGCGCGGCGCATCCCCCTGAAGAGGATGGAGCCCGTCGCCGACGAGCCCCTCTACGCCCGCGCCCTGGTGCCCGGTGGCGTGCCACCGCGGCCGCTCGACCGCGCAAGCCTGTCACAGCTCCTCTTCGACAGCCTGGCCATCTCCGCCTGGAAGGGCTTCGGGAGCGATCACTGGGCCCTGCGGGTCAATCCCTCCAGCGGCAACCTGCACCCCACCGAGGGCCACGTCATCGCGAGCCCGGTCGAGGGAGTGTGCGAGGGGCCGATCGTCGCCCACTACGGCCCCCGCCAGCACGAGCTCGAGGTGCGCGCCGAGCCCTCGCCGGAGCTGTGGCGCGAGCTGAGCCGCGAGCTGCCCGCCGGCGCCTTCCTCATGGGCTTGAGCTCGATCCACTGGCGCGAGGCGTGGAAGTACGGCGAGCGGGCCTTCCGCTACTGCCAGCACGACGCGGGCCACGCCATCGCCGCCCTGTCCGTGGCGGCCGCCGGGCTCGGCTGGCGGGTGCGGCTGCTGGACGATCTCGCCGGCGAGGAGGTCGGGGCCCTGCTGGGCATCACCGATCAGGCCGGACCCGAGGCCGAGCACCCCGACCTGCTGCTGGTGATCGCTCCCCAGGGCGAGGGGGCCCTGCCCGCAGGGCTGCCGGAGGAGGCCTGCCGGGCCTTCGTCAGCCTCGCCTTCGCGGGCGAGGTGAACCGGCTCAGCCCTCGCCACGTCGACTGGAATCTCATCGACCGCGCCGCCGAGGCGAGCCGCAAGCCCCGAACGCGGGACGCCTTTGCGGACGAGCCCCCGGTGGGCGCGCCGCTTCCCGCCTTCGAGGGCGAGGCCTCCCTGCGCCGCGTGGTGCGCACGCGCCGCAGCGCCCAGGCCTTCGACGGCCGCTCCCGCATGGCCCTCTCCGACCTCCACCGGGTGCTGCTCCGCACCCTGCCCGCCCCGGGGGCCGCGCCCTTCGACGCCCTGCCCTGGAGCCCGCGCGTGGACCTCTTCCTCTTCGTCCACCGCGTCGAGGGCCTGGATGAGGGCCTCTACTGCCTGCTGCGCGACTCCTCGCGCGAGCCGGCCCTGCGCGCGGCCTGCTCCGAGAGCTTCCTCTGGAAACGGCCGCGGCGCTGCCCGAGCGAGCTCAGCTTCCACCTTCTCCAGCCGGGCGACGCGCGGGATCTGGCGCGGCAGCTCTCCTGCAACCAGGACATCGCCTCCGACGGCTGCTTCAGCCTGGGCATGGTCGCCGACTTCGAGGCCTCCCTGGCGCGCCACGGCCCCTGGTTCTACCGCCGGCTCTTCTGGGAGTGCGGCGCCATCGGACAGACCCTCTACCTCGAGGCCGAGGCCCTCGGGTGGCGGGGCACCGGCATCGGCTGCTACTTCGACGACGAGGTCCACGAGGTGCTGGGCCTGCGCGGGCCGGCCTTCCAGAGCCTCTACCACTTCACCATGGGTCGGCCGGTGGAGGACCCGCGCATGATGAGCCTGCCGGCCTATGATCGGGATCCCGGCGAGGGGGAGGTAGGGATCCACTGATCGGGCGGTGGGGGGGATCGGGGCGTATACTCTCGCGCCATGATCGCCGAGACCCCGCGCCGGGGACCGCTCCAGCGGATCCTCACCCTCCTGCTCTGGATCCCCCTGTTCCTCGCGGTGGTCTGGTGCGTCGGGGCGATCCTCCTGGGCGGCGGCGGGCCGGGAGGACCTGGCGTCGGGCGCTGGGCCCTGGCGCTGGCCCTGGTGCTGCTCGCGCTCCTGGCGGCCATCAAGCTCACCCGCGGCCGCGCCCAGCTCGTCGTGGCGATCCTGTGCCTGCCGGTCGTGGGCGCGTTCCTCGCCCTGCGGCCCTCGAACGACCGCGTCTGGTCCCCCGACCACTCGAGGCTGCCTCGGGTCGAGGTGGACGGCCCCCTCGTGACCATCCACGACATCCGCGACTTCCGCTACCGCAGCCCGGACGACTGGGACGAGGGCTGGTACGACGCCACCTTCGACACCCGCGAGCTCGAGGGGGTCGACTTCATCGTCGTGCACTTCTCCGACAACAAGTCGATCGGGCACACGATGGTCAGCTTCCGCTTCGCCGACGAGCGCACCCTCACCTTCTCGGTGGAGGTGCGCAAGGAGGTGGGGGAGCGCTACGGGGTCCTGCGGGGGCTGTTCCGGCAATTCGAGATCATGTACGTGATCGGCGCGGAGCGCGATCTGGTGGGGCTGCGCACCCACCACCGCAGGAACGAGGTCTACCTCCACCCCGTGAGGCACAATCCCGAGGCTCAGCGAGAGTACCTCCTCGACATGTGCCGGCGAGCCAACGAGCTGCGCGAGGAGCCGGCCTTCTACAACACGCTCCTCAGCAACTGCACCACCAACCTGGTCGCCCACTGGGAGCACATCCACGGAGAGCGGCTCCCCCTGGACCGGCGCTGGATCCTGGCCGGCCGGGCCGACGAGTTCGCCTTCGAGCTGGGCCTCTTGGACACCGACGTCGGCTTCCAGGAGACCCGCGACCGCAACCGGATCGGCCCCGGGGCCCTGGACTGTGCCGAGGACGCGGGCTTCTCCGCCTGCATCCGCGGGAAGGGCGCCGGCCGCTGACCGATCCGGACACACCTCAGCCGACAGCACGCCCATGGAGCTCCGCAACATCGCCATCATCGCCCACGTCGACCACGGCAAGACCACCCTGGTCGATCAGATCCTCCGCCAGTGCCACGCCTTCCGCGAGGGGCAGCGGCCGCAGGAGCGGGTGCTCGACTCGGGCGATCTGGAGCGGGAGCGGGGCATCACCATCACCTCCAAGAACATCGCCGTCCACTACCGCGACGTGCGCATCAACCTGGTGGACACCCCCGGGCACGCCGACTTCGGGGGTGAGGTCGAGCGGGTGCTGAAGATGGCCGACGGGGTGCTGCTCCTGGTGGACGCCTTCGAGGGCCCCATGCCGCAGACGCGCTTCGTGCTGGAGAAGGCGCTCCAGCTCCGGCTGCGGCCGGTGGTCGTGATCAACAAGATCGAACGAAGCAGCGCGCGGCCGGCCGAGGTGCTCGACGAGGTGCTCGAGCTCTTCATGGACCTGGACGCCGACGACGATCAGCTCGACTTCCCCTGCGTCTTCGCCGCCGGCCGCGAGGGCTGGGCGGTGGCCGAGCTGGGAGAGGAGCCGCGGGACCTGTCCCCCCTGCTGGACCGGATCGTCGAGCACATCCCGGCTCCGGGGCGCGTCGAGGGGCCGCTCCAGCTCCTGGTCACCACCCTGGATCACAGCGACTACGTGGGCCGCATCGGCATCGGGCGGATCTTCCGCGGGACCGCCCGGGTGAACGATCCGGTGGCGCTGGTCAAGCGCGACGGGAGCATCCGGAGGACGCGCATCCGCCAGCTCTTCACCTTCACCGACCTGGGCCGGGCGGAGGTCGAGGAGGTCGAGTGCGGGGACATCTGCGCCGTGGTCGGGCTGGAGGGAATCGACATCGGCGACACCATCGCCGATCTGGAGACCCCGGAGCCCCTGCCCATCATCGCCGTCGACGAGCCGACGCTCTCGATGAGCTTCATGACCAACGACAGCCCCTTCTACGGGACCGAGGGCCACTTCTCCACCGGCCGCCAGCTCCGCGAGCGCCTCTTCAAGGAGTCCGAGCGGGACATGGCGTTGAGGGTCGAGGACACCGGCTCGGCGGACACCTTCCGGGTGTCGGGGCGCGGCCTCCTGCACCTCTCCATCCTCATGGAGACCATGCGCCGGGAGGGCTACGAGCTGATGGTCGGGCAGCCGCGGGTGATCTACAAGCAGATCGAGGGCCGCAAGACCGAGCCCATCGAGGTGCTCACCGTCGACGTGATCAACGAGCACGTGGGCACGGTCATGGAGTACATCGCCACGCGCCGCGGCGAGATGGTCGAGATGACGCCGGGCACCGGCCGCACGCGGCTCGAGTTCCACATCCCCAGCCGCGGGCTCATCGGCTTCCGCTCGCGCATGCTGAAGGCGACCTCGGGCGAGATCGTGCTCAACCATCGCTTCTACCAGTACGAGTTCTTCAAGGGCTCGGTGCCCGAGCGGCAGACCGGCTCCATCATCTCCATGGGCCGGGGGGAGGCGGTGGGCTACTCCCTCGACGCCCTGCAGGACCGGGGGCGTTTCTTCGTGGACCCGGGCGAGAAGCTGTACGCCGGTCAGGTCATCGGCGAGCACGTCCGCGAGGGGGACATCCTGGTCAACGCCCAGCGGTCCAAGAAGCACAGCAACGTGCGCGCGGCCGGCTCGGACCGGGCGCTCAGGCTGGCCCCGGCGGTGAAGATGAGCCTGGAGGAGTACCTCGAGTACCTCAATCCGGACGAGTACCTCGAGATTACCCCCCGGAACCTGCGCCTGCGCAAGTCCATCCTGGATCCCGACCAGCGCCGGCGGGAACAGCGGCGCGCGCGCCTGGAGCCCTGAGAGGGCCGAGAACCCCCTCCTACGGGCGCGTGCCGCCCGGCGAATCCAACAGGGGAGAAGGGGGGGGAATCCGATCTCGTTTTCCGTATTCGGATTCCCGGGCGGCTCGGCTCGGGGGTGCGTAGCCGACCCCAGATCCCACCGGGCGCCCCATCGCCCACCGCGGGCTCGGCCCACTCAGTCCTCGAGAAACGAATACCGCTGGAGATCGAAATGGCACGCAAACACGAACGGCTCCGCAGCACCCTTCAAACCCTGGCCCTGCCCCTGGCGGCCGGCCTGTCCCTGGCGCTCCCCGCCCAGGCCCGGGACGCCGATGTCCTCGCCCACCGGTCCGACAACGCCCTCCCGCGCACCGACGCGGCCCCGCCGGCGGCGGACCAGTTCGCCATGCTCGGCACCGTCCCCTTCCACCTCTCGGACGTCGCGGTCTTCGAGGGGGGAGTCTCCCAGGGCGAATGGCACCGGAACGCCAAGGGCGTGGGTCGGGTCGCCGGATTCATGTACGACGAGGCCGGTCTCGCCCCGTATCACTTCGAGCTGCACCTGTACCCGGAGAGCGTCCAGGTGCTGAACGACGACGGCGAGGTACAGAAGATGGTGTACGGGCTCGCCAAGGGGGCGATCTTCCGCGCCCGTGAGACCGCGCAGGCCGCGCGCTCGGTGGGCTGGCTGGAAGGTCGGTTCGAGCAGCGTGTGGACGGCCGCGGTGAGTTCCTGGCCTTCGCTTATGATCCCCTGGTCACCGACCCGCTCCTGACGATGCCGCCCATCGGCATGATCCGCGGCGCCTTCGGCCCGGTGGCCGTGGACCAGAAGGTCCCGACCGGAGACGTGGCGCATCCGATGAGCGACGCGGCTCGCCAGGCCGCCGACACCGCCCTGCCCCAGGTCGAGGAGGCCATCCTTCCCCCGGCCAACGAGCTCGCCCCGCCCATCGGCGACATCTCCATTCCGAGGCTGGCGGAAGCCGCCCTGGCGCTGGCCGACGATGAGCTGCGCCGCGCCCCCGACATCGCCCGGCCGAAGAACGACGTCGCCCAGCCCCGGGCCACCGACGCCGCCCTGGCGCTGGCCGACGACGAGCTGCGCCGCGCCCCCGACATCGCCCGGCCGAAGGACGACGTCGCCCTGAATCAGGCCGCCGACATCGCCGTGCCGCAGGCCGATACCGCGCCGAAGCTGCCCGCCCAGAAGGCCCTGCCGAAGCCCGCCGACCAGCGTCGTCGCGCCCTCGGAACCGAACCCGCAGCCGCGGCTGGCACCTGCGGCGGTGCGCTCGAACCGCCCTCCAATACTCCGCGCACGAGGGCGCATGGTGCGTACACCGCCGTCTGGCGCCTCCAAGGCTGATTCCCTCTGCCCTGGTCGTCATCGGATTGATCGCAGCCGGCCCCGCCGCCTTTCCATGGCGGCGCCGGCTCCCGGGTGCATGCGTGACGTAAATGGGGCTGGTCAATCCCCAGGGGCTGGTGGAGAATGGCCGCCGGCTCGACCGCGGGCCTCGAGCTGAGCCCGGGACCCGTCGAACCCGTCCACCGCCTTCCCCGATCTCCCCGGAGGGAGCTCATCATGTTGCGCCTGGCATTCCTCCCCTGGCTCCTGCTGCTCCTGGTTCCCGTCGCATTCTCCCAGTCCAGGGAAGAGATCAAGTTCCGGGAGAAGCAGGCCAAGCAGCTCCACGGCTACGCCGCCTCGGCCTACAAGGAAGGCTTCCCGCTGATCGCCCGCCGCGTCTGGCTGATGCTCCTGAGCGAGTACGATCCGGACCACAAGAAGGCCCGCGAAGCGCTCGGCTACCGGCGTCTGGGCGACTCCTGGGGACTCGATCCGGACTTCGTCTACCCCAAGAACGACAGCCCCGACCCGCGCGCGGCGCAGAGCCTGCAGAAGAAGTGGGAGAAGACGGCCGAGTCCGTGGCCAAGGCCCACCTGAAGATGGCGCAGGAGTACGACAAGGCCGGTCGCACGGACATGTCGCTGTGGCACTACGAGAAGGTGATCTTCTTCAAGCCAGATGAGGAAGAGGCCCAGCAGGCGCTGGCGCACAAGGCCGTGGCCGGCTTGACCGGGACCGACCTGGAGCAGACGCTCTTCGAGCGCTCAAAGAAGATCGAGGAGGCGGTCGCCAATGAGGCCCGCAAGGACTACTCGGTCGAGGTCCTCGACGCCAGCGCGAAGCAGCCGTTCCTGGAGAACGCCAAGGTCTCCTACGTCAGCGTCAAGTCTGAGCACTTCACGGTGCGCGGGGACTTCGAGCCCGACCTCCTGATCGAGGCCGCCAAGAACGGGGAGCGCGCCATTCGCGTGATGGCGGCCGTGACGGAGGGCTTTCAGGGCTTCCGCGACGACCCGCGCTATTGGTTCCGCGATTGGGCCTTCTTCAAGGACGCCGACACCTACAAGCAGATCCTCCAGGCCAACTCCGACCTTATGGAGCCCGACCAGCTCAAGTTCCGCCTGGAGCACACTCGCGCCAGCGGCCTGCAATCCGAAGGCGTCGCCATGCTGGTGTCCGCGCCGCACAACGAGCAGGGCGTGTACGACGGCGCGGTCCGCAATGTGGCACAGGGCTACTCGGGGCTTCGGGCCGCCGCCCTGCGGGAGGGTATTGGGCACACCATCGTCGGCATGTTCTTCAAAAACAACCGACAGTTCATCGTGGACCGCGAGGCGCAGCTCCGCTCCAAGGCCGGCGAGGAGGACATCGACAAGTACTCCCCCGATATGGACACCTGGGGGGACCTCGCCCTGGAGGCCGCCTGGAAGCTGGGCGAGGGCACCCCGGCGGCGCAGCTCCCGGTGATCGACGCGGCCAAGTTCCCCAACGACGCGCGCATCAAGGCCTGGTCCTTCTGCGACTACGTGGTGCGCCGCGATCCCACGTTGCTCCTGGACCTGGACCGCTTGGCGCCGGAGAACCACCCCATCCGGGTGGAGGAGAAATTCGCCGAGGAGCACGACGGCCTCTCCATCGCCCAGCTCGAGAAGGAGTGGAAGGACTTTTGGACCGAGGCCAGCCCGGTGCTCAAGGCCATCAGGAAGGGCGACCCCGAGCTGCTCGGCTCGGTGAGCAAGGACGTCAAGAAGTGGCTGGACGCCTTCAACAAGGCGCGCAAGGAGCAGTCCTCCACGGCGGTCGGCTGGGCCCATGCCTACTCCAAGCGCTGCCGCGAGCACGCCGAGTACCTGCTCGCCAACGAGGAGGAGCGCGGCCCCGAGCGCGAGCAGAAGCAGAACATCGAGCTTCTCGGCGGCTCGCACCTGGGGGACATGTTCGCCCAGATGGCGCTGGTGTGCACCACGGCCAAGAAGCCCAAGGACGTCTTCAAGGAGTGGCTCTCTCACCCCGGCTACCGGGACGCCCTGCTGAACAACCGCCTCTACACCATCGGGCTCTACTCGACCGAGGAGATCCTGGTCATGGACTGCATCCGGGGGGTCGGGCGGCCCGCGGAGGGCCAGGGCGGATATCGCTGCTTCCCGGTCTCGGCCAGGGACTCGTTCCCCAACCAGGTCAGCGTCGCCGACCTGGGCGCCGAGCTGAAGGAGTTCCTGGAGAAGAACGGCCACGGCGACAAGGAGGTCCTGGGCTACCCCATCTCCCTGCACAACTTCGGCACCGGTGGTCTGGTGGGCACCCGGGATTCCTACCGCTGCAAGGTGACCATCCTGGGAAAGAAGGTCGAGGGCCTGATTCACCTCGCCGATGGCGGGGCCAATCGCCACACCTCGGCTCCGGGCATGGTGGTCTTCTACCCCCTCGAGCCCCTGCGCAAGGGCGTGGAGGTGGTGGTGGTATGGACCTTCGACCACGCCAAGGGCAGCTCGCGGACCGAGGTGAAGTTCAAGACCTGATCGGCGCCCTCACCGCCGCTTCGGCCGGCGCACGAGGACCTCGACGCGCAGGATCTCGCCCTCTCGCCACAGCCAGAGCTCGCAGGTCTCACCCTCCTTGGTGGCGAGGGGCTCGAGCGAGTCGCGCAGGTCGGCGAGGCTCTCGAAGCGCACCAGCTCGTGCCGGTCCATGATGGCGCCGCGGATCACCCGGCTCATGCCCAGCAGCAGGTCACCGGGATACACGCTCAGGTCGTGCCGGGAGTCCAGTGGGACCACGCGCTCCACGAGCACCGCGCCGCTCATGAGCTGCGAGGGTCGGCCCTCGGGATCGCCGGTGTATGCGCGGTGCAGGGCCACGCAGGCCTCCCGGACGAGCTCGCTCTCCCAGCGGTAGTCGAGCTCGGTGACCTCGAGGCCGCAGCTCTGCCGGACCCACCAGGCCGTGTGGCTCAGGGGCACGATCTCCAGCTCGAGTTCCTCGCGCCGCCGCTCGATCGAGAGGGTCACGGCCTCGCCGGGCTGCGAACGCATCCGGGCCTGGGCGAAGGCGATGCTGGTCGCGACCTCCTCGCCGCCCACCCGCAGGAGCCGGTCCCCGACCTCCACCTGCGCGCGGGAGGCCGGGCTGTGGGGATCGACCCAGTGGACCACCAGGTGCCCATCCCCCTCGGTCACCTTCAAACCCATGTAGGCGCTGCGCAGCCGCTCGGCGGACAGCAGCGCATCCTGGAAGACCTCGCGGGCCTTGTTGACCGGGATGGCCATGCCCGCACCGACCCGGCCGGCGCTGTTGATGCCCACCAGGCGCCCCTCCAGGTCGAGCAGCGCGCCGCCGCTGTTGCCCGGATTGATGGCGGCATCGGTCATCATCATGCCCTTGTACTCATATGCGCGGCCCACGATGCGGGTGTCGATTCCCTTGCCGCTGACGATGCCCGCGCTGGCCGAGCTGGCGAGGCCGTGGGGGTTGCCGATGGCCACCACTGGCGCGCCCATCCGGATGGCGTCGGAGTCGCCCAGCTCGACCGGACTGAGGTCCCCGGCGCCCTCGAGCTGAAGGGCCAGGAGGGAGAGGTCGTCGTCGCGCGAGGTGCTGAGCACCCGGGCGGTGTAGCTCCGCCCGTCCGCCAGCGTGACCTCGATCCTGTGGTCGTCGTTCTGGGTCCCGTCGGGAGCCATGGCGGCGTCCACCACGTGCCAGTTGGAGAGCGCCAGGCCGCTCTCGTCGATCACCACCCCCGACCCCTGCCCCAGGAGCTTGAACTCCTTCTCCGGCGGGCCGAAGGGGTTGAAGCCGGTGCTCTCCTTCTCGACGGCCCGCTGGATGATGACGTTGATCATGGAGCTCCGGGTCTCCGCCACCACGCGCGCGACAGCGGTGCGGCGCAGCGCGGCGTCCTCCTCGCTGCAGGGGGTGGGATCGGGCGGACCCGCCGCTCCCCCGTGCTCGCTCCACTCGTTCAGGAATCGCTCGCGGACCTCGGAGATGGGCGCGGCGAAGCCCAGGTAGCTCTCGGCGGTGGTGTGCCCCGCCGCCCCCTCGGGCTGACCCACGGCGATGCCCAGGAGGCGCCCGGTGCGGTCCACCATGGCGCCGCCCCAGTGCCCCGGGTGCACCCAGGAGGCGAGCTGCACGAAGCCCTCGCGCTCCAGGGCCGAGAGCACGCCCACGCTCAGGGTGAGCGTGCGGCCGAAGGGCCGGCCGACGACCGCGACCAGCTCACCGGCCATGGCCTCGCTGGAGTCCGCGAGGGGAGCTGCGGCGAGATGCACCCCCTCGGGAAGCTCGAGGAGGACCAGCGCGACCTTCTTCGAGCGCTCGATGGCCACGAGCTTCCCCGCGACCGTCTCGCCCGAAGGCAGGCGGACGCTCGCGGCCTCGACGTCCTCCCCGAAGAGGTCGGCGCAGGTCAGTACCAGACCGGCGGGATCGACGACGACCCCCGAGCCCAGGGTCTCGGACAGCCGCTGGGCGTGGGGATCCCCGGGATCGGACTCCGTAGGGTGCTCCTCCGCGGCGCCGGTCCAGACGCTCACGACGCTCGGCTCGATCGAGCGGATCGCCTCGATGGCCACCTCGGGCGCCGCTCCCTCGAGCGGGACCCCGGGCTCCTCCTCGAGCCACTCGCCGAAGGACTTCCGGATCGCCGTGGCCGAGACGATGACCGCGTAGTCGGTGCTCTCGACCTTCTCGTCCTCCTCCCCCTCCTCGAAGTCCGGCGGGAGCGGCGAGATGTGCGAGCTGTTGTGGATGCCCAGGACCCGCCCCCGGGAGTCCAGCAGCGGCCCACCGTCCAGCATGTCGTGGAAACGCGCGTCGCTGATGAGCACCTCCTCGCTGGAGAGCTGCGCGTCGCGAAGCTGCACCGGGCCGCCGCAGAAGGCCAGGACCCCCGCGAAGGCCTTGCGCGAGTGGCTGTCGGGGAGGCTCAGGGCCACGACCCTCTCGCCGGGCACCTTGCCCTCCAGGCGGGTCAGCGGCAGGGCGGGCAGCCGGGCGTTTTCCCTGACGGCCATCTGAAGCAGGGCCAGGTCGGTGCGCTCGTCCTTGGCGACGACCTTGGCGGGGATGCCCATACCCCCCTCGAGCACCACCACCAGCCAGAACTCGCCCCGCTCCTCGCCCCCCCCGATGGGGATCTCGGCCACGAGGTGGGCGTTGGTGAGGACCAGGCCGCCGGGGCTGAGGATCACGCCGGTGGCTGGACGCAGGACCCTCACGTCAGCTGGCCCGTTCGCGGCATTCCCCGTGCGAGTCCGCTCGAAGAAGACCGACACGTTGACCAGGGCGGGGAAGGCGCGGTCCACCACCTCGGAGACGGGGGACTGGGCGCTGGCGGCGGGCAGCGGACCGAGCAGCGCCAGGGCGCCGAGGAGGAGGAGCGGAAGGCAGCGGCCGATTCTGGGGTATGTGCGGTGCATGCGGGCTACTTCCCTCCGGCTTCCACTTGCTCGTTGTGCTCGGCGCGCTCGATGCAGAGGTCCAGGAGCAGGACCTGGTGCTTCAGCAGAAAGAGGGTCCGGTCCTTGAAGACCAGGTACTGGTGGGTGACGTTGGCCTCGTAGCTCTGGAGGTTGGCCCCCGCCTTGGTCAGGCCCTTGACGACCGTCTCCAGCATGTCCTGCATACCCGCCAGGGCCTCGAGCTGCCGGGCGGGTTTGGCCAGGATCTTGGAGAGGGCCTTGTCGCTCTTGCCGGGCCGCTCGGCGGGCTCGAAGGCGTCCATCTCCACCAGGCATGCCTGCAGGAGCTCCCGGGTGGCGAGCAGGTCCTTGAGCTTGGCCTCGCCGGGCCCCTTGCGCTTCACCACGACCACCGGCAGGCGGCGCGTGCCCTCACAGGCCGCGCAGGCGTGGAAGCCCGTTGTCTTGCAGGACCCGCACTTGATCTTGCGCTTGACGTCCTTGATGCCGTAGTAGCCGCGGGCGTTGCACAGGGGGCAGTGGTACCAGCCCCCGCCCTTGCAGAAGATGCAGGGCAGCTCGACCAGGGGATCGGGGAGCTCACCCGTGCCGGCGCAGGACCGGCACTTGGCCTTCTCGGTCCCGTCGCACTCGGAGCAGGCCGAGAGCCCCCGGCCGGCGCAGCCCTGGCAGGGGCGGATCCGGGCGCCGCGGCATTCGGGGCACGTCTCGTCGTACTCCGCCCACTGCCGGAGCCCCTCCTCGTCCTCGACCCAGGCGCGCTCGACGCTGGGCTCGGGGAGCCTCTCGCGGACCTGGGCGGCGGAGGGGGCGGCGACGACCGCGAGGATCAATCCGAGCCAGGCGAGTGCTCTCCGGTGCTGCATGTCGGCCTCCATGGAACGACCGATGGGTGAGGCCTGCGAGTATAGTCCCGCCGGCCCCCCCGTGGGGGGCGGGCCGGTCCGGATTTGCGGCGCGGCGCATCTGTGGGATACTGGGGCCTTGCACGCGGCCTTCGGAGAGCGCGCGCATCCCATGCCCACGATCGGATCGGGAATCGCCGCCGGGATCGCGGCCCGGGCCCTCGAGCGCGCCGGGACGGAAGAGGTCGCCGACCTGCGCATCGGGCTCGGCTACTCCGCGGCCTTGCTCGCGGATGGCCGGCTGGGTCTGGCCTACACCTTCCGCCGGGACGCCGAGGGAGGCTGCACCGTCGACCTGGAGGCCCGGCCGCTGGCCGGACGCCGGGTCTCCGAGCTGATGCCGCTGGTCACCTCGGCCAACCCGATCGCCGCTGCGGTGGGCCTGGCCTGCGCCAACGCGCTCACCAACATCCCTTCGGAGGAGCACATCGAGGGCGACGTCCTCGACCACCTCGAACTGGGGGGCGGCGACGATGTGGCCATGGTCGGCTTCTTCGCTCCGCTGGTCGAGCGGCTGCGGGAGAGGGTCCGCTCCCTGACGATCTTCGAGCGCGTGAGCGAGCCGCAGGGCGAGCTGCGGCCCGCCGAGGAGGCCTGCGCCGCCCTCCCGCGATGCAGCCTCGCGCTGATCTCGTCGACCGCGATCATCAACCACACGCTCGACGGGCTCCTCGAGGCCGCGCGCGGCTGCCGCGCGGTGGTCCTCCTGGGAGCATCCACCCCGCTGGCGCCCGAGGCCTTCCGGGGAACCGGCGTCACCCTGCTCTCCGGGGTGGTGGCGCGGGACGCCGACGCGATCCTGCGGGTCGTCTCCGAGGCGGGTGGAATGCGCGTGTTCAAGCGGCACGTCCGCAAGGTAGTCCTCCGCGTGCAGTGAGCGACGGCGAGAGGACCTGCCCATTGGACGATCAGCTGGACGATCAGCCGATGAGGCTCATCTCACTGAGAGTGAACTCGGCGGCCGCCCCCTCGGTGGCTTGATCTGCCCCCCTGGACCGGGTCCACCCCGAATGTCAGGATCCGAGGCCCAGGAGGACAGCCATGCCGAGGAAGCGATACACAGCCGAGCAGACCATCCACAAACCCCGCGAGGCGGAGGTGGCCCCGAGCCGGGCGGTGGCGGCAAGACCCTCCTCCGGCTCGACGATGTTCCCCGAGCCCAGCATGCGATTCCTTCCTTCCTACCTGCTGTTCCTGTGCGTGGTGGGTCCCACGATTGGTGGATGCCGGAGCATCACGCCGTCGGACGACGCGACACTGCTCGTCATGACCTACAACATCAAGCACGGTCACGGCAACGACGGCGTGGTGGACCTCGAACGGGCTGCAGCCGTGATCGAGGCGGTGGCGCCGGACGTCGTGACGCTCCAGGAGGTCGATGAGCGCTGCGGTCGCTCCGGCGACATCGATCAGGCCGCCTGGCTAGGCGAACGGCTCGGCATGGAGCCGCTCTTCGGGATCTTCATGGACTACGATGGCGGCCGATACGGCATGGCGATGCTGTCGCACCTCCCTGTCCTTGCATCGGAGAACCACGTCCTACCCCCCGGCGCCGAGCCCCGATCCGCACTGGCGGCGCGCCTGCGGATGGAGGACGGGAGCGAGGTGATCGTCGTCGGGATTCACCTGTACGCCACGGAGGAGCAACGGCTCGCCCAGGCGAACGAGGTGATGGCTCTCTTCGCCCGGGAGTCGACACCTGTGATCCTCGCGGGCGACTTCAACTCGCGGCCCGACTCCCCGGTCATGGACCTGCTCTGGAGGGAGTGGGAGAATCCGGACAAGGGTGAGGACCACCTCACGTTCCACTCACGGGATCCCAAGACCGAGATCGACTACATCCTCTACCGACCGGCGGAGCGTCTCAGGGTGGTCCGGATGGACGTCCTCGACGAGCCTCTCGTCTCGGACCACCGTCCGCTGGTGCTCGAGCTCCGGGTGCTGCCGGACGGACCCGAGGACTGAACACGGCGGCCGCTGCGGAGGGGCCCAAGAGCTGGCCTGCACAGGGCGAGGGGGCAGGGCCACCAGGCCGCTCAGGTCGGCGGCCGGGCGGGGAGTCTTCGAAACTCCGCCAACGCGTGTAGGAGACCTCCGCCGGCCGGCCTAGGGGGGAAGGAGCGATCCATACACACCCGCAGAGCCTTCCGCCGCCTCGCCGCCCTCGCCCTGGCGGGCCTCGCCGCCCCCGCCTTCGCCCAGGACCCTTCGGCCTCGCCGAAGGCGTGGCCGACGATCTACTCGGCCTTCCGCAAGGCGAGCCGCGACGGCATGCCGCTCTTCCTGATCATCGTCCCGGCGGACGAGGCCGAGCGCGCGCGGCGGCACCCGACGTGGGCCGACGAGGTCGTGCGCGACGGATCCGACGAGATGCGCGCGGACCTGGCGCTCTGCCACGTGTTCTGCGCGCCGATCGACGGGCTGCGGCGCGGGCTTCCGGAGGAGTACGACGCCGCGATCGGAGCCGCCCTCGGCAGCGCCCCCGGAGCCGAGGCCTCGGATCGCCGGCCCGAGCCCTGGGCGCTGGTGATCGAGACGGATCGACCCTCGATCCTGGCACTGGACCTCTCGCCGATCCCTCCTCCCGATCCCGACGCGTCCCCCGAGAGCCGGGCGAGCCGCGAGCGGGCGCGCCGGCGCCTCCTCGAGAGCTCGATCCGAGGCGTCGTGCTGCCCGAACCCGCCGCGCTGGCGCGCCGCCTCGAACAGTACCGCGCCGCCCACGGTCGGGGCGCAACCGGACCGGCGGTCGAACGCGCCGCTCTCGAGGCCGACCCGGAGAACCGCCTCGAGCGCCTGCGACGCCTCGCGCGATCCGCCGGGCCTCGCGTTCGCCCGCCGCGCGCGCCCCTCCGGGAGGGCCAGCGCCCGGGCCTGCCCTGCGGCGCGGGATACATGCCCTCGACCGGCGAGCGCTTCCTCGACGTCTTCACCCGCGAGTAGGGCGAATGGGTCGGGATCACCCGGCCCGCGCGGGGGGACGAGCGGTCCAGGGGGCCGATCCGTGAGCTGAGCCACCGGGGAGCCCCGCGTGACCCTGCCGGGCCGGAATTGGGAGGAACGGCACAGGCCGGGGCTCGCCCCGCTGCTCGAGGAGGGCCGGCCGGGACCGCCGCCTGGAGCTCGGCGCCGACGCCCTGGCCGCGGACGGCTCAAGCCTGGCGCCCGGCGGGTACCTCACCCTGGGGAGCTTCGACCTGCCGGTGTAGCGGATTCCGGCCCGCGGGCTATGATGAACCGCGGCCCGCGACGTCCTCCCCGCGGGCCCTCGGCCAGGCAGGCAAAGGAAGATACATGAAGATCCTCGGGATTCTCGTGCCCCTCGTCGCGGGCGCACTGTCCACCATCGGCGCCGCCCAGACGATCCACGATACCTTCGACGGCGGCACGAACATGGGCGGTTGGACCTTCAACTCCGGCAGCACCCGGATCGAGTCCACCGGGGGCAACCCCGGCTACTGGCTGCACGAACCCTGGCTGGGTAACTACGTGCCCCAACCCCGCACGGATGGTTCCTCCATCTTCACCGGTGATTATCGCGCCCTGCGGGTCAGTGCGATCGGCGTCGACCTCATCACGCATTCGACTGCCATCGCGTTCCAGCGCGAGCTGACGCTGATACTCCGCAACGACAACGGAACCCCGCACTACACCCCCGATGATTGCGAGGTCTACTTCCTGGGGACGGACTCCGTGCCGCAGCCCGGCACGGGCTGGAAGACCTTCGATTACGCCATCGACGTGCAGAGCTCGGTCCTTCCCCCGGGCTGGTACCACCAGGGCGCCTGCAGCGATCCCGACGTGGCCTGGAATACGGTCATCCAGAACGTGACCCGGGTGACGTTCTACTATGGAGACCCGACCGTCTTCCACGTCTGGAATACGTGGGACATCGGGCTGGACAACGCGCGCATCACGCTGAGTCCCGACCCGCTGAGCTACTGCAGGCCCAAGGTCAACAGCCTGGGTTGCACCCCGCGGATGACCTCCTCGGGCATCCCCAGCGCGACCAGCCCCAGTCCCTTCGACCTGGGGGCCATCGACCTGATCAACAACAAGAACCTGCTCCTGTTCTACGGCTTCACGCCTGCCATGAAGCCCTTCCAGGGCGGCACCCTGTGCGTGCTACCTCCGCTCAGACGCACGGCGGTGCTGAGCTCCGGCGGCAACCCCCCGCCGAACGACTGCTCGGGCACCTTCGCGTTCGACTTCAACGCCTGGATCCAGGGGGGCTTCGACCCGGCTCTGATCGCCGGGGTGCTGGTCTTCGCCCAGACCTGGTCGCGCGATCCCGCGAGCCCGAGCACGACCAGCTTGACCGACGCGGTGATGTTCGCGATCCAGCCCTGAACTGGACGGACCTCATCGAGCGCCGAGCCACGCGAGTGAGCTCTCCAGCCCATTCCTGGCCATCTACGGGCTCATCCCGTCCATGCCGCTGCTGCATGCTCGCGCGTTGTCAGTGATGGGGATCGGCAGAGCGTTCGGACCCTCCCGGATCGTGGCTCAATCAGCGTCGCCCTTGTCCAGCACGATGCGCCAGTCGTCGGCCTCGAGCCGCCAGATCGACGTGAAGCGCGCCACGGGGGTTCCGTTCGGTCCGTATACGTGGATGGGCCCGCCACGTAGTCGTGCCACCATGTACTTGCACGGTCCAAACTCCGGATCCTCGAAGTCTCTGAACAGGCGGAATCCGGCCTTCTCGAACGCTCTGATCGCCACGCGATTCGAGGCCGACGTCCCCAGGCCGGCGAATCCCACCCCCTCGCCATGCAGCCTCGCCAGTAGCAGGGCCAGTGCTCTCGGGCCTATCCCGCGGCCCAGGAGCTCTGGCTCTCCGATCAGGATGTCGACATCCACCAGATCCTCAGGAAGATCCGTGAGTCCGGCCGCCTCGCATTCCGACGGCGACGGTCTCTGCCAGCACAGGTAGCCGACCGGTCTGCCGCCCGCCGTGATCACGGCGTGGGTGTCCCTCGGCCGCTGAGGCAGCGCCGTCACGTGCGGGTCCGGAGCCCCCCACCACCGGACCACGTGCGAACTCCGCAGCCAACGCTCGAGCAAGGGCAGGTCCGTCTGCGGATCGAGCATCTTCAGGTCAACGTCGTCCATGTGAGCCCTCCGTTCATTGCCTTGCATCCGTCGAACGTCGTGCGCAACCCGCGTGCTGTCCTGGCGCCACCGTCACGACCGCAAGAATACCACGAGCTTCTCATCGCGGTGAGCGGGGACCTGGTGACTGTCATGTTGGCCATCCCGTTCTTCAGGGCCTACCCCCTTGCGCTCCCGCTCATGTCGGTGTAGCACGGTGGGGGAGGGTGCGATGGGCGTGAGCAACGGCAGGCAGAGGATGAGCCGATGATTGTCACCGTCTGCATGCTTGTCTTTGCGCCGTTGACCATCCTCGGGATCCTCTTCTGCGCGGCAGCGGCGCTGCAGGTGCTGAGGGGGAGTCCTTCGGCGCGGATGCCACTGTTCCTGGCTCAGCTCGTCCTGGTCGTTCTCTGGGGGAGTGCCTGCGTCTTCGCCCTGCTCGATCGCCTTGACCACCGGGACTGGGTCCACCTGTTCTGGTCGGCTCGGGTGCCGCTGGTCGGCTTGTTTCTCGGCTCCGGCGCGCTGCTCTGTTGCACCTGGCGCACCGATGCCGAGACCGTCCGTCGGATGCTGAGCGAGGGCACACCCGAAGGCAGCCCGAGCTATCGGGTTCGGGGCGGAGGCTGGGTGTACCTGTTCATGACTCTCCCCCTCGGAGTGGCGCCGCTCTTCCTTCAGATCGTGCTCCCGGAAGACAATCCCTCCTCCCGCGCGAGCGGCGAACCCATCCGACGCCTGTGGGAACTGGCCGTATGGGGTTTCGGTGGTCCGCTCCCCGAGACGCTCACACCCATTGCCGCCTGGCAGGTGGAGCGTGGGGTCAGCCACCTGGCGCGCGAGGTCACCGTGCCAATGGGGACCACCCTGATCGCGGCATGGCTGTGGATCATGTTCTGCGTCATTGCCTTCTTCGGACGCCTCATACGGGCGCCGAAGCTGCGCATCGCCCTCTACCTGGTTGCCCCTGCACTCGTTCTCATCTTGCCAGTGGCTATCGGTCCGTGCATGGAGGTCGTGGATCGAGCCACGTCGAGGTGGGGTGGCTTCGACCCGGCCTTCTTCGGTCCGGTGAGTTGCGAGAACTCGGGAATATGGACCAGCCAGCCAGCGGTCATGCGGAGCTACGGGCCTGTCCTTTTGGCGGCTCTCGGCGCCGTGGTCGCTCTCCTGCTCGGACAGATAGCAGGGCGGTTCACTCGTCGCACCGCTGCGCGATAGATGGCGTGCTGGCCCGCCCACTCCCTCCCGCGGCCTGCGGCCCCACCCGCCAGCCCCGGCGAGGGGGGGTTTCGGAGCTGCAGAGCGAGGTGAGTGTCGAGATCGGCCCCGAGCGAGTCCCTAGCAGAGGAGGCGCACTCAGCGCGCGGCTTCCGACCTCGACGTGCTGCCGGACGTGAGCGGCGCTATCCTCATGGCATGTCCCGCTCACCGGGCGACACGCCCGAGTCCGCGGATCGGCCCGTCACTGTGCGCGAGGTGGAGGCCAGGTCCATCACGCGCATCCCCGGCTTCACCGATCCGTGGTTCCTCGGCCGGTACGGGATGAACCTCTACCGCGGCTGCCAGCACGGTTGTCTCTACTGCGACGGGCGCGCCGAGCGGTACTACGTCGAGGGTGACTTCGCCCATGACGTCGTCGTGAAGACGAACGCGCTGGAGATCCTCGACAAGGAGCTCGGCCGTGTGCGCGAGCCGGGCTTCGTCTTCCTCGGAGGCGGGGTCAGCGACGCGTACCAGCCACTGGAGAGCAAGTACGAGCTCGCCCGCGGGGCGCTGGGTCTCGCCGAGCGCCATCGGCTTCCCGTGCACGTCCTCACCAAGTCCGCGCTCGTGGAGAGGGACCTCGATCTGCTCGAACGCGTGGCCGAGCGAAGCGGTGCGGTCCTCTCGTTCAGCATCCAGACCCTCGACGAGGAGGTGCGCCGCCGGTTCGAGCCCGAGGCGGCGCCCATGGAGGAGCGCTGGCGCCTGCTGCGCGAGGCCCGGCGGAGGGGACTGGGAACGGGCGTGATGGCCATGCCCGTCCTGCCGGGGATCTCCGATACGCCCGAGGCGATCGACGCCCTGGTGGGCGAGGCCAGGGAGGCGGACGTCGACTTCGTGTGCTTCGGCGGCCTCACGCTTCGCCCGGGCGCTCAGATGGAGACCTACCTGGCCGTCATCCGCCGCCACTGGCCCCAGCACCTCGAGGGCTACCATCGGCTCTATCGGAGCCAGCGCCCCTCCGGCGCGGGAGACGGGAGGTACTACGCGCGCGTGGACGCTCGCTTCCACGATGCGCTGCGACGCCACGGCCTGCCGGCTCGAATGCCGCGCCGGCTGTTCAGCGGCCGCATCCCCGCCTACGCCGAGGTCGCGGTCCTGCTCGAGCACCACGAGCTCGCCGAGCGCCTGGCCGGCCGGGAGCCGCCCTCGCTGGGGAGGGCGGGATTCGCCATCCAGACGTGGGCTCGCGGGCGCTTCGCCGCGAAGCGGAGCCGGAAGTTCACCTGGCGCCACGTGGAGGCGGAACTCCGCGGCATGGCGGGGGACGGCAGCCTCGCAGAGCTCCCGGGGATGACAGTGGCCGCCCTGCGGCTCGTGCGGGAGTGGCTGTGATGGCCGGCGTCCCGCCTCCGCCGGCGCGCCGCCCCACTCGGGAGTGAGAGCCCGCGTTCAGGATCCCGCCGACAGCGAGATGCCGAAGGTCAGCGGCGGGGGCCAGGACGCCGAGGGGCGGACTTCCGGGCGCCCCAGGTGGACGGGGACGGCCGAGTACTTGGATAGCACGGGAGCGCTACTTCACCTCGAGTACCTGGCGAGCCCGGTCCAGATCCTGTTCGTGGACATAGACCGGGTAGGTGGAGCCCTCGCGAAGGAAGAGGGGCAGGGCATCTTCAGTCGTCAAGAACGCCGGGACCCCGTTCTCCTGCAGGTGTATTCGAGCGGCATGTGCCTCGCCGAGCGTAGGGTAGGTCGCGAATTGGATGTACTTATCGACCATGACTCTATGTGCAGTAGACCATGATAGCGCAGTTCGAGGGGAGGGAAGGCCGGTGGCACCAATCCCCTTCGCGAGCCTCGCGGAGGCGGGCCCCCTCGCGCTCCTGGACCAGCCTGCGGGTCCCCAGCGCAGCACCCCACCAGCCAGCCCCCGCGAGGGCCCCCAGGGGCATACTGCGGCACATGGGCCGACCGTCAGGCCATGAGTTACGAGGTTTCCCGGGGACTCGGCAGTGACGAGATACCTGCGAACCGTGTCAACCCTGCGATCGTGGCGTAGTATGTTCGAGGGAAGGTAACTCTCGCGCCGACCTCGAGTATCCCGGAAAGTCATGGCGAGCATGCTGGGCCGTTCGGCCGAATGGGATCTCGCTCACTATGAGCGGGCCTTCACCACATCCCTGATCCATGATCTCTCGGCGGAGGAGGAAGCCGAGAGAAGAAGGACTGCCACTCTCGTGGCCCGGGAGATCATCCCAGCAATAGAAGAAGTGGATATCGGTGAGAGGGCCGCAGTATTGTCCACTCTGAGCAAGATCGTGACCGAGCTCAGGCCGCCGGCCGACGATCTCGAGGCTCAGGACTTGAGAGCAGCAGTCTCCTCGTACCTCACATCGCGCATCTTGGGGCCGTCCAGGCGTACCCGCTGGTGGCTCTATGGAGTGAACATGATGGGGTTCCTGTTCCTCATCACCCTGCTCGCCGCAATGGGAGTCCCCGATGTGCTGGCCTGCGTCCTGGCGATACCGCTGCTGTTCTTCGGCTGGTATGTCCTGGTACATCGTCTTGCACGGCATCTCTATGATCAGCAGATCGATCGAGTGATGGCGGTGTTCCAGAATCCACAGTCGAGATGATGAACGAAGGCCGGCAATCAACCGATCCCGGGGTACTCGGAGCCCTGCTGCTCCTGATCGGGTTCCTGGGACCGGGCCTTCCGCCACAAGAGGAGGAGGCCGGCGACGGCCCGATCGCCCACAACCCCTACTACCAGCGGACCGAGTGGAAGGTCTGGCGGGACGACGACAGCCCGGTCGAGGACGTCCAGTCCATGGTGCGCGAGGAGGGGGAGGAGAAGGCCGTCCGCGTGACGATCGAGGCTCCCGAGGCGAAGGGCCGCGTCTACCCCCTCGATCCTCCCGGCGAGGACGACTCCGGTCCCCTCGTCGCCTACGAGGCGCGGGAGGAGGCCTCGCCGATCTACGCCGGCATCTGGGACGACGTCTACTCGAGCTGGTCGGGCCTGCACGGCTACGTCCGCAGCCGCTGGAAGGCGGCCGACGGGAGCGAGCTGACCGTCCGCGGCCACATCATCGACTTCGTGGACGTCGCCCACGAGTATGTGCTGCCCCTGGGCGTGAACTTCATCCACCAGTCGACCACGGGGATGTCGCACCTCATCGCCAACGGCGGCCGGCCGGCCCGCACCGAGGCCTTCGAGAAGCTCTACTTCGCCGACGTGCTGGTGTGCGCCCCGGCCCACGCCTCCCTCACCGACCAGCGCGCCGATCGCTCCTCGGACCTCATCGCGGCCCACCTGCCGACGCTGTTCAACTCGGTGGGCTCCTCGAACAGCGAGACCATGGCGATCACCAAGATGATCGCCGTCGGAGGCTACCTGCCGCCCGAGACCAAGCGGCTGCTCAAGCGCAACGGGCTCTACCCCGCCGCCATGCTCTACCTCTGGAAGGCGGGGCTGCCCTACACGGTCCCCTACGGCCACGAGCTGCGCCATCGGGTGGCCTACAAGTCGGTCGGCGACCGGAGGCTCTACCCCGAATCCTACTCCTCGGCCGGCATCGACAAGGGGGACCTGTGCCGGGTCTACCACTGCTACGACGACCTGGCGCACATGCGGAACATGGTCTCGCTGGCGCGGTCCATGGACGTCGCCCCGCCGGAGGCGGTGTTCCGCGTCCTGGACGTGAGCGGCGGCCGCAGCGTCTACGAGCTGCGCAAGGCGGCGCTGGTCATCCAGGAGGAGGGCGAGGACGCGGTCGTGCGGGTCAGCAGCGAGGGCTGCTACGACCTGCAGGGGCTCCCCCTCCAGACGCGCTGGCAGCTCCTCTACGGCAACCGCTGGACCAGCGTCGAGCCCGTCCCGAAGGAGCGCTCCACCGTCGTCATCACCGTGCCCTGGGACGGCGCCCTGCCCGAGGGGCGCACCGCCATCGCGCTCTTCGCCGACAACGGGCGCTTCGAGGGCAACCCGGCCATCGTCACGGTGTTCCGCAAGAAGGGCGAGGGCGTCCTGCCGGGCCACGGCCAGTCGGAGTACGAGTACGACGCCGCGCAGGCGAACCTCCGGCCGGTGGTGCTCGGCCTGCAGGATCACGTCGTGAGGCGCGGGCGGACGCTGGAGATCCCCCTGCGGGCGATCGATTTGGAGGGCTTCCCGCTCCGCTTCCACCTGCGCGAGGGCGATCCCGGCGAGATCGACGGGGATCTCTACACCTGGCGCTGCCCGCGCAAGGAGCCCGAGGGCGCGAGGAGCGTCGCGTTCATCGCCTCGGACGGGACCAGCGGCAACGGCTACGCCGGCCGGACCATCGCGATCCACGTGGGGGAGCCGGAGCTGCTGGCCCGGATCGAGGCCGAGCCGCTCTGCGGCCCGGCGCCCCTGACGGTCGAGGTCTCGGCCCGCGACTCGATCTGCAGCCGCCGGAAGACGGAGTACGGCTGGGACTTCCACGCGCCCGCCCTGGGTCGCGAGCCGAAGGCCTTCGAGGAGCTCGTGCAGGGCCGCGAGGCGGAGCACACCTTCGAAGAGCCCGGCGTGCACGAGATCGCGCTCGAGGTCCGGGACGGCTCGGAGAGCGATGTCGAGACTCTCCGCGTGCTCGTCACGCGGGAGGCGCTGCCCGATCGCGAGGCCGCCATCGCGGTCGAGGGATCCGGCGTACGCATCCGCGAAGGCGACGACTCTCCCTCGGCCTTCGACGGCACCGACTTCGGCGAGACGCCCGTCCGGACCCCGGTGCTGCGCTCCTTCCGCCTGGTGAACGCCGGCGACCGGCCGCTGGCCATGGCCCGCAAGGGCGCCCTGGAGCTGAGCGGCCCGCACGCGCGCGAGTTCAAGGTCGCCCGCCGGCCCCGGCCGCGCATCGACGGCCGGGGGAGCTCCCTCTTCGAGCTGCGCTTCGAGCCCCGCGAGGAGGGCCCGCGCTCCGCCACCCTGACGATCCGGGCCGGATCGGAGACCTTCGCCTTCGCGCTGCGGGGTGCGGGGACCGGCCGGTGAAACCCTGCGATTCGGCAAGACGCATGAGACCCTTCACGATCCTCCCCGCCCTCCTCCTCCTGACCACCCCGGCCATGTCCCAGCACGGCGCAGAAGATTACGTGCCCGTCACCGATCCCCTCGTCCGCGAGAAGCTGGAGGCCTGGCAGGATCTGAAGCTGGGGCTCTTCATGCACTGGGGCCCCTACAGCCAGTGGGGGGTGGTGGAGTCCTGGTCCCTGTGCAACGAGGACTGGTGCGACCGCCGCCACGGGCGCTTCGAGAGCTACGCCCACTACAAGGAGGATTACCGCGAGCTGCGCCGGACCTTCGATCCCGTCGACTTCGATCCCGACCGGTGGGTGGAGGCCGCGCGGGGGGCGGGCATGAAGTACCTGGTGTTCACCACCAAGCACCATGACGGCTTCTGCATGTTCGACAGCCGGCTCACGGACTACAAGGTCACCTCGAAGGAGTGCCCCTTCCACGTCCACCCGCGGGCCGACGTGACCGGGGAGCTCTTCGAGGCCTTCCGGGGGGCCGGCTTCCTGGTCGGGGCCTACTTCTCGAAGCCCGACTGGGATTGCCCGGACTACTGGTGGCCCTACCGCGCCACGCCCGACCGGCACGTCAACTACGATCCGGCGCGGCACCCCGAGCGCTGGGAGCGCTACCAGGCCTTCACCCGCGGCCAGATCGAGGAGCTCATGACCCGCTACGGCCGGGTGGACATGCTGTGGCTCGACGGCGCCTGGGTGCGGCCCATCGAGAACATGCCCGAGGAGTTCCGGGACTGGGCCCTGAAGGAGGAATGGAACCAGGACGTGGACATGGCCTCGATCGCCGCCATGGCGCGCCGGCACCAGCCGGGCCTGATCGTGGTGGACCGCTGGGTGAGCGGCGAGTTCGAGAACTACCTCACGCCCGAGCAGCGAGTCCCCGAGGAGGCCATCCACGTGCCCTGGGAGTCCTGCATCACCATGGCGCCCGGCTGGTCCTACAACGAGCACCACGAGTACAAGCCGGTGCGCGCCCTGGTGCACATGCTGGTGGAGGTCGTCTCGAAGGGCGGCAACCTGCTGCTGAACATCGGACCCTCGCCGAAGGGCGACTGGGCGCCCGATGCCTACGCCCGCCTCGAGGGGCTGGGCGCGTGGATGCGGGTCAACGGCGAGGCCATCTACGCCACGCGAGCCATCGAGCCCTACGCCGACGGCAGGCTGCGCCTCACGCGCGGGAAGGACGGCGCGGTCCACGCCATCTACCTGGGCGAGGAGGGGGAGGAGACCCCGCCGGCGGAGATCCGCCTGAGCTCGATCCGCCCGGCGGCCGGCGCTTCGGTGAGCCTGCTGGGCCACGAGGCGGAGCTCGCCTGGGAGCCCGAGGGCGAGGGCTTCTCGGTCGCGGTGCCCGAGGCCTTCCGCCAGGGGCCGCCCTGCCGGCACGCCTGGACGCTGCGCATCTCGGCGTGCCGCTAGGACGCCTCGATCAGATCCGGTACGGCCTCCGCTGCGGCCGATCGAGCAGGCTGTGGATCCAGGGATCGAGCGCGGTCTCGGTCTCCGGGTCCCACTCGATGACCCGCCCCGTGCGCACGGCCAGCTGCGAGAGGTGGCTGATCATGTCGCTCCGGATCGCCGACTCGAGCGGGCTGACCGTGGGCTTGCGGCTCTTGACGCAGTCGATGAAGTTGCGGTCGTGGGCGGGGCTGGCGTACAGCGGTTGGTCGTTCGGGCCGAGCTGGACCTCGGCGAGCTCCGGCCTACCGTATTCGATCCCGCCCCGGTCCACGCTGATCCACCCCTCGCTGCCGAAGAAGGTCGTCCCGTGGTCGCACCAGCGCTTGCGGTACTCCATGACCACGGGCTTCGCCAGGCGATGGGACATGAAGCGCATGGGTACTCCGCCGGGGTAGGTGCACAGCACGTCCCACTCCTCGACGGTGCTCAGGAGACCCCGCGCGGGCAGCCCGCCGCTCCCCTCGTAGCGGACGGGGCCGGAGTGATCCATGTCCAGGCCCCACTGAGCGATGTCCAGCGGGTGGGCGCCCCAGCCGGCGATGAAGCCGATGGAGCTGTCGTAGACGTGGAAGGAGCCCTCGCGGCGAACCCGGTCGGCGTTGTAGGGCCTCAGGGGCGCCGGCCCGGTCCACAGGTCGTAGTTCAGGTCGTCCGGCACGGGCTGGACCTCGGTGGAGCCGTAGCGCTCGACCGAGAAGGTGCTCCAGTCGGCCGAGGCGTCGGGGCACCACACCTGGACGCTCTCGACCTCGCCGATGTAGCCGTTGCGGACCAGCTCACAGGCGCGGCGGAAGCGCCCATCGGAGCGCTGCTGCGTACCGTACTGGAAGATGGCGCCGGTCTCCTCGACCGCCTGGCGCAGCCTCCACGACCATCCCGGGCTGGGGCTCAGCGGCTTCTCGACGTAGACGTCCTTGCCGGCGCGCACGGCGGCCACGGCCAGGTGCACGTGCCAGTGGTCGCAGGAGGTGACCAGGCAGGCATCGATGTCCTCGCGGGCCAGCACATCGCCGTAGTGCGCGTAGGCGGCGCAGTCCGCGTTGCCGTAGTACTCGTCCACGGCGGCCTTGGTGCGGACCTGCCGGGAGCGGAAGGGGTCGCAGACCGCCACGGCCTGGACGTCCTCGTAGCGGCGCATGAAGCCGCCGAGGACGCCGTTGCCCCGGGAGCCCACCCCCAGGCTGGCGATGGTCACCCGCTCGGAGGGCGCCCGCGGACCCAGGACGCGGGCCGGGACCACGGTGGGGAAGGCGATGGCGCTGGTCGCGGCGGCGGCGGACGTCCTGAGGAAGTTCCTTCGGCTCTTGTTCACGGCGTGCCTCTCATTCGGCTGCGGAGACCCGGGCGAGTGGGTCCGGAGCGGGCTCGGGCGCGGACCGATCCCCTCCGGGGCCCCCGTAGTATCCCCGAAGCGGGCCGCGCGGCAAAGGCGGCGCGTTACCGGCCGCCCTCGGCGGGGCCGTCCTCGCCCGCGTAGCCCAGCGCCTCGAGGGCGGAGCGCAGGCGCTCGAGCTCGTCGCCGCCGAGCCCGGCCCCGCCCTCCTGCTCCAGCCCGAAGCCCGAGCGCAGCGGGGCGGCGCCCTCCGCCCAGCCCCGCAGCATCTCCCGCAGGCGGCCGGCGACCTCCGCGGCGGGCTCCTCCGGCTCCAGCAACAGGTCCCGGCGCTCGCCCGGGTCGGCCCCCAGGTCGTACAGCTCCTCCAGCTCCAGGTAGGGGGTGTGGATGAGCTTGTGCCGGCCCAGGCGCACCGAGCGAGACTTGCGCATCCCGCGCCAGCGCTGGCCCTTCGCCTCCTGCCCCCAGGGCTGGGTGGCGCCGCAGAAGACCGGCTGCTCGGAGAGCCCCCGGCCCTCGATCAAGGGCGCGAAGCTGCGACCCGCCAGGCGGTAGGGGGCCGGCAGGTCCAGGAGCTCCAGCAGGGTCGGCAGCACGTCGATGTGCGAGAGGGACTGCTCGATCACGCTCCCCGCCCGCGCGGCGCCGGGCAGCCGCAGGATGAGGGGCACGCGCACCGTGGTGTCGTAGACGCACAGGCCGTGGTTCCAGAAGTCACCGTGCTCCCAGAAGGTCTCGCCGTGGTCCGAGGTGAGGATCACCAGCGCATCGTCCCAGATGCCCTCGACCTTCAGGTGCTCGACCAGCCGGCCCAGGTGATGGTCCAGGTACGAGACCTCCCCCGCGTAGCGCGCCGCCAGGTGGGGATCGATGCCCAGGGGCCGACCGTCGCAGCCGCGCAGCAGCTTCGGTCGCAAGCCCGCCCGGAGCACCGCCTCCTGTCCCACGGCCTGGTCCAGGATGTCGGCGTGATGGGCGCGGACGGCGCGCTCCAGGTCCTCCGCACCGGCCTCACCGATGGCCCCCTGCGGGTCGCCGTAGAGCGAATCCCAGGGCGGCGGCGGGTCGTAGGGATGGTGGGCGTCGAAGTAGTGGACGAAGAGGAACAGCCGCTGGCCCGACCTCGCGCTCTCACTCATGCTCAGGCGAGCGATGGCGGCGTCCGTGACCGCCTCCGCCCGCCGCTGGTGCGTCTTCTTCGACCCGTAGCGCAGGCTGTCGTCGAAGACCTCGTCGTAGTCGTCGAAGCCGCGGTCGAAGTAGGTCGAGCTGTGCAGCACCAGCGCGCCGATCACCCCCACGGTCCGAAAGCCGCCGTCCTGCAGGATGCGAGGGAGGGTGACGAGCGCCGGGTTCAGGGTCCAGCCGTTGCGCGCGATCCCGTGGTGGTGAGGGTGGAGCCCGCTGAAGAGCGAGACGTGCGAAGCCAGGGTGCTGGGGGCCGCGGCGGACATCTGCTCGAAGCGGATGCCCTCCCGGGCCAGGGCGTCGATCGCCGGGGTGCGGACCTCCGCGTTGCCGTAGCAGCCGAGGTAGTCAGCCCGCAGCGTGTCCAGGGAGATCAGGATCACGTGGCGGAAGGCGGGCTCCGCCTCCTCCTCGGATCGGCCGCAGCCGGATGCGAGGAGCGCCAGCGCGGCGAGGGGGACGAGCGCGCGGAGGTGGACCACGGGGGAGCTCCGGCTAGTCGCTCCGCTCGGCCTCGAGGAAGGCCAGCAGCTCAGCGGCCTTGTCGGGGATCTTCCCGAGCCGGTTCCGCGTCTCCCGGGGATCCTCGAGTCGATCGTAGAGCGCCACGGCCTCGCCGTCCCTGACGACGAGCTTCCAGCGCCCGTCGATCGCGGCCAGGCGCCGGGCGGCGCCGTTGTCCTGCACGATCAGGGCGCGGCCGCGCCCGGCCGAGAGGTCGGCCCCGCTCAGGAGGGCGGAGAGGTCCTCGCTGTCCCGGGCCGCGCCCTCGGCGGGCTCCGCGCCGGCGAGGGCGGCCAGGCTGCGGTAGAGGTCGTTGAGGCCCAGCAGCGCGTCCGACTCGCTCCCCGCCGGGAGCCTCTCCGGCCAGCGGGCGATGAAGGGGACCCGGTGGCCGCCCTCGTAGAGGCTGCCCTTCCCTCCACTCATCGGGGTGTAGCGCCCCCCGTCGGCCCCGTTGTCGCTGGTCAGGATGACGAGCGTGTTCTCGGCCGCGCCGTCGAAGTTGGCCAGGAGCTCCAGGAGCTGGCCGAGGATGACGTCGTTCTGCACGATCATGTCGTTGCGCGAGGCGAGGCCGTCGTCCTGGCCGCCGGCGCCGCGGATCGGGTGCCCGTGCAGCTCCTTCGGCGGGACGTGGGGGGAGTGGTTGGCGACCGCCGCGTAGTACAGGAAGAAGGGCTGCTCCGGCGAGTCCTGGAGGTGCTCCCGCAACCACTCCAGGGCCCGGGTGGAGATGGCCTCGCCCTGGCCGTCGTCCTTCCAGCCGGGCGCGACCCAGCCCTCGCGGAAGGCTCCGTCGCGGGTGAGTACCCTCTCCCGCAGCTCGGTGGGTACCTCCGCGACGCGGCGGTCGTCGACGAAGGTGTAGGGGCCGTGGTGGATCGAGCTGGCGAGGCCGAAGAAGCGGTCGAAGCCGAGGTCGAGGGGGCCCTCGAGGATCGGCTTCGCGAAGTCCACGTCGGTCGTCGTGAACCGGCTGGCGCCGACTCCGGGGCGGGCCGCGCCGTCGCCCGCGCGGTTGGTCCACCTCATGCCCAGGTGCCACTTTCCGAAGGCCGCCGTGGCGTAGCCCGCGCGGCGCAGCAGGGCGGCGAGGCTCTCCCGCTGCGGGTCGAGCAGCGGCGCGTCGTAGGCCGAGCGGAGCACGAAGTCGTCGAGCTCGCTGCGGAAGGCGTACTCCCCGCTCAGCACGCTGTACCGGGTCGGGGTGCACACGGCCGAGGGGCTGTGCGCGTCGCGGAAGAGGCAGCCCTCCGCGGCCAGCCGGTCCATGCTGGGCGTGGGGATGGAGGAGGTCTCGTCGTAGGCCCGGACGTCCCCCATGCCCATGTCGTCGGCGAGGAAGAGGAGGACGCTGGGCCGGTCCGCGGCCTGCTGCGCGGAGGCGACGGCGGCCAGAAGGACGCTGATGGCGGCGGCTCTCATGCGGTGGACGGGAGGCCTCGAGGCGGCTCGCGCGGACTCCCGATCGAGTATAGCCGTCGGCTAGGGCAGCGCCCCGCCGAAACGCCCGCCGAAGGCGATCTCGGCGAGGGCCCGGCGGCTGCGCGGCGCCCGGTCGCGCCCGCGCAGCGCCTCGGGCAGATCCTCTGCGGCCGCGGGGTGCCCGACGGCGATCAGGGTTAGGGGCTCGAAGCCCTCGGGGATCGCCAGCAGCTCCCGCGCCCGCTGCGGGTCGAAGCCGGCCATCTGGTGGGTGATCAGGCCCATGGCCTGCGCCTGCACGCTCATCATCGCGATGGCCTGACCGCAGTCGTAGGCCGCGTGGCGGTTGGGCTTGCCGTTGCGCGCGAAGGCCTGCCGGGCGCAGACCAGGATCAGGAGGTCGGCGAGGGCGCACCACGTCAGGTTGGCCGGAACGATCGCGGCCTCCATGGCCTCCCGGGCCTCGCCGTCGGAGCGGCGCGCGAGGATCAGGCGCCAGGGCTGCTCGTTGTAGCTGGAGGGCGCCCAGCGCGCGGCCTCCAGCAGGCTCCCGAGCTGCTCGGCGGCGACCGGCTCCTCGCCGAAGCCCACCGGGCTCCAGCGCTCGGCCAGCAGGGGGTGTAGGGGGTGGGCGGTCTCGGCGGTCTTCTTCATGGCCATCATCCTCAGCGCAGGTCGAAGAGCAGCAGCTCGGCGTCTTGGGTGGCCTGGATCGCGAGTGCCGGCTCGTCCTCGATGGCGGCTCCGTCGCCGCTCGCGAGCTCCACGCCGTTCAGGAGCAGCCGCCCGCGGGCGAGCTGGAGCCAGGCGCGGCGGCCCTCCGACGGGGCGTACGCCAGCTCCTGGCCGGAGCCGAGCACGGATCCGAAGACCCGCGCGTCCTGGCCGATGCGCAGGGCATCGTGCTCGGTTCCTCCCGAGGCCAGGAGGCGCAGGCGGTTGCGGCGCTCCTCGATGGGGAAGTGGCGCTGGTCGTATCTCGGCTCGGCGCCCGAGCGCGCCGGCAGGATCCAGATCTGCAGCAGGTGGCAGGCCTCGTCCGGGCTGGGGTTGACCTCGCTGTGCTGGATCCCCCGGCCGGCCGACATCACCTGGACGTCCCCCGGCCGCAGGCGGCCGCTGCTGCCCTCGCTGTCGGCGTGGGCCAGCTCGCCCACCAGCAGGTAGGTGAGGATCTCCATGTCCCGGTGCCCGTGGGTCTGGAAGCCCCGCTCGGGGGCGATGCGGTCCTGGTTGATGACGCGCAGGTCCGAGAAGCCCATGTGCCGGGGGTCGTGGTAGTCGGCGAAGGAGAAGCTGAACCAGGTGTCGAGCCAGTCGAGCTCGTCGTGGCCACGCTGCCCTGCCTTGCGAACGCGGATCATGTCGGTCTCTCTCTACGGTTGCGGCCTCGGCTGGGTGTCCTGCTCGCCGGACTCGAGCTTGCGGCACAGTCGCGCCAGCTCGTCCTGCTCCCGGCCAGCGAGCGCCGAGAGCTCCCGGCGGAGGCCCTCGGCGTGGGGGGGGAAGATGCGTCCGATGAGCGCCCGCCCGCTGCGCGTCAGGTGCAGCAGGCGCACGCGCCGGTCCTCCTTCGAGCTCCGGCGCTCGACCAGCCCGCGCTCCTCCAGGTGGTCCACCACCGTGGTCAGGTTGCTGGGGCTGCGCAGGATGCGCTCCGCCAGCACGCGTTGGGGGTTGGGTCCCAGGTGCAGGAGCCCCTCCAGCACGGCGAACTGGCTCAGGCTCAGCCCCTCGGCGGCCAGGTGGGCGTGGGCCCGCCGGGTCACGGCCTCGGAGGCGCGCATGAGCAGGACGTAGGTCCTCAGCGCCCGGCGTCGGGCCCCGTCGGGCTGGGAGGAGGGGGTGCGTCTCGCGCTCATTGGATCGACATCGAATACTACGATATCGAATTATATGTCGCGGAGGGCAGTCTTCAAGGCCCTGGAGCCGAATGCCGGGGGCATGGAGCGAGGGAGGGGGTGGATCCTGGAGAGCGCGGTACAATCCCGGCTGCGAGCCGCGGGATCCCATCGGGTTCCTGCCTCGGACGCGACGCGGGGCGATCACCTCGCCGTGGAGCTCGGATCATGAAGAAGTACCTGGTGGCCGGCTTCTCCCTGGTGCCGCTGTCCCTCGCCTGGCTCGCCGCGGACGAGCTGGTCTTCGATCCACCCGAGGGAACGCGCCTGACGAAGATGATCACCACCGTCATCGATGTGCGCGTCGACGAGGTGTCGATTACCGGAGACGGGGAGAGCTTCGATGCGATCCCCCAGATGGCCTTCGAGATCGTCCTGGATCGATCCTGCATCCTGACGGACGCGTACCTGGCCATGACCGATGGACAGCCGATCCGGCTACAACGCTCCTTCGACGAGCTCGGCCGGTCCCTCGAGGTCGGGCTCGAGATGGACGGGACGATGCTGGGCCCTCTGGCGGTGGAGTCGTCCAGCCCCCTGGAAGGCGAGGCCGTGCTGTTCGCCTGGGACGAGGAGGCGCAGAAGTACGAGCTGAGCTTTCTCGGCGAGGAGGAGCCCGACGAGGCCCTCCTCGAGGGCCTCGAGCTCGACCTGGATCTGCCGTCCCTGCTACCGGAGGGACCGGTCGAGGCTGGAGCCACCTGGACGATCGAGCCCATGGCGCTGATCGGCGTCCTGCTCGAGGGCAGCGACCTGAAACTGGCGTTCGAGCTCGAGGACGAGGACTACGTCGGCCCGTACATGACGCTGTACGAGCGCGCCGGCCAGCGCTTCGGGGGGCCGCTCGCCAGGATGCTCGAGGGCGAGGTGAGGTGCACCTACCGGGGCCTCCGAGAAGTGGAGGGGCTGCGGGCCGGCGCGATCGGGCTGGAGTGGACCCTGTCCATCTCCGATGAAGTCGAGGGGGAGATGGCCGAGCTGCTGCTGGGAATCTGGGAAATGAACGACGACGAGGCGGAGCTCGAGGTCACCTCCGACCGGGTGAGCTTCGACTTCACCTCTTCGGGGAAGGGCGAGCTGCTTTGGGACGCGGAGGAGAATCACGTCCGCTCGCTGCGCCTGGAAGGCCGGCTCGATCTGACCTGCAAGGCCCGGGCCCAGGTCGCATCCGAGGACGAGGAGCACCTCATGCAGTTCTCCTTCGACGCGCGTGGCTCGCTCGAGCACGACGTTACCCTCAGGTGACGCGCGCGGACGCCGGCGCTAGGATGCTCCCCGAAAGGTGGGTCGCATGTCGCGCTATCGCAGCTTCGAGGAGCCCTTCGAGCTCGACTGGGAGGGCCTGATCGCCAACATCCGGCGCGCGGGGACCCCCCGGCGCGTCCACCACATCGAGCTCTACCAGGACGCCGAGATCCAGGAGGCCATCGCCGAGCGCTACGGGCTCGCCGAGGGGCTCGACGCCGGCGATCCCTGGTTCGCGCACAGGAAGTACGTCGAGGTCCAGCGCTTCTGCGGCTTCGACTACGCGCGGGTGCCCCTGGTGAACGTGGAGATGCCGCTGCACAAGCAGGCCATCGACGACACCGCCGACCTGAAGCGCGGCGGCGGCCGCGAGTACCAGGACGAGCACACCGGTCCCATCATGAGCTGGGAGGACTTCGAGCGGTACCCCTGGCCGGATCCGCGCGCGGCCTCGACGACGCGCGAGCTGGAGTGGTACCAGGAGAACCTCCCCGACGACATGTGCATCATCGCCTCGGGGGGCTTCGCCCACTTCGCGGAGCTGCTCACCTGGCTGATGGGATACGAGACGCTGTGCTACTCCCTCTTCGACCAGCGCGACCTGGTGCAGGCCATCGCCGGGCGCCTGACGGAGATCTACCGCGTCGGGCTCGAACGCATCCTCGAGCTCGACCGGGTCCGGGCCGTCTGGGGCAGCGACGACATGGGCTACCGGACCGGGCCCCTGATCTCCCCCGCGGACCTGCGCGAGCTGGTCCTCCCCGGCCATCAGCTCATGGCCCGGATGTCCCACGAGGCGAGGCGCCCCTATCTCCTGCACTGCTGCGGGAACATCGAGCTGATCATGGAGGACCTGATCGAGGTCGTGAAGATCGACGCCCGGCACAGCTTCGAGGACACCATAGAGGACGTGCGCGACCTGAAGGCCGGCCAGGGGCAGCGGATCGCGCTGCTGGGCGGGATCGACGTCGACTTCCTGTGCCGCGCCGACGAGGAGGCCATCCGCTCGAGAGTGCGCGACACCCTCGATATCTGCCAGCCGGGCGGCGGCTACTGCCTGGGCACCGGCAACAGCGTGGCCAACTACATCCCGCTCGACAGCTACCTGGCCATGCTGGACGAGGGGCGACTGTGGGCGCGCAGGTGAGCCCCGCCATCCACCCCAGCTCCAAACCACGACCCCGGAGTCCAGAGCCGTGAACGTCTCCAGAGCCTGCCCCCTGATCCTGCCCCTCGCCCTCCTGGCCGCGGCCTGCGCCGCCCCTGAACACGGGGCGAGCGTGTCCGTCATCGAGCTCCCGGTGGAGCACAACACGCCCGACGGCATGGCCCTGGACGCCTCGGGCGACATCATCCTCTCCTGCCCCAACTTCAACGACCCGAGCCACCCGGCGCGGATCCTGCGGATCGACGGGCAAGATCGTGTCTCCGTGGTCATCGACCTGCCGGTCCATCCGCAGACAGGCCGCGTCGGGCCGCTGGGCGTCGCGGTCGGAGAAGACGGGCACCTGTACGTGGCCGACAACCAGTCCGACTTCGCGGAGAGGCCGAGCTCCCGGCTGCTGCGGGTCCGGATGCGCGAAGGCCACGCCATCGGATGCGAGGTGCTCGTCACCGGTTTCGTGCAGTCGAACGCGGTCTGCTGCCAGGGTGAGCACGTCTACGTCACCGAGACCAAGATGCGCCCCGAGGCCACCCCGCTGGTCAGCGGGGTCTACCGCTTCGCCCTCTCCGAGCTGGAGGGGGCGGCGCCCATCGCGCTCGAGCCCGACGGCGCCGACCCGCACCTGATCACCACCATCGAGACCCATAGCAGCGAGTGGCGAGTGGGCGCCAACGGGATGGGCTTCGACGCGGCGGGCGACCTCTACTACTGCAACTTCGGCGATGCCCAGATCCTGAAGGTGAGCTTCGACGAGCGCGGCGGAGTGGCCTCGCAGACCGTGTTCGCCGAGGGGCGGGGGATGCTGAGCACCGACGGGATCAAGTTCCACCCGGTGACCGGCGACATCTTCGTGGCGGACTTCGTCGGGAACGCGGTGCACCGGGTCGACGGCCGGACCGGCGAGGTCACCACCCTGCTCCGGAACGGGAACACCGACGGCGAGGGCGGCGAGCTCGACCGCCCCTCGGAGGTCTGCCTGCGGGGCAACCGGCTCTACGTCGCCAACATCGACCTCCCCTTCGGAGGCAACCAGTACGACGCGCCGCACACGATCACGGTGATCGAGCTGGACGACGAGGGGCGCCGGCGATGAGGGTCGCGCCCCGGCGGTGGACGGGCCTCCTGATCGGTCTGGCCCTCGGGGCGATCTCGGTCCAGGCCCAGGAGCCGCGGGCCGACATCCTGATCGCCGACTTCGAGGGGAAGACCTACGGCGACTGGACCGCCGAGGGAGAGGCCTTCGGATCGGGTCCGGCGCGCGGGACCCTCCCGAACCAGATGCGCGTGACCGGCTACCTCGGCCAGCGGTTGGTCAACAGCTTTCGGGGAGGGGACGACAGCCAGGGGGTGCTCACCTCCCCGCCCTTCGCGATCGAGCGCGGCTACCTCAGCTTCCTCCTGGGCGGCGGCCAGCATCCGGACAGGGCCTGCATCGAGCTGATCGTCGACGGCCGGGTGGTACGCACCGCCACCGGGCCCAACGACCGGCCGGGCGGCTCGGAGCACCTCGACTGGCACAGCTGGGAGGTGGACGAGCTGGCCGGCCGGAGCGCCATCATCCGGATCGTCGATCGGCAGACCGGCGGCTGGGGTCACATCAACGTCGACCACATCGTCCTGAGCGACGTCGAGCGCCAGGCGAAGCCGGCCTTCCGCGACCTCCTGGTCGAGAGGCGCTACCTGCACCTGCCGGTGCGGACCGGCGCGCCCAAGCAGCGCATGCGCCTGCTCCGCGGCGCGGAGACGGTCCGCGAATTCGAGATCGAGCTGGCCGAGCCCGACGCGGTCGACTTCCGGGTCTTCTGCGACCTCTCCGCCTTCGCCGGCCAGCGCCTGCGGGTCGCCGTGGACCTCCTGCCGCCGGACTCCCGGGCCCTGGAGGCCATCGAGCAGGCCGACGAGGTCCCCGGCGCCGACCGGCTCTACCGGGAGAGGTACCGACCGCAGTTCCACTTCTCCTCCCGGCGCGGCTGGAACAACGATCCCAACGGCCTGGTCTTTCACGACGGCGAGTACCACCTCTACTACCAGCACAACCCCTACGGCTGGAGCTGGGGCAACATGCACTGGGGCCACGCCGTGAGCCGCGACCTGGTGCACTGGGAGGAGCTGCCCATCGCCCTCTACCCCCATCGCTTCGGCGACTGGTGCTTCTCCGGCAGCGCCGTGGTGGACCGGGAGAACACCGCCGGATTCCAGGAGGGCGAGGAGGAGGTCATCGTCGCCTTCTACACCAGCACCGGCCGCGGGGAGTCGATCGCCTACAGCCGGGACCGCGGCCGGACCTTCGTCGACTTCCCCGGCAACCCGGTGGTGCGCCACGCCGGCCGGGACCCCAAGGTCATCCGCTACGAGCCGGGCGGGCACTGGGTCATGGCGGTCTACGACGAGCGCGGGGACTCGCGGGGCATCGCCTTCCACACCTCGAGCGACCTGAAGGAGTGGACCTTCCAGAGCCGGATCGACGGCTACTACGAGTGCCCGGAGATCTTCGAGCTCGCGGTCGACGGCGACGCGGAGCGCCGCAAGTGGGTGGTCTACGCGGCCGACGGCGCCTACTCCATCGGGGCCTTCGACGGGGCGACCTTCACCCCCGAGTCGGGCAAGCACCGCTTCCAGCACGGGAACTGCTTCTACGCCTCGCAGACCTTCAACGGCGTCCCCGCGGCCGACGGGCGGCGGATCCAGATCGCCTGGGGGCGGATCGGGCACCCCGACATGCCCTTCAACCAGATGATGGACTTCCCCGTGGAGCTCGGCCTGCGGACCACCGAGGACGGGATCCGCATGTGCGCCGAGCCGGTGGAGGAGATCGCCCTCCTCCATGGGCGAACCCACGCATTCGACGGGCTCGATGTGACCGGCGATGGAGAGCCGCTGCCCGGCATCGAGAGTGGCCTCCTCCACCTCGAAGCGCGCTGGAGCATCCAGGAGGCGACCGAGCTGGAGCTCTCGATCGGCGGCGTTCCGATCGTCTATCGCGTCGAGGCATCGGAGCTCGAGTGCGCGGGCCACCGCGGCCCGCTGCGGCCCCGGGGCGGCGCGATCGAGCTGGAGATCCTGGTGGACCGCACCTCCATCGAGATCTTCGGCGACCGCGGGAGGCTCTACATGCCGGTGGGCCTGATCCCGCCCGAGGGCCGCGAGGGCATCGAGCTCATCTCTCGCGGCGGCCGATCGCGGGTCGAATCCATGAAGATCCACGAGCTCGAATCCGCCTGGAGATAGGCGAATTCGGGCCGTCCCACATCCGAGACCCCGGTTCGCCCGATCCGCCGGGAAGGCGGGGGTAGACTGATCCGTCCGCTCGGCCTACGAGGATCTGGGGCGAGCGCGGGTCCCGGCATGCGGTTTCCCTCCACACATCCGTGGCGGGCTCTGCTCGTCCTGACCGTGCTCGGCTGGACCCTCGGCTGTGGTCCGGCGGAGGAGGAGCGCGCTCCTGTCACGAGTTCGCCCCTGGATGGGCCGGCTTTCGCGGCGGAGCTCGCGGGCGTCGAGGAGCTCATCCTGGACGCGCGCTACACCGCGGCCGAGTCGGATGGCCGCGACCTGCTCGGGCGGGCTCGCGAGGCCTTCGGCGAGGAGAGTCTGCAGGCGGCCGAGGCCATGCAGAGGACGGCCGAGGCCATGCGGCGCGGGGCGAAGACCCGGGATCCCGAGGCCCTCGAGCTGGGCCAGGGCGCGGTGCACATCAAGGAGAGCCTCCTCGGCGAGAGCGATCCCGAGCTGGCCGAGGCGATCCACCAGCTCGGCATGCTGCACTACAAGCTCAGGAACTACGGGCAGGCGGAGGATCTCCTCCTCCGCGCCTGGGAGATGCGCGAGACCTCGCTGGGCGAGCGGCACCCGGCCGTGGCCCGGAGCATGATGACCTGGGCCGGGCTGGGCTACGCCGACTCCACCGAGGAGTCCATCGAGCTCCTGGATCGCGCTCGGAGCATCCAGGAGGAGAGCCTGGAGGCAGACCATCTGGATGTGGCCCAGAGGATGATCTTCCTGGGCCACGTGCACTACGGGCGGGAAAAGTACGAGCCCGCGATCTCGCATTTCACCGGGGCGCTCGAGATCCTGGAGGCGAGGCTGCGTTCCGACCACCCCCGCCTGGGGTCCGTGCACCGCTTCCTGGGCAAGCTCGCCCACACGACCGGCGACTTCGCGGACGTGCGCCCCCACCTTGAGAGGGTCCTGGTCATCTTCGAGAAGGCCTTCGGACCGGACCACACCCACGTGGCGGACTCGCTCACGGATCTCGCCGGCCTGGACTTCGCCATGGGGGCCGGCGAGGCCGCCCTGAAAGGCTACGAGCGCGCCCTGGGCATCCTGCGCGCTGCCTTCGGCGACCACGACTCCAGGGTCGCGGACTGCTCGATCTGGCTCGGCATCCTCCGCAGGCACCGCGGGGAGTACGCCGACGCTCGGCGCCACTACGAGCGCGCCCTCGAGTTCGTCGACAGCGGGCAGGCGGACGATGCTCTCGTCGCGCAATGCGCCTTCCAGTATGGCGCGCTGCTGCACGAGACCGGCGATCTCGACGGGGCGGAGGGCCAGTACGAAAGGGCCCGAGCGGCTCTGGAGCGCGGGGCCGGGCCCGCCAGCGTCGACTTCGGTATTCTCGTCTACAACATGGGGGTCCTCGCGCACGACCGCGGGGAGTACGAGCGGGCGTGCGAGCTGATCGAGGAGTCCATCGAACGCTTCGGGCGGGGCGGAGACTCCGAGCAGAACCCCATCCTGGCGGAGGCCCGCGTGGGCCTCTCGATGGCCCTGTACGCCGACGGCCAGCACGAGGCGGCGCTGGATCAGGCCCTGCTGGCCGAGCGCGTGGCGCGGGACCACCTGCGCCTCACCAGCACCCGGACCATCCGCCAGCGGGCGCTCCGCTACGCGGAGGGCCGGACGTCGGGTCTGGACTTCGCGTTCTCGCTGATCCTGGGGGGGGCCTCTCCGGCCCGGAATCCACCGCGGCGGTGCTCCGCGAGGCGATCGGCTCGAGGGCCCTGATCCTCGAGGAGATGGCGACCCGGCAGCAGGCCATGTGCCGGGCGGTGGAGCCCGGGCTGACCCGCTCCGCGGGGAAGCTGCGCTCGACGGCGGCCGAGCTCTCCGATCTGCTGGTCCGGGGTCCCGGCTCGGCGAGCACCGGCGCGTGGATGCACGATCTGGAGGAGGTCAACCAGAGGAAGGTCCGCGCGGAGCGCGACTTCGCGGAGGAGAGCCACGAGCTCCGGGGGATGGGCGAGCGCTCCGAGCCGAGCCTGGAGGAGATCGCCGCCGCCCTGCCCGCCCGCAGCGCCCTGGTCTCCATCTTCCACTTCGGCCGGCACCTGTCGCCCGAGGAACCGACCAAGGTGGACTCCTACGCGGCTTCGGTGCTCCGCAGCGGCGATCCGCAGCCGAGCGCGGTCTCCTCGAGGACCGCTCGGGCCTGGAGCGAGGCGCCGGGCTGCTGGCCCTGGGTGGAGCGGCCTTCGGCGACCTGGCGCCAGCCGAGGCGCCGGAGTCCGGGGAGAGGATTCCCCCCCTGGCGCGTTCCTTTCGATCCCTCTCCTTCGAGGATCTGCCGGGCTCGGCGGACGAGGCCCGCTACATCGCCGGCCAGTGGGAGGCGGGAGCCGAGGAGGACGGGACGGCCCTCCTGCTCCTGAGAGAGCGGGCCACGGAGGCCGCCTTCAAGAAGGAGGCTCCCCGGCGCCGCGTGCTGCATCTGGCCACCCACGGCTTCTTCCTGGGGGCGGAGCGCAAGCCGGTGGAGGTCGCGAGCACCCGCGGCGGGGCGAGCCCGAAGCTCCCGAAGGGCGAGCCTCTGGTCGACGTGCTCGAGCCGCGGGCGGAGCTGCCCCTGCCCGGCCCGGACGATCACCCCCTCCTGTGCTCGGGACTCGCCCTCGCGGGAGCCAACCGCCGCTCGGAGGCGAGGCCCGGCGAGGAGGACGGGATCCTGACCGCGGAGGAGATCGTCATGCTGGACCTCTCCCGGGTTGAGCTGGCGGTGCTCTCGGCCTGCGATACGGGGCTCGGGCAGGTCCAGGCCGGAGAGGGGGTCTTCGGCCTGCGGCGGGCCTTCGAGCTGGCCGGCGTCGAGACCGTGATCATGAGCCTCTGGAAGGTCGACGACCGGGCCGCGGAGCAGTGGATGAAGCACTTCCACTCCTCGTGGCGCGGTCGCGGGGAGAGCATTCCGGAGGCCGTGCGCGCGGCGAGTCTCGCCACGCGCGAGGAGCGGAGGGAGCGTGGCCAGAGCACCCATCCCTCCTTCTGGGCCGCCTTCGTCGCCGTGGGCGGTTGGAGGTGAATCGGGCGCCGGCAACGAGTACCCTGACCCGCCGGCCCCAGGGCCGATGGAGGGAGGCGAGAGCCATGACATCATCAGGCAATGGCAACGAAGCGTGGGATGCCGAGACGGTCAACTTCGACGAGGACGGCCGCCTCGTCATCGTGAACGAGGCTCTGGCGGCGGAGCTGATCTCGAAGCTCGAAGGTCAGAAGGACCTACCGGTCGCCTTCGATCCCCAGCCGATGCGCGAGGCCAGCTGCGGACCTCGCCCCAAACCTGGACCGCCCGTGAACGTGTGCGGCACGGCGGGGGCCAAGTTGGACGATCTCGAGATCTACCCGCCCGATACCCCCGGTTCAGGGGGCTCGTAACCCGGACGGCGCCTTCCGGGGGGTGATCGGGGTGGCTCCGAGGCGGAGCCGCCCCCGCCTCGCGTGACACGGCGAAGGTCCCCCCGCGAAAGCGCCCTCGCGATGGTCCCGACCGACAGGGAGCTGCCGACGTGCCTGGCGAGTGATCGCCTGTACCTGATCCTGCTGCCCACCGAGGCCTGCAACCTCCGCTGCACCTACTGCTTCGAGGACTTCGGCGGCGGCCGCATGGCCCCGGAGGTGGTGGCGGGCGTGAAGCGCCTGCTGGAGCGGCGCGCGCCGGATCTCCGGGCGCTGACCCTCTCCTGGTTCGGCGGCGAGCCGCTCCTCGCGCGGGACCTGGTCGAGGACGTCCTCGCCCACGCCCGGGACCTCCTCGGGCGGCATCCGCGCGTCGACTTCAGCTCCGACATGACCACCAACGGGTACCTGCTCTCCCGGGAGATCTTCGAGGGCCTGCTGGGTCTGGGCGTGAGCTCCTGGTACGTCACCTTCGACGGTCCCCGACCCCGGCACGACGCCCGCCGCGTCCGGCCGGACGGCGGCGGCACCTTCGAGCGGATCTGGCGCAACGTCGAGGCCCTGCGCGACGTCGCCGGCGACTTCGAGGTCGTGCTGCGGCTGCACCTGGACGAGGAGAACCGCGAGGACATGCCCGGCTTCATCGCCACCTGCCGCGAGACCTTCGGCGGGGATCCGCGCTTTCGCCTCGCGGTGCGGAGGCTGGCCCGCCTGGGGGGCTCCGGCGACGCCGAGCTGCCGGTGCTCGAGGGGCCCTCGGCCGCCCCGGTCGAGGCGAACCTGCGCGAGCAGGCGGCCGGGGCGCAGGAGGAGAAGCTCCAGGCGTGCTACGCCGGCTGGGCCAACTCCTTCATCGTCCGCGCCGACGGCTCGCTCAACAAGTGCAGCGTGGCCCAGGCCCACCCGAACAACCGGGTCGGCGTCCTCCGCGAGGACGGCCGCCTGGAGCTGGACACCCCGCTCATGCTGAGGTGGATGCGGGGCCTGCGCTCCGGCAGCAGGGACGAGCTCGAGTGTCCGATGATCGGGCTCGCGGACGGCCCGATCCTGGCCTGAGAGGGCCTCGATGCGCGGATCGCGCGGGGTTCCGCGAGCGGCGGGAGCCGACAGGGGCTATCGTGTTGGAGTCCGCGTCGACGGACCGCCGGATGCGAACGATCCAGGAGGATCGAGGAGCCGCCCATGAACGACATCGAGCACGCCAAGACCCGCGAGATCCTGAGCTGCTTCGAGCAGATCAGCGCCATCCCGCGCGGATCCAAGGACGAGGAGCGCATCGCCGAGTGGCTGGCCGCCTGGGCCAGGGAGCAGGGCTTCGAGGTCCAGGTGGACCGGGTGAGGAACACGCTCATCCGGGTCCCCGGCTCGCCGGGCTACGAGGGCTCGCCGACGGTCGTGCTCCAGGGGCACATGGACATGGTCTGCGAGAAGACGCCGGACTCCGAGCACGACTTCTCCACCGACCCGATCCGGCTGGTGTACGACGGCGAGTGGCTGAGGGCCGACCGCACCACCCTGGGGGCCGACAACGGCATCGCCATCGCCATGGCCATGGTGGCCGCCCTGGACCGCGAGAGTCCCCATCCGCCGCTGGAGCTGCTGTTCACCGTGGACGAGGAGACCGGCCTGACCGGGGCCATCTCGCTCGAGCCGGGCTTCATCGCCGGCAAGCTCCTGGTCAACATCGACTCGGAGGACGAGGGGGTCTTCACCGTGGGCTGCGCCGGCGGCGTGGACAGCAGCTCCAGGGTGCCGGTGGAGCGCGAGGCCCCGCCGGCGGGCTGGACGGCCTGCGAGCTCTCGGCCGGCGGCATGAAGGGCGGCCACTCGGGCATCGACATCGCCCTGGGCCGCGCCAACGCCATCCGGGTCCTGGGCCGGACCCTCCGCGCGCTGGGCCAGGGCGGGATCGACCTGCGCATCGCCGAGCTCACCGGCGGCAGCGCGCACAACGCCATCCCGCGCGACGCCCGGGCCCTGCTGCTCCTGCCCGAGGCCGCCGTCGAGCCGGCGCGCGCGATCGCGGCGGAGTGCGGCCGGATCTGCGCCGGCGAGTTCCAGACCACCGATCCGGAGCTGGCGGTGAGCCTGGAGCGTTCGAGCGAGGGGGCGCCGACCCGGGCGCTCGATGCGGCCTCCACCGGCAAGGCGATCGACCTCATGCTGGCGATGCCCCACGGGGTCGAGGCGATGAGCTCGGAGATCGAGGGCCTGGTCCAGACCTCCGACAACCTCGCCCGCGTCGATCTGGTCGAGGACGCGATCGAGATCCTCACCAGCCAGCGCAGCTCGGTGGTCAGCGAGCTCCACGCCCTGTCCGACCGGATCGAGGGCGTGGCCCGGCTGGCCGGCGGGGAGGGCCACCGGAGCGAGGGCTACCCGCCCTGGACCCCGAACATGGACTCCCCCCTCCTGGCGCGGAGCCTGGCGCTGTACGAGCGGATGTACGGCAAGAAGCCGGTCGTGGAGGTGATCCACGCCGGGCTGGAGTGCGGCCTCATCGCCGACCGGAACCCGGGCATGGACATGATCTCGATCGGGCCGGACATCCGCGATCCGCACTGCCCCGACGAGCGGGTGCACGTCGGCTCCATCGGCCGGGTCTGGGACTTCCTGGCGGCGCTCCTGGCGGACCTGCGGTAGCCCGCCCCCGCTCCGGCGGGCAGGGGAGAGGAGAAAGCGCGGATTCTCCCAATCCGCGCGGCATCCGGTCCGTTCTTCCCGGAGAGGGCGCCGCTCGTCCGGTACCCTCGCTCGCGGCCATGCAGCTCATCCTCCAGCTCACACGAAGCTGCAACTTCGCCTGCTCCTACTGCTACCAGACCCACCGGTCGGGGCCGGGCATGGCGCCGGAGGTGGCCGAGCGGGCGGTGCTGCGCCTGCTCGACGAGGGCCACGCCCACGTGGCGGTGACCTGGTTCGGCGGGGAGCCCTTGCTGGAGCGCGAGACCATCGAGGCGACGCTCCCGCGCCTCTCCCGCGTGGCGGCCCGGCGCGGGGCGTTGATCACCTCCAAGCTCTCCACCAACGGCGCCCTCTTGGACGAGGACTTCTGCCGCTTCGCGCGCCGACACGCCCTCTTCGTCTCGCTGTCGGCCGACGGCGGCCCCCGGGTCCAGGACCGCGGGCGCCGCACGGGGGCGGGCGGGCCCACCTCCCACCTGAGCGAGCGGGCCCTCTCGATCCTGAGCGCGACGCGAACCCCCTTCTGCACCTACCAGGTGATCCGCCCCGAGAGCGCCCCGGAGCTGGCCCGATCCGTGGACTGGCTCTTCGAGCGGGGCAGCCGGATCCTGCTCTCCACCCTCGACTTCGGGGCGGACTGGGACGAGGGCTCGCTGGCCGCGCTGGCCGCCGGCTACCGGGCCCTGGCTCGGCGGTACGCGCGCTGGACCGAGCGGGGGGTCGACTTCCACCTCTCGCCCTTCGACGGCAAGATCGCGCTCCACACCCGCGGCGAGTCGGCCAGCCGCGATGCCTGCGCCGCCGGCGTGCGCCAGATCGCCGTGGATCCGCAGGGGTACATCTATCCCTGCATCGAGTTCCTCGAGTCGGAGGAGCTGCGCATCGGGCACGTCGATCGGGGGATCGACCGCAAGGCGCTGGAGGCGGTGCTCGCTCGCTACGGCGGCGGCCGACCGAGCGAGTGCGGGGAGTGCGGCATCCAGCGGCGCTGCGGCTCGGCCTGCGCCTGCCTGAACCTGCGGCTCACGGGCCGCATGAACGGGATCGACGCCCTGCTGTGCGCCCACGAGCGGATGGTCACCCTGGCCGCCGATCGCATCGGCGCGCGGCTGTGGAAGCGCAAGAGCCGCGCCTTCCTGGACCGGCAGTACGACCCCCACCACCACGCCCTCTCGGCGGTGGAGTCCCTCTTCGACGAGGTGCTGAACGGATGAAGAGACGCAAGGTGCGCCTGACCGTCGACCCGATCCCGGCGAGCTACCGCCCCGCCTATCCGAGCCGGCTGGAGCCGGCCGAGCTGCAGCGGCTGATCGCGCCGCGCCTGCGCGCCCGCCTGCACCGCGCGGCCCTGTCGGCCACCCTGGCCTTCGGCGGCTCCGCCTGCCTGGCGCGGGAGGCGCCCGCCATCGGTCAATCGAAGCCCCTCGCGGCGCCGGAGGACCTGGAGGCCCGCGTGCTGGCCATCATCCGGGAGCTCCGCGGCGAGCAGGGCTGGGCAGCGTGGTACGACGGGAGCTCCTTCGCGCCGCAGCCCGCGGGCGAGGAGGGGGAGCTCCCCTTCCCGGCCGTGGTGGCCCGGACGCAGATCTTCTTCGGCAACTCCAGCTCCGGTGTCTTCGACATGGCGCGGGCCCGCCGGGCGGCCGCCGACCTGTTCGCAGCCTACGGCCTCGCGCCGGCGAAGGACGTGCGCCTGCGGGGCGAGGGCTACGAGGCGACCATCGACGGCCTGGACGCCTCCAGGGGGCTGGGCTACGAGCTCCGCGGGGGCGTGCCGGGGGAGGAGCTTCGGGACGTCTTCGGCGGGCCCCCCCTGAAGGCGGAGACCGAGGACGCGTACCTCGACTTCGGCGAGGCGAGGGCCCTGCGCGCCGCCGGCCAGCGAATCCACGTGGCCGACTACCAGGCTCACTACGACGGCGACCAGTTCACGCCCATCCTCGCCTACCTCGCCGGGCTGGTCGATTTCCTGAACGCGCACACCGAGGGGCCCGATCTGGACCTGTCGGCGATCCTCTGGCAGCGCAAGCAGCGGCTCTACGTCCCGATGGACGCGGAAGGACTGGATCCGAACGAGCACTACCCCTGGTGGGAGTCACGCACCATCTCCGAGCCCGAGACGCTGGTCCTGCGGTTCAACGGCGCCGATCGCGGCCCCATCGCCCGCCTGGTGGGCGTCAGCGGACGCGAGGAGCGGTGGGCGCTGAAGGACGAGCCGCTCTCGACCGCCGGCGCGCCGACCGCGGTATCTCACTACATCCACCCGGAGTACGCTCCCGAGCCGCCCGCGCCGCCCCTCCGACGGCTGGTGCAGCCCAGGGAGGGGGGCGGCGAGATCCGCGTGGAGACCCGCGCCCAGCACATGTTCCTCCCCTCGACCTTCGACGCGGCGCGGCCCTTCCGCATCGAGCTGGAGCTCCAGCCGGGCCGCTGGCAGATCGGCTCCTACCTCCTGGTGGGGGCTCCCTCGTCCTGAGCCACGGCTCGGGGGCGGGGTGGGGCCCCCGGCCCCCCCCCCCCCCCCAACCCCCCCCCCGGGCGGGAGGGAGAGGCCCCGCCCGCCCGCGGCCCCCGGGGGGGGGGCCAGAGGGGCCCCTACCCCCTGGGGGGGGCCCCCTCGCCCTGCCCCCCGGCGGGGGGGGGGGGGGGGCCCCTCCCCCCACCCCGCCCCCGATCGACCCCCTCGGGCCTACTGATCCTGCCAGAGCGCGCCGGCGACCCAGTCGTAGGAGCCGGTGGCCGAGCGGGTGTTGCCGCCGCTCACCGAGGAGTATTTCCCCGAGGCGGTGTTGCTGTAGCCGCCGGACACCGTGGAGTACTCCTGGGTGGTGGCGGTGTTGTACATCCCCCCGAAGACCGAGCCGTAGGGGACGCTGGCGGTGTTGAACCTGCCGCCGCCCACGGTGGACGAGCTGGAGGAGGCGACGTTCTCCCGGCCACCGCTCACGGTCGCATAGAGCGCGCCGGCCCGGTTGCCCGCGCCCCCCAGTATCGAGGCGTAGGTGTTGGTGGCCTGGTTTCCGGAGCCTCCGTTGACGGCCGAGTTCGCGCCGCTGGCCAGCCCGACGATGCCCCCGTTCACGGCCGCCTGCGCGCCGCTGGCCTCGTTCTGGCTACCGCCGCCGACGGTCGAGTGGAGCCCGCTGGCGGTGTTCCCGTCCGAGGGCCATTCACCACCACCTCCGCTGACGCACGAAGCCCCGCCGCTGGCGACGTTGTTGCGGCCGCCGCAGACCGAGGCGGAGTCGCCGGTGGCGTGGTTCTCGGTGCCGCCCGACACCGAGGAGGCGAAGACGGTGGCCTCGTTGGTGTGTCCGCCGCTGACGCTGGCGGCCTCGCCGGAGCTCACGTTGGCCTGACCGCCGCCGACCCACGAGCTCTCCCCCGAGGCGACGTTGCCGTCGCCCGAGAGCGTGCCCCCGCCGCCGCTCACGGTGGAGTGGTCGCCGGTGGCCTGGTTGTTCTCGCCGCCCGAGACCGAGGAGTACCGGCCCGAGGCGACGTTGTCCAGGCCGCCGCTCACGCAGGCGTAGTCCCCATCCGGTGAGGCGGCGCCGGCCTCGTTCGTGTGACCGCCGCCAACCCAGGCGGCGAAGGCGCTGGCCTTGTTCTCGCTCCCGCCGGTAACCGAGCCGTACTGCCCGGACGACAGGTTCAGGCAGCCCCCGATCACCGAGGCCCCAAAGCCGCTGGCCTCGTTGTCCCACCCGCAGATCACCGCCGAGTTGTCCCCCGTGGCGGAGTTGTTGAATCCGCCCGTGACGGAGGCGAACTCGCCGGAGGCCGAGTTCTCCTCGCCGGTGACGATCCCCCCGTAGGAGGAGTAGTTGCTCCTCCGGCCGCCGACGAGGTAGTGGGAGCCGGTGCGGTCGTCGCCGCCGGAGTGGCCCCCCTCGTTGTAGCCGACGATCACGTTTCCCAGGCCGTTGGCGGTGGTGGTGGTGCCCCAGCCGTTCACGACCTGGAGGTTGACCCCGCTCACGCGGATGGTCTTGAGCTGGTTCCCGAAGCCGTCGTCCAGGTACTGGATGCTCATGTGGCTCAGGATCTCCTGCTGCTCGCCGGTGATGATCAGACGGGTGTTCGTGATCTGCTGCATGCCCATGAGGATCAGGGCCGCGCCGGTGAGGAGGACCCCTGCGAGCAGGGAGAGAGGGTGGAGTCGAACGGGTTTCATCGGGCTTCTCCTTGGGGATACCCCGGGCGCGCCCCCGCGCCCCGCAAGCGGCCCTCGACGCCCCCGGGCGAGCCCCGGTGGAACCGCGTCGCGCGGACCGTCGGTCAGCCTCCTGAACTCGGTCCGGCGGCGCGGCGGGACGGCGGGATGGGCATTTTCTGCCGGATCACCCCCATGCCGCCGTAACCGCCTGTGAACAAGGGACCTCCGGGATGCACCGGTCCCCGGGGAGGGAAAGGACGGCGACCCGCGTAACGCGGGCCCGAGGCCGTCGCTTCCGTGAGGTCGAGGGGCCCCGATTCGGGGCCGATGAGCGAGACTGGACCCAAGGAGCGCGATCATGGATTCCGCAAGACACTTCGCCGAGACCTCCCTGCGCGTCGGACTGGCGGCGCTGGTCCTCTTCAGCCTGCTCCACGGGTCGGCGCCGGCCGCCCAGGGCGGCACGACCACCCGCGTGAGCGTCGATTCGGCGGGGGCCCAGGGAAACGGCAGCAGCTACGGTCCCTCGATCTCCGCGGACGGTCGCTTCGTGGCGTTCGTCAGCCTGGCCCCGAACCTGGTGCCCGGCGACGGCAACGGAGTCGACGACGTCTTCGTGCGGGATCGCTGGACCGCTCAGACGTCGCGCGTGAGCGTCGACTCCGCGGGGATGGAGGGGGACTACGGGAGCTACGGCCCCTCGATCTCCTCGGACGGCCGGTACGTGGCCTTCAACAGCGAGGCCACCAACCTGGTGCCCGGTGATGCGAACGGGGCCTGTGACGTCTTCGTGCACGACCGCGAAACCGGCCAGACGACCCGGGTGAGCGTGGACTCGGCGGGGATCGAGGGGAACGGCCCGAGCGGCTGGGCCTCGATATCGGGCGACGGCCGGTTCGTGGCCTTCTCCGGCTACGCCAGCAACCTGGTGCCCCGCGACACCAATGGCCGGGACGACGTGTTCGTCCACGACCGACAGACGGGTGAGACCACGCGCGTGAGCATCGATTCGGCCGGCCACGAGGGAAACGACTCCAGCTACGCGCCCTCGCTCGGCCTCGATGGCCGCCTCGTGGCCTTTGGCAGCCAGGCCAGCAACCTGGTGGGGGGAGACATCAACGGGAAGCCGGACATGTTCGTGCACGACCGCGCTACGGGACAGACGACCCGGGTGAGCGTCGACTCGGCGGGGAACGAGGGGAATGACACCAGCGGCTTCGGCTCGATCACCTCGGACGGCCGGTGGGTGACCTTCGGCAGCTTCGCCACCAACCTGGTGGTGGGGGACACCAATGGCTGGCACGACGTCTTCGTCCACGACCGTCAGACGGGCCAGACGACCCGCGCCAGCGTGGACTCGGCGGGGAATCAGGGGAACGAGAGGAGCGGCAACCCCTCGATCGCCCCGAACGGCCGCTACGTCGGTTTCGAGAGTCTCGCCACGAACCTGGTGGCGGGCGACACCAACGGCGCGTCCGACTCGTTCGTGCACGACATGCAGACGGGTCAGACCACCCGCGTGAGCGTCGATTCGCTGGGGAATCAGGGCAACGGCATCAGCGTCCGGGCCTCGATGTCCTCGGACGGCCGCTACGCCGCCTTCTCGAGCATGGCCGGCAACCTGGTCCCGGGCGACACCAACAACCTCTGGGACGTCTTCGTCCGCGATCGCCAGGACTGCGCCGCCAGCGCGTACGTCTTCTGCACGGCCAAGACCACCTCCTCGGGCTGCACGCCGGCCATCGCCTTCTCCGGAGTGCCCAGCGCCACCGCCTCCAGCGGCTTCACCGTGAGCGCGAGCCAGGTCGAGGCCGGCAAGCCGGGCATGCTGTTCTACGGCACGAGCGGCCCCCAGGCCCTGCCCTTCCAGGGGGGACTCCTGTGCGTCCGTCCGCCCATCCAGCGCACTGCGCCTCAGACCTCGGGCTCCGCGGGCTCGCCGCCCTGCGCGGGCATCCTGAGCCTGGACCTGAGCGCGGCCGGGATCTGCGCCTCGATCGGCACCGGCTACCAGGGCTGGATGCAGGGCTGGTTCCGGGATCCCGCGAGCCCCAGCACGACCGGGCTGACCGACGCCGTCGGCTTCACGGTCTGTCCGTAGCCGGAGAGCGCCCGACCCGGGATTCGGCGCTGGGAAAGCCCGCTCGGATCCGGGCACAATGCGGGGCGGCCGGGGGACGCGTCACCCCCGGCCGCGCTGGCCCGAGATCCCGGACTCTCCATGAACTGCGACTCACTCCGCCGCGATCGCCTCGCGGCCGCCCTCGTCCTCCTGGGCGCCGTCTGCCTGGCCTCGCCCGCGCCGGCCCGGCTCCAGGCCCGGCATCGACCGCGGCCCTGCGCCATCGAGAACCTGCGGCTCTCCTTCGAGGAGGGCGCGCCCCGCATGACGCTGATCCTGCGCGAGGGTCGCATCGCCGAGATGCGCCCCGCCGGCGAGGCCACGCCACCGGGACTGCGCCTCATCGACGGCGAGGGCCTGGTGGCCCTGCCGGCCTTCATCGACGCCTTCTCGCGCGCCGCCTGCGAGACGCCGGCGCCGATGGCGGAGCGGGACCGGCCGCCGAGCACGGTCTCGGACGTCCGCGTGGACACGCGGCGCGCCAACCGCAAGGGGATCCAGCCCTCCTTCGCCGCGGTCGAGGCGCTCGCGCTCCCGGAGGGGGACGGGGAGGCCTGGCGCCGCTCGGGCTTCGGCGCCCTGCTGGCGGCGCCCGGCGGAGAGCTCCTCTCGGGGACCAGCGCGCTGATCGTCCTGCGCGAGGCGGCGGCGCGCGAGCTGGTGATGCGGCCGCGGGTCTTCGCCCACGCCGCCCTCCGGGCCGGAGGGCCGGGCTACCCCAGCACCCTCATGGGCTACCTGGCCCAGCTCCGCCAGTTCCTGCTCGATGCGGGGCGACACGCCGAGCTCCTGCGGCGCCATGCCGAGGGGCGGCCCGGCGTGCGGCCGCCGTGGGACGCGGACCTCGACGCGGGGGTGCCCATCCTGCGAGGGGAGCGGGCGCTGGCCTGCCGCGCCGACCCGAGCCGGGACATCGAGCGCTGGCTGAAGCTCTCCCGGGAGGCGGGCTTCGAGGTGGTCGTCACCGGCGGGCGCGAGGCCTGGAAGGTGGCCGACCGCTTGAAGGAGGACGACGTTCCCGTGGTGCTCACCCTGGACTGGGGAGAGGAGCCCCCGGAGCCGCGAGCCGGGGACGAGGAGGTCGATTCCTGGAGCTACCGCGAACCGCCCGGCGTCCACCAGGAGAAGCGCCGTCGGTGGGAGGAGGGGCGCGACTGCGCCCTGCGCCTGGAAGAGGCCGGCGTGCGCTTCGCCTTCGGGACGGGCGAGGGATCGCCGCACGAGCTCCTGGCGCGCGTGCGCGCGCTGGTCGCCAGCGGGCTCCCCGAGGAGGCCGCCCGGCGCGGACTGACCACCGCGGCGGCCGAGCTCCTGGGCGCGGGCGACCGCCTGGGCGCGATCGAGCCGGGCCGCGACGCGACCTTCGCCCTCTGGACGGCCAACCCGCTGACCCAGGAGGAGGCGCGGGTGGCCTGGATGATCGTCGACGGCTTCGCCGACGAGGTCGAGGCCGGGGAGGAGCCGGAGGCGGAGGCCGAGGAGACCGCGGAGCTCGAGGACGAGCCCGACGACCGGAGCCCGGCGGCCCTCGCCGACCATCCCATCGAGACCGACGAGCTGCGCCGGCCAACCCTCCGCACCGGGGGGAGCTGCGTCATCCGCGACGTCGTCATCCACCCCGCCACTCCGGGCTCGGGGCCGCTGCGCGGCGACGTCCTGGTGCTGGACGGCAAGATCGCCGCCCTGGGCGAGGTGGAGCCGCCCGCCGACCTGGTCGCGCTCGACGGGGAGGGGGGGCACCTGACTCCGGGGGCGATCGATCCCCACACCCACCTGGGGATCGAGGGGGGGATCAACGAGGACACCCTCTCGATCACCGCGGAGGTGGACGTCGGCGACTCGCTCGAGGCCGACGACGTGGCCATCTTCCGCGCCCTGGCCGGCGGCACCACCAGCGCCCACCTGATGCACGGCTCGGCCAACGCCATCGGCGGCCGCTGCGAGATCGTCAAGCTGCGCTGGGAGGTGGGACCCGAGGAGCTGCGCTTCGAGGGCGCCCCGCAGACCCTCAAGATGGCCCTGGGCGAGAACCCCAAGCGCTCCGGCGCGCAGCGCGGCGACGAGCGCTTCCCCGCCTCGCGCATGGGCGTCGAGGCGGTCTTCTACCGGGCCTTCGAGCGCGCGAGCGAGTACCGCGCCGAGTGGGCCGCCTACCACGCCGCCCAGTCCGCCGGCGAGGATCCTCCGCCCCCGCGCCGGGACCTGCGGCTGGAGGTCCTGGTGGGCGTGCTCGAGGGCGAGATCGACGCGCATCCCCACTGCTACCGGGCGGACGAGATCCTCATGCTGATGCGCGCGGCCGAGCACTTCGGCTTCCGCGTCAAGGCCCTCCACCACGGCCTGGAGGCCTACAAGGTGGCCGCCGAGGTCGCCGCCCACGGGGCCGGCTGCGCCACCTTCGCCGACCTGTGGGGGTACAAGATGGAGGCCTGGGACGCGATCCCGCACAACGCCGGCCTGCTGGACGAGGCCGGGGTGGTGGCCGCGGTCAAGTCGGACTCCAGCGAGATCGTCCGCCGGCTCTTCGCCGAGGCGGCCAAGTCCGTCCGCCACGCGGGCATGGACCCCGAGGCGGCCCTGCGCCTGTGCACCCTCAACCCCGCCATCCTCCTGGGCATCGACCACCGGGTGGGATCGATCGAGGTGGGCAAGGACGCCGATCTGGTGCTGCACTCCGGCCCGCCCCTCTCCTCGCTGTCGCGGGTGGAGTGGACCCTGGTCGACGGCGAGGTGCAGTTCACCCGCCGCGACGCCTTCGGCCTGGACGCCGATCCCCCGCCGGTGACCGAGCTCTCCGAGGCGCCCCGCGAGGTGGCCTGGGATCCCGACGGCGGCGAGACCATCGCCCTGGTGGGCGGAACCCTGCACCCGGTGACCGGGCCGGCGATCGAGGGCGGCACGCTCCTGGTGCAGGACGGGCGCATCCTGGCCGCGGGAGCGGGCGTCGAGATCCCGGCCCAGGCGCTCCTGCACGACGTCCACGGCCAGCACGTCTGGCCGGGGCTGATCGCGATCGGCACCGCGCTGGGCCTGTCGGAGGTCGGCGGGGTGCCGGGGCCCAGCGATCTGGCCGAGACCGGCGGCAACCAGCCCGATCTGCGGGTGGGGAGCTCGCTCAACGCCGAGTCGGCCCACATCGCAGTGACCCGCCAGGGGGGCGTCACCCGCGCCCAGTCGGCGCCCATGGGCGGCGGTCCGGTGATGGGCCAGTCCGCGATCCTGCGCCTCGCGGGTCAGACCTGGGAGGAGCTGGTCTTCGTCGATCGCGACATGCTGCAGATACGCTTCCCGCGCGCCGTCGAGCCGGAGGAGGAGCCCGATGAGCCCGATGAGGTCGGGGAGCTGCGCGCCCTGCTGGCCCGGGCGCGCGAGTGGGGTCGCCTGCAGCGCGAGGCCGCCGAGCAGGGCGCCCCGGCGCCCGCGCACGACCAGCGGCTGGCGGCGCTGCAGCCCTACCTCGCTCGCGAGAAGCGCGTGGCCCTGCGCGCGGACGACGCCGCGACCATCCTGCAGGCCCTTCGATTCGCCCGGGAGGAGGAGCTCGACGCCGTGCTGGTCGGCGCGCGCGAGGCCTGGAAGGTGGTCGACGCGCTCGCCCGCGAGGGCCTGCCCGTGGTGGTGGGCCCGGTCCTGAGCCTGCCGGGCTCGGAGTTCGATCCCTACGAGTGCGCCTATGCCAACGCCGCCGTCCTGCACCGCGCGGGCGTGCCCTTCGCGATCTCCACCGGTGGCTGGGGCCACCCCAGCGGCCTGTCCTTCCAGGCCGCCATGGCGGCCGCCTTCGGCCTGCCCCACGAGGAGGCGGTGCGGGCCATCACCCTGTATCCGGCGCGCGTCCTGGGCATCGACGAGCAGGTGGGCAGCCTCTCCCCCGGCAAGCTGGCCGACGCAATCGTGACCACCGGGGATCTCCTCGAGATCGGCTCCCAGGTCACCCACGTGTTCATCGAGGGGCGTTCGACCTCCTTGAAGACCCGCCAGACCGAGCTCTACGAGCGGTATCGGGAGCGGCTGCGGAGGCTGCGGGAGGAGGGGCGCTGAGGGGGGCTAGCGTCGCTTCCAGCGGATGACGACGGCAGCTTCGTCCTGCCCGGTGACCTCGAAGGACTCGGGCTCGAAGGCGAAGTCGTCCGGGAAGGACCGGATGCTGTACTGCCCAGGTTCCAGGCCATCGACGAGCGCGAAGCCCATCTCGTCGACCCTGAGCATCTGGTTTAGGAGCACCGGATTCTCCAACCACATGTAGAGCCCGTTGATACGTTGATTCTGCGGAGAGTCGTGTGTCGGGTACGGGCCGCTCACCGACGCGAGCTGCGAGTCCTCCAGCAGGAACAGCAGGTGCCCCGCCAGGTCCTCGGATCCGAGCCCCGCCTCCCCGCGGAGCTCGATCTTCGCCCTGACTCCGCGATCCAGCTCGACGATCAGGGCATCCGAGTCGGGGCTCTCGGTCACTGGGATTCCCAGGACCATCTCCGGCGCATAGCCTTCATCTGCGAGGTGGATGCTGAGGTCGATGCTGCCGACAGAGGACTCCAGCTCGATGATGCCATCGGCATCCACCTCTGCGCGAATCCGGCGGAAGTCCTCCGTGCCGCTCAGTCTCCAGGCGAGTGCCAGGGACAGGAGGCGTCTGGCCCGAACGGGTTGCCCGGAGATCGCATCCACCAACTTCAGACGGAGCCCCCCGACATCGGGGAGGACGAAGTCCACGTCGGTCGATCCCGGGACGACGTCGGGCTTCACACGGCGAACGAGGTCCCGCTGGGCCAGCACCTGGTATGCGCGGCCAGGAGGCACGTGTAGGGAGTAGAGGCCATCCTCCCCGGACTCGGCCTCGAAGGTCTCGTCGCCCTCGCCGGGACGGGGAATCCATGCGCAGACCTCGATCTCCCCGGCCGGCCTTCCGGACTCCGTCGTCACTCGGCCCGAGATCTCCGCCAGCTCCTCCTCCCATGCGAAGTCCTGCTCGTAGACCTTGCCTGCCTCGACGACCAGGCTGGCCTCCTGGAGGGACTCGCCCGTTGAGAAGTCCCGTACGAAGACACCGACATCGCCGGCCCGAACGTTCAAGAGCTCGTAGGTGCCGTCCTCCTTCGTCCATGTCATTCCTTGAACCTCTCCGGAGGCATCCTCCCACTCGACATACCCCAGCCCCAGCCAGGGCTCGCCGTTGCGGATCACACGCCCCCGGATCGTCGCGCCCCTCTCGAGGACGACCTCCACCCAGGTGCGACTCGAGGGCGACTCGAGGACGATGGGGCCCGCCTTCCCGGAACCGTGGTCCGGGTGGTGGGCCATGACGAAGTAGGCCGAGTCAGTGGGGACAACGGCCAGGAGGAACTGCCCCAGGGCGTCGGTCGGCCCCTCCGGTTTCGGGACCTCGTAGCTGGAGAACCCCGGCAGATGGAGGGCTTCCATCTCGGCCGACTCCAGGTCCACGTCTCCGAATGGATGCTCCTCGTTTCGCGGGCGCACGTGGATCCCGGCGAGCGGAGCGCCCTCCGGATCGACGACCCTCCCCTCGATCCAGGCGACCCTCACGAGCGGGATGCGGGGCCCGAGCGCCGAATCGGAGGTCTTGACCTCCCACCACCACGAGAACGGGCAGTATCCCTCTGCCGTCACTTGAGGTCCATCCCATCGACGACGTGGAGGAGGAAACGGCCTTGCTCATCGCTCACGCCGAAGGGCTCGGTCTCGAAGCCGCGATTGCGGATTTCCGCTCCCGGAACGGGTTCGCCGCTGTCGCGATCGACGACCTGCACCACGACAGGCGCCCCGCGCTCGAGGAGGAGATCGAGCTCCACCTCGTCGGGTCCGCGGATCATCAAGCTCGCGGTCCTGTGCGCATACCCGGCCGCTCTTGCACGGATCAGGACCAGGGAGCCGTCCTTCGCGTTCGGGATCCGGTAGTATCCATCCTCATCGGATAGGGTGGCCTCCAGCCCCCGGGTGATGCTCGCCTCGGGTATCGGCTCGCCCGTTTCGGCGTCCCGTATCCGACCGGAGATCGTCACCAGCCAGGGGAGCGTCAACTCGATGACTCGCTCGGACGCGACGAGCTCCCGGGAGGTGGACTGGAACCCGACCGCCTCGGCTGCGATCACGATCGCATCATCGGGCGGCGGGATCACCTCGATCTGGAACCGCCCCTCCGAATCGCTCGATGACTCCGCGAGGGGCTCCTGCTCCTGCCAGTTCTCCCCACTCCTGAACAGCTTCAGGGAGGCGTTGGCGATGGGGCTTCCGTCGGGCGCTTCGACCCTTCCATGGAACAGGGCGCCCGATCGCTCCGTTGCGGCAACGGGGACAGCCGTTCGCTCCTCCCCGGACATCCCCGGGTCGGCCTCCGCGGGAACCGGGATTCCATCGGGCACCGGGTCCGGCGATTCCGCAGCGGGGGCGGAGGCAGCCTCCGATCGGGGAGAGGGCCCCGGTGAATCGGGCCACATGATCCACCCCACCGCGACGGCCCCCAGGATCAGGACGCCCAGACCCAGCATGGCCTTGGTGCTCATGACGATGACTCCGCTGATCAGGGCCGAGACGGCGCTCCCCAGTCCCCCTGCCGCGGCGGGATCCCGACCTGCGGCCAATGGGATGAGGACCGTGCACCAGGAGCGGCCGTCCCCGCCGAACCTCCGGTCGAGCTCCTCGCGCAGCCGGTCGAGGCCCCGCTTGAGGCGCGAGCGGACGGTGCCTTCGGGCACGCCTTGCCGCCGGGCGATCCGGGCGGAGGACAGCCCCTCGACGTAGTGCAAGAGGATCGTGTCCCGCTGCGGCTCGGGGATGTCCCTCAGGAGCTCGACCATCGCCCGCTGGACCTCGAGCCGCTCCATCAGCTCCGCGGGGGAGGGCGTCGACTCACCGCCGGCTGCCTGCTCCTCGCTTCGGGCGCGCGCTCCCTCGCGTCGACCTCTCCGCCGTCCGAGGTTCCGGACGATGCCGGCCAGGTAGGGCCGCAACGACCCGAGATGGGCAGCCGGCCGCCGCGAGAGCTCGACCCATGCATCCTGCACGAGGTCGTCGGCGTCCTGGGAGTCCCGGACCAGGCTTCGGGCCAGCCGGCGCATCCAGCCGGTATGGCGAAGCAGCTCCTCGGGGCTGAGGCTGACGGACCAGCGTTCCACGGTGCCTCCGTGAAGAGTGGCACTTCGGGCCGGAAGTGTTGCACGGTGCCGGCGGTTTTCCTGCGCGGCGGGCGGGAAGGCGCGAAATGCCTTCAATAAGGAGGTCCGCGGCCGTATGAGGGGCTCCCGGCCCGGGGGCGCCCTGCCCGCGCGGCCCCGAAGATCGAGCTGGTCCCATGTCCTCCTTCGCATTGCCCCTGGTCCTGCTGCTGGCCATCGCGGTGATCGGCGTCATCGCGCTCCTGGCGGTGGCGGCCATGGCCCTGGGCACCCGGAGCGACGGCGATCGCGCCCCGCGCCGGATCCGGCTCATCGCCCTCACCGTCACCCTGGGCGTGGTGGTCCTCTTCATCGCCGGCCTGGGCCTGCAGCGCGCCCGGCCGCTCCTGGAGCTCCGCGAGCTGCGGGTGGAGATCGAGATCCCGGGAGCCGACATCTACTTCGGGGAGCGGTGGATGGGCCGGGATCGGGTGGAGGTCCAGCCCACCGGCGAGGAGCCCTGGTGCTTCGAGCTGGAGGGACCCTGCGGGCGCAGCGGGCCGCGCGACGTCCGGGAGATGCTCCTGGCCGCCCTGGCCCCCGGCGGAGAGCTGCTCGAGCCGGCCGAGCCCCCGTCCAAGCAGGGCGTCAGCGCCGACGGCTACAACTTCATGTACGCCGCCTGGGAATGCCTGCTGCGCCGCGCCGACGGGACCCTCGACTCCGTGGTCGTGATCCACTTCGAGGCCCTGGACGTCGGGAAGCGCTTCGCCTTCGCGGTGCGCGCGCGCGCGGGCGGCAACTCCTGTCTGGTCCCCGTGGACGGGGCGGCCTTCGTCGAGTCCGACAACGGCGCCTGGAGCCGCAACGTCGTCCGCAAGGTGACCCACACCCAGGTCCTGACCCGCTGCCTGGTGCCGGAGCAGGGCGCCGAGAAGCTCGCGGAGCACGACGGCCGCGGCTGGTGGCTGGACCGTTTCCCGCCGGGAGCCGAGGAGCTCGTGGAGTAGCGCCGGGGTTTCCCCCGGGACCGCGGGTCAGGGCGGATCGCCCTCGTCCCCCCGCTTCCCCTTCACCAGGCGGATCCGCTCCGCGAGGGTCTCCGCCAGCTCGCTCCCGAGGGCTCGCAGGGCCGCGAGCTCGCCCTCGGCCGCCGGGATGTCCCCGAGCGCCAGGCACGCGAAGCCGAGGTTGCAGCGCGCCTGCTCGTCGCTGGGCTCCAGCGCCAGCGCGCTCTTGTAGGCGCCCACGGCCGGCCCGTACTCACCCCTCTGGTGCAGGACCATGGCCAGGCTGCGGGTCGCGAGGAAGTGCCCGGCGTCGATCTCGATCGCCCGGCGCAGGTGCCCCACGGCCTCGTCCAGGCGACCCTGGCGCCACCGGGCCACGCCCAGCTCGTACTGCACGCTCGCCGCGGAGAACTGGCGCACCTCGATGCGAGCGAGCTGGTACTCCGCGGCGGGGCCCTCGAGCCCGCGCGCCGCGAGGCCGGCCGCGACCTGCTCGCCGCCGGGTCCGGGGACCGGCGCGAGCCAGCGGCCCGGGAAGGGGACGGCAGCGTCGCGGCGATCCTCGGGCGAGAGATCGAAGAGGGCGAGGTCGCTCACCAGGGTCTGCGGATCGAGCCGGCCCTGGTAGGTCGCGATGAGCTGGCCGCCGGGATCGACCAGGAAGGCCGCGGGAACGGGCAGGCTCCGGGCGCTCGCGTGCAGCGCGCCCTGGATGACCTCAAACACGCTGATGGCCTCCTCGCTGGCGAAGCCGGCGGCGAAGGGCCAGGCGATCGCATCCAGGGCGGCGAGGGCGCGCGGGCGCTCCTCGCCCCGATCGACGCTGAGGGCCAGGATCTGGAAGCCGGCGCCGCGCAGGTCCTCGGCCGCGGCTCCCATCGCCTCGAGCTCCCGCAGGCAGGGATCGAAGGAGCTGCTCCATACCACCAGGAGCAGCGGGTGACCCGTCCCGCGCGGCCCGTCCATGCCGATGCCCAGGATCTGCGCAGCTCGACCGTCGCGCGTCTCGAGCGCCAGGCGCGGCAGGGGCAGGGGGGCGTGGAGCACCGTTCGCCCCGCTCCATCCGGGGGGGGGATCGCCGGCTGGCTCGGGGTCAGGACCGGCGGCGGGGCGGCCGGCGGCAGGGGGACCGCCTCGCCCGAGCCCTGCACCAGCAGGTGGGCGCAGCCTCGCCGCGGGCAGCCGAAGTCCTCCCACTCGCCCCCCGGCCAGCGGACCCGGAGCCTCGCGATCTCGGCCGCCCCCAGCCCGAAGTGCAGGCCGGCGCTCGACTGGGCCAGATACCCCTCGCCGCAGCGGAGCGTCCGGATCCAGCGCTCGCCGGAGCGGCCCTCGAGCACCGCGCGCGCCCCGATGGCCGAGCGATTGCAGCTCGTTCCCCGCAGCCGCAGGGCGATCCAGCGATCGTCCCTGGCCCGCTGGTTGCACAGGAAGCGGATCCGGGGGCCCGAGCGGTTGGTGACGAAGAGGTCCTGGTCGCCGTCGCCGTCCCAGTCCACGCGCGAGGCCGTCCGAGCGTCGTCCATCAGGCCCAGGCCCGAGGTGACGGAGACGTCGGCGAAGCGCGATCCCGAGAGGTTCAGGTAGGCGGCGTTCCGCTCGTGGCCGTTCCAGGAGTAACCCTGGCGGACCAGCCGGTTGACCGCCTTCCAGCCTCCGGCGTAGCTCCGGCCCGGATCGCCGGGGCGCTCGGGCGATTGCAGCACGACCTGCCGCCAGAAGTAGCTGTCCAGGTCCCCCGGCCGCTCTCCCGTCACGAAGCCGTTGGGCGAGAAGAGGTCGAGCCGGCCGTCGTTGTCGAAGTCGAGGAAGATCGCGCCCCAGGCCCACCCGCCCACGCCGGCGCGGCTGCGGCGAGTGGCATCGACGAAGGGCCCCCCCCGCCCGTTGAGCAGGAAGGAGTTGCCCATCGCGTGGTGGCGGTAGTCCTCCTCCGTCTCGGGGGAGTAGTCGCCGTGGTAGCCGTCCTGCGAGGTGAGGCGGCTGCCGCCGGGCGAGTACATGTTGGTGACGTACAGGTCCATCCAGCCGTCGCCGTCGGCGTCTCCCCAGGCCACGCCCATGCCCGCCGACACGTCCTCGGCGCCCAGCTCGCCCGCCAGGTCGCGGAAGCGCCCGGCCTCGTTCCGGTAGAGGTTGTTGCGGCCGAAGTCGTTGGCCACGTACAGGTCCTGGTCGCCGTCGTTGTCGTAGTCCTCCCAGGCGGCCGCGAAGCTGAAGCGGCGGTTGTTCTCGTCCATGCCGACCTCGGCGGTGGCGTCGACGAAGGTCCAGTCGCCGTCGTTGCGCAGGAGGGCGTTGGCCTCCCCGTTGTTGGCGTCGTGGTAGGGCACCGGGAGCCCCTGCTTCTCGTAGGGAGAGAGGTAGGAGCAGACGTACACGTCCAGGTCCCCGTCCTGGTCGTAGTCGGCCGCGCACAGCGAGGTGGCCAGGGACCGCTCGATCTCGAGCCTCGGCTCGAAGCGGCCCACGCCGTCGTTGGCGTAGAACAGCAGCGCGTTCCCGGTCGACACCAGGAGGTCGACGTCCCCGTCCTCGTCGAGCTCGAGCAGGAGGGCGCTCGAGGAGTAGTCCAGGACGTCCACGCCGGCCGCGGCGGAGACGTCCCGCACCGCGCCCCCCGGCAGGTGGAGCAGCAGGAGGTTGGGGAGCCCCCCCGGCTGGCACAGATAGAGATCCTCCAGCCCGTCCCCGTCCACGTCGCCCAGGGCGATCCCGTGGTGGGAGAGGAAGCCGAGATCGAGGGCCGCGGGGATGCGGGTGCGCCAGAAGTCGAGCCCCGGGGCGAGCTGCTCGCGGAAGAGGCTGCCCGCGCCGAAGACCGCCTCGCTGGCGTCCAGGAAGAGGGCCTCGGTGCGCTCCAGGAGCCGGGCGACCTCGAAGGAGTCCCTCCGCAGGGCGACCAGCTCGACTCCGAGGGGGGCGGCGCGCCAGGTGCAGGTCCAGGTGGCGTTGTGCTGGAGCCCGGCCTGGCCGCCCCATCCGCTGGCCGTGAGCCGGATCCCGCAGACGGCCTCCTCCGGTCGGCAGCGCACGGCGAAGACCTGGCAGTCGAGGCGGGAGTCGCCGGCGAAGGCGGAGCGCCAGGAGGCCAGGGCTTCGGCCAGCTTCGGCCCGGCCGGCCCCCGCGCCTCGGCGCCGGGCGCGCGGGCGATCTCCCACGAGGCGTTCGCGAAGGCCGGCTCGAGCTCGTCCGGGAGGAGGGCCGGCACCGGGAGATCGGGGGCGAAGCCGGGCACCGCGGCGAGGCCCTGCGCAAGGCGGTCTTCCCTCCAGAGGGTCTCGAGGCGTCGCAGCCGCTCGCTGACGAGCTCGTTCCACCGCTCGGCCGGCCAGGAGGTGTCGGCGGACGCGTCGAAGAGCCCGAGCTTCTCGCGCAGCGCCGCATCGAGCCCGCGATCCGGATCCCGGCGGATGCTCGCGACCCCGTCGTCTTGCTGGCGCGCCTGAGCGAGCGCGGCGAGGAGGGCGAGCAGGATGGGGATTCGGTAGGGCCTGAGTCGTGTCACGGAGATCGGCGGGTTCGCGACCGCTGCCGGCATCGTAGGCGCCGGACCGAGGGAGGGCCATCCGCGCCGGGCCGAAAGCGCCGCCCTCGACGGCCTGACGCGGCTCTCGCGGCGAGCGCTGGCCGCGTGGACAGGTGGGCCCCGGTCGCGTACCCTCGCGGCCCGCCCATCTCAGGAGGCTGGCGCCATGAGGAACCTCGTCTTGCTCGCCGTCTTCGCGCTGGCCCTGGCGGCCGGCTATCTCCTCTGGAACGGTTCGGAGGAGCCCGCCCCGACCGGCGGCGGCGCCGCGCCGTCCATCGAGCACACCCTCGCCCGCGAACGGGCGGCGGCGCACTTCGAAAAGGGCGAGCTGGAGCGAGCGCGCGCGGCGATCGAACCCCTGGTCGAGGTGCGCGATCCCGCCCTCGAGGACCTCGTCCGGGCGGCCGCGATCGAGTTCGGGGACCGCGCCCGGAGCGACCCGCAACCCGCCTTCGAGCGCCTGCGGGAGCGGGACCCCGAGAATCCCTCGCTGCACTACATGCTGGCGCGCATGAGCCTCGAGTCGGGCGACTTCGAGGGCGCGGTGGATCACTTCCGACGCGTCCGCGCCAGAGTTCCACGGGACGTCCCCACGCTCCTCGGCCTGGCGGCCACCCTGGCGGACCTCGGCCGCACTGCGGAGGCCGAGGAGCTCCTGAGGGGAGTCATCCGGATGGGGGTCGACCACGGAGGCCCCTGGTACGTCCAGGCGGTGTACCGCATGTGGCGCATGGCCCAGGCAGCGGATCGCGAGGGGGAGCAGCAGCAGCTCGGCGCGCTCCACCGGCAGCTCCGCGAGCTGGGCTACGGCGTCCCCAGCCCGAAGCAGCTCGACCAGGGCACCCTGGCCGTCGTGCTGCCGCCGCCGCCCCATGGGACCGAAGCGGGCGAGCCGGGCCCGGCGCCCGAGCTCGAGCGGGAGGCGGCCATCCTTCCCGAGCTGGGCGGGGCCAGCGAGCTCTTCGCCTGCGACCTCGACGGCGATGGCGAGGTCGATCTGCTCGCCGCCGGGCCGCGGGGCGTGTTCTGCGCCACTCGAGCGGGGGACGGCCACCGGGTCGAGGAGGTGGTGTCGGGCCCGGTGCAGCACGTGCGCGCCTTCGACCTCGGCAACGACGACAGCCTGGACCTCCTCGTCTGCCGCGGGGCGGAGCTCCTGCTGTACGAGGCCGCCAGCGGCGCGGACCTGCTGCAGCTCGGCGGCGGGCAGCCGTCCGAGGATCCACCCCGGAGGTGGTCACCCTCGCCCCTCGAGCTTCCGCGCCTTCCCGGCCCGCCCGAGGACCTGGTCTTCGGGGACTTCGATCACGAGGGCGACCTGGACCTGCTCGCGGTGGGGGCCTTCGGCGCGCGCCTCTTGCGCAACGACGGCGCCGCGCCGCGCCCCGACGGGAGGGGAGGGATCTCGCGCGGCGCCTTCACCGACGCAACGGCCGAGGCGGGCTTGCTGGTCGACGCGCACCTCTCCTGGTGCAGCACCGAGGACTTCGACGGCGACCAGGACGTCGACCTGATCCTGGGCGGGCGGGACGCGGTCTATCTGATGGACAGCCGGCGAGGGGACGGCTTCGTGGATGTCGCCGACGCCGTCTTCGGAGGGAGCGTCGGCATGGCGCGCAAGCCCATCCTCGCCGACTTCGATGGCGACGCCCGGCCCGACCTCTTCGAGCCGGGGATGCCCGGCGCCCTGTGGAGGCAGCAACCCGACGGCGCCCTGAAGGCGCGGCCCACGGCCTTCTCGGTCCCCGCGGGTGCGAGACCCATCGAGCTGGACCTGGACCTGGACGGGACCCTCGACGTGCTCTGGCCTGGAAGCGACGGTCTGGCCGAGGGGGTACTGAGCCTCGGGCTGGAGGTGGAGAGGCCCGTCGAGCTCGCGGCCGGCGCTGGCCGTGGTGGTCCGATCGCTTTCGCCGATCTCGACCGGGACCTCGACCTCGATCTCCTGCGGGCTACCGAGCACGGGATCGAGGTCTTCCGATGCAGCGGGCCGGTGGGGAATGCCGCGCGCTTCCGGCCCTTGGGGCTCAAGGACAACCGCCGGGCGGTGGGCGCGGTCATCGAGGTGCGGGCCCGGGGGCTGTACCGCCGGATCTACTGGCGCGGCGACGCGCAGCTCGTGGGCTGCGGCCCCCATGACCGGATCGGCGTGGTGCGCACGACTTGGCCCAACGGCGTGGTGCAGACGCGCCTGGACGTGGAGCCCGCCGACCAGCCCTTCCTCGATACCCCCTCCGGGGGCCTGCAGCAGGCCGAGGGTCTGGTCGGCTCCTGTCCCTTCCTCTACGCCTGGAACGGGAGGACCTTCGAGTTCATCTCCGACGTGATCGGGGGCACCCCGCTGGGCCTCCCCATGGCTCCCGGCGTGCTGGTTCCGCCCGATCACGACGAGTACGTGCTGGTGAGGGGGGACCAGCTCCGGCCGCGCCGCGGCCTGCTCGAGGTGCAGTTCACCGAGGAGCTGCGCGAGGTCACCTACCTGGATCGCATCCGGCTCGACGCGGTCGACCACCCGGCGGAGGTCGAGATCCAGCCCAACGAGCGCTTCTGCTTCCCGCCCTTCCCCGAGGCCCACGTGCACTCGATCCGCGCGCCGCTCTCGCCGATCTCGGCGATCGGCAGCCGGGGCGGGGACTGGACCGAGGCGCTGGCCGTCGAGGACGACGTCCACGCCGTGCCCTTCGAGCCCCTGGAGCCGCAGTTCCTGGGGCTGGCCGGGCCGCACTGGCTGGAGCTCGCCTTCGACCCCGAGCGCGTACGGGACGCCGAGAAGCTGAGGTTGGTGTGCACCGGCTGGTTCTACTGGAGCGACGCCAGCGTCAACATGGCCAGCGCGCGCACGCCGGGGGTCGAGTTCGTGCCGCCGATCCTGCAGGTGCCCGGCGAGGACGGCGAGTGGGTGGCGGTCGGACCGCCGGTGGGCTTCCCCTCCGGCAAGTCCAAGACCATGGTGATCGACGTCGGCGGCTTCCTGGACCGCGAGGATCCGCGCCTGCGCATCTTCACCACCCTGCGGCTCTACTGGGACCGCATCCAGCTCGCCGTGGACGCCGACGACGCGCCCCTGCGCGTCACCTCCCTGGAGCCCGCGAGCGCCGAGCTGTGGGGGAGGGGCTTCAGCGGGCGCATCGAGACCGGGCGCAGCGACCTGCCCGAGCGCTTCGACTGGGACGTCCTGGCCGAGCGAGAGCGCTGGAACCAGCACCCCGGCCTCTACACCCGCTACGGCGAGACCTCGGCGCTCCTCTCGGAGATCGACGACCGCTTCGTCATCATGGGCTGCGGGGACGCGCTGGCGGTGCGCTTCGCGGCGAAGGAGCTGCCTCCGCTGGAGGAGGGCTGGGTGCGCGACTGGCTGGTGTTCCTGGACGGTTGGGCCAAGGACCGCGATCCCAACACCGTGCAGGCGCTCGAGGTGGAGCCCCTGCCCTTCCACGGCATGAGCGGCTACCCCTACGGCGCGGACGAGGGCTTCCCCGACGACGCGGAGCACCGTGCGTGGCGTGAGGAGTGGAACACCCGCGCGGCGCGCCGCTGGATCCCGCCCCTGGCCCCGAGCCGCGAGTCGGTGTGGGCGCTGAGGGCCGCGGGCGGTTGAGTCATATCAGGGCTGGATGGTGAACTCCACCGCGTCCGTCAGGTTGGTGGTGTGGGGATCCTGGGGATCGCGGGACCAGTACTGGCCCTGGACCGGGACGCCCAGGGCCAGACCCGGGTCGATGCCGCTCTGGATGCGCGCGTTCATGTCGTAGTGGTAGACCCCCGAGCAGTCGTCGGGCGGGGGGTTGCCCCCCGAGGGCTGCGGCGGGGTGCGCTTGACCGGCGGCAGGACGCACAGCCAGGCTCCCTGGAAGGGGATGGCCGCCCGGGAGTAGCCGTAGAACAGGATCCCGGGCTTGTTGTTGATGACGTTGGTCGCGTTGACGTCGAAGGGACTGGGGTCGGTGAGGCTGGGCTTGCCCGAGTGGCCGATGGCCGGGGTGCAGCCGAGCGAGTTGAGCTTGGCCGTGCAGTAGACCGTGATCGACCACCCACCCCCGTACACCAGCTGCACGCCGTTGACGATGGCCAGACCGTGATTCACCTGTGAGATGATGTCGAGCGTGCCGCCGACTACGCTCACGTCGTGCCTGGCATAGCTCACGCCCTGCAGGTGGCCGGCGCACAGGTCGCCGCCCACGGCCTGGGTCGGATCCAGGGAACCGACGACGGCGACGTCCGCGAGGGCGTACCAGACGTGAGGCGCCATCGCGTAGGTGTAGACGGTGTAGTCGCCGTCCAGCAGGTCGGTGAAGTGAACCGACAGCGAGGTCGCGCTCTGCAGCATGCTGCCCATGAGGGTCACGTCGTCCCCGGACAGGCAGGGATGGGTCGTGTAGTGAGGGCAGCAGCCCACGTAGGAGACGCGGGCCGCGGTGGAGCTGCCGTTCAGGTCGAACAGCGAAGTCACCACCCCATAGTCGGCCGCGTTCCACTGACCCGGCTGAGCGGCGCCGGCTCCGAAGGTGCTCCAGGGGGCAGTACCGTCGGCCGTCGTGTTGATGTTGAAGCTCTGGGCGGCGGCCAGCTGGCCGAGGCTCAACAGCGCCCCGAGGGTGAGGAGGCTCGGTCGACTGAGCTTGCTCATGGCGTGGCTCCTGGGCCCCGGGATTCGTGGGCCCGGGGGACGCGAAAGGTCGTGGGGGCCGGCGGGTGGCACACAGCCGATGATACCAGCGCGAGCGGATGGCCGGGCCGTGGCGCCGGGGAGCGAGCCCCGGGCTCGTGCCGCGCCCCCCCGCCCGCGCCGCCCGGCCGCTCCGGCGCGATCCGGGGGAGGCCGCGCCCTCCGCGCGCGTAAGCCCTGTGCAAGGGGAGGGGGCACCGCGCATGGCGCGCCGATAGGCGGGGCCGAGTCCCCGTCCGGATCCGGAGATACAGAGTCCTGACGGTCCGTCCGGGCTCCTCGCACTATAGGTGTGCCAACCATGAAGCTACACAAGACCATTCTCCCAGCTCTCGCGGCGGCGCTGGCCGCGGTCGCGCCGGCCCAGCAGGTCGGGTCGAGCCTCGAGCCGGTCGACGCGCTCGAGGATTTCGCCCAGACCCCCGCGGGCTCCTTCGACGACTTCGCCGGCCGCGCCGTCCTCATCGAGTTCTTCGCCTACTGGTGAGGCCCCTGTGCCGGGGCGGTCCCGCACCTCAACGAGCTCTCCGAGAGCTATGGGGACAAGGGGCTGTCGATCATTGGCGTGACCAGTGAAGGCAGGCAGAAGACCGAGCAGTGGATCGAGTCCAAGGGCGCCGAGTACGCCTACGCCTACGATCAGGGGGGCAAGCTCAAGAGCTGGTTCGGCATCCGCGGCATCCCGCACGCCGTGCTGGTGGACGCCACCGGCACGATCGTGTGGCGCGGGCACCCGGGCAAACTGACCGAGGAGATCGTCGAGGAGAGCCTCGGCGGCGCGCTGCGGCTGCCGATGTGGGAGTGGCCCGAGGTCGTCCGCAAGAAGGTCGGGAAGTACTTCCTCCGCCGCCAGTCCGCCAAGGCGCTGGCCGAGGCCGAGAAGCTGGGCGAGACGGCCGCGCCGGTGCGCGCCGAGCTCTCGGGCCTGGTCGCCGGCCTGGCCTCCAGCGTCCGGGCCCTCCACGCCGAGGGCAACTACCTCTCGGCCAGGCTGAACGGCGAGCGCTGCAAGAAGGAGCTCGCCGGCTTGCCCCAGGCGGACGAGATCGAGGAGGTGCTCCGCTCGATCAAGGCCGACAAGCAGGCCCAGACGATCCTCAAGGCGCAGCAGAAGGTCCGCAAGACGCTGGGCGGGAAGATCAAGAAGGCGAGCTTCGCCAAGCACGAGAAGGCCTTCCGGAAGATCATGCAGGACCTGCCCGGGACCGTGGCCGCCAGGGAGGCCCAGGAGGGCCTGAAGACCCTGCAGGAGATGCAGAAGGGGTAGGCGCCGGGGGCGCCGTCCCCGTCGCCGCCCTCAGGGCGTCAGCCGGTACCCCACCCCGCGCACGGTGTGGATGTAGCGCGGGTTGGCGGGATCGGGCTCGAGGGTCCGGCGCAGGCGCACGATGAAGTTGTCGATGGTGCGCGTGGTGGGGAAGGCCTCGTAGCCCCACACCCGATCCAGGATGTCGGCGCGCGAGACCACCGCGCCGGGGCGCTCGGCCAGGCAGCGCAGGATGCCGACCTCCTTGGGCGAGAGCTGGAAGGTGCGCCCTCCGGAGCGGGCCTCGAAGCTCTTGAAGTCCACCCGCGACTCGCCCAGTACCAGCTCGTCGCCGGTCGCGGGGGACTTCTGCAGCCAGCGGGCGCGGCGCAGGATGGCGCTCACCCGCAGGATGAGCTCGCGCAGGTCGAAGGGCTTGCCCAGGTAGTCGTCCCCGCCCAGCTCCAGGCCGCGCACCCGGTCGTCGTCGTCGCTGCGCGCGGTCAGGAAGAGGATGGGGACCTCGCAGCCGGCGGCGCGCAGGCTCTCGCAGATGGCGAAGCCGTCCATGCCGGGCAGCATGACGTCGAGGAGGACCAGCGCGGGCGGGTCCTCGAGGATGCGCTCCAGGGCCTCGGCCCCGTCGCCCACCATCTCGGTCCGGTAGCCCTCCAGCCCCAGGGCGTCGGCGATGACCTCGGCCAGGTTGCGCTCGTCCTCGACGATGACCACTCGTTCGCCCGCGCCGCTCATGCTCCCTCCAGGGCGCTCGCGAAGGCGGCCACCGCGCGGTCCACCTCCTCCTCGCCGTGAGCGGTGGAGAGGAAGGCCACCTCGAAGGCCGAGGGCGCCATCCACACGCCGCCCTCCAGCACCCGGCGGTGGAGCGGGGCGTAGCGCTCGGCCGCGCTCGGCTCGATCCGGTGGAAGGCGCGCGGCGGCTCGCCCGCCTGCAGGCAGGGCCACAGGATCGATCCGACGCGGCTGACGCTCGCGGGGACCCCGCGCCCGGCCAGGGCCGAACGCCAGCCCGACTCGAGGCGCGCCCCCAGGGCGTCGAGACGCTCGTAGGTCCCGGGCCGCTCGAGCTCGCGTAGGGTGGCCAGTCCGGCCGCCATGGCCAGCGGGTTCCCGGAGAGGGTGCCGGCCTGGTAGACGGGCCCGAGAGGCGACACCCGCTCCATGATCTGTGCCCGCGCGAGATAGGCGCCCACCGGCATGCCGCCGCCGATGATCTTGCCCAGGGTCACCAGATCGGGCTCGATGCCGCAGGCCTCGCACATGCCGCCGGGGGCGACGCGGAAGCCCGAGATCACCTCGTCGAAGAGCAGCAGCGCGCCGTGCTCGCGGGTCAGCTCGCGCAGGGCGCGCAGGAAGGAGCGCTGCTGTACCAGGAGGCCGGCGTTGGCGGGCAGGGGCTCGATCAGGGCGACCGCGATCTCCCCGCCCCGGCGCTCGAAGAGCTCCCGCAGGGCGGCCTCGTCGTCCAGGGGCAGGACCTCGGTCAGGGCGGTGAGCCCGGCCGGGACGCCGGCCGAGGAGGGCTGGCCGGTGGTCGCCAGCCCCGAGCCGCCCTTGACCAGCAGCGCGTCCGAGTGGCCGTGGTAGCAGCCCTCGAACTTGAGGATGCGGTCGCGCCCGGTGAAGCCGCGGGCCAGGCGCACGGCGCTCATCACCGCCTCGGTCCCGCTGCTCACGAAGCGCACCTGATCGGCGAAGGGGAAGCGCTCCAGCACGGCCTCGGCCAGCTCGATCTCGGCCCGACAGGTGGCCCCGAAGCTCAGGCCGTCGCGCGCCGCGCGCTCGACCGCCTCTACCACCGCCGGGTGGGCGTGGCCCAGGATCAGGGGACCCCAGGAGCACACCAGGTCGACGTAGCTCCGACCCTCCAGGTCCCAGACGGTCGCTCCCCGCGCGCGCGCTACCAGCGGCGGATCGCCCTCCACCGCCCCGAAGGCCCGCACCGGGCTGGAGACCCCGCCGGGCATGGCGCGCTCGGCGCGATCGAGCCACTCCCTCAGGCGATCCATCCGTTCTCCAGGGCCTCGCGGGCGTGGTAGGTCAGGATCAGGTCGGCCCCGGCGCGGGCGATGGAGTGCAGGACCTCGCTGACCACCAGCCCCTCGTCGATCCAGCCGTTGGCGGCGGCCGCCTTCACCATGCTGTACTCGCCCGAGACGTTGTAGGCGGCGAGCGGCACCAGGCACTCCTCCTTGACCCGCGCGATGACGTCGAGGTAGGGCAGGGCCGGCTTGACCATGAGCATGTCGGCGCCCTCCTCCTCGTCCAGCAGGCTCTCGCGCAGGGCCTCGCGGGCGTTGCGCGAGTCGAGCTGGTAGGAGCGCCGGTCGCCCGACTGCGGCGCCGAGTCGGCCGCCTCGCGGAAGGGGCCGTAGAAGGCCGAGGCGAACTTGGAGGAGTAGGACAGGATGGCGGTCTCGGTGAAGTCGGCCGCGTCCAGCCCGTCCCGGATGGCCTCCACCCGACCGTCCATCATGTCGCTGGGCGCCACGACGTCGGCGCCGGCCCGGGCGTGGGCCAGCGCCATCGCGGAGAGCAGCGGGAGGCTGGGGTCGTTCTGCACGTAGCCGTCCTCCAGCACCCCGCAGTGCCCGTGGCTGGTGGCGCCGCACAGGCACACGTCGGTCATGAGGACGAGCTCATCGCCGAAGCGCTCGCGCAGCTCGCGCACCGCCCGGGGGATCAGCCCGTCGGGATCGGTGGCGGCCGAGGCCTGCTCGTCCTTGCGCTCGACCACGCCGAAGAGCAGCGCGCTGTGGATGCCGAGCGCTAGGTCGCCCTCGATGCGCCGCACCAGCCGGTCGATGCTCATCCGGGCGATGCCCGGCATGGAGTCGATGGGTTCCTCCCGATCCCGCCCCTCGATCGCGAAGTGGGGCTGGATCAGGCGCGCGGGGTGCAGGCGCGTCTCGGCCACCGCCTCGCGCAGGCGGGGGGTGGTGCGCAGCCTTCGGGGTCGGATGCTCACGGCTTGCTCTCCAGGGTGGGCTCTCGGCCGCAGGGTAGCAGGATGCGGCCCGCCGCGCCCCTTGATCCGCCGGTGATCGGACCCCGAGAGGACCTGGCGATCTCGCCCCGGCCCCGCCTCGAGGCTCAGCTCGATCGGCCCAGGCGCCGGGGAGCCGCGCGCTCGTCGGGTGTCGGGCGGATCGTGACGCCGGTGCGACGGTCCCCGTGAAGCGTCACGGGCACAGCGTGAACTCGATGGCGTCCGTCAACCCGTAGCCGGTCGGATCGGCGCGGTCGCGGTACCAGTACTGCGCGTCCACGAAGGCACCCGCTCCGAGGTTGGGATCTGGCCGCCTGCGCCCAGGCGTTGAAGTCGAAGGAGTAGGATCCCGAGCAGTCGTCGGGAGGCGGATTGCCTCCGCTGACCCGAACGGGAGTACGCTGGATCGGAGCTGCCACGAGGAGGGTGCCGCCGTGGAAGGGCATGGCGGCTCGGCCGTTCAGACCGTAGATGAGCTGCCCGTTCTTGTTGTTGATCACATCCGTCGCGGTGATGTGGAAGGGCCCGGGGTCGCTCAGGCTCGCCAGGCCGAAGGCCGCAATGCTCGGCGTGCACGCCTGCGAGTTGACCTTGGCCGTACCGTATTCCATGGGAGGTCCGGCCGAGAAGACGTAGGCCGAGCCGCAGTTGCTTCCCTGATCGTCGTTCCACCTGGCTCCGACCGCGCTGATGTCACCATCGGTGGCGACGGCGTCTCCGAACAGGTCCCAGGTCTCCCCATCGTGAGGAAGGAGCTTGGCCTGCTGCGCCCAGGCGGCTCCGCTCCGGACGAAGACGTAAGCCCCTCCCGAGCTGATTCCGGCCTCCGTCCTGAGATGTGCTCCCACGAGCAAGGTGTCCTCATCGATGGCGACGGCATTACCGAGCTCGTCCGCCACGTCCACCTCGGCGGGGAGGAGCTTCTCCAGCTCGCACTGCGCCGCGCTCGATGGCGCGAGCGCGCCGAGAATCAGGGTGAGGGCCGGCGCTGCGATCGCCGTCCGATGGCGGCCCGCTTCCAGACGCGTCATGGCTGAGACCTCCTGTTCGAGATTCCCTGGCACCGCTGGGGGATCTCGACATGCAGTGCAAGCACCCGGCCGCGGGGGGAGCCTCCTCGCCGTCCGGGAGTGCCCATCCCCTGAGCCTGGGGGCCCCTGGGGAGCCCCGGCGCCGGTCCGTCCGCCCCCATGCCAGGGCCGCCCACCCCCGGCCTCGCACTCAGCTCGTGGCGGGAGACACGTGCCGCTGAATGCAGCGGACGGCGGCTCCTGGTCCGGCCCCCTCGATCGGCAAGGCCGCAAGGCCGGCGGCCGAGAGGGCCTCGTGCGTGCGGCGGCCCATGGGGACGCGGGGGATCGCGGCCCCGGCGCGCGCGAGCTCCCACTCCCGCAGGGCGGCCACCGCGGAGGTGCTCATGTAGACCCTCGCGTCCACGTCCTCGCGGCCCTCCGCCCCGAGGCGCGGGCTCGTGCGGTAGAGGCGCAGGAGCTCGATCTCGAGGTCTTCCCGCGGAGAGCCGCCGGCCATCTCCAGCGCGGTCCGCTCGGCGCAGGGGAGCAGGACGCGACCGACCGGGCCCTCGAGCCCGGCCAGGAGCTCGCTCACCCCGCCCTCGCCCACCCGGTCCACGTCGAATCCCGCCTCCCGCAGCGCACGGGCCGTGGCGGGGCCCACCGCGATCACCCGCACCCCCTTTCCCGCGGAGCAGCCGCGCAGCCGACGGGCGGCCTGGGCGCTGGTGAGGCAGAGGACGTCGCCGGGCTTCAGGGCGGCCAGTCGAGCGGGCAGGTCGGCGACCTCGAGGTCCTCGATGTCGAGCACCTTCTCGTGGTGGACCCGCGCGCCGAGCGCGGTCAGGCGGTCGCCGAGCAGGCTGCCTTCCGCCGCGGAACCGGCCAGGGCGATCCGCAGGCCGCCGAGGGGGCCCTCGCCCGTGGGCTCGCCGGTCTCGAGGCGCAGCAAGGCGCGCTCGGCGGCCTCGGCCGGGGTCGAGCCGCTGGCCGAGGCCCACCGCGCGAGCGCACCCTCGTGCGGGCAATCCGCGCCCAGGAAGGCCCGCACCCGGAAGGGGCCCGGGCCTTCGACCAGCGCGCCGAGCGGGAGGCTGCACCCGCCCCCGGCCGCTCGCAGCAGGCTGCGCTCGGCGCTCACGGCCACCGCGGTGGGGGGGTGGTGGAGGAGTCGGCGGCAGTGATCGAAGGTCCGCTCGTCGCCCTCCCGGACCTGGATCGCCAGGGCTCCCTGGGCGGGCGCCGGGACGAAGAGCTCGCAGGAGAGGGGAACGTCCACGAGGCCCGAGAGGTCGAGCTCGAGGCGCTCCAGGCCGGCGGCGGCGAGGACCGTCGCGTCGAAGGCGCGAGCGTGCAGCTTGTCCACGCGGGTGGGCACGTTCCCGCGCAGGTCGACGACCTCGAGGTCGGGGCGCAGGGCGAGGAGCTGCGCGCGGCGGCGCGGCGCGCTGGTGCCCACGCGGGCGCCGCGCTTCAGGGGGAGGAAGAGCGCGTCGGGATCGTTGGCCTCGGGCAGGACCAGGAGCCGCTCGACGGCCGGGCCGCGTTCGGGGACCGCGGCGATCGCCAGGCCCGGCGGGCTCTCGGTGGCGAGGTCCTTGTGGCTGTGCACGGCGAGGTCGATCCGATCCTCGAGCAGGGCCCGCTCGATCTCGGCCGTGAAGAAGGCCTGGCCCTCGACCCGCGAGAGCGGCACCCCCTGGATGCGATCGCCGCGGGTCTCGAGGACGACGACCTCCACCTCGACCTCGGCGCGCAGCGCGGCGGCCACGTGCTCGGCCTGCCACAGGGCCAACCGGGATCCGCGCGTTCCGATGCGGAGCTTCACCTCATCCTCTCCGTTTCCGCTGGCCCACTCTCAGGCCTTGAGCTCGTCGAGGTCCCGCGCCAGCCCCTTGATGGCCACGAAACCGAGGTGGCTCAGCCGGCCGAAGGCCTCGCGGGCCCACAAGACGACCGCCGCCCGGGTTTCCCGGTCCAGCGAGTCGAGGTTGCCGCCGTGCAGCGCACGCAGCTCGCGCTCCAGCATCTCCTGCGAGGCCTCGCGGAAGTCCGCCAGGGTGCGCACGACCAGCGGGTCCGAGTCGCGCCGCAGGAAGGCGTCCACCTTGCGCTGCACGAAGAGCTCGGCCTTGGCGGCGGCCTCCGCTCGTCGCTGTCGGTTGCGCTCGGCGCGCTCGCGCAGGGCCTCGATGTCGACCAGCTCGACGCGCGGATCGTCGACCGGCTCGAGGTCGCGCGGCATGGCCACGTCGATCCCGAAGAAGGGGACGCTGGTGGGGGCCCGGGCCGCGAGCTGCAGCAGGGCGGCGGAGTCCAGCACGCATCCGGGGGCCGAGGTCGCCGACAGCACTGCGTCCACCGGCTCGGCGCCGCCGGCGAGCTCCGCCAGGCTCAGGGTGCGCGCGCCCAGGGTCTCGGCCAGGGCGCGCGCGCGCTCGGGGCTGCGGTTGGCCACGGCCACCACGCGCAGCTCGGCCGCCCGCGCCGCCTTCCCGAGCATCTCGGCCATCTTCCCGGCGCCGATCAGGGCCACGCGCAGCGAGCGGCCGCCCGCGCGCTCGACCAGCGAGGCCACCGCCAGGCTGACCACCGACACCGGGTGGCGCGACAGGTCGGAGTGGGAGCGCACGTGCTTGCCCACGTGGAAGGCGCGGTCGAAGAGGGGGGTGAGCAGCGAGCCGGTCAGGCCGAAGCCGTCCGCCTGCCGGTAGGCGTCGCGCACCTGGCCCAGGATCTGGTCCTCGCCCACCACCAGGGAGTCGAGCGAGCAGGCGATGCGGAAGAGGTGCCGCACGGCGGCGCGCCCGCGGTGGAAGTGCATGGCCCGCGACACGTCTCCCTCGGCCTCGCCGCTCAGGAATTCGGCGATGCAGGCGCGGTCGCGCTCGTCGGGCAGGTCCCCGATCTCGCGCGCGAAGGCGATCTCGAGGCGGTTGCAGGTGGCCAGCACGACGATCTCGGAGGCCCCCAGGGCGTCGGCCAGCTCGCGCTGGAAGGCCTCCTCCTGACCCGGCTCGGGTCGCCGCAGGCCCTCGAGCCCGGCGACGTCGGTGTCGTGCAGGGAGAAACCGGCGATGGCGATTCGATCCATGGCAGGGAGGTCCCGGGACGGTCCGCGGCGAGCGCCCAGGAGAGCATACCTGGACCGGCGCGTGTCACGGGAGCGTCATGGGGCCCGGATCCGGGGGTCTCTGGATCGGCCGCGGCCCGGGTCACCAGCCCCTCGCGCGGGCTGCGGGGGCGCTAGCAAGCCGCCGCGAGGGGGGATGTCCCCGTCCGGCTCACACAGCCCGCAATCCGTCTCAGCCTTGCCGGCCCGGTTCTCAGGCCGATCCCACGGATCGCCTTCCCTTTTGCCTCCAGTTCCTCCTGGACTCTTGGGGACTCCGGCAATCAACACCACAGTACGCCCGAGATGGCAACAGCCCAGAACAAGATCAGCACGCCGGAGATCAGAGTCCCGAGGATCGCTGGGCCCTTGTTCGGGTCGCGTACTACGCCCATGACCCCCGCCAAAAGAGAAATGGGAATCGCCACCATGACAAGCAACCCTCCAAGGGCTGCGAGGGGATTGCCTCAGCCCGGCTCCGTGACGATCATCAGGACAATGGTCGTGCCGGCGATTCCTTGGAGCGTGAGTGACAGCCCACCGAGCTTCATGCGGGTTTTCCCGATGGTGTAGCGACTCGGGCGCGGCTCCCAAGAGCCCTGTGCTGGCCTCCCCGGCCCTCCACGAGGGCCTCAGGAAGGCTACGACGATCGCCGCTTTGCCGCAAGCTTGGCCCTTGTCATGAAGATGCGGGGCGATCCAGCCCCCGCCCACCCCCTCGCGCGGGCTGGGGGGCCGGCGGAAGGCCCGCGGGGGCGTAGGGATCATCCAGACGACCGGAGATTCGCCCACGGTGGCTCGCGAAGAACGCTGGACCCCGACACCAGGGGGCAGTGAGCGTGGGCCGCCCCCCGGGGTGTCGTTCGCTCAGGGCCGGATCGCGAACATCACCGCGTCGGTCAGGCTGGTCGTGCTCGCACTGGCGGGATCGCGCGACCAGGCCTGGGCGAAGACCAGGACTCCGGGCAGCAGCAGCGGATCGAAGCCCCCCTGGATCCAGGCGTTGAAGTCGAAGGCGAACGTACCCGAGCAATCGTCCGGCGGCGGGTTGCCGCCGGAGTTCAACACCACCGTGCGCCTGAGCGGGAGCCGGACGCACAATGTGCCACCCTGGAAGGGCTTGCCGGCGGGCGCGAAGCCATAGAACAGAAGCAAGTTCTTGTTGTTGATCAGGTTAGCGGCCCCCAGATCGAAGGGTCTGGGGCTCGTCGCGCTGGGGATGCCCGAGAAGGTCATCTGCGGCGTGCAGCCCAGGCTGTTGACCTTGGGCTTGCAGTAGCTCTGCGGGTCGGGGCTCAGCGTGATGCGCACGTTGTCCATCCCGACATCCCACACGTCGAAGATATGGGTGTAGGTCCGTCCTGACGTAGTTTTGGCAAGGCGTATAAACAAGAGTGAG
>CAZTTG010000018.1:0-78219 GCA_964615935.1 uncultured Planctomycetaceae bacterium | reverse complement strand
GGGGCGCCTTCGTGCTGTCCGGGGAGTGGCGATGAGGGCGGCTGCCCGAGAATCGGGGCGTTGGTGCATGGATAGGAAAGAGCCGGCAAATCCCCCACCCCCACGATCTCAGGGGCCGACCCCGACCGAGGCCGCCCTACCAAGCTCGATCATCCGATTCAGGGTGTTGCAGCTGAGCGACGCCTCGGTTTCCTGCGCTTCCGGATGACGAGCACGAAGCCGATCCCCAATGATCGACTTGTTCCGGAAGAAGGCGTTCTCCACCCGAGCCTGCTGGTGGTAGCCGGACTCCTTCTTCCAACGCCTCCGCCCGACCTCTCTTACGTGTGCGATGGTCATTTCGCGGTCTGGGCATCGTGGCCGCGTCCTTGTTCGGGCGGCTCTGGTCGGTGGGATGACGACCATGGCCCCGCGCTTCCGCGCGGCAGCGTAGACGGCCCGTGCGTCGTTGGCGGTGTCAGCGGTGAAGACGGATATGCCACCTTCGACCTGGTCAAGGAGATCAGGCACGGTTGCAGCATCGTCGACTCGGCCGTTCGTCAGAACCTGCGCGACGATGACGCCCGAGCCCTCAACGCCTGCCTCCCTTCTTCGGCACCCAGGCGGCAATCGCCTCGGGTGACATCCAAATCGTGATGTTGCCCCGGCGGACCAGGGCACCATCGTAGGCTGGCCAGTTCTTGACGCGGTACTTGGTCTTGTACTTGGGATGGACGGGAGACTTCATCCGCTCAGTGTGCCCATCGCGTCGCCCGGGCACAGGATGGGCGGTCTCCGGACCCCGTAGGCTCCTCCCAGGACTCGATCCGTGCACCAACGCCGCAACTTCTCGGACCCCACGGGTAGTTTCGGCCCGCACCGGCTCTACGTCTACGGCGCCAGATCGCGCGTCAGGTACTCGATGACGTCGTTGGCCGAGTAGCCCTCGCCCCAGCCTCTCACCAGCTCGTGAATCTGGTTGAAGCAGTCTCCGACGGTGACGAGGGGTCGCTCGACATAGCCGTCACGCCGATCGATGCCCAGCCCGAGGTTGGCCAAGAGACCGTTGCACAGGCACTTGCGTCCTTCGAGCTCGGACTCCTGGCCGCCCTTGGCGAGCCAACTCTCCCCGGGCTCGGCTGGGCAGCGGTAGCCAACTTCACCGTCATCCTTCTTGTAGAGATGGCGTAGGAAGCCGAGGTTGCAGGCCCTGGGACGGATCAGGTACTCAGCCAGTCCGGACATCGTGCCCTCAAGGCTGAGGACCTTGAACGGAAAGCCCGTCGGGGAGGCGAAGACGTCCGTGACCACCTTACCGATGCCCTCGGAAGCCAGGCGCAGGGCTGCCTCCTTGACGGCTCCAACGAGACCGGACTCCCTACAGAAGGCGAAGGCCGTGCCGACCTGGATGCCGGAGGCGTCGAGATCGAGAGCCTCGCGCAGCTTGTTGACGCCACCCCATCCACCGGCCAGATAAAATGGGACGCCGAGCGCTCTGATCTTCCCGAGGTCGATGTCGTCTCGCGGGCCGTAGATGGGCTCGTCGTTGGCGTCGAGCTGGAGATCGCCTCGAGGCGGCGCGTTGTGGCCACCGGCGGTCGGGCCCTCGATGATCAGGCCGTCGACCGGGCCGGATGCCTTGCGAACCATGGTCGTCGCGAGCACGTTGGAGGCGACGATGGGATAGAAAGAGGGCCGCGAGAGCTCGGCGGGGAGGTTGCGAATCAGACTTCTCGGACTCAGACGTGAGCGAAACGAGTCATCGGGTTGGGCTCCTTCAACCTGGAGCGTATGGGAGACGTCTTCATGAAGGGCGAGCTTGTCGAGAATCGCCGGTACCTCTCGTGGCACTCCCGCGCCCATGATCACATAGTCGACACCTGCGAGCATCGCTCCGTACAAGCTCGCCAGGACCGGCAGCTGGATCTTGGTCAGGAGGTTGATACCAACAGGGTTGTCATGTCCCTCCTTCGCCAGGAAGACCTCGACGAAATTGGCGGCGATGGTGTCCTGGACCAACTCCTCATGCTCGCGAAGCCTGTGGACCTTGGGCAGCCTCACGGCTGCGCGCTCGAGCGTGGTCTCGGCGAAGTAGTCGCATATGATGCGGTCCGCGATTCCCTGATCGGGAAACGCGGCCAGCGCGCGGCGGGTGTGTCCACCCTCGTCGCCCTCCTGGAGGCGGCGTGCCATGATGACCTCGGTTGCAGTGCCGGAAACGACGCCAAGCTGACCTTCGACGGCCACGGCTCGAGCCAGTCGCCAGTTGGAGACCCCTGCCCCCATTCCGCCCTGGATGATCTTCAAGAACCCTCCTCGTTTGCCTCGGTGAATCTGACGCTCCGCTATCAGCTCGATCGGGGCAGCGTGTCGAGTTGCCTTTCCCAGCCGCAGGCGTTGTCATCCTACGGATGCGAATCATAGCAGCTTGGGAGGAATGGAGCGGGGATCAGAATCGAGATGGAGCGTATCGCCCTCAGCACGACCCCCTGGCCGGCGGCTTCAACCCGGTAAGGATGCAGAGAACGGCGAGCAGGGCCCTTGCCGCCGAGCGGCCGCGCTGTAGCCCTCCTGAGGCCCCCGTCGAGGGTCCCGGAGGCGCGCACGAGGTTCTCGGGAGCGACAGGCGATCTAACTCTCCCCTGGGCCCCCGCCGGGTGGGCCCTGGCGGTTGACCGCCGGGTTCCTTCGAGTGGTTTCAGGTCGCGTCATGGCCATCCTCCACTCCCGAGCTTCTCCTGGCGCGATCAGGGCTGAATCAGGAGGCTCACGGCGTCGGTCAGCCCCGTGTCCCACGTGTCCTGGGGGTTGCGGTACCCCCGGAACTGCACGTAGAGCCCATGGCGACGCACCCTCGGCCCCGCACACCATGTGAGGACTCGTTCGTAGGGACCTGTGCGGCTGGTAGAATCCCCGCATCTCCCTCCGCCGACCCTGAAGGTCCTCCAACATGTCACGATTCGAGAACTACACGAGCACCAGCGAGAACTACGACCTGACCCGGCGGCCCGCCGGGATGGAGTTGATCCTGGGCGCTCTGGCCTGCGGTTCCCGGCCCCTCGCCGAGCAGATCGTCCTGGACGCCGGCTGCGGGACGGGCAACTACGTGGCCGCCCTGGCCGGCAAGGTGGGGCGGGTCGAGTGCGTGGAGTTGAACCCCGGGATGCTGGCGGCGGCGCGGGCGAAGCTGTCGGGCCATCCCGGGGTGCGGCTGCACGAAGGCTCCATTCTCGAGCTGCCCCTCGAGAGCGGCTCCTGCGACGGGATCGTGGTGAACTTCGTGCTGCATCACCTGGAGGAGGGCTCCGACGCGGGCTTCGCTGCAACCCGGCGCGCGGTCGCGGAGTGCCACCGCGTGCTTGCCCCGGGGGGAGCTCTGATCGTCCAGACCTGCTCGCCGGCACAGTACCGGCAGGGCTACTGGTACGCGGCGCTGATCCCCGAGGCAGTCGACCGCGCACTCGACCGTTACATCCCCCTGCAGCTGCTGGAGGAGAGCATGAGCGAGGCCGGCCTGCACCCGGGCGGCCGTCTGGTGCCACTCGACGAGGTGCTGCAGGGAGACGCCTACCTCGATCCGCGCGGGCCCCTGCGGCGGGAGTGGCGCGATGGCGACTCCAGTTGGGCCATCGTGGAGGAGGCGGAGCTGGCGAGCGCGATCGGCGAGATCGAGCGCATGCTGGCGGATGACTCCATGGTCGGGTTCCTCGCGGAGCGGGAGGAGCGCCGCCGCCAGCACGGACAGGCGACCTTCGTCATCGGCAAGAAGCCCCTGCCGTGAAGCGGGAAGAACCCGGACGCGTAACCCGGTGGCTGGCGAGCGCGCCGTCGTGGGTGATGGTGCTCTTCGCCATCGGCGCGTCCTTCTCGACCTACTTCTGCATGTACGCGTTCCGCAAGCCGTTCTCGGCGGGCAAGTACGAGGGCCTGACGCTGCTCGGCTCTCAGATCGATCTGAAGACAGCGTTCGTCATCAGCCAGATCGTCGGATACACGCTGTCGAAGTACCTGGGCATCAAGGTCTGCTCGGAGGTGACGCGCGGCCGGAGGCTCGGCATGCTTCTCGGGCTGGTGACCATCGCCGAGGTCGCGCTGCTGTTGTTCGCGGTGCTGCCGCCGCAGCTCAAGATCCTGGCGCTCTTCGCCAACGGCCTGCCGCTGGGCATGGTGTGGGGCATGGTGGTATGGCACCTGGAGGGACGCCGTACCTCGGAACTGCTGCTGGCCGGCCTCTCGTGTTCTTTCATCCTGGCGAGCGGTGTTGTGAAGGACGTCGGCCGCTGGCTGATCGGCGAACACGGAGTGCCCGAGTTCTGGATGCCCTTTGCCACCGGCCTCGTGTTCCTCGTGCCCTTCGTGGTCTCGGCGCTCCTGCTCGATCAGCTCCCCGATCCGGACGCCGCCGACGAGGAGGCGCGAACACACCGCGCTCCCATGGACGGCGCACTCCGCGTCAGCTTCCTCAGGCGGTTCTTCGTGCCGCTGGCGATGCTGTTCTTCGCCTACATATTCCTCACTGCCTACCGCGACTTCCGCGACAACTACGGCGTCGAGATCTTCAGCGAGCTGGGCTACGGCGAGGAGCCGGGCATCTTCTCGAGGAGCGAGACCTGGGTGGCGCTCGGAGTCCTCGTCCCCCTCGCGCTGCTCTTCTGCATCCGCGACAACTTCATTGGACTGTTCGCGGCCTTCACGTTGATGGTCGCCGGCGCCGTCTCCCTGGGGGTCAGCACGCTGCTGCTCGACAGCGGCGCGATCAGCGGCCTGACCTGGATGATCCTGATCGGCATCGGCTCCTACCTGGCCTACGTGCCCTACGGCTCGATCCTCTTCGACCGTATGATTGCCTCGACCCAGGTGATCGGCACGGCCGTCTTCGCCATCTACGTCGCCGACGCCCTCGGCTACACCGGCTCGGTGGCGGTGCAACTCTACAAGGATCTGGTTGCCGGCGAGGCCACCCGACTGGCCTTCTTCCGCTCCTTCACCTACGCCCTGTCTGCTGGCGCCGCGGGGCTCATCCTGGCGAGCGCCGCACTGATCCTGAGGAGTTGCCAGCACCGGCGGCCGTCTGCCTGATCCCCGCGCGCGAGGCGTCCCATCAGGGAACCTCCGATTGGGGCTACTGAGACGATTCCCGTGCCGAAGGGTCCGGAGACCCGCCGACCTCCAGTTCGGCTCAGCCCGGCGTTGGCGCATGAACCGGGTCCTGGAGGCGCGTACGGCGTTCTCGGGAGGAACACCCGCGAGCGGCATTGCGCGCAGCCCGGCGGGGACGGATAGACTGACACCCATGAGCGAGCGCCTGGCCGTTGACGAGCCCTCGGGGTTGTTCGAGTTCCTCGCGTCGCGTCTGGTGGGCTGGCACCGCAACACGCTGAGGGAGCGACTGCGGGCGGGGTGCGTGCGGGTCAACGGAGAGACCGTGGCGCGCCGCGACCACGCGTTGCTGGCGGGCGACGAGGTGGAGGTCGTCGGACGCGAGGAAGGCCAGGCGATGACGAGCGCCCCGCGCGGGCTCGACTCCCTCTACGAGGACGAGCACCTGATCGCCATCGATAAGCCGGCCGGCCTCCTCTCGGTCTCCACGGAGCGCCAGCGCGAGCGCACTGCGCTCGCGATGATGCGCGATGCGCTCTCGCGGCCCGGCCGGCCGGCGCGGCTGTGGCCGGTGCATCGGCTCGACCGCGAGACGTCCGGCGTGCTGCTCTTCGCGCGCTCGCGTGAGGTGTGCGAGCAGGTGCGCGCGGACTGGAGCGAGGCGACAAAGACCTACCTGGCGATCGTGGAGGGGCACCCCGAGCCCGCCGAGGGCGCCATCGACCAGCCGCTGTGGGAGGACCGCTCCCTGTACGTGCGCGTGGGCCGCAAGCCGGGCGCGAAGCACGCGCGTACGCGGTACCGCCGGCTGGCGACACGGCGCAGGCGCGCGCTGCTGGAGGTCCAACTGGACACCGGCCGGAGCCACCAGATCCGCGTCCACCTGGCGTGGCTCGGGCACCCCGTCGTGGGCGACAAGCGCTATGGGTGCGGCGGCCCCAGGCTGGGGCTGCACGCGCTGCGCCTGGAGGTGCGCCATCCCAGGAGCGAGCGCCGGCTGGTGCTCGAGGCGCCGGCCCCGCGCGCTTTCACGGAGTTCCTCGAGACGGGACGCTGAGCCGCTCCTCCCGGGAGGTCCGTCTGGGAGAGACGATGGAGGATCGGGGATACTCCCCCGCCACGGGCTCATCGATCGTCAGGGCAATCCCCCGGCCGCAGCGCGTGCCCTACGCGATCCCCGACGGTGGGCACGCCCCGCAGACGGGTCAGACCCAGGGTGAGGGCCACCTGCAGCGCCAGGGCCGGGACCAGCACGAACCACCACCCGGTGAAACCGACGACCACGAACCCCACCAGCGTCGATAGTCCGGTCACCATGGCGTAACCCAGCTGGGTGTTGACGTGGGACGCGTGGTCGCACCCGGTGGCCATCGACGACAGCACCGTGGTATCGGACACCGGCGAGCAGTGGTCGCCGAACACTCCCCCGCTGAGGACCGCCGCGATGGTCACCTCCAGCGGCATGCCGGCCTGGTGGGCCATCGGCAGCGCGATGGGCATCATCAACGCGAAGGTACCCCACGAGCTGCCCGTGGACAACGAGAACACCGCGCCGAGCACGAACACCACCGCCGGGATCAGCCCCGGGAACAGGCCGCGGTCGAAGATCCCCGCCAGCGTCTCGCCGGTCCCCAGCAGCGCGCACACGTCCCCCAGCGACCACGCCAGCAGCAGGATCAGCACGATGCGCACCATGCCACCCATACCCTCGAGGAACAGCTCGAACGACCGACGCGCCGTGAACACTCGCCGCCGCCCCAGCACGACCGCCGCCACTGCCGTCGACGCCAAGTACGCCATCAGCAGCGACAGCCGGACCTTGGCACCCGGCAGGGCCCCGAGGGTGGCGGTGAAGTAGATCAGCAGCCCGCCCAGGGCCAGCAACATCGTCGCCAGCGGCAGCAGCACCGCCCCGGCGCCAGCCTCTCCTCCCCCCGCGTCGTCTGTCCGCGCCGCTTCTCGGGTCTCCTCGGTTCCCGCCGCCTCCTCCAGGTACCGCCGCTGCACGCGGGCCATCGGACCGTACTCGCGCCCCGTGGCGACCAGCAGCGGCACGGTGGCCAGCGCCAGGATCGGGTACAACTGGAACGGCAGGGCCCCGATGCACGCTTCCAGCGGGCTCCGGGTCACCCCCAGCGACCCGAGAGACTGCTCCACCAGCGTCATGATGTACACGCCCCAGCCGATGATCGGAATCAGTACGCACACCGGTGATGAAGTGGAGTCGATGATGAACGCCAGCTTCTCGCGGCACACGCGCACACCGGCGAAGATCGGCCGGAACATGGGTCCCAGGATCAAGCTGTTGCCCGAGTCGGTGAAGAAGATCACCATCCCCGTCACCCATGTCGAGAGCTGGGCCTTGCGCGGCGAGTCCACCACCCGGGTCATCCGCCGGGCGAAGGCGGCCATGCCGCCGGAGCGGTCCATCAGGTGTACGAACCCGCCGATGACCATGATGATCATCACCATCTCGGCGTTGGCCGCGTCGGCCAGCTGGGCCATGATCCCGCGCTCGAAGAAATCGAGCAGCCCCAGCCACGGGTGGAAGCCGTTGACGATGATCATGCCCAGGGTCACCCCCACACCGAGAGACACCAGCACGTTGCGCGTGGCGATGGCCAGCACCAGCGCCAGGATCGGCGGGGCGACCGACCAGATGGCATGTTGGTCCATCTAGTGGATGGGCCGACGGGATCGCGGGTGCATCCTCAATCCGGTGCTGGTCAGGCGTGGCATCTCCTCATCCCCCCCGTATTGATACGCCTCTGGCGCTGTTCAGGCAACGACAAGGGGATTGGGAGCCACTCTAGCCGTGAGAATGTCCCCGGACCCATGCCTCCGGGGGGCCGTCCCGCGTGCATCGCCGGGGCCCCGACCTCGGCCTTGAATTGCAGGGCACCACGTGGCCGGATGAGACCGCATTGGCCGCGGGAGGGGCTTCCTGCACTACGCGCATCGATGCCGCGTGCGACTCCTCCACCGCACATCGGTGAACCCGAGTCGGGCGGTACTGCCCTCCCCCGCCCAGGCATGAAGCCCCTGCTGCTCATTCGCGCACGTCGTCCGATCCGGGCTCATCCCACGCTCGCCAACTCCCTGGTCGGCCTTCGTCGCCAACGAGGCGTAACCCGTTGGCGCGTAAGGAGCTACGTGGTGTCGGGCAGCAGGCGGTCGCGGAGACATCTGGCCGACGGGGAGCGAGGCGATTCCCTCCCCTCTGCCAGGATGAAGGGGAGCGACGCCTGTCGCTTGGGCTGTGCGGCCGTGAGGTGTGTAGCGCCGAGAGCCGCTATGATTAGCGCCTCCAGCGGCGCCCCATCGCGCTTCCGATCCCCCTCCTCTCCGGATGGTCCCGTCTTGAAGCAGATCCTCGTGCTCGGGGCCGGGCAGAGCTCGGCCTATCTCATCTCCCACCTCCTCGACCTCGCGAGCGATCACCGCTGGTTCGTCACCGTCGGAGATCTCCACCTCGACCTCGCACGGGAGCGCATCGCGGAGCACCCGCACGGGAAGGCCATCCACTTCGACGTGAACGACGAGACCCTGCGTTCGGCGCAGATCGAGACCGCGGACGTGGTGATCAACATGCTGCCCCCCGCCTACCAGGATCTGGTCGCCTGGGATTGCGTCAACCACGGCACGCACATGCTCTCCGTGTCCTACCGGGACCAGGCAGTGCGCGATCTGGCGCCGGATGCACGCCGCAAGGGGGTGCTCCTGCTCTGCGAGCTCGGGTTGGATCCCGGCATCGATCACATGTCCGCCACGGCCCTGATCGGCCGCCTGCGGGCGAGCGGCGGGAGAATTCGCGGATTCCGTTCCTACGGCAGCGGCATCCCTGCGTACGATCAACCCCAGAATCCCCTGCGCTACGTGATCACCTGGGACCCGCGGAACGTGGTGATGTCCGGGTATGACGGCGCGCAGTACATGGAGAACGGGAAGATCAAGGTCGTTCCCTACCATCAGGTGTTCCACCACACGTGGCCCGTGGAGGTGGAAGGCCTTGGAACGCTGGAGGCGTACCCGAATCGCGACTCGATGGCGTATCTCGAGGCCTTCGGCCTGCATCACGCCGAGACCATGATCCGCGGGACGCTACGCTATCCGGGCTGGAGCGAGACCTGGTCCCAGATCGTCCGCCTGGGGCTTCCCAACGAGACGCTGCGCATCCCCGATCTGCAGGAACGGACCTACCGCGAAGTGATCGAGATGTTCCTGCCCCTCAACATCGCCGAGCCTCGCATCGAGCAGCGCGTGGCCCGCTACCTCCGCATCAGCCCCACCGGCCGCATCATGGACAACCTCCGCTGGCTGGGGCTCTTCTCGGACGAGAAGGTCGTCGCGAAGGAGGACACCGCCGCCTCGATGATGATCCACCTGCTCCAGAAGAAGCTGCCCCTCACCGACGATATGCGGGATCTGGTCATCCTGGTGCACGAGCTGGAGGTGGAGTACCCGGGGGGCGAGCGCCCAACGGAGAGGATCACGTCCACGCTCGTATCCGAGGGCGAGATCGGCGGATTCACGGCCATGTCGAGGACGGTGGGATTGCCGACTGCCATCGCCACGAGGCTCCTGCTGGAGGATCGGCTACCCCTCACCGGCAGCCGGATCCCGACTCACCCATCGATCTACGAGCCCGTGCTGGCGGACATCGAGAAGACTGGACTCGCGTTCACCGAGCACTGCGAAGAGCTCTGAACCCCAGGCACTGCCCAATGGAAGAACTCACCCTCGGCGTCGTGAGCCGTTCCCGCAAGGAGAACGAGCACCGCGTCCCCATCCATCCCCTTCACCTCCCGCAGATCCCGCTCGGCACTCGCAAGCGCATGGTCTTCGAGCACGGGTACGGCGAGCCCTTCGGCACGAGCGACGATGAGTTCGCCAAGCTCGGTGTCGGGCTCGCCGGACGCGAGGAGATTCTGGCCGAGGCCGGAGTGGTGCTCCTCGCGAAACCGCTGCCGGCCGACCTCGCCGAGATGCGCGAGGACGGCATCCTCTGGGGATGGCCCCACTGCGTGCAGCAGGCGGAAATCACCCAGGTGGCCATCGATCGTCGCCAGACGCTGATCGCGTGGGAGGCCATGTTCCTCTGGAAGAGGGGAGGCGTGCGCGACATGCACGTCTTCTATCGCAACAACGAGATGGCGGGCTACGCGGCCGTGATCCACGCGCTGGGCCTCGCGGGGCTGGACGCCCACTACGGCCGCCGGCTCCAGGCCACGGTGCTCAGCTTCGGCTCGGTCAGCCGGGGTGCCATCCGTGCCCTGCGTGCCCGCGGCGTCTCCGAGATCAAGGTGTTCACGCAACGCCCGCCGTGGGCGGTCCACGACCAGGTGGTCGGCTGTCGCTACGCCCGGATGGTCCTCGAGGAGGATCTCGTGATCGCTGAGGAGGAGGATGGAACCCGGCGTCCACTGGCGGACGTGCTCACCGAGTCGGACGTGATCGTCAACGGCATCCTCCAGGACACCGAGCGCCCCTTGATGTTCATCAACAGCGAGGGCGTCCCGCGCCTGAAGCCCGGTTCCCTGATCATCGACGTGAGCTGCGACGTCGACATGGGCTTCCCCACGGCCCGGCCGACCTCGTTCGAGGATCCCACCTTCGCGCTCGGTCTCGCGACGTACTACGCGGTGGATCACACGCCGAGCCACCTCTGGCGCAGCGCCTCCTGGGAGCTGTCCCGGGCCGTGCTTCCGTTCTGCGACACCGTTCTCGGGGGGCCGACCGCCTGGGAGGGCGACGAGACGATCGCCCGCGCCATCGAGATCCGCGGCGGCACGGTCCAGAACGACCTGATCCTGAGGTTCCAGGGCCGTGAGGCGGCCTACCCCCATCGCGTCGTTGTTCCCCCGGCCTCTTCTGGGTAGCCATGTACCCCCGCGGCCAGGACGCATTCCCGACGCCGCTGGCGCGCCCTTGCCACCCGGCGTCGCCGGCACCCGCGAGCGGAGGTGACCCACACGAAGCTCGGAAGGGCCGAAGTGGTTTCGTGAGCTCCGCAGCGCAAGAAGGACGTCGGCGAGGTACCCTGCCGCGATGCCCAGCTTCGAATGCCAGGTCTGCCACGCCACCTTCGGCGTTCCTCAGTCGGCGCTCGACAAGTACCCCGGTTGGCAGCCCAAGTACTGCCGCAAGCACTCCCCCAGACGAGGTGCGACGAGGAGGGTCGCCGCGCCGGAGGAGAACCTGACGCTGGCGGAGGTGCTCGCGAAGTACACAGAGGGCCCGCAGAGCGGCGTGTTCACCGACGGCAGCACGATTCCGAATCCGGGTCCAGGAGGCTGGGGCGTCGTCTGGGTCGATGATGGCGAGATCCGGGCTCAACGTCATGGGCATGAGTCGGGCACGACCAACAACCGCATGGAACTGACGGCTCTGATCGAGGGCTACCGGCTCATTCCCGAAGACGCCGCCACGACCCTGTGGTCGGACAGCAAGTTATGCGTACAGACGATCAACGAGTGGGCGCCGAAGTGGGAGCGGAAGGGCTGGAAGAAGAAGGGCGGGCCGATCAAGAACCTGGACCTGGTGCAGGCACTTCTGGAGCTTCACCGCTCCCACCAGGAGTGCTCGCTCGAGTGGACCCCAGGCCACTCCGGTTCCCGCTGGAACGAGTACGCGGACAGCCTCTCCACGGCGTGGCTCCGCGAGGAGCTGTGAGGTGCCGCGACGTCGGCGCCACCGCCCCTGAGGCCTGCCAATGAAGTTCCGAACGTGGTTCTCGTTGCTCGTTCTGCCCGCTCTCCTCGCCGCCTCCATCGAAGCACAGCGCAAGGTCGTGTGCATCGGCGACTCGATCACCTACGGCTCCCGTGTGCCCGATCGAGAGCGCAACTGCTACCCGGCGCAGCTCGGGTGGCGGCTCGGGGCGGAGTACGAGGTGGTGAACGCCGGGCAGGGGGGGCGCACTCTGCTGCTCAACGGCGATCGGCCGTACGTGAAGAGCGGGGTATGGACCTACCTCCTTGAATGGGCGCCGGACGTGGCGGTGGTGATCCTGGGGACGAACGACACGTGCCTCGGGAAGCGCGGCAACTGGAAGCACGAGGGGGGGCTGGAGGCGGACGCGCGAGCGCTCGTGACGGCGCTTCGGCGGGCCAACGAGGGAATGCGCGTGCTGCTGTGCACCCCCCCGCCGATGTTCCCGGACGCACCGGGATTGGAGGACGCGCGAAGTGCGGATATCCGGGAGCGCGCGCCGCGGCTCGAGCGCGTGGGCCAGGCGTTGCGGAGCGTGGCACGCGCGGAGGGAGTGGAGCTCCTCGATCTCTCTCGAGCTCTCGAGGTCGGGCACGTGACCGACGGCGTGCACCCGAGCTCCTTCGGCGCGGAGGCGATCGCGAACCGGATCGCGGAGTCGATCCTGATGCCGAAGGTGCCCGCGATCGACCTGGAAGGAGAGCTTGCGAGGCAGGGGATCGCGACCACCCGCGGGGAGTACCACGGCTTCGATCGATTCGACTTCTCGCTCGAGGGCGGGCCTGCCGGCACGCTCGTCGCCCCGCACGTCGCGGCGAAGGGTCGGCCGTGGATCTGGCGGATGCGCTTCTTCGGGCACGCACCGGCGCTAGAGCTGGAGCTCCTCGACCGTGGATTCCATCTCGCTTACGTGGACGTCGCCGACCTCTACGGATCGCCGGCGGCCCTGGGGAGAATGGAACGCCTGTACGCCTTGCTCACCGGCCTCGGCCTGTCGCCTCGTCCGGTGCTGGTCGGAATGAGCCGGGGAGGGCTGCCGCTGCTAGGGTGGGCGAGCTTTAATTCGCGACAGGTGGCGGCGCTGTACACCGACAACCCAGTGTGCGATCTGCGCACCTGGCCCGGCGGACGAGGCGGGAAGCGATCGGATGTGGACTGGGCGCGAGTCCTGGCCGCGTTCGGATGGAGCGAGCGAAACGCGCGGGAGCTGGGCGATCTCTTCCTCCACCAGCTCCACGCCACCATCGACGCCGGCGTGCCCCTCTTCCTCGTGCAGAGCCTCGCGGACCGGGTCGTCCCGGCGGAGCCGAACGGGCTGCGGCTTGCGAGCCTTTGGCGCGAAAGGGGAGGCCGCGCCGTCGTGTGGCCGAAGCCGAACACAGGGCACCACCCCCACGGGCTCCATCCCCCCGCCCCGCTACGACGGGAGATCCTGGCGGCGTGCGGGTTCGGCCGGAATCCCGCGACCCATCCTGTCCCGTCCGCCGAGCACCGCGGACAACCGGCGGGCTGGGGCGGAGGTACATGGTGGGGCCAGTTCGAGGCGCTGCAAGGGCTCGGGGAGGAGCACGCCGACGCCCGCGTCGTCTTCCTCGGCGACTCGATCACCCAGGGCCTGACCGGATCGGCCGACCGCGTCGCTCGGGAGGGGGGCGAGCGCGCGATCGATGGGGCGTTCGGTGATGTCGGCGCTCTCTCTCTCGGCATCAGCGGCGACCGCACCGAGCACCTCCTCTTCCGGATCGAGCACGGAGCCCTCCGCTCGATCGATCCCGATCTGATCGTCCTCCAGATCGGCGTGAACAACGTGAACGCGGCGAAGCACACCGCTCGGCAAACGGCGGAAGGGATCGAAGCGGTCGTGAAGCGCCTGCGAGAGCGCGAGCCCGGAGCCCAGGTCGTGATCTGCGGGCCCTTCCCCGCCGGAGTCGAGGCCGGCGACCCGCGCCGCGCCGTGATCGACGATGTACATGAGCGGATCGCCGCTCTGGGCTCGCGAGACCGAGTCACCTACCTCGATCTGCGCCCTCTCTTCCTCCAGGAGGACGGTCGCGCGAACGATTGTCTGCGCCGCGACGGAGTCCATATCACCGGAGCGGGAGAGCGAGCGTGGATGGATGCGCTCCTACCCGTCGTCGAGGCGGCTCGCTCCGACTGAGCCTGCACCCCTCGCCGCAGCCGCGCTCGCGGCGGTGTCCCGATGGTGTAGTGGGCCACCGAGTCAACCATGGAGCAACAGAGTCCGCGAAGCCGCCCTGCTAGGTGCCGAAGCCGACGGTTGGCGAATCTGGAGCAGGCCCTGGCGACACCGGGGGGGCCGATTCGCTCTCTCGGCCGGGGTTCGCCCTTCCGCGCAGCCGGGGAGTCATGGTCATCACGTCCCGAGCGTTTTCATTGGATGGCCACGACGTGCTCGCGGCCTCGATAGTACAGGACGCCCTCGGAGAGGGCGGGGGTCGACAGGCACTCCTCGCCCAGGGAGTTCTCGGCGAGCAATTCGAACTCCCTGCCGGGCGCGACGACGTAGACGTCGCCCTCTTCGCTGCAGAAATAGAGCTTCCCTTCCGCCGCCACCCCGGAGCTGGTGAAGCCGGTGCGTCCCGTGCCCAGCCGCTGGCGGTAGAGCTCCTCTCCGGAGCCGACGTCGAAGCACGTCAGAACCCCGGCATCGTTGCAGAAGTAGATCTGCTCGCCGTAGGCCAGGGGGGTCTGCATGTAGTTTCCCCGGCGGCGGTAGCTCCATACCATCGCCTCGGTCTCCTCCGGGTCGATGGTCAGGATCCCCTCGGCCATGGCGTCGATGGCGTAGATCGGCGCCATCCCGCCGTGGGAGTTGGTCACGAAGATCAGGTTGTGCGAGACGACCGGCGTCGGCACCGGTACGTCACCGCCACCGACCAGCTTCCACAGCTCCTTGCCCGTGCGCAGGTCGTAGCCCCCGATGTGCTTCCACCCGCTACAGATCACCTGGACGCGGCCCTCGCGCACGTCCACGGTCGGCGTGCACCACGTGGGAACCTCCTCGCGATTCGTCCGCCAGAGGTCCTTCCCGTCGGCGGCGTCGAGGGCAGCCACGAAGCTCTGCCCCTGCACATCGCACTGCACGATGACCATGTCTTCGTGCAGGATGGGCGAGGAGGCGAATCCCCAGCGGGCAGTGGGAACCTTGAAGAAACCCGAATCGAGGTCGCCGAGGTCCTTCTTCCAGAGCTGATTGCCCTTGAGGTCGTAGCAGTACAGCCCCTCGGTCCCGTAGAAGGCCACCACGCGGCGGCCCTCGGTGGCGGGGCTCGAGGCGGCGTAGCTTCCCTTGGGATGGCGCGAGTACTTGGGCACCCCCTCCCACGACGAGTGGGCCCACATCGCCTCGCCGGTGTTCTTGTCGAGACAGTGCAGCTCGAACGAATAGGGGCTGTCGTCCTGCACCGGTTCGATGGAGCCATAGCGGCCCACGCGCAGTACCTGTTCGCCCTTCGAGCGGATGGCCGTGGTGACCCAGAGCTGGTCCCCCCAGATGACCGGTGAGGACAGGGCGAGCCCCGGCACCTCCACGCGCCACTGGATGTTCGTGCCCTCCTCGAGGTCCCACTCCACGGCCGTCTCGTGGCCATCGGCCACCCCCGAGGCCCGGGGCCCACGGAAGGAAGGCCAGTTCGTGCCATCATCGACGACGGGCGTCGCCGCGAGGGCGGCGTCCTGGGCGACGGCGGGAGTGGTGGCAAGAAGGAGGGATCCCAGGGAAACGGAGACGATCGAGCGCATGGCAGCTTCGTTTTGACGTCGGGCTGGTCGCGAGTGGCGAGATGCAGGGCGGTGATTGTATGCCCGACCTCCCCGCGATGTCGCCCTCCTCGCGATGAGCCGGCGACTTCATCCGAAAGCCCGCGCCGCGGTTCTGGTCAGCGGCCGGCCGAATCCACGGGTCCCTCACCAAACGCATACAGTCGGCCGTCGGTGGCCCCCACGAAGATCATCCCGTCCACCACCGCGGGCGAGGCGGTGATCGCCGGGCCGATGTCGTAGCTCCATCGCTCCTCGCCGCGCTCCAGGCCAAGGACGCGGAGCCGCCCGTCCGCCCCTCCGAAGACGACGGAGTCGCCGATGATCACCGGCGAGCCATCCACCTTGCGGCGCGTGGCGAACGTCCACTCCTCTGCGCCGTCCTCGCGCCGGACGCAGTGCAGCTTCCGGTCGCGCCCCCCGAACACCACGCGCTCGCGACCGATGGCCGGCGACGAGAAGAACGGATCTCGTCCTCCGGAGTGAGTCCAGACGAGCGCTCCGGAGTCCACATCGATGCACACGAACTGGTTGCCGTAGTGCCCCAGGAAGGCGCGGTTGCCGGCCAGTCCGACCGAACCGGGTACGTGGCAGCCCTCTCCCAGGCCGATGCGCGAGGCCGCTTCGCCGGTGGCGATGTCCACGACGTGCAGCGCGGCGTCACAGCCTCCGAAGACGACCTTGCCCCTGGCGACGGCCGGCGTACCGTTGACGTAGTCGCCCGTGCCGTACTTCCATTGCAGCTCCCCGCCCACGGCGTCGAAGCAGTACAGGTGGGCGTCGTAGGATCCCACCACGATGCGCAGCCCTGCGGGGCTCTGGTGGTAATTGGCGCCGCCCAGAATGCGGTCGTCCGCCTCGTACTTCCAGCGCAGCTCGCCCCGCTCCGCGTCCACCGCATAGAGGAAGAAGTCGGACGAGCCGATGTACACCGTGCCGTTGACGACGAGGGGCGGCGCCTCGATGACGTCGAGGGTGGCGAATCTCCACACCTCCTCGCCCGTGCTCGCGTCGACGCAGTGCAAGTGATAATCGTCCGCCCCGAAGAACACTCGTCCATCCGCTACGACGGGGGACGACAGTATCGGCCTGCCGACGTCGAAGCTCCAGAGCAGCTCCGGTGCGTGCGTCAGCGTTCCCCCCGCGATCCCGGCCAATCGCGCGTCTCCGCGGAACGTCCGCCATTCCCCGGTCGAGGCGGAGCCCGCTACGGGAGTCTCACGCGGGGCGACGTTCTCTCGCGAACCGTCCTGCGGATCGCAGGAGCCCGCGGTCAGGACCAGGGTGGCCGCTGCGAGGACCCGGCCGCGCATCCCCGACCTTTGCCTCGCTGTTGTGCCGGCGTCCTCAGTCATCCTTCGCCAGAGCGATGGCGAACAGGTGTGTTTGCGTCGTCACGTACAGGACACCGTTGGCCGCGATGGCCGAGGAGTAGACCGGAGACTTCACATCCACTTCGGTCACCGCCTTCTTCTCGAACTCCTTGGACGCCGGGAGGATGATCATGTAGGCGTCCTCGTTTCCGATGTACACCCTACCGTCCGCCACCAGCGGCGACCCCCAGATGTGCCCCATGGTGTCGTGGATCCAGAGCTCCTCCCCGGTACGGGCGTCGAGGCAGTACACGAAGCCCGCGTAGTCCGCGGCGAAGAGCAGGCCGTTCGCGATGGCGGGAGTGGACATCGTCCGGTTGATCTTCGCGTAGGACCACACGACCTCGCCCGTCGCATCGGCGCACAGGAGATTCCCCGGGCCGTCGCAGTAGTCCGGCTCTTGCCCGATCGCGAAGTACGCCCGGCCCTCGTAGGTGACGGGGGTGGCGAGGATCTCGCTCGGACCGCGCCGGCTGGTGTAGGCCACCGGGGCGCCGTCCTTCTCCCGATACTCCGCGGGGTTGCAGTCCACGGACCAGACCTCGCGCAGGGTCGGCGTTCCCGTCCCGGCCTCCGGGAGCACCGAGGAGAAGCCGTAGCCGAATCCGTCCGGTCCGCCGAAGATGCACAGGTCGCCGCCGTCGGATCGGAGGTACGCCGGCGAGGTCCAGCACGCGTGGAACATGCGCCCCGAGATGCCGGACGACTCCCGCGCGGCCAGCTTCCCGGTCGCCTTGTCCACCGCGATCAGGCTGGGGGCGTCGGCCGCGGGGATGCCCCGGTGATCCACGTCCGCGCCGTTCGAGGTGGTCACCCACAACAGATCATCAGCGATGAGAACCGAGCTCGACGTGACGTTATGCGGCCGCACGCCGCACTCCGCCATCATGTCCAGCACCCAGATGATGTCCGCGTCCCGTTCCGAGGGCAGAATCGGCTCCGCCTCGGGTCCCGCGAGGTATTGAGCCTCGTCCTGGTACGGCCCGGCGTTGCCGTCGGCCAGGCCGTTCACGTCGAGGCAGATCACCTCGCAGCGGTTGGTCACCATGTAGGCCCGGTCGCCCTCCACTGACGGAGCGGCGCACATGCCCACGTATTCCCAATCGCTGACCATGCCAGTCCCCAGCTTGGGCGCGTTGAGTTGCCACAGGAACTCGCCGGTGGCCTCATCGAAGCAGTATACGCAACTGCGATCCCCCGCGAAGCGTGGGTCGCGTGGCACGTCGTTGTTGGTGCCCACGAAGACCCTCCCACCAGCCACGGTCGGATTGCCGTAGGTCTGCGAACCCAGCCTCGCGATCCACTTGACGTTGCGCGCGGTCTTCGGATCGAGCTCGGCGCTCGCCCCGACATAGTCCCCAGGGTAGAAGTCGCCCGGGAGCCCGACCTCGCCGCTGTGCATGGCGCGCGTTTCGTCGCCACCCCACGTGGGCCAGTCGCCCTGGGCGGCGCCGGGGCCGGCCAGGACGGCGGAGATCAGAGTCCCCGCGAGAGCGATGCGCGAGAGCGGCGCGAAGGAGCATTGGCGGTCGGGCATCACCGAATTCTCGGGGCGGGGCGGCCAGGGGCCTCGGGGCGAAGATCCTCCGCGCCGAGGCGGAGGCGGAGGACATCATACTCTCGCGACCCCCGGCCGCCGAGGTCGTGCCGGCCCCTGCGCGCATGCGGGGTGTCGAAGACCACCGCGGGGCCGTACTCCCTGTCGCGAGGGTTCCCGATCAGCTCGTGGGTGGCTTGCAGCACCCGGTCCTCCCCGCGATCAGCCGCCGATCCGGAACAGGGTCGAGTTGGTGCGCACGAAGAGGCTGCCGTGGGCCACGACGATGGTGGAGCGGATGCGGTCGTCGTCCTCCTCCCCCATGGCTACGCGATGCGCTATCGAGCCGTCCGCGGCCTCCACCACCACCACGTTTCCCCCGTGGTCCATCAACCAGACCCGACCGTCGGCACCGGTCGGCGACGCGCGCCAGGGATGCTCCCCCGGCAGGCGGATCGACCACTCGTGCTCGCCGGTCGCCGCATCGACGCGGGTCAGCGCCTCGCGCAGGTCGCTGAGCACGAAGAAAGCGCCCTCGAAGAACAGCGGCGTGGGCACGTCCGTCGTGACGGGGTCGCGCCGGCCCTTGCTCTTCCAGGCGAGGTCGTCGTCGGTCAGGAGTCCCTCTCCGCCCAGCCGCACCGCGCACACCGGCGCCCCCTTCGGACCGCAGGCCAGGACGACCCCCGCGCCGACCACCGGCGAAGGCACGACGCGCCACCAACCCTCACGGTGCCCCGGATTCCACGTGCCCCAGCGCCAGAGCTCTGCGCCCGACGCCGGATCGTGTCCGGTGATGACGTCGCCGCCCACGATCAGGAGCTCCTCGCGCCCCGCCCCCACGTGGGGAATGGCGGTGGCGTACGACTCCAGAGATTCGTTCTGCGCGGCGGACGGACGCACGTGCCGGAAGAGCGTCTTCCCGCTCGCCGGATCGAGGGCGAGCAGGAACGACTCGGCTCCTTGCTTCCCGATCTCACCGACGGGCTTGTCTCGTTGCAGGATGGGCAGGTACATCCGCCCCTTCCAGATCGTCGGCGTTGCCGAGAAGGTCCACTGGAAGGCGAAGTTGCCCAGGTCTTTCTGCAGGTTGCGCGCCCACTGACGCTCGCCGTCGTGGGAGTACGCCACCAGGTCCCCGTTCCCGAAGAAGAAGACGACGCGCTCGCCGTCGAGCGCCGCCGAGGGCGACGCGTAGTTGCTTCGATTGTGGAGGCGCGTAGCCTCGCCCTTGCCACCGGGCCGGTAGCCGCTACCCGCGATGTCGATCCAACGCTCCTCGCCCGTGTCACGGTCGAGACAGATGGCGAGTAGCTCTCCCCCCCCCAGATCGACCGCCGTCAGGAACACGCGTTCGCCCGCCACGAGCGGCGTGCTCGCGCCGGGGCCCGGAAGCGCCGCCGCCCACTTCACGTTCTCCGTCTGGGAGAACGTCGCGGGCAGCCCCTCGACGGCGGCGGAGCCGTCGAAGTTCGGCCCGCGCCAGTGCGGCCAGTCCTGAGCGGCCGTCGAAGCGAGCAAGAGGGAGGTCGCGAGGGAGGCGGCAAGGATGCGTCGCATGGGGCGGATCTCACTGGGGACTGGGCGGCGGGCGGGTGATTCTAGCAAAGCCCTCCTGCCCCGCCACGCGGGGCACCTCGGCCGCTACCGGATTCGAACTCTACCGCGGATCGAAGCTCTCGATGCCGCTGAATGATCCCTGGGCAGGGTCGAAGGTGGCCGCGAGCGCGCGAAGGTACGCGGTCCGACCCGCGAGGACCTGCCTGCCGCGGCGGGGACGCCGGGCGTGGGGATGTCGGCTCGCGCAGGGCCGTCGTAGAAGCCCGCAACAGTCGCCCTGGCCATGGATCGCGGCGTGGCCGAGTCTCCTGATACCACGGGCCCGACCGGTTGACCATGCTAGCCTCCCTGACGGCTACCGACTCCTTCGTCGCTTCCGGCTCGGTTTCTCAGCGCGTTCGAGCAGCGGGCGTCGGTGAGTCCGTCCTCTTCGGCGCCTGGTCCGCGGGGAGCGCACCTTGCAGCGGTCACAGCGGCCGCAATCCGGCGGGTTCTCCTCGCCGAAATAGCGGCGCAGGAAGACACTGCGGCAGCCGGGCGTACGGGCGTAGTCGTCGAGTGCGAGCAGGCGCTCCTCGTCCTCGCGCTGCTGGATCGCGACGCGCCGCGCGAGGTCGCTGGCAAGGCGTGTGAGTTCGCGCTTCGTGACGGATACGTGGAAGCACTTCTTGGCGTCGCGCGCCAGCGCGCCTACTTCTTCGAGCTGTGCGCAGATCGCGCGGGTGATCGTCTGGGGCGCGTTCGCCGACAGCGCAAGGTCTACCGCGACGACGGGGCGCCCCTCCCCCGCCCACGCCGCGAGCGCGCAGGCAATGCGCTGGATCTGCGCAGCGGTCGCGCGCCCCTTCTTCTGCAAGTGACGCTGGATGTCCAGGTCCTCGGGGTCGTAGAGCAGGATGCAGCGCGAAGGTCTGCCGTCGCGGCCCGCGCGCCCTGCCTCCTGGACGTACTGCTCGAGGGAACCGGGCGTCTGGTAGTGCAGGACGAAGCGGATATTCGGCTTGTCGATACCCATCCCGAAGGCGGAAGTCGCGCTCATGACGAGCCTGTTCGAGGCGCGCATGAAGCGCCTTTGCGCAGACTCGCGCTCGGTCTTCGTCATGCGCCCGTGGTAACGCGTGCTCGGAATGCGCGCGCGCTCCATGGCCTTGCCGAGGGCCTCTGCGGCCACCGTGGTCGAACAGTACACGATCCCCGGGCGCGCCAGGCGGCGGATCAAGCGGCCCGCACGCTCGGCCTTCGTCGCGGCCGTGACGGGCTCGACCTCGAGGCGCAGGTTGGCGCGGTCCGGCGGCGCGCTGATCACGGCGGCTCTCACGAGCTCCAGGCGCTCTGCGATATCCTCGCGCACGCGCGGCGTCGCGGTCGCGGTCAACGCCAGCACCTGCGGGCCGCCGAGCGCCTTGCGCTCGACGCTCAGACGTAGGTAGGCCGGGCGGAAATCGTGACCCCACTCCGAGATGCAGTGGGCTTCGTCCACGCACATGAGCCACGGTCGCGCTTCCCGGAAGGCGTCCCGCGTCGCCTCGGACTCGAGAGTCTCGGGGGTCGTCAGGACGATCAGGGGCCCGTCCTCACCCAGCCGCTCCAGTGCAGCGCGCCGCTCTCCGACTCGCAGGCTGCTGTCGATGCGCACCACGGACGCGCCGCGCCGCCTCAGGGAGGCCTCCTGATCGGCCATCAGCGCGATCAGCGGCGAGACGACGACCGTCGGGCGCTCTGCGAGCAGCGCCGGCAGCTGGTAGATCAGTGACTTACCGTAGCCCGTGGGGAGCACGGCCAAGGTGTCGCGGCCCGCGATGACCGCTTCGATCGCCTGGGCCTGCAGGGGGTGCAGGCGCTGGATCCCGAACCGCTTGCGCGCCAGCCGCCGGGCGGCGGCCAGACCGGCAGCTCGGGTCTCGGGTGCCCCCGCCGCAGGCCGCTTGCTGCGCGCCCGTCGCCTCCGGGCCTTCCTGTGCGGGTCCTGCTTGCGGCGCTGCGCCATGGCAGCGGACGAGCCTAGAGTATCGCGCTGCATGAGCGTGGCCCTTTTCCGCTGCGTTCCGAGAAGTGGCGCACGTACTGGTAGCGTCGCACCGCTCTCCTCGACCACCTCGGTGAAGGTGCGGCCGGTGCCCGCCCTGTCTGAGAACAGCGCCGACCACCGATCCGGGCCACTGCAGGGGCTTGCGGCGGTTCATGCGCTCCGCTTTGGGCCGCGCCCCGCGCCGATCGCGCATGCAGCTCCGGCGGGGCACACCTCCCCGCCGGCACTCGCCACCTCGATACATCAATGGAGGCTGCGCGGCGAGTTCTGTGCAGACGCAAGAGGAGTACAAGCGACTCAGCGCGGCGTCCGGAGGCCACGCTCTGCTGAGGCTCCCCCGGGCTCTCGCAGGACGCTCACCCGCCCTCCCTCGATCTGCAGCACCTCGATGGGTCCCCCGTAGTGGCGGGATATCCCCACGTCGATGCACCACACGCGACCGTCGCAAGCGCTGCGGATTCCTCCCTCCTGAACCGTGTGCCCCACGATCATCCGCTCGGCGCCCAGGCGGCTCAGTACTTCCCGGAGGGTATCGCAGGCATCCCCGTCGGGGTCCAGGGAGTACAGGCGCGTCCACACCGGGCTGTCGCCGTTGACGAGGATCTCGGGCCGCTCTCCCTCTCCCCTCAGCCAGGCCCGAGTCTCGCCGTTGATGCGATCGAGGCCCTGCTCGACGTGGTGTGGAAGCACGCCCCCGTGGACGAACACGTTCCCTCTCAGGACCAGGATGACGTCGTGACCCGCGAGCAGCAACGCGTAGGGCCCGCCCGGCCGGAAGGCCGCTACCCGTGCGCGCTGGTGGGGCTCGTGGGCCGCCAGAGTGGGATCTTCGAGGTCGATGCTCACCGCATCCTCGAAATCGGCGAAGCCGCCCGGCGTGACGTAGCGCAGATCCGAGGCGACATTCATCAGCTCGTGATTGCCCAGGATGGAGTGAAAGGCGCCTCCGGCAGCCCGGGCCTCGAGCGCCAGCCGCTCGAACAGCTCGAGGATGGCCCGGTCCTGGTCGCCGCGATCGACCTGGTCCCCGGTCTGCACCACCATCAGGGCCCCCCCGATCCAGTGACCGGATTCGTCCACCGCCCCGGCCAGGCGGAGGGCCCTCAGAGTCGCTCCCAGGTCTCCATGGACATCCCCGAAGGCGACGATGCGGACGGGCTCGGTGTGCTGCGCATCGCGGGTGAAGCAGGCCGGAGCGGCCAGCAGCAAGAGCAGGCAAAGGACAGCCGACCGTGGTCTCAAGAATCCTGCAACGGGCTCGGGTTTGGGAGCGGTGACATTCTACGGCGCCTCATGTGCCTCCCGGCACCCGAATGAGACCGTCGTTGCGAGACTCGTGTTGCTCGCACGGCCGTCTCGGAACCGGGAATCCGACAGGACTTCATCTCTCCACCTCGGTCAACCGGTAGAGCAGCGAGCTCGCAACCGCGTCGGGTTCGGACCCCGAGGGAGTCCGAGTTGCCGTCCTGCTCGGTACCGAGGCCGGCGGTTGGCGAACGCAGAGCACGCCCTGGCGATACCGGGAAGGCCGATTCGTTTTCTCGGCCGGAGTTCGCCTTTCCGTGCGACTCGGGGAGCCACTGGCCCTGGCAGGGGGCAACTGGTGTGCTCCTCGGTGAATCGGCCTCTGCGAACCTCCGCTTCCGGCTTCGCATCCGGAGACTCTCATTGGCCCTCCCCCGTTCTTGTGGACACGGGACTTAGGTCGTTGCGTTTCGGTTCGTTCTTCGGGGGAGCCGCGCGGAGCTGAGCCCTGCGAAGCTCAGGCGCAGCGCGAGACTCAGCATGTCCACCTCATGGAGATCCCCATCGCGTCCCGATGCGCCCGGCAGCCTACCACGGGATCCGCGGCGCCGATACGGCCGGGCGGGTTCGGCGGCACGTGCTCCCCGAGCCGGCACCTCACCGCTCGAGGCGAATCAGCTCGGGCTCGTCCTCCGAGGCCTCGATCCTCGCGATGGTCTCCCTCACCAGCTTCGCCTTCCCGAGGCTCAGGTGCCGCGGGAAGTCCTCCTCCCCACCCTCGAAGTAGTCTGCGACGGCCTCCAGTTGCGGGATGACGCGCTGGCCGTGCATCCCGTAGCTCTCGAGCATCTCCATGATCTTCACGATGCGCTTCTCACTGCCGTGCTTCTTCTGATCGCGGGAGTAGTCGACGAGCAGCACGACCCCTTCGTCGATTCGGTATCTGGCGAAGAGCTCCAGACCGCTCGTGCGGATGCTGTCAGCGAACATGATCCCGCTCGGGGCGGGCTCGATGATCGCCCGCCGGATGGCGGGCAGCAGCGGCTCGATCTCGTCGAAGGTGAGGTTCAGGTACACGCTGCCGAGGCTGCCACGCGCGCGGCCGTCCTGATTCAGGAGGCCCGCGCGGACGGCCTGCGCGAGCAGCTCGCGGTCGACGCCTTCGAGCGAACGACCGATCAGGCCGCCCCGCCTGCCGAAGAGGGCGAAGGACACGTAGCGCTGCTCCATGCCCCGAGGGTCGCTGTCGGGATCACCCTCCGTGAGCCTGACGAGCAGCTGCGGAACGGCCGCCCCGGCCGGCTCCCCGATCCCGGCCAGCGCCTCCGCGGCCAGGATGCGCAGCCACAGGTCGTCGGAGTGGAACGCCTCGAGCAGGGTCGGAACGGCTCCTGCGCCGCGCTGGCGCTGCATCTCGAGCGCCTGACACGCTCCGTAGCGGGTGTGGATGTCCGCCGCGCCCAGCAGGCCGATCAACCGGGCAGTGACGTCGCCCGGCCCGCGGCCCAGGGCCATCGCCGCCCGCTCCCTCACGACCGGCGACCAGCTGCCGAGGCGGCTCACGAGCTCGTCCTCGCCCAGCTCGTCGTAGTAGCTGTTGCGGTCCTTGTTGTTCCAGCCGCGCCCGTCGAGGATCAGGGACCCGGCGACGGCCGCGTCCAGCTGGGGGACGGCGCTCCCTCCCTTGCCGGTCAGGTGGATCTTCCGGAGCGGCAGGGCGTAGGACAGGAGATAGGCGCCGCTGCAGTCCCAGTCCGCGTAGCTGTCCTTCTTCGTCCCGGGCGGTCCCTGGTGGAGGAAGCTCCCGTCCCAGCGCCGCGCCAGGTCGAAGTACCAGGCGCCGAACTCCCGCATCCAGGCCCCCGTGGCGCGGGGGCCCGACTGAGCCACGCCCGGCAGCGCCCACAGGACGTTGAAGAAGTTCCCGGTGTGGCCGGTGTCACGCTCGGCTCCGTGGGATGCGACGCTCATCCGGGAGAAGAACTCCGCCCCCTGTGCCTCGCCGAGCAGGTTGAACAGGACGGCGGCCATTCCGCACTTCCCGTTGTCCTCGTGGGTCTCGATCCACGGGCGGTGGTCGCCGTAGGGGATCGCCCCCTTGCCGATGTAGAACCGCAGGAGGCGGGCGCTGCGCTCGATGGCGCGGTCCACCGCCGGATCGCGCACCCCCGCGGCGCGGGCCAGCACCAGCGAGGTGGTCAGCGGCAGCCCCGGCGAGTTCATCATCCCGTAGCCACCGAGTCGCCCGTCAGCCTGCGCGAAGCGGTGGCCCCACGAGCCGACGACGCTCTGCCCGCTGGCGGCCTCCAGCGTCAGTCGCCGCAAGCCCGGCAGGACCGACTCGTCGCCGGTCGCCATCACGTACTCCGCCAGCAGCATGATGACGTAGCCGTAGTACCAGGTCTGGAAGCTGTCGGCCGAGAACTCCGCCGCCCACTGGGCCTCCTTGCGAACCAGCCGGACGTACTCGGGCTCGCCGCTGGCGAGCAGGGCCAGGGCGTTCAGGGAACGCGTGATCGGGTTCTGCCGGTAGGACGGGTCCGCGACCCGCTTCGCCAGCGCCTCGCAACCGCGCTCCAGAATGCGCTCCGACTTGGGGCAATCGTAGGGGGCGGTCGCGCTGTAGGTGCCGAGCACGGGCAGCTTCAGGGCGACGTCGCCGCTCCTCCCGGCCCGCCAGCGGATCAGGGACAGCTTCCCGCCACCCCGCTCCGACTCGGCCGCGGTGAGAGCCTCGCCCAGCTCGCCACGCGGGTCTCGCGAGAATGGCTGGCCGCTGACACCGAGGATCACGTCGCCTACGGCGAGAACCCCGTCGGCAGGGGAGCCCGCCGCCACCTGGGTGATCGCGATCTGTCGCGCGTCCGTGGTGACCATCTTGTCGCTGAAGATCCACCCGCGGGCTCCGGTGGACCCGAGCGTCCAGTCGTGGTCCGCGCCCGGCGGGATGCCGTCTCCCCGGGTCAGGTCCGGCCCGGTCGTCTGTGGAGAGGCCCCGGCCGCCGGCGCCGCCGCGGCGAAGAGGGCCAGGACCGCCGAGGCCCTGCCGCAGATACGAAGCAGCTTCCCTGCGATCATGATGGCACCTTGCTTCCCTGTCAGTCCGGACGGTACGGGTCCTGAGCTCGCCGGCCTCGGCATGCCACTAGAGCTCCAGGTAGGCCTGCGCGATCAGCTCGCCCAGCTTCACGACGGCTCGGGTGTCCAGTACCAGCATCTTCTCCTGCTCGGGCAGGTCGAAGGCCCTGATGTGGATGAGGTGCTCGTCCTCCGCGGCTACCCGCTCCAGCTCCGCCGTGACGTCGATCCCGTTGACGCTCTCGTCGTCCGTGGGGGGCTGCTGGCTGACGAACCAGCGCAGCCCTGGAAGACCCAGATCCTCCCGGCTCTGGCGAACGATCGACTGGATCCTCTCCGGGGCGCCCCGGCGGTAGGGGGCGAAGGACATGTCGTTCTCCCCGACGTGGTAGAAGACGCCGGCCAGGTCGACCAGGTGCCCCCTCTCGCTCAAGTCGGCGATGGCCGCCTGGACGAAGGCGATGAAGTCCGGGTAGAGGTTGCGCGACTCGGCCTCGCTGCCTTCCGGCGTCCAGTCGATGATCTGGGAGCCCGAATGGGTGAACTTGGCGATGGCGATCGGACCCCGGCTCTTCTTCGACAGCGTCCGGCCGAAGCTGAGCTCGGGCCCGAAGGTGTCGTAGGGACCCCTCGGGCCCAGGGGCTCCCAGGAGCTCGAGGTCCTGTACCCGCCCCCCACGCTGTACCTGTAGGGGATCTCGTCGTCGTCCTCGAGGAGGCGCCGCCCACCGCGCAGGGACTCGAGCTCCTTCACGAAGGCCCGCTCGCCCTCCATGTTGCGATGGCCGGCCAGGACGAAGAGCCGGATCGGCCCCCCCTCGGGGTAGGGCCAGCTGCGGAGCGCGGGTGCGGGCTCATCCGCGAGCCCGAGGGTCGCCAGGTAGGCGTCGGCGTAGTTGATGCCGTGCTCGAGCTGGCCCAACGTCCCGTAGTGGTAGTGCAGGCCGACACCGCCGCCGATCTCCACGCCGACGTGGGAGGTGGACACGTAGAACGCCAGGGGGTCCGCGCGGGTGACCTGCCTCTGCCCCTGGCTTATGGCGTGCATGCGAGGGCGCAGGTCCATGCCCCAGATGGTCTTCGTGCAGAGCTCACCGATGAAGAAGGGCAGCTCCGGGGCATCCAGGTCGCGGCGCACCCGGGCCACGAAGTTGGCCAGGTTCTTCCCGTAGTCGCGCAGGTAGGACTCCTCGAACATGTCGTTCTCGCCCTGGTGCCACATGAAGCCCTCCAGGCGGTAGTCGATGCGCTTCCTCTCCAGGGCCGCGAGGGAGGAGCGGATCAGCTCCAGGGCCAGGGGATACATCTCGAAACCGCTGGGCTCGTCGGGGTTCCAGTCGCCCCCCAGGTGGGTCCCGCCGGCCGCGCACTTGATGATCGCGATGGGGGCCTTGGTGCGTTCGGTGAGCTTCCGGGCGAAGCTCAACTCGGGACCCACCACCCCCCTCACCGGTTGAAGCTCCACCCAGCCGTCGGAGCGCAGCTTGTTCTCGCGCCCGATGCAGTAGGAGAACTTCACCCGCTTCTGGGGGTCCTCCAGACCGACGAAGGGGGGGAAGCGCGCGATGTCCCGGACCCTGGAATCCGAACCGACCATGTTGGACTGGCCGGCGAAGATGAACACCCGGGTGGGCTCGCTCGCTGCGCGCGCGGGCGAGGAGATTCCCCATCCACACAGGAGGCCGAGCAGGAGGGAGGTGATTCTGCGCATGACCGGGAGCATACGGGATCAGGTCCCCCGGGTCAGGAGTGGAGGGAGTGAGACAAGGCCGCGGCGAGCGGAGGCCCTCCGAATCCCCTATGATCTCACCCGCCGGAAGGACCGGCCGCGATCGCCGAGGCGATCCAGGCGGGGAAGCTCCAGGAGGCGAGGAGAGTGGCGAGCAGCACGAGACGATCGAGGTGGATTGGGGCCGCCGCGATGCTCGGCCTGCCGCTCGCGGCGGGCTGCGGGCTCGGGCCCGAACCGGAGCGCCATCGGCCGCCCGACGTCCTGGTGTTCCTGGCCGACGACATGGGCTGGGGAGACCCCGGCTGCTACGGGCATCCCGTGCACCGCACGCCGCACATCGACCGGCTCGCCGCGGAGGGCCTCCGCTTCACCGACTTCCATTCGGCCGGCACCGTCTGCTCGCCGTCGCGGGCGTCGCTCCTGACCGGACGCCATCCCTATCGCCTGGGCTTCTACTACATCCTCGGCGGAGGCGCGCACCTTCGCCGGGAGGAGGTGACCGTCGCCACCCTCCTGCGGCAGGCGGGCTACGACACGTGCTTCGTCGGCAAGTGGCACCTGACCGACATCGATCGCCCCGAGCTGGGACAGCCCACGCCCGGCGACCATGGCTTCGACCACTGGTTCGCCACCACCCTCAACGCCTTCGACGGACCCGAGAGTCCCGGGAAGTTCGTCCGCAACGGGGAGCCGGTCGGCGAGGTGGAGGGCTGGTACTGCGACGTCATCGTGGACGAGGCCCTCGCCTGGCTCGCGCGCCGCCCGGATCCTGCCCGACCGTACTTCCTGCTCGTCTGCAGCCACGAGCCCCACACGCCGCTCGCCCCGCCGGAGGAGTACGCCGCGATGTACGACGATCCGGAGAGCGCGGCACGGGAGGCGGACGTGCTCTACGGCGGCGTCCCGCGGCCCGACGAGCTCACCGGGAGCGAGCGGTACTACCGCGGCACGATCAGCCAGCTCGACGCCGCCTTCGGGCGCCTGGTGGCGGGGGTGGACCAGGGCGGAGGGCGGGAGGACACGCTGATCCTCTTCACCAGCGACAACGGACCGGAGTATCCCGTCAACTCCCTGGAGGCGCAGGGCCTGTGGGACGATCCCCTCCGCGATCGCTGCTTCGGGTCGCCCGGTCCGTGGCGCGGGATGAAGCGCTTCACCTTCGAGGGTGGACACCGCGTGCCCGGGATCATCCGGTGGCCCGGGCGCGTGCCCGCCGGCGGGGTGAGCCCGTCCGTCGTCAACGGGACCGACCTCCTGCCCACCCTGTGCGAGCTGGCGGGGATCGCCGCGCCCACCGACCGCACCATCGACGGCGAGAGCGTCGTGTCCGCCCTCGACGGGTCCCGGCGGGCGCGCCGCCGTCCGGTTTGCTGGAGCTTCCCGGTGCACGAGTACGGCTTCGTGCCCCCCATGACGATGCGGGTCGGTCAGGAAAGCCTGGTCGCCTGGTTCGCGCCCAAGCCCCCCCAGCAGACCTGGATGGACTGGATCAAGACGACCCGCCCGGTCCGCTACGAGCTCTACGATCTGGAGCGCGATCCGGGTCAGACCGAGGACCTCGCGGGCCGCCTACCGTCGCGGACGGAGGTCCTCTCCCGCACCCTGGCCGCGGAGTGGCTCGACCTCCAGAGCGAGGCCCCCGTGTGGCCGCAGTGGAGGGCCCGGTAGCCAGCGCGTCATCGCTGGATCTCCACCGTGACGGCCCGCCCTCCGGGGAGCGAGAGCCGGCGCCGGTTCTCGAGACCGGTGCCGCGCAGCACGCCCTCGCCAGCCGTCACCTCGACCTCCCCCATCGCGAAGGGTGTCTCCAGTGCGATGGTCTGGGACACCGCCGAGACGAGGGTCACCACCAGCCCATCCTCGGCCCAGCGCAGCCGCTCGACCTCCACCTGACCGCGGCACAGCACCCCCTCGATCGTCCCCGCGGGCCACGCCGCGGGCAGGGCGGGCAGGAGGACGATCCGGCCGGGCACCGAGGCCACCAGCATCTTGATGATGACCGCCGGCATGCCGCCGCTGATGTCCATGTTGAACAGCGACTTGTGGTTGTGCATGGACGCCAGGTTGGAGAGCCAGTAGCGGTTGACCAGGTGCACCAGGCAGCGGTAGGCCAGCTCCCCCTCCCCCAGACTGGTGGCGGCCTGTCCCAGCTGCACCAGGCCGAAGGACATGAAGCCCGAGCTCTCCTTCCAGTGCGTGTCGAGCTTGATCTCGATGATCCGCCGGAAGGCGGCCTGCAGCTCCGGGTCGCGGGCTATCTCCTCCGGCAGGCCGTCGTACAGCGCGTAGAGCTGGGAGGTGTGCCGGTGGCTGAGCCGATCGGTCAGGGCGGGGGTCAGCCACTCCTTGACGACGCCCTCCTCGGAGATCATGTAGTCCGGCAGCTTCCCGAGCATCGTCTCCCAGCGCGGAATCCGCTCCCGGTTCCGGCCCAGCACCCGGGACGCGGCGACGGTGTTCTGCAGGAGCTCACGGGCCGCCGCGACGGCCATGGTGGCGTTGAACGAGCCCTGGGATCGCGTGTTCCCCGGCGTGTTCTCGGGGGATTGCGTCGGGGAGAAGACGTACTTGCCGTCCGACCCCTCGTACAGGTAGTCCTCGAAGAACAGGCACGCCTTCTCCATGAACGGCAGGGCGTGATCGGAGAGGAACTCGCGGTCGCCGGTGTACTGGTAGTAGTCGTAGAAGAAGTGCGCCGCCCACGCCGCGCCGCCCACCCAGAACGCGCCCGCGAACTCGGGGGCGAAGGAGTTGTTGAAGCCGTTGGTCGTCGACCGCGAGGGGAGCACGACGCCGCGCGCCCCGAAGATGCGGTCGGCGTTGATCTCCATGTAGGGAACGATCGACTCGATGTACGAGGTGTACGCCAGCATCAACTCCGGCATGTTGCCCATCAGCATGCTCGCGAGGGCGGAGGGCACGTTGCCGTTGTGGGTGAAGTCGCTGGCCCAGCCGGGACTGTACGTCCCGCCCCAGACGCCCTGCAGGGTCGGAGGCAGCTCGCCGGTGCACGAGATGATGTTGTAGCGGGCGGCGTCGAACTCCTTCTCGATGAGCGTGCGGTCGAGGTGGTCGGCCGTCGTCCGGGCCAGGAGCTCCTCGGTGGTCAGGCCGTGGTCCGCCCCACCGCCCAGATCGAGGCGCATCCGGTCGAACATCGCGCCGTGCCGGAGGGCGTGGCGATCCCGCAGCGCCTCGAAGTCGCGGGGCAGCGCGGCCAGCCGCTCCTTCATGGCCTCCAGGCGCGTGTGCTCCGGGTCGTGGACCAAGCCGATGTCGACGAACACCAGCACGCGGTCCGCCCCCTCGATCCGCAGCGCATTGCCGCTCGCGGTCGTGGCGCCCCCCTCGGCCGCGACGTGCACCACGCCCTCCAGCACCTGGATGCTGCCCGGATACGCGTCGGTGAAGCCGTTGCGCCACGTCAGGGTGGGCGCGTCGGCCGCGCTCTCGATGTCGGCGATGCGGCTCTCGAACACCCGCTGCGAGCGCTCGATCAGCTTCGGATCCAGCTGCGGGCTCGGCTGCCGCGGCCGGAGCTCCAGCCGGCAGTCGAGGGCGCCCGCCCGCGGCCCGCTCATCGACAGGACCGCCACCCCGTCCGCGCGAGAGACGAAGAGGCGGCGCTCGAAGACCCCCCGGTCGTCGGCCCAGTGCACGGTCGCCTCGCCGGTCTGGAAGTCGACGGCGCGCAGGTAGTCCGTGACCTCCCCCCGAGCCTCGCTCCGGATGCTCAGGTCGAAGGCGGGGACGAAGGGATCGGGGTACATGAAGCTCTCCTGTTCCGAGAGCTCGAAGGCGAGGTGCGTCGCCTGGCGGTACAGGCCCCGGTCGATCAGGCGGCGGATCTCGAACAGGCGCGGACCGAGGAGCGGGGGCGGCAGCGGGGATCCCGTGGGCAGGAACAGACGCTCGTGGGTGAAGACGATGGTCTCGTCCAGGGGGCGGCTGAGGACATTGGCGCCGAGGGTGCCGTTGCCGCAGATCAGTCCCTCCTCCCAGGTCGTCGCGGGCTGCGCGCTGAGGAACCCCCGGGCGGGTGCCGGCAGGGGCCGGGACTCCCTCTCCTGGGCGGAGGGGAGGGATCCCAGGGCGAGGAGGACCGCGAAGGCGCGGCCGAACGAGGGCCTGCGACGACACGGAGTCGACTTCGTTCCCATCACGTCAATCCTCTCGGGGGCGGTCGCGGCGGCCGGGCGAGGCCGCCCATGATACCGCTGAGCGCGCGGATCCCCCCGGATCGATGTCGATCCCGATCCCGGCCCGGTGTTCAGGTCCCGTGGGGCAGCGGCCTTCGCGCGCCGCCGCCTTCGGCGCCTGACCGTCACCGACCTTCGATGAGCTCGACCGCCTCCTCCAGGAAGCCCAGGACCTCCGGGTCCTCCTCGTCCACGCACAGAGCCCGGACCTGGGCGAGCACCAGGCGCGCCTCGTCGGGGGCGTGGAGGGCCTGGTGGCACATGGCCAGGAACGCCAGATCGGCGACGCGGTTGCCGGGCCGCCGTGACTCCAGGTTCAGCTCGTCGGCGCGCCGCAGGACCAGCAGGGCCTCGTCGTACTGCTCGGCTCGGAACAGGGCGACGCCCAGGGTGTTCGCGAAGTTCGGATTGTCCGGCTCGGCCCCGGTCGCGCCGCGGGCCATCTCCAGGGCGCGGGCGTAGGAATCCGCGGAGGCGCCCGGCTCGCGAACGATCCGCCAGCTCATGGAGTTGAGCGCCCGCGGGGGGGGCTCTCCGCGTTCGCGGGCCATCTCGATGGCCACCTCGCGCAGGCCCGGCTCCAGGTCACGCCGCCGGAGCGCCGAGACCACCGCATCGGCCCAGACGTGCTCGCGGAAGAGAGAGCCGACCATCGGAGCGGCGCGATCGCGCCGGAGGGCGCGGCGACTCAGGCCGCGGATGCTCTCGAGGGAGTCCGACCACACGAGGAGCCCGGATCTCGTGCCGGTCACGATGCGGCCCCCCCCACGGACGCGACCGACGTCAGGTAGTCCGTGTCTCCGGGATGCAGCACGAGGAGCTCCTCGCCCGTCGCGCCGTCCCAGATCCGCAGGAACTTCTCCGAGACGGACAGCAGCCGTCGATCCTCCTCACTCCACGCCAACCCGAGGATGCGGGATCGGTCGCTCCCCATCGCCCGCTGCTCTCCGGTGGACAGGTCCCAGAGTCGGATCGTCCCGTCTCCCCCGCCCGATGCGAGCAGGCGCTCGTCCCGGCTGAGCGCGAGCACCCCCACGCTCCCCTCGTGGCCCGTGAGAGTGGCGCGGAGCTCCCCGGTGTCGACATCGTGGATGCGGATGGCGTGGTCGAGACAGCCGGTCAGGACCGCGGATCCGTCGTGAGTGAGGGCAATCGCTCCGGTGGCTCGATGCCGCACCTGGCCGGCGCCCCCTTCCGGGCCGATGGTCGTGATCCGCTCCCCGCTGGCCACACGCCACACCGAGGCCCCACCGCCATCGTCCACGCAGGCCACGAACCTGCCGTCTCCGCTGATGGCCACGTGCCGGGCCGGGCCCTGCGTTCCCTCCAGCACCCGGATCGGCTCGCATTTCCCGACGTCCCACACCCGCAGGCTGCGGTCGGTGGGGCGCTCACCCGTCACGGGGTTGATGCTGTCCGAACCGCCGGAGACCATGCGCCGGCCGTCGGCGCTGAGGGCCATGTCGCTCACTCCCAACTCATGACCGCGCATCGTGCACCGGACGGCTCCCGTGGCGGAGTCCAGGACCTGGATCCCCGAATCCGCGATCGCCAGGAGGTACCGCCCGTCGGGCGTGACGCCGACGTCGCTCGCGCTGGAGCCCATCGTCAACGGGGCCGGGTCGTGCAGCATCAGCGAGACCTCCCACAGCCGGACGGTGCCGTCCGCTCCGCACCCGGTGACCGCGGTGGCGCCGTCGCTCGACACGGCCACGGCGCCGATCCATCCCCCGTGGCCGCGCAACACGGCGACGAGTGCGCCCGAGGTGCCCGACCAGACCCGCAAGCTCCCGTCCTCGGAGACCGAACAGGCGCGGGACCCGTCGGCGTCGAGCGCGACTCCGGACACGTTGCCGTCGTGGCCCGCGCAACGCGCGAGGAGCTCGCCCCTCTCGGCGTCCCACAGGAGGACCTCTCCGTCGCTCGAGCCCGACACGATGCGCCTGCCGTCCTCGCTGATGCCCACGGCGTCCACGCTGCGCTGGTGTCCCCGAAGGACCAGCACGGCCTCGCCGGTCTCCGCGTCCCAGAGGCGGACGCTGTAGTCGTGGTCGGCGGGGTCGCGGTAGCTCCCCCCCGACACGACGAGACGACCATCCGGGCTCATGGCCAGTGAGGCGATGCGAGACCCGTGGCCGCGCAGCACCGCGGTCTCGATACCGTCGTCCGTACCCCAGATGCGCAGCGCGTGGTCGTCGCCGTACGTGGCCGCGCGCCGGCCGTCGGCGGACATCGCGACCCCCCGCACCGGGGCCTCCGGCTCCAGGCGGCAGACCTCGCGGCCGGTCTCCGGCTCCCAGATGCGCACGAAGTTCCGCAGCGTGGGAACCACCGTCACGTGCCCGGGCAGGGTCGCCGCCCGCGCGGCCTCCAGGGCCGCCACGCGCTCCTGTTCGGAGGGTCGCGTGATCGATGCGATCCGACGGCCGTCGGCGGAGACGGCGAAGGAGCCGGTCGCGGCCTCGCTGTCGGTGAGCTCCTGGAGAAGCTCGCCGGTGCGCACGTCCCAGACCTTCAGGGTCCGGCCGGCGGGGACCGTGCGATCGAAGGTGCGGGCCAGCGTGCTGGAGATGACCCGCCGCCCGCCGTCGATCAGGGCCAGCTCGTCGACTCCGGGGTGATTCCAGGTGTGCAGCGCGACATCGGCTCGCGCCTCGAGGTAGCGCCACTCCCAGCCGCGAAGCTCCGCTGCACAGGCCTCGAGCCGGTCCGTCACCGCCTGGACGTTCCCCTGCTCGCGGTGCATGTTCGCGGCGCGGATGTTCGCCACGTAGCTCTGCCTGAGCGCCTGGTCGAGGGCGGTACGGGCCTCGTCGCCCCGCCGCGCGGCGTCGCCCCGCGCGAGCGACTCCGCGGCGAGGGCCCGCTGCAAGGCTTCACCGCGCTGCTCCGCGACCTGGAGGTTCCGCAAGGCCTCGCCGCCCAGCCTGGCGGCCCGCCGGCGCTGCGACTCCTCGGCCGCCAGGCCGCCGAACAGGGCCAGCAGGATCATGGCTGCCGAGATCGCGGCGGTCCGATGCCGGCGCAGCCACTTCCGCGTCCGGTAGGCCGCCCCCGGGGGGCCCGCGAGCACCGGCTCGTCGTCGAAGTACCGGCCGATGTCGGCGGCGAGGGCGCCCGCGCTCTCGTAGCGCCGCTGGCGGTCCTTCTCCATGGCCTTCATCGAGATCCAGTCCAGGTCCCCCCTCACCAGCCGGCCGAAGATCTTCGGCGCCACCCGGTGGCGCTGCGCGATCTCCATCATCCGGTCTCCCAGTGAGTTGATGCGCGTCGAGGGCTTGGGTGGATCCTCCTCCCGGATCACCCGCAGCATCTCGAGATACCCCCTGGTGCGCAGGCGTTCGAACGGCTGGGTGCCGGTCAGCAGCTCGTACAGGAGCACACCCAATGCGTAGATGTCAGCCCGCGTGTCCACGTCCAGACCCGACAGCTCCGCCTGCTCGGGCGCCATGTACTCCGGCGTACCGAGGATCACCTTCAACTCGGTGAAGAGCGTCTTCTCGGTCAAGGGACTGTGGATCGCCTTGGCTATCCCGAAGTCGATCACCTTCGGCACCGGCACCCCGTCGTGCAGCGTCACCAGGACGTTGCTCGGCTTCAGATCGCGGTGGATGATCCCCTTCTGGTGGGCGTGCTGCACCGCGCGGCAGACCATCACGAACAGCCTCAGACGCCCCTTGGTATCGACGTGCTCCCGATCGCAGAACTCGGTGATGGGAACGCCCGGTACGAGCTCCATCACGAAGTACGGCCGCCCGTCGGCCGCCTCCCCCCCATCGTGGACCTGCGCGATGTTGGGGTGTTCCATCAGGGCCAGCGCCTGGCGCTCCGCCTCGAAGCGGGCGATCACCTGCTTGGTGTCCATGCCGCGCTTGATGAGCTTGAGCGCTACCTTGCGGCGAACCGGCTCCGTCTGCTCGGCCATCCAGACCGTGCCGAAGCCGCCCTCGCCGATGAGCTGCAGCAGCTTGTAGCGGCCGATGACCTCTCCCGCTCGCTCGGCCGAGGTGGCCGGATCGGCCGGGAGGGCTCGCTCGGCTTCGTCCCGGGCGGCGCGAATGGGGTCGGGGTCGGGACGCGCGTTTTCTCCGTTGATGCTCGTCATTGGGCACTTCCTCCGGAGGCCCGGCGCCGCGGGCGGGCGCCCCTCACGCGGAATCCCCGGAAAACGGGATCCCGCCCCCGAGGAGCTCTCTCAGCCGATCGAGAGCCCTGGCGCGCAGCATGTGAACCGCTCCGGGGCTCCGCTCCATGTCGGCGGCGACCTCGGCCACCGGGCGCTCGGCGAGATCCAGCTCGACGACCACCTGCCGGTAGCTGTCCGGAAGCCGTTTCAGCGCCTCACGCAGCCGCGAGACCGCCTCGCGGCCCGCGGCGATCGAGCCGGCGGTCGGGCTGGCGTCCATCAGGGTCGCCACCAGGGTCTCGGCCGAGGTGCCGCTCCCACGCGTGACGCGGCGGTGGCTCTCTGGCCTCTTGTCGCGCTGGAGGGCACGGATCGCGTCGCGCAGGTTGTTCTCGGCGATCTGCGCCAGCCAGCCGCGGAATCCAGCCGCGCTCCTCGCGCGCAGGGTCGCGATGCGCAGGTAGGCCTCGAGGTAGGTGATCTGCATCACGTCCTGGGCCTCCAGGCTGGGTCGCCACCGGGAGTCGATGGAGAGCCCCGACTCGACCCCGGGTCCGAGCTCGCGCAGGAGCTCCTCGAGCGCGGCGCCGTCCCCCTCCTCGGCCGGCTCGGGGAGCGCGCTCCCGGCTCGGCGAAGCCCGCCACCTCGATCACCTGACCGGTGCGCCGGGCGTGCTCGGCGGCGAAGACCGCCAGGTGAGTCGCCAGGGTCTCGGCCGCGCCGGACACCAGCCGGCTCGGGTCGTTCCGCGCGACGGCCTCGACGAAATCCGAGACCATCGCCTGGTCCCCCCCCGCGTGGGAGGGCTCGTCCGTACCCGCCGACACCTCGCGGACCCGGACCCTCTCGCTCAGGAAGTCGTAGACCTCCAGCCGGCGGCCGTCGCAGCGGAGCTCCCCGGCGGTGCCGAAGACGGTGGTCTGGCGCTGCACACCGGGGCGCGTGAAGGCGGTCATCGTGAACGATCCCGTCGTGCCGGAGTCGAACTCGAGGTTGACGACCTGGTGGTCCACCACGTCGTTGTCGCAGCGGTAGACGCAGCGGCCGTAGGGCCCCTGGCGCAGGGCTTCCTCGATGCCCTCGGGGGACACGTCCAGGGTCAGGACGTCCAGCGGCCATCCGCGGCAGCCCTCGCGGTACAGCCGGCCGTAGATGCGCCCGGCGGAGTAGGGACACTCCGGCTCGACCGGGCAGTCCCCACAGCGCTCGGTCGCGCCGGAGGGCGCCCGCTCCGGCCGGAAGTGGGTCAGCGACCCGAACGAGCTGACGCGCGCCGGCAGGGCGCCCATGACGTGGCTGAGCCAGTCCACGTCGTGGCAGCACTTGGCCAGCAGCATGCAGCCCGAGCCGGCCTCGTTGCGCCAGTTGCCGCGGACGAACGAGTGGGCCTGGTGCCAGTACCCGACCGGCTCCAGGTGCTGCACGCTGACGGGGTGGCCGATGGCGCCGGAGTCGATCAGCGCCTTGAGCTCGAGCGTGTAGGGCGCGTAGCGGAGGACGTGGCACACCGCGAACAGGACCCCCTGGCGCTCCACGGTCTCGACGATCCGGCGGCAACCGTCGACGGATGGCGCCATCGGCTTCTCCAGCAGGACGTGAAAGCCCGCCTCGGCAAAGGCCAGGGTCGGAGCCAGGTGCAGCCGATCCGGCGTGGCGATCACCACCGCGTCCGCAAAACGGGGGCCTCGCAGCGGCAGGGCCCAGTCCGCGAAGCAGCGGTCCCTCGCCAGTCCATGTTCCTCGGCGAACCACCGGCGCCGGTCCTCCCGGGGCTCCGCCACGCCGACGACCCGTGCTCGCCCGCCGAGAGCGGCGATGGCCTGGGCGTGAATCGCTCCGCGGGACCCCGCGCCCACGATCAGGAAGCGCACCGGCTCATTCATGGTCCGCCTCGGCCGACGCGGCGGCTGTCCTCGAGCCGTGCGGGCTCTCCGCGGGACGCACCCTGCCGTCGTCGGAGTGATCTCGCACCTGGATGCGTAGAGAGCGCAAGAGGTGCGCGATGTCCCTCAAGCCGCCGAGGGTGAACCAGATCGTGGTCACCACCGCCAGACCGAACAGGATGAAGAGGTACACCCGCCAGAACCTCGCCCAAACGGCCTCTCCGGGCCCGGCGATCCACGCCCACGGGAACGGCCTCCCGCCGCATCCACGACCCCGACGTCCCGCCCCGATAGTGGTCGAGGAGCGCGTGGCCGGCGGGAACGGACAGGGCCAACCGGTGGGTCATGGGCGCATCCCCAGGTGCATGGACCGGCTCAGGGATCGTGCGGAGCGAGGCGCTCCCCCCAGCGCTCGCACCGCTCGCGGAGCTCCCGGAGTCGCCGTGCGTGGGACTCCTCTCCGGCGAGGTTGACCTCCTCGCGGGGGTCGCGGACCAGATCGTAGAGCTCCTCGTACTCGGGGTGGTCGAGGTAGCGGACGTACTTCCAGCGACTCGTGCGAACGGCCTCCGTCCGGGGAATCGACTCGTACTCCCAGAGGTGCTCGGTGAAGACCTCCTCGCGCCGATCGGCAGCGCGGCCCCGCAGGAGGGGGAGCAGGGAGCGCCCCTGCATGGAGTCGGGGACCGGGACCCCCGCGAGACAGAGGATCGTCGGCGCGAGGTCCACGTTCAGGGTGAGCTCGTCGACGCTGCGGCCCCGAAGGTGGGCTGGCTCGCGCGGATCGTGGATGACCAGCGGAACGCGGGTGGAGAGGTCGTGCATCGACCACTTGCCGGCGTAGCCGCGCTCGCCCAGGAAGTAGCCGTTGTCGCTGGTCAGGATGACGACGGTGTCCTCGGCCAGCCCCTGCTCCTCCAGCGCGGTGAGGAGTCGACCGAGCGCCTGGTCCACGCCGCTGATCATCCGGTAGTAGCCCTTCACCATGCGCTGGCGCTTCTCCGGGGTGTCGAAGCGCCAGCGCCAGCGCTCGCGGTTCAGCGAGTCGCGGAGGAAGGCCGGCAGGGCGGCGAAGAGGGCCGCATCCGACGTCGCGGGGGGCGGAATCTCGATGTCCGCGTACAGGGAGTCGCAGGCCTCGGGCCAGACGTACTGCTCGGGGTTGGCGTCCTCGGCGTGGGGGGCGTTGTAGGAGATGGAGAGGCAGAAGGGACGGCCGCGATCGCTCTCGCGGAGGAACTCGATGGCGCGGTCGGTGTTGGCGTCCGTGAGGTGGCGCCCGCCGAGGTCGTCCGCGAAGTAGGGATAGACCCTCGGATGGAAGGCGTCGAACATCTCCGCCGCGGCCCCGTCGGGGAGTCTCACCCCGAGCTTGCCGACGAATCCGGTGCGGTACCCGGCGCTGCGCAGGAGGGCCGGATAGCTGAGGTGGACGTGCTCGGGGGCGAGCGGCGGCCTCTGGAAGGTGTAGCCGTGAGCGCGCTCGTAGAGCCCGGTGAGGATGCTGGCCCGGCTCGCCGCGCAGATCGGGGTGGTGACGAAGGCGCGGGTGAAGCGGACGCCGCTCTCCGCGAGGGCGTCCATCCGGGGGGTCTGGAGAATCGGATTCCCGGCGCAGCCCAGGGCGTCGGCGCGCTGGTCGTCGGTCAGCACGATGACGATGTTCGGGGGCCCCGCGCAGGGGTGGTCAGCCGGGCGACCGTCGATCGCGGTGCAGGCGGACGCGGCCAGGATCACCCCCGCCAGGACGACGAGCGGGGCGCTGGTGGGCTGCATGCCTCCTTGATAGCGCACGCCGGGGCAGGGGTCCACCGATCTCCGGGCGCCTCGCCCCTCCGCCGTCACAGGCGCTCGACGTAGACGAAGTAGGCGCCGCGCTCGCGGCCGTCCTCGTCCGAGAGCCAGGTCCACAGCTCGGCCGGACCGGCCTCGAGCTCGAGTTCGAAGACCGCGCCCAGCTCCCCCGGGTGGACCTCCGCGCTGGCCTCCACGCGGCCCAGCTTCACCCGGGCCTGAACCGGGTGGATCGCCTTGCCGGGAGCGCGCAGGCGGTTGTCCGCGACCCAGGGATCCTCCGGGAGCGGGGAGTCGATCGGCAGGCCCACCTCCTTCGGCCAGCGGCGCAGCTCGAGCCGGTACCGGCCCGCCTGCGACACGTCCACCGCCCAGAAGCCGTTGGACTCAAAGGCGCTGCGGACGTGGCTCTGGTGCCAGGGAACCCCCTGGTTGTCGGTATGCCAGTCGTGGCAGGTCAGGCGCCCGGGGTTCTCCGCCGGATGGCCGAGCACGATGCGCACGTAGGTCTCGTTCATCGGCGCGATGGACCGCCAGTACCTCCGGTACTCCCCCTTCAGCTGCTCGACCACGTCCGGGTGCCGGTCGGCGAGGTTGGTCGTCTGCCGCGGGTCGCTGCGCAGGTCGTAGAGCTCGTCGCCGCTACACAGCCGCCAGCTCCGGCTCATCACCGAAAAGTTGAGGCCCTCCTCCATGAGCTCCCGGCGCTGGGAGTCCACCACCAGCACCCGGTCCGCCCAGCCCACCTCCCGCCCGCGCAGCAGCGGGACGAGCGACCGGCCGTGCAGCTCGGGTCCTGCCGGTCGCTCGAGCTGGCACAGCTCCAGGAGGGTGGGATAGAGGTCCAGGTGGGCCGCCAGGGTGTCGACGTCGCGCCCCCCCGCCAGATCGCCCGCGGGCCAGCGGATGAAGCACGGCACGCGGTGGCCCCCCTCGTAGTGGCTCCCCTTGCGGCCCCGCATGCCGGCGTCAAAGCCCCGGCCCTCGCGCAGGCCGAAGGTCGATCCGTTGTCCGTCAGGAAGATCAGGATGGTGTCGTCTGCCAGGCCCCTCCTCTGGAGGAATTCGAGCATGCGGCCCACGTTGGCGTCGATGTTGCCGATCATCCCGTAGAAGCCGGCGTCGGGCACGCGCGGATCGCCGCGGTACCTCGCCTCGTACTCCTCCGGCGCCCAGAAGGGCGAGTGCGCGGCGTTGGTGGGGAGGTAGCAGAGAAGGGCCGGCCGGCCTGCGTGCTCCGCTCGATGAAGCGCATGGCCTGGTCGAACCAGACGTCGGTGCAGAAGCCCTGGTGGCGCTCCGGGACGCCGTTGCGGAGGTAGGTGTCGTCGAAGTAGTCGTTGCCGAAGTGGTCCGGCGTCTGGACGATCCCTCCCCCCCCGTGCGTCAGCGCCGCCTCGAAACCCTGATCCTGCGGACGCAGGGGGTAGTTGTCTCCCAGGTGCCACTTGCCGAAGTGCCCCGTGGCGTAGCCGCCGGCCCGGAACGCCTCGGCCAGCGTGACCTCCTCGGGCCGCATCAGGGAGCGGCCCATGATGGTGTGCCATACGCCGGCGGAGTGGGTGTTGCGCCCGCTCATCAGCGCGCCCCGCGTGGGCGAGCAGGTCGGGCTGACGTGAAAATCCGTCAGCCGCACCGACTGCGCGTGCAGCGCGTCGAGGTGAGGCGTCTCGAGGATCGGATTGCCGAGGCACGCCAGGTCCCCGTAGCCCTGGTCATCGGTCATGATGAGCAGGACGTTGGCCCGGCCGCCTCCGGGACTCCCCGTCGAGGGGAGGCCGGTCCCGGAGCCGGCGCACCCCACCGTCGCCACAAGGATCAGGGCGCCGATCGGCGCCGCGTGCACTCCGCGGTCGGGCATTCCAGTACCTCCCTCGCGCCATCCGTGGTCCGGCGGCCGCGCCGGATTCTACGATCGCCGCAGGGACGGGGCCACCGCCCCGGTTATCCTCCCCCCGTTCCCCGCTCCCCCACGAGCCACGCGCGAGCCAGCCCATGTCCCGACATGTCCTCCTCCTCGGCGTCCTCCTCTTCTCCCTGGCTCTCGGGCGGCTCAGCGACGCTCAGGACCGTCGGCCGAACTTCCTGTTCGTCCTCACCGACGACCAGGCGCCCGAGACGCTGAGCGCCTACGGGAACACCCTCTGCAGGACGCCCAACATCGATCGCCTCGCGCGGGAGGGCATGGTCCTGACCGACGCGCACCACATGGGGTCGTGGTCGGGCGCGGTGTGCACTCCCTCCCGCACAATGATCATGACCGGGCGGACGGTGTGGCGGATTCCCGGCGCCCGGGGGCCGGGGATCGAGTGGCCCGAGGGCTTCCGGGCGGAGGTGGCCGCGCAGAGCCTGCCGGCCCTCTTCAACGCGGCCGGCTACGACACCTTCCGTACCTGCAAGCGCGGCAACAGCTTCAAGGAGGCCAACGCGCTGTTCGCGGACCGCCGGGAGGACACCAAACGCGCCGGCACCGCGGAGGGCGGCAGCCAGTGGCACGGCGACCAGGTCATCGAGTATCTGGAGGCGCGACAGGCGCGCGAGGACCGCGACCCCTTCCTGATCTACTTCGGCTTCTCGCACCCGCACGATCCGCGCCACGCCACCCCCGAGCTGGCCGCGAGGTACGGGGCCGTCAACGAGGGAGAGCTGGCCGAGTCCGATCCGGACGCGCCGCCCCTGCAGATCAACTACCTGCCCGCGCACCCCTTCCACCACGGTCACCCCGGCCTGCGGGACGAGGAGAAGGTCCAGGGGGTCATGACGCGGCGCGACGAGGCCACGATCCGCAACGAGCTCGGACGCGAGTATGCCTGCATCGAGAACATCGACCGGCAGGTCGGACGGGTGCTCGACGAGCTGGCCGACATGGACGAGCTCGAGAACACCTACGTCATCTTCACGGCCGACCACGGGATCGCCGTCGGGCGGCACGGCCTGGCCGGGAAGCAGAACCTCTACGAGCACACCTGGAGGGTGCCGTTCATCGCGCGGGGACCCGGCATCGCGCCGGGGAGCCGGGCGTCGGGCTACGCCTATCTCCTCGACGTGCTCCCCACCCTGTGCGATCTGGCCGGCATCGACGTCCCGGACGCGGTCGAGGGACGGAGCATCCGGCCGGTCCTCGAGGGGAAGGCCGAGCGCGTGCGCGAGGTCCTCTACGGCGTCTACTGCGGGGGCACCAAGCCGGGCATGCGCGCGGTCAAGACCGACGGGTGGAAGCTCATCGACTACGACCTGCTGGAGGGCGAGGTGCGCCGGACCCAGCTCTTCGATCTCGGGGAGAATCCCGACGAGCTGCTCATCGAGCACCACGAAGCCGCGCTGGTCTCCCTCCTGAAGAACCGGCCCCGCGCGAAGCAGGTGAACCTCGCGGGCCTGCCGGAGCACGCGGACAAGCTCGAGGAGATGCGGGAGCTGCTGGAGGCCGAGATGCGGCGCCTGGGCGACCCCTACGAGCTCTCGCACTAGCGGGGTGACGTCGGCTCAGCGCCGCACCACCCATGTGCCCGCCATCCGGTCGTGCAGCCCGCGGCCGGAATGAACGCCGGCGTGGACGGCCGCGCCGATCCACAGCAGGAGCAGCGCGAGGGCGGAGGTGAAGGCGATCGCCTCGGCCGCCTCCGGCAGCCAGGCCACGATCGCCACCGGCGCGAGCGGCGGGAGCCAGGCGGCCGCCCACCGCACCAGCAGCCGGGTCCTGCCGGCGGGCTCCCCCCGGTGGTCGACCACCGCCAGCCGAAAGATGGGGTGGCTGGCCGTGGTGCGGAACGGCAGGAGCAGGAGGTGCACCAGGGCGCTGCCGAGCAGCACCAGCAGGATCGTGTTCAGGGCCAGCCACGCCGCGGAGTCCCCCATGGCCTCCACGAAGCGTCCCTCCCCGTGATAGGCCCCGACGAAGAGCATGACCCAGACATAGAGCGGCAGCATGAAGATCGACCCGGCCCGAATCCCCCGGCCCACCTCCGCGGGGCGGTCCAGGAGTCCCCGCAGGATGCCGGTGAGGAAGCTGAGCTTCTCGAACTTCCCCGCCCCCAGGTTCTGCAGCAGCGGCCGGGCGTGCAGGGGAAGACCGGTCGATTCCACCAGGGCGGCGACGGTGCAGAGGAAGCGCTGCTGCCCGGCGATGTCTCCCACCCGGACGCGCTCGGCCGGGGCTCCCACGGCGGGCCAGGCCCGGTCGGTCAGGACGGCGGTCCCCTGCGCGGTGATCCAGACGTGGTCGAGGCTCAGCTCGGCCGGCAGGTTCTGATCCCCGGTCGCGGCCCACAGCTCCGACGCCAGGTCGTGGAGCCAGTGGCGCAGGGTTCCCCAGGGCACGCGCTCCCCGCCCTCCACCAGGCTGGCGAGGGGCGCCCCCGGGGTCGCCTCGAAGGCATCCCAGGTGGCTTCGCCCGTCTCCACCTTCTGCAGCCAGCGGGGACGCCCGGGCCGGGCGAGATTCCGGCGAGCGAGGGGAAGCTCCGACGCGGCCCGCCGCAGCAGCCACACCTGCCGGCGCAGGACGGGATCGGCGGCGAGGATCCACTCCCCGGGGACCACCTCCTCGATGACCCGGTAGGGCCCCAGCGAGCCCGCACCCGTCGCGGGAGTCCCCGGCCGCGCGGCGGGCTCGATCGACGGGCGCACGGCGCCCTTCGGCTGCACCACCACCCGCGTCCCGCTGAGGAGGTCCCACAGGGTGGCGAAACCGTTCTCGCGGCGCGCTCTCAACACCAGCAGGACCGGGAGCCAGGGGCAACCGAAGGAGGCGGCGAAGACGAACACCACCTCGACGGTGGTCATGTCGTCGATCCGGGTGGAGGAGATCGCCGCCAGCAGGAGGGGAATCCGGACGCCCTCACAGCAGAGGAAGGGGATGAGGATCCGGACCAGCGCCCGTCCCATGCCGGGCCGCCGGCCGCTGGTGCGGACGACCCGCAGGCCCTTGAGCCGCTTGCCCAGGCCGGCGCCCCAGATCCCCTCGACCAGGCTGAAGTAGAGGAAGCCCAGGCCGAGCACCGCCAGGTAGTAGCGCGCCGAGAAGAGGGTGCGCTCCAGGAACATCCGGACGTGGAAGTCCTCCCCGCCGACGGCCAGCATGAGGGGAACGTAGGGGATCAGGAAGGCGATCAGGTAGTCGATCCAGCCGGCGGCCGCGCGGACCGTCATGGAGGCGGGCTCCGGCCCCTTGGAGGCGAAGGGCAGCAGCGCATTGCGCAGCGCCATGTAGTCCTCGTAGCGCCCCTCGGGCTCCTTGGCCAGGCAGCGCGCCACCACCCGCTCCAGGCCCGGCGCCACGCCCTCGCGCAGCTCGCCCAGCGGCTTCGGCCTCTGGTTGACGGCGTTGGCCACCACCTGCACCGCGTTCTTGCCCTCGAAGGGCGCCTGCCCGGTGAGGAGGGTGAACAGGGTCGCTCCCACGGAGTAGATGTCGGCGCGCACGTCCAGCTCATCGCCGCGCAGCTGCTCCGGCGCCGCGTAGGCGGGGGTGCCCATGATGACGCCGGTGGCCGTGACGTAGGAGTCGTCCCTCGCCAGGGTGGACACCGAGAGCCCGAAATCGCCGACCTTCACCGAGCCGTCCGGGCTGAGGAAGCAGTTGGACGGCTTGACGTCGCGGTGCAGCACGCCGCTGGCCAAGGCGGCCTCCAGGCCCGAGATCACGTCCAGGATGGCGTCCACCGCCGACCCCACCTGGAAGGGACCGCGCTTCTTGAGCCGGTCCTTGAGAGTGCCGCTGCCGGCGATCTCCATGGTGATCACCGGTGCGTGCTCGATCTCCTCGGACCCGAAGATGAAGAGGCTGTTCGGGTGGTTGACGCTCGCGGCCAGGCGGCCCTCGCGGAGGAAGCGCTGCCGCATCTCCGGCGAGTCGAGCTGCTGCTCGAGCATCTTCAGTGCGACGCGGCGCCCGGTGGCCAGGTGCTGGGCTTCGTACACCGTGGCCATGCCGCCGGTGCCGAGCCGTCCCAGAAGCCGGTAGCCTCCGAAATCCCGCGGGAGCTCCGCGGGCTCGGGCCGGTCCGGGGACCCGCCCGGCGACGCGAGGGCGCCTGACAGGAGGCAGGCGGGGCAGGGCTGATCCGCCGCGCCCGCCGGGATCGGGCCGCCGCAGCGCGGGCAGGGGGTGGAACTGGATTGGCTCATGAATCGGACTCCAGGGGGCTGTCACCGCTTCCTGAAGGGACGTCGGCCCCGGGTCACGAAAAAACTCCCTATCCTCTCCGGAGCGCGGCCACGAGGTGGCGCATCTCGTCGTCGACGTCCGACGGGTCGCTGACGGTCTCCGCGATCCGGGCCCGCAGGAGCTCCCGAAAGCGCCTCCGGAGCCGGTGCACGGCGGCCTTCACCGCGCCCTCGGTCATGCCCAGTCGCGCGGCGGTCTCGCTCCGGGGCGCCTCCTCGCCGGTGAGGCTCCCCGCCAGCGCATCGAGCAGCTCCTCCTTTCCGCTGGCCCTCGCCTCCACCCGCAGCCTCTCCATGGCGCGGGAGATCGACTCCCGGGCCCAGTCCCGGTCGAAGCCCGCGTCGGGGTCGCTCGCCCGGGCCGGCTCCAGGGCGTAGCGGGCCTCCGGGTCGAGCGCGTCCCACTCGATGAAGGTCTCGTCCCCTCCGCGCTTCGAGGCCCGGGCGCGGTGCCATTCGTTGGCCAGGAAGTGCTTCACCGCGCCCAGGAGATAGGAGCGAAACCGACCTCGCGCGGGGTCCGCGCCGGCCAGGCCGCCCGTCTCCAAAATCCGGGCGAAGAAGGACTGCGTCACGTCCTGGGCCTCATCCGCGGAGCAGCCGCGGTAGCGCACGAAGGCATACAGGGGGTACCAGTAGGCCCGGCAGAGCTCCTCCAGCGCGCTCCGAACGCGGGTCCGGCTGGCCTCGTCGGAACCGGCCGCCACCACCAGGCTCCAGTGGGTGGTGTCGAATCCCCGGGGGTCGGGCGGATCTTCCATGGTGTTCCCTGCGCCGCTGGCCGCTCACGCGGTCGGTCTCGTCGTCCGATTCCACCTCTGGTAGGTCCCGGGCCCCGCCGGGGCAACGACAAAATGGGAAGGGGGGATCCCGGAGGGGAGAGCGAGGACGCGGAGCCGGCGTCACACCGGGCGCGTCGGCACGCCGGCGTAGTCCCGACCGCCGGGGAGCCGCTCCCCCTTCGAGACCACGCCGTGCGGGGCCACGCGCGCCCCCTCGCCCACGTCGACCCCGTAGAACAGGACGGCGGAGGCCCCCAGCGTCGCCCCGCGCCGGACGCGCACGCAGCCGATCTTGAGCACGCGGTCCTCGAAGGTGTGGGCCTGGAAGAGCCCGTTCACCGTGGCGCCCTCCTCGAGGTCCAGCATGTCCGGATCGACCACCTGCGCGAAGCCGCCGCCCAGGAGCGCCCGCCGCCCGATGCGCGCGCCGAAGGCGCGCAGGATGGGCGCCAGGAGCAGGGTCCCCTCGAGCTGCGCCAGCACGCCGCGCGCCAGGAAACGCCAGGCCACGTAGAGGAAGTCCCAGCGGCTGCACCAGCACGACCACAGCGGGTGCCGTCCCGGACGCACGCGCCCGAGCAGCAGCCACTTGAGGGCCAGGATGGCGAGCCCGGCCGCCGCGCCGGCCGCGAGGATCGCCGCGGCCATGGCGGCGACCCCCCCGCCGCCGCGCGCGCTCAGCCACAGCCAGCCGAACCCCAGGGCCAGGATCGGCGCCGGCAGCGCGAAGCGCAGCGCCTCCCACGCCAGGCGATTGAGGCGGCGTATCCAGTGGGGATCGTGCGTGAGGCGGCGGTCGAGCTCCCGCTGCGGGGGGCGCGCGAGCTCGAAGGCCGGATGGCCGAACCAGGCGCCGGGTCCGCGGACGACCTCCGGGTCGGCGACGGTGCACACGCCGACCAGCAGTCCGTCGGGGAGGCGCACGCCCGGGGGGACGACGGCGTGGTTCCCCAGGAAGACCTCGCTGCCGAGCTCGGTGCGCGCGAGCTCGACCACTCCGGAGCGCACGCGCGGCCCGCCGAGGTAGACCCCGTCCGCCAGGAAGCACGCGTCCCCCAGCTCGACGAGCTGCGGGAGGAGGTCGAGCACCGTGCTCACCTCGCAGTTGCGCCCCACGCGCATGCCGGCGAGCCGCAGCCAGGGCGGCCAGAAGAGCGTTCCGCTGAGCCAGGTGCCGGCGATCTGCGTGAGCTCGGTCGCGATCCACACGCGCAGGTAGCTCCCGCTCCAGCGCCCCAGCGCGCCCGTCCGCGCGGGCCCGACGGCGCGCACCAGGAGCGCCTGCAGGACCAGCGTCACGGGGACCGCGGCCACGATGCCGGCGAGCATCGCCAGCGCGAGGAGCCCATCGACGAGCGGCGCGGAGAGCCACTCCTCGAGGGCCGGGCCGTCGAAGTCGGTCCACGAGGCGATGGCGAGGAGAAGCAGGATCAGCGGCATCGCCAGGAGGGCCCCGGCGGCCGTGCGGACCGCGATCAGCAGCGCCGCGTGCAGGCCGGGGTGCAGTCCCCGGCCCTCGGCGGGCGGCGGCGAGGGCGCCTCGCCCGCGGGTCCGGCCGGCACGCCGTCCCAGCGCTCGCCCGCGGGAACCCGCGCGTCCGGCGCCAGCCAGGACAGCGCGCCCAGGATGGCCCCCTCCCCCAGCTCGCCGCCCGGGCTCACGCCGGCGCGCCGCTCCAGCGCGGCCCCCGCCGCGACCCGAACGGGCCCGACCTCGAGATGGCCGTCCGCGAGGTCGACCGGCCGCAGGGAGGCGTCCTGCGACAGCACGGCGTCGTCCCCGAGCTCGAGCAGATCCCAGCCGCCGTTGGAGAGGTTCACGCCGCGGTGCACGTGCACCCGCTGGCCCACGCGCGCGCCGAGCCCCCGCAGCGCGGCGCTCGACAGCACCGTTCCCGAGAGGAGCCCCCAGGGGATGCGCCGCGCCAGGCGCGAGACGATCCAGTGCCGCAGGTGGAAGCTCCCCCAGGCCGGGGCGCGCCCGGGTCGGTAGGCGCCCAGCAGGACCCTCTTGGCGGCGGCGGTGAGGGCCACCGCGAGGGGCGCCCAGACGAGCGTGAGCGCCAGCGCGAGGAAGGGCGCGGCCAGGAGCGCCCCCCCCACGCCCAGTCCCCGGGCGAGCCACGGCAGCCCGTCGTAGACCGCCAGCAAGAGGACGGCGGCGGCGGCGAGGAGCTCGAGCGCGAGCCAGCCGGTCTGGACCGCGGTGACGGCCAGCGGACGGCCGCGCGCCTCGCCGGCGGGACGCGGCTCCCGGGTCCTCGCGACGCCGGTCTCCATCCGCCGCGCCCGCCCGGCGAGCGCCGCCGCGCTCTTCGCCTCGTACAGGTCGCGCACCGCCAGCATCGCGGTCCGGGGGTCGTCTCGCAGCGCGGAGACGAGCTCGGCCGCCGCGAGGGAATCGCCGCCCAGGTCGAGGAAGAAGTCGTCCTCCACCGATACCGGTCCGTCGAGCTCGAGCGTCGCGCGGAAGGCCTCGGCCACGCGGGCCTCGAGCGGATCGCGCGGCGGGACGAGCTCGCCCTCGCGCGCCGGCCCCCCCAGGACGGGCAGGCGCGCGCGGTCGAGCTTGCCCCCCACGCTCGTGGGCAGGGCCTCGATCAGCGCCAGCCGCGACGGGACCATGTGGGCCGGCAGCGAGGCCGCCAGGGAGGCGCGCAGCGCGCCCAGGTCGGGCGGGGCGCCGCCGTCGGCCGGGACCAGGAAGCCCGCCAGCAGCCGGCGCGCCCCCCTCCGCTGCACGGCGCAGGCCGCCTCCCGCACGCCGGGCAGGGCCGCGAGCCGCGCCTCGACGTCTCCCAGCTCGATGCGGTGGCCGCGCAGCTTGACCTGCTCGTCCACGCGTCCGAGGTACACCAGCTCGCCGGCCTCGTCGCTCCGCACCCGGTCGCCGGTGCGGAACAGTCGGCCGAAGCGCGGGTGCTCAGGGAAGCGCTCGGCGGTGAGCTCGGGCGCGCCCCGGTAGCCGCGGGCCAGGCTCGGGCCGCCGACGAAGAGCTCGCCCGCCTCGCCCGGCCCCACCTCGCGCAGGTCCGCGTCGAGGACCAGGGCGGTGTTGCCGCGCACGGGCTTGCCGATGACCACCGGGCCCCCGGGGCGGACGTCGCCCCGCACGACGGTGACCGTGGCCTCGGTCGGTCCGTAGCCGTTCACCAGGCGCCGACCGCGCCCCCAGAGCGCCGCGACGTCCTCGGGGAGGGCCTCGCCCCCGACGTACAGCAGGCGCAGGTCCGGCAGCTCGCGCTCGGGATCCGCGCAGCCGGTCGAGCGCAGGAGGGTCGGCGGCGGGCACAGGACGTTGATGCGCTCGCGCCGCAGCCAGCTCACCAGGTCGGGGCCGAGCCGCGCGGCGCGATCGTCGAGCACCACCAGGGTCGCGCCGCAGGCGAAGGCCAGCCAGGTCTCCTCGAGCGAGGAGTCGTAGGCGGGCGACGAGCCCTGCGCCACGCGATCCCCGGGCCCCAGGTCGAAGTCCTCGAGATCCGAGGCGACCAGGCCGGCGATGCTGGCGTGCTCGATCTCGACGCCCTTGGGCCGGCCGGTCGTGCCCGAGGTGTAGATGACGTAGGCCAGGTGGTCGGGATCGGGCTGCGGGAGGGACCTCTCCCCGGCCTCGACGGCGAGGTCGACGCTCTCGAGGCGCAGCACCCGCGCGGGCTCGACGCCCAGAGACGCGGCCCGGCGCGCGCCCGGCTCACCCGTGGGCAGCACGTCCGCATCGACGTCCTCGAGGATGGAGCGCGCGTGCTCGTCGGGGAAGGCCGGATCGATGCAGGTCCAGGCCGCGCCCGCCTTCCAGACGCCGAGCTGCGCGACGAAGAGCTCGGGCGTCGCGCGCTCGAGGAGGACCGCCACGACGCGGTCGGGCCCCGTGCGCGGCGCCAGGCTCCGGGCGAGCGCGTCGGACCGGCGGCTCAGGCGCGCCGCCGACGGCGCCGCCCGGGGCGCTGCGGCGCGATCCCGCGTCGCGACTCCCGCACGCGCTCGGCCGCCGGCGCATCGAGAACGCCCACGCCGAAGGCGACGGATGCCGCGGGCGCCGGCTTGGGCGCGGCCATCGCGAGCTTCGGCCGGGCAGGCGCCCGCCGGGGGCGCGACGCCCTTCGCCCGCGCGACGCGGGCGGTGCTCCGCGCCGGCGGTCCTTCGCGCCTCCCAGCGTCGCGCGCCGGATGGGCCCCAGCTCCGCCGGCTGCCGGCGCTCGATGGCGGCCCCCAGGCGCCTCTCGATCGCCCGCACCGCATCGCGGTCGCCCGGGGTGGCGAAGGTGAAGGCCCTGCCCGCCTGCTCCGAGCGCCCCGTGCGGCCGAGGCGGTGCGTGTAGAAGTCGGGCGTGTTCGGCACGTCGAAGTTCACCACGTGGGAGACCCCGGCGATGTCGAGGCCGCGGGCCGCGATGTCGGTCGCCACCAGGACGTCGTAGCGCTTCTCCCGGAAGCCCCGCAGCGCGCGCTCCCGCTGGGGCTGGGACATGTTGCCCTGCAGGGCGATGGCCGCGTGGCCGCGACCGTCCAGGCGCTGGGCCAGTCGCCGGGCGCGCCGCTTGGTCCTCAGGAAGACGATCGCCGAGCGGAAGTCCTCGCCCGCGAGCAGCCGCTCGAGGGTGCCCACCTTGTCGCCCTCGTCGAGGGGGTAGAGCGCGTGGGCGATGGTCTGGGGCGGCCGCGAGTGGGACAGCTCGATCACGGCCGGCTCCTCCAGCACGTGGTCGGCGAGCCTGCGGATCTCGCGCGGCATGGTGGCCGAGAAGAGCAGGTTCTGGCGGTGGGCCGGGAGGGCCCGGAGGATGCGGCGAACGTCGGGGAGGAAGCCCATGTCGAACATGTGGTCGGCCTCGTCGAGCACCAGCACCTCGATCCCCGCCAGGCTCAGCGCACCGCGGCCCAGGAGGTCGAGGAGACGGCCCGGACAGGCGACCACCACCTCGGGCTTGCGGCGCAGGGCGCGCGCCTGGCGCACGATGGGGACGCCGCCGAAGATCGCGACCGACGAGAGCGGCGTGTGCCGGGCCAGGCTCTCGAAATCGGCGCGGACCTGAGCGGCCAGCTCCCGCGTCGGAGCGACGACCAGCGCGCGCGGGCCGGGCCGGCGCGCGGCCAGCAGGCGCTGGAGGATGGGCAGGACGAAGGCCGCCGTCTTGCCGGTGCCGGTCTGGGCCAGGCCCAGCACGTCGCGACCGGCGAGGGCGGGCGGCAGGGCGCGCTCCTGGATGGGGCGCGGGGCGGTGAACCCCAGGTCGGCGACGGCCTGCAGGAGCTCGGGTCGGAGCTCGAAGCGGTCGAAGGCGGACCGGGGACGATCGGTACGGTTCGGTCGTGAGATGATGGGTCTCTCCTTGGCGGGGTCGCACGGTGCGCGGCCGGACGCCCGGGATCAGGACCCATACAACAGCGACGGGAACGATCGGAAGCGGTGCGGCGCAGCCCCACCCGGGGCCCTGCTGTGCGCCGGCGGCCGCGGAGCTCGCGGCCGGGGAGGGGGAACGATTCCCTCCGGAAACCGAGCCTCGCCCCGCGATCCGGAGCACGCCTCGGCCGTTCGAAGCGGGGAGCCTACCGGCCGGGATCGAGGAAAGCGAAGAAGAAGTCGGAGGGGATTCCCCCCGCCCGGGCGGGTCCAGACGCCGGGCGGGTATCCTCCGCGGGCCTCGCACCCCCCTCAGGCGGAGGAATCGCCCATGGCCCACCGACCGTCCCGGATGCTCGGATGGTCCGCGTCACTGCTCTCCATCCTCGGCTCCCCGGCCCTGGCCGAGGTGTCCTCGGTGGACATCGAGTCCCGAGCCCCGGTCCTGGAGGGCGCGCCCTTCGGATCCGCTGGAGCCTACGAGAAGCTCCGCGGAATCGTGCGCTTTCGCCTCGATCCCCGGAACCCGCACAACGCGGCGATCGTGGACCTGGACCGGGCGCCGACGGACCAGGAGGGCCTGGTCGAGGCGTGGGCGGACCTCCTGGTCCTGCGCCCCGTGGACCCCTCCCTGGGAAGCGGCACGGCCCTCCTCGAGGTGAGCAACCGGGGAGGCAAGGCGTCGCTCGCCTACTTCAACCGAGCGCGGGGCAGCAGCGACCCCGTCTCCGCGGCCCACTTCGGCGACGGCTTCCTGATGCGGCGCGGCCTCACCGTCATCTGGGTGGGGTGGCAGTTCGACGTGCCCGAGCAGGCGGACCGCCTCCGCCTGCACGTCCCCACGGCGCGCGGCGGTGGTGATCCCATCGAGGGCCTGGTGCGCAGCGACTGGGTCGTGGACCAGCCCACGCGCACCCTGGCCCTCGGCCACCGGAACCACGTCCCCTACCCGGTCGTCGACCCCGACCACCCGGACAACGTCCTCACCGTTCGCGACGGCCGGCTCTCCCCGCGCCGCGTCGTCCCGCGCGCGGAGTGGCGCTTCGCCGTGGAGCGCGACGGGGAGCTGGTCGACGACCGCGCGCACGTCCACCTCCCCTCGGGCTTCGAGGCGGGCAGGATCTACGAGCTGGTCTACCGCGCCGCGAACCCCGCGGTGGTCGGCCTGGGGCTGGCCGCCATCCGCGACGTGATGTCCTACGCCAAGCACGACGCGAGCTGCCCCTTCGCGGTGGAGCGCGGCATGGCCGTCGGCATCTCCCAGACCGGCCGCTTCCTCCGACACTTCCTGTACCAGGGCTTCAACACCGACGAGCAGGGCCGGCAGGTCTACGACGGCCTGCTGGTGCACTCCGCCGGCGCCGGTCGCGGCAGCTTCAACCACCGCTTCGCCCAGCCCTCGCGCGACGCGCACCGCTACTCGGCCTTCTTCTATCCCACGGACGTCTTCCCCTTCAGCGGCCGGACGCAGCGGGACCCGCTGACGGGAAGGCGCGGCGGGATCCTCGCCCGACACCTCGCGGACGGCCACCTGCCCCGGATCTTCTACACCAACACCGGCTACGAGTACTGGGGCCGCGCGGCCTCGCTCCTGCACACCTCCCTCGACGGCTCGGCGGACGTCGAGCCCCTCCCCTGCGAGCGGATCTACCACCTCGCCAGCGGCCAGCACTACGTCGGGCGCTTCCCCTCGAGGGAGCGCTCGGGGATCGCCGGCTCCCCGGGCTTCCGCGGCAATCCCCTCGACTTCCTGCCGGCCGAGCGGGCCCTGCTGGCCGCCCTGCAGGAGTGGGTCGAGGACGACGTCGCCCCGCCCCCGAGCGCCTTTCCGCGCGTCGACGACGCGACCCTGGTGCCCATCGGCGAGGTGGCCTTCCCGCGCATCGCCGGGGTGGACCTCCCCCGCGTCGCGCACGAGGCCTATCGCGCCGACTACGGCCCACGGTGGGACCGCGGGATCGTCTCGATCCAGCCCCCCAGGCTCGGCCCGGCCTTCCCGACCCTGGTGCCGGACGTGGACGCCCTGGGGAACGAGAGGGCCGGGGTGGGGTCCGTCGAGGTGCTCGCGCCGCTGGCCACCTACACCCCCTGGCGGCTGCGGGTGGGCCTGGCGGGGGGAAACGGCGAGCTGGCCGACTTCGAGGGCACCTTCATCCCGCTGCCCGCCACGGAGGACGATCGCCGGCGCACCGCCGATCCCCGTCCCAGCATCGAGGCCCTGTACGGCGGCAAGGAGGACTACCTGGAGCGCGCGGCTCGGGCAGCGAGGACGCTGGTCGGCGAGCGCTCCCTGCTGGAGGAGGACGTCGAGCGGGTCATCGGGCGAGCGGAGCGGACCTGGGACTGGATCGTGGCCGACTAGCCGCCCTGCACCGCGGGCGGCTTCCAGGTCCAGGCGCCGTCGACGCGCGTCGCCCCCCTCGGCCCCGATGGGCTCGCCGGATCAGTTCGGGGAATGCCCCGCCCGCGGTGGAGAGCCCGCGCGCGGATCGGGCCGATAGTCCCGCGACGGCTGCGATTTGAGGTATTCGCGTCCCCGTGCTCCAATGCCGGGCCCCCGGCGGCCGCGGGACAGGCCGCCAGCGGCCCCCCCGCGCCCCATCGTCCCGATTCCGAGACTCGACACCATGAGAGTTCACACCGCCCTGCTCCCGACCGGCGCCCTCCTGGCGGCGCTGGCCGTGGCCGCCTCCGCCCTCCCGCAGCGCTCCGGCGACTTCCCCGGCTACGGGATGCTCCCCAAGCAGGACACCGGAGCCGCGCGCCTCCTCGAGCGCTTCCCCGACTACGACGGCCGCGGCGTGACCGTCGCCATCTTCGATACCGGGGTGGATCCGGGAGCGCCCGGCCTGCAGCTCACCTCGGACGGCAAGCCCAAGATCGTCGACATGGTCGACGCGACCGGGAGCGGCGACGTGGACACCTCCTGCGTCGCGAAGTCGGAGGACGGGAAGCTGGCCGGGCTGTCCGGTCGCACCCTCCTCGTCGACCCGGACTGGAAGAACCCGAGCGGCGAGTACCACCTCGGACTGAAGCCGGCCTTCGAGCTCTACCCGGAAGGTCTCGTCGGTCGCCTGCGCGCCCGGCGAGGCGAGGCCTGGGCCGAGCGGCAGCGCGCCGCCGTGACCGCGCAGAAGCGGGAGATCGCCGCCTGGGACGCCGCCAACCCCGCCCCCGGCAAGGAACAGGAGAAGGAGCGCGACGAGCTCGCGCTGCGGCTGTCGGTCCTGGAGGAGATGCAGCGGAACCAACGGGACCCCGGACCCATCTTCGACTGCGTCGTCTTCCACGACGGCCAGGTGTGGCGCGCGGCCATCGACACCGACGAGGACGGGGACCTCGCCGACGAGGACCTGCTGGCCAGCTACCGGCTCGAGCGCCAGTTCGACACCTTCAGCGACGAGGACCTGCTCAACTACGCCGTCAACGTCTACCAGGACGGCGACCTGCTCTCGATCGTCACCGACTCGGGGTCGCACGGCACGCACGTCGCCGGCATCGTGGCGGCCCACTTCCCGGGCCGGCCGGAGATGGATGGCCTGGCTCCCGGGGCCCAGCTGGTGGCCGTCAAGATCGGCGACACGCGGCTCGGATCGGCCTCCTGCGGCACGGGCGAGGTCCGCGGCGCCGTCGCGGTGCTCGAGAACCGCTGCGACCTGATCAACATGAGCTTCGGGGGGCCGACGCCGGACCCCAACGACGGCCGCACGATCGAGATCTACGACGAGCTGGTCTGGAAGCACGGGGTGATCTTCGTCGCCTCGGCCGGCAACGACGGCCCGGCCCTGTCGACGGCCGGCTCGCCCGGAGCGACCTCCGAGTCCCTGTTCGGCATCGGCGCCTACATCTCGCCCGACATGCAGGAGATGCAGTACGCCATGCGCGAGAGCACCCCCCCCAGGAACTACACCTTCACCTCGCGCGGGCCCACCAACGACGGCTCGCTGGGCGTCAAGTTCTCGGCGCCGGGCGGCGCCATCGCGCCCATCCCCAACTGGACGCTCTCCGGGCGCCAGCAGATGCACGGCACCTCGATGGCCTCGCCCAACGCCGCCGGGAACATCGCCCTGATCCTGTCGGGGCTGAAGGCCCGCGGGATCCCCTACTCACCCCCACGCATCCTGCGGGCCATCGAGAACACCTGCGTCCGGGTGGACGGCGTCGGCCCGCTCACCCTGGGACAGGGGCTGATGCAGGCCGATCGGGCCCTCGACTGGCTCACCGCGCACACCGACTCCGCGGACAATGACGTGCGCTTCGGGATCCGGGTGCCGTCGCGCGGGAACGCGCGGGGCATCTACCTGCGCGAGCCCTTCGAGGTCGACCGAGCGCAGGACCTCCGCGTCTACGTCGAGCCGCACTTCCACCGGGACGCTCCCCACCGCGAACAGGTCGACTTCGAGCTGCGGATCGGGCTGGAGCCCACCGAGGGCTGGATCGAGTGCGCCGAGCACCTGGTGCTGCCGGCGGCGGGGCGCCGGCTCGACGTCCGCGTGGATCCCACGCAGCTGCCGCCGGGGGCGCACTACGCCGAGATCCGGGGAATCGACGCGGACGCTCCCGAGCGGGGACCGGTCTTCCGCATCCCGGTCACGGTCATCCGCGCCCAGGCCATCGACCAGGAGAGCTGCACCTGGCGGCAGGTGGTTCCCTTCGGTCCGGGCTACGAGCAGCGCCACTTCTTCGTCGCGCCCCGGGGCGCGACCTGGGCCGACATCCGCGTGCGGCGCCTGGACGGCAACCGGGACGTCAACACGCTGGTGATGCAGGCCATGCAGATCATCCCCGGCCACGCCTTCTCCGAATTCCAGGCCCGCAGCTACATGCGGCTGGCGGCCGAGGAGGAGCAGACCCACAGCCTGCCGGTGGTCGGCGGCCGCACCCTGGAGCTGGTCCTCGCCGAGTACACCGCCTACCTCGGCCGGGGCGAGGTCGAGGTCGAGGTGTCCTTCCACGGCGTGGTCCCCGACGAGCACACCCTGCTGATCGACGGCAGCGAGCTGCGGACGCGCGTGAACCTGGAGACCCCGCTGCGCAAGGAGCGCCTGGCCCCCTCCGGCTCCCTGACGACCCACCGCCGCGCGATCGCCCCCAGCCGGTCGGTGATCCGGCCGCTGGACGGCGGGCGCGACGGACTCCCCCAAGAGCGGCAGGTGTACGAGCTGGTGCTCGAGTACGAGTTCAGCATGGACTCCGCGGGGCGGGTCACGCCGCGCGTCTCGGCCCTGAACATCCCCGATGAGAAGACCTGGCAGTCGCGCATCTGGATGATCTTCGACGAGGCCAAGCAGAAGATCGCCCAGGGCTGGCTCGACCCGGGCGGGGTGCAGCTTCAGAAGGGCAGCTATGCGCTCCGCTTCCACGCGCGGCTGGATCGCCCGGAGTGGCTGAAGAAGGTCGACGACATGGTCCTCATGCTCGACCGTCCGCTCTCCTCGCCGGTGCGGCTGCGCTTCTTCGAGGATCCCGACGGCGCGGCCTTCGGCGGCGGCGCCTTCTCCGGCCGGGCGCTGCCCCGGGGCTCCCGTCTCCAGCTCAACGTCACCGCCGGGAAGCCGCCCGGCAGCGCGAAGCCCGGCGACCTGCTCGTCGGCAGCGTCACCTGGGGCGGCGCCAGCGAGGGCGCCGGGCACCGCCCCGGCGGCTACCCCGTGGTCTACGTCGTCCCCCCCGCCCCGGCCTCGAAGAAGGCCGGCGCGACCGCCGCTCCGAAGAAGGACGAGCCCAGCGCCGAGGAGCGCTACGCGAACGCGCTGGTCGAGCTCAAGCTGGCCCAGCTCGCGAAGCTCCGCGGCGAGGCGGAGCGCGAGCTCTTCGACCGGGTCGCCGCAGAGATCCTCGCCGAGCGGCCGGACCACCTGCCGGTGCTGGTCGCCCAGCTCGAGCGCGCGGACGGCGCGAAGCGCGAGGAGCGCCTCGAGGCCGTGGTCGCAGCCGCCGATCGGGTGCTCGCCCGGATCGACGAGACGGCCCTGGCGGCCCACTACGGAGTGCAGCTGGAGCCCGACGACGAGGCGGCCGCCGAGCAACGCAAGGAGATGGACGAGCAGAAGGCCGTCCTGATCGACGCGCGCTTCCGCCGCGCGCGGGCGCTCTTCGACCTCTCCGCGGGGTCCACCGAGCCGGCCGGGGACGAGGCCTTCGAGGCGGCCTTCGGGGACCTCCAGCGGTGGGTCGACACCGAGGGGGGTCGCTACCTCGACCTGCACATCGACCGCGAGCGACGTCACGGGCGCCTGGGCGCCGCGCTGAAGCTGCTCAACGGGAAGATCGCCGAGCAGCCGACCAAGAAGGAGCTGTACCGGCGCCGCATCGAGCTCCTCGAGGAGCTCGGCTGGTCCCACTGGAAGGACCGCGAGGAGACCCGCCAGCTCATCCGCTTCCCGCGGGACTACCCGCCCTTCTGAGCGCGAGCCCGCGCCCCGGGAGGCCGGCGCGCCGCCGACGGCCGCGCCTCAGGCCCCGCCCTCACCCTCCGCGCGCTCCGCCCGCGCGGGCTCCGGGGACGTCCGCAGCCGGCGCAGGTGCCCGAAGCCCACCAGCCGTCGCAGCCGCTCGTCCCACAGGTGCAGCCTCAGCGATCTCAGGCTCCCCAGCAGGGTGATGGGGTCCACCTCCGCGAACATGGGGGCCGAGCGGTGGCAGCGCTCCAGCATGTAGTTGGGGATGCGCGGGGAGAGGTGGTGGATGTGGTGGTAGCCGATGTTCCCCGACAGCCAGCGCAGCACGCGCGGGAGCGCGTAGTACGAGCTCCCCCGCAGGGCCGCCGCGGTGTAGTCCCAGTCCTCGCTGCGCTCCCAGTAGGCGTCCTCGAACTGGTGCTGCACGTAGAACAGCCAGACGCCCGCCGAGCCGGCCACCCCCATGGCGACCAGCTGCAGCAGGAGCCAGGTCCCCAGTCCCAGCCAGGCGCTCATCCCGGCCGCCATGATCGCGATGGCCAGGTTGGTCCACCACACCGAGCGCCGCTCGCGGCGCCCGACGCCGGTCGGGGGGAAGCGCAGGTGAATCAGGAACAGGTACAGCGGCGCGATCGCGAACAGCACGACCGGGTTTCGCGTCAGGCGATAGGAGAAGCGCCTCCAGCGGGACGATTCCAGGTACTCCTGGACGGTCATCGTCCACACGTCGCCGGTGCCGCGCTGATCGAGGTCACCCGCCGTGGCGTGGTGCCGCGCGTGCTGCCAGCGCCAGTAGTGGTACGGCGTGAAGGTCAGCACCCCGGTCGCGAAGCCGGCCACGTCGTTGGCCAGCCGCGAGCGGAAGAAGGAGCCGTGCCCGCAGTCGTGGAAGATGATGAAGACCCGCACCAGCAGCGCGCCGGCGAGGGCCGCCAGGGGCAGCGCGAGCCACAGCGAGACCGACAGGCTCAGGTGCATCAGGTACCACAGGCCGGCCAGCGGGACCAGCGTGTCGGCGAGCTGCACCAGCGCGCGCCAGGTCGAGGGCTCCTGGTAGCGAGCGATGGCCTTCTTCCACTCCGCGGCGGCGGGGAGCGGGGGCCGCGCCGGAGCGGCGGCGGGGAGCGGGCTGGCCAGGATCATCGCCTCGCCGGAGCCGGATGGAGACGGAGGCCCGGAGCGGGACCTCGCGCTCTGGCCATCGCCTCAGCCACCCCCGCCAGCGGGGTGGATCGCGAAGGCGCCCTCCTTCAGGAAGGCGATCAGGGTCCGCGCGTCCTCCTTGGGCGGGCCGCTCAGGATCTCGATGGCCCCCTGGACCTCGGTGCCCTCGAGCGCCTCTCCGTGGACCGCGCGCTGGATCAACCCGAGCGTGTTCTGGCGCCCGAACTCCCGGCCCTGCATGGGGACCACCTGGTCCGGGACCGTGGGGAGCGCCGCCTCCACGCACCGGGCGATCTCGCGCGCCTCGGCGTCGGCGATCTCCTGGCCCAGGGCGAGGAAGTAGGCGTGCTCGTCCCACTCGTCCTCCTCCCCGCCCGAGGCCGGATCTCCCGGTCCCGGCGGGGCGGCCATGCCGCGAGGGCGCCAGCCGTGCGTGACGGCCAGGTCGAGGACGCACAGCCAGAGGTCCGGATCGACGCGGAGCGTCTGGCCGTCCGTTCGTTGGAAGAGATGGTGGATCGTGCACCTCCCCGCCGGGAGTCCTGGTGGATCCTAGCGCAGCCTGAGCTGCACGCAGTTGTCTCGGCGCTCGTCCAGCGGAAGCCCCGGGCTCTCCTCGGCCATGGCGATCCGAAGCGCGTCGGATTCCTCCCGGTCGGCGAGGAGCACCGCGAAGTGGCTCAACGCGTCAGGAGTGACCGTGAGCATGGGTTCCTTCCGCCAGTCGCTCGGTCCGGCGACCAATCGAGCACGAACTCATTTGGAATCCCGGAACAGCCGGGCGTCGACCGAGAGGCTCCGGGCGAGCCTACTCGGGCTCCTCCGGGAGGCCAAGCATTCCCGGGCCTTTCCAGGCCGATCCAGCCCCCCTCTCCCCGGCTCGCCAGGAGGCCCCACGCCGGTGGATGGCGGCCGGGGCCCGGGCCGGGTGGTTCCCGGCATCGGGCTCCGCCCGGCGAGGGTGCCGCCGGGGCGCGGAGTCGCCGGCTCGCGCCACCCGCGATCAGCGAGCCGCCGGGGGAACCACCACCCAGAACCAGCCGCGCAGATCACCCTCCGCGAAGCCGGTGGCTCGATCCTCGGGATAGTGGGCCTCGAGCGCGCCGCGCACGTCCGCGGGGATGGACTCAGCCGCCCCGTGACACCTCAGGCACAGGCCCATCACCCGCACCGGGAGGGTGACCCCGAGCTCGCCTTCCGGCCCCAGCGCCACCCGCGGCTCCTCGGGCCGCTCTCCCAGCAGCCCCTCGGCCCACCCGGGCGCCGCGTTGTGCGGGTTGCGGAGCTTCCACGACGTCCGCCCGATGCTCACGCCCTCCTGCTGCGAGACGGACTCCGCGATCTGCGGCGCCACCTCCCGGCAGACCCCGATCGCTCCGGCCAGTCCGGAGGTGGAGATCTCGCTGGCCAGCGCCTGCATGAGCTGCCCGAACATCGCGTCCCGCGCCGCGGTGGCCTTCCCGTACTGCGCCTCCTGCGCCGCGTCGAGCTGGCCGACCGGCAGGGGCCTCCAGTCGTCTCCGGCGGCGGATGGCTCCCCGCAGCCGGAGAGCAGGGCGGTTCCCAGGGCGAGGCCGAGGGTGGATCGAATCATGGGTCTGCCTTCCAGATGGGTGAGGCGCGTCCGGGCGGCGGATGCGATCGAGCCCGGCTCCCGGCCGGCGCGGCGTCCGCGGATCGCCTCCAGCCGCTCAGTCCAGGGTCCGCAGGAGCTCGAGGGTGGTCTCCGGCTCGGGGCGTCGGGTGTGGTCGGGATCCGCCTCCACGCTGCGGATGACGCCCTCCCGATCCACCACCATGCGGGCGGGGAGGGGCAGCTCCCAGGAGTCGTCGCCGTTGTACTCGGGGAGCAGGATCTCGAAGCTGCGGTAGACCTCGCGCAGGTCCTCGGGGAGGGCGGAGACCAGCGAGAGCTCCCGGGCGTAGGCGTTGCCCGGATCGCTCAGCACCGGGAAGGCCAGCCGCTGCCGGCGCTTCACCTCGGCGTTCTTCTCCTGCAGCTGCGGGGAGATGACCACCAGCTCGGCTCCCAGGGCGCGGAAGTCCTCGAAACGCTGCTGCAGAGCGTACAGCTCCACGTTGCAGTACGGTCACCACAGCCCGCGGTAGAAGCCGAGCACCAGCGGGCCCCGCTGGAGCAGCTCGGCCGAGCGCAGGGGTTGCCCCTTGGTGTCGGAGAGCTCGAAGGGGATCAGCGCGCTCCCCGCTGTGGGGATCCGCGAGAGGATGCCCGAGGCGCGCACCTCGTCGGTGGCGCGCGTCATGGTCGCCGTGACCTCCGGGGGTACGCTCTCGTCGAAGTCCGTGTGGATCCGATCCAGGCGCTCTTGCAGCGTCTTCATGCTCTCTCCTGGGCTCTCGCGGTGCAGGTGGGGACCGACCCGAATGGTAGGCCCCGCGCTGCCGATTCTCCAGCCCGGGCCGTGGCGGGCCCTCCTCCCGCCCGAGCGCCCCGGGTATCCTGCAGCGCGTGAGCTGGTCCGACGACAGGCTGAGCTACCGCTACACCACCCGCGACGACCTGCCGCGGATCGTGGAGATGCTCTCCGACCCCGAGGTCGGCCGGTGGCTGTGGTTCGCGCCCGCGAGCGCCGAGTCGATCGAGGGCACCTTCCATCCGCCGGTCGACCGGCAGGCGGAGCTCCTGGCGCGGGGCGAGATCCCCCGGAGCGCCGAGCTGGTGGTGCACCGGCGCGCCACCGGCGACTTCCTCGGCCAGGGCGCCGTGATCGCGGTGGACGGCAGCCCGGGCGGCTACGAGATCGGCTTCCAGACGACCCGCGCCTCCTGGGGCCGGGGCCACGGCCGGCGCCTGGCCCGCTTCCTGACGGCCTACGCGGTGGTGGTCAGCGCGGCCCACCGCATCCAGGCCGGCACGCTGGCCGGCAACTCCGCCTCGCGCGCCGTGCTCGAGGGGCTGGGTCTGCGCCTCGAGGGGCGGCTGCGCGAGTTTCGCCTGCTCCGCGGCGAGAGGCAGGACGAGCTACTCTACGGGGCGCCCGTCTCGCAGCTGGACGCCGACGCCATCCGGTGCTGGGCCCGGGAGCTCGGGCTGGAGCGGGCCTCGATCCCCCCGGACGCTCCGCCCACCGTACGGTCTTCGTGAGCTTCGACCGGGCGCCGGCGCCGCTCTTCGCCGCGCCGGCCGATGTGGTAAGGTCGATCCCCGCTGAAGGCGGGAGCGCCCCGTCTCCGCGACCGTCGACTCGGCCTCCGGCAGGATGAGGGGGACCATGCTTCGAGGAAGGCTCTCCAGCGAGCGCTGCGCGGCGCTCGGTCCGTGCGCCCTGGTCCTGATGTCCGCCGCTATCTCGGGGGCGGTCCGCGCCCAGGAGTCGGAGGCCGCTCGCCCGGTCTTCGCCGATGGCCAGGCGCAGGTTGTCGAGGCCTTCGAGAACCGCTCCAAGTGGATCCAGGGGGACCTGTGGGTCGAGACCGAGTTCGACTCCGACGGGGACGGAAAGCCCGACCGCGTGCACGTCGACTACACCCGGCCCGCGCAGACCGAGACCGAGGGCCTGAAGGTCCCGGTGATCTACGAGTCGAGCCCCTACTTCTCCGGCACCGGCTCGACCTCCCGGGAGCACTTCTGGAATCCGGCCCAGGAGGTGGGCGAGACCCCGCCGGAGCGCGAGTCCCCGCCCCCCATCCCGCACCGCAGCCGCCGGCCGCTCCTCTCGCGTTCGCTGATCCGCCAGTGGGTGCCGCGGGGCTTCGCGGTGGTCCACTCCGCCTCGCCCGGAACGGGGCTGTCCCAGGGCTGCCCCACGGTGGGAGGCGTCAACGAGTCGCTGGCGCCCAAGGCCGTGATCGACTGGCTGAACGGACGCGCGACCGGCTATGCGACCATCGACGGCGACGAGGAGGTCGAGGCCACCTGGTGCACCGGCAAGGTGGGGATGACCGGCACCTCCTACAACGGGACCCTGGCCCTGGCCGCCGCCACCACCGGGGTGGAGGGCCTGGAGGCCATCATCCCGGTCGCGCCCAATACCTCCTACTACCACTACTACCGCTCGCACGGCCTCGTCCGGCACCCCGGAGGGTGGATGGGCGAGGACATCGACGTCCTCTACGACTTCATCAACAGCGGCTTCCCCGAGCGGCGCGAGTGGTGCGACTGCGAGGTCCGCGACGGGCTCATGCGCGAAGAGCACGATCGGGTGACCGGAGACTACAACGACTTCTGGGCCGGCCGGGACCTGCTGAACGCCATCGAGCCGCTGAAGGCCGCCACCCTGGTGGCCCACGCCTTCAACGACTGGAACGTCATGCCCGAGCACGGGGTGCGGGTCTACGAGGCGGTCAAGGCGAAGGGCGTCCCGGTGCAGGCCTACTTCCACCAGGGCGGGCACGGCGGGCCGCCGCCCTTCGAGATGATGAACCGCTGGTTCACCCGCTACCTCTACGGGGTGGAGAACGGGGTCGAGGAGGACCCCCGCGTGTGGATCGTGCGCGCGGGCGACCGGCGCTCGGATCCGACCCCCTACGCCGACTATCCCCACCCGGACGCCTCCCCGGTCGTGCTGTACCCGCGCGAGGGCGGCGCGACGACGGGCGAGCTCTCCCTGGAGTCGAGGGCCCGTCAGGGCCAGGAGACGCTCGAGGACGACAGCTCGCAGCGCGGCTCCCAGCTGGCCCGGGACCGGAGCTCGGAGCACCGCCTGCTCTACGCCACCGGCGAGCTCGGAGCTCCCGTGCACCTCTCCGGCCGGCCGCGCCTCACGATCCGCCTGGCCTCCAGCGAGCCGGCCGCCAACCTGTCGGTGTGGCTGGTCTCCCTGCCGTGGACCGAGGGGGGCGCGATCACCGACAACGTGCTCACCCGCGGCTGGGCGGATCCGCAGAACCACGGCTCCCTCACCCGGGGGAAGCCGCTCGTGCGCGGGCGCTTCTACGAGCTGGCCTTCGACCTGCAGCCGGAGGATCAGGTCGTGCCGGCCGGACAGCGGATCGGCCTGATGATCTTCTCCAGCGACCGCGACTTCACCCTCTGGCCCCCGCCGGGCACGGAGCTGACGGTAGACCTGGACCAGACCGCCATCGAGCTGCCCGTGGTGGGCGGGGCCGAAGCCCTGAGAGAGGCCCTGGAGAAGGCCGGGGTGTGAGCCCCGCGCTCAGCGGACCGGCTCATCGACGAGCTCGCCCCGGTCGTAGTCCAGCCCCTCCTGGGGCCAGGGGATGATCCGCTCCAGCGCGCGGATCTTCGCCTTGCCGCTGTCGGGGAAGACGGCGACCTCCAGCGGGTGGCAGCGGGGGGTCCCGGCGACGATCATCCGGCAGGGCTCGGAGAAGGGGTTCAGGGTCGCGTGCCCCACCCCGGTCCCGGCCGGGAAGCAGGCGTAGTCGCCGGCCTTCATCTCGTGGCGCTCCTCCCCGCTGCGCAGGACGCAGCGTCCCTCGAGCACGTAGAAGTGCTCCTCCTCGCGCGCGTGCCAGTGGAAGGGGCAGCTCTGCTTGCCCGGCGGCAGCTCGACCAGGTTGAAGCCCATCTGGGTGGCGCCGCCGTGGGCCCCCAGGGGGATCGTCCGGTCCCCGAAGCGCACGCTGTCCTGGGTGTAGTCCTCCCAGGGGAGCTCGCCGCTCTCGAGGGGCACGTTGGGCCGGGGCTGGTTCGTGTCCATGTCGATTCCCGCCATCGGATGGGTGTCCGTCGTCCGCCGGGAGCCCGCCGCGCCCGGCCGCGGGCAGTGTCGGCGCGCCCCGGGCCAGCGTCAAGCGGAGGCGGGGAGCTCGCCCCCCTCGACGCTACTCGAACGCCCGCTCCTCCCGCCGCCAGCCGTAGACCGCCAGCACGCAGCCGAAGAGGAAGAACAGGAGGAGATGGATGCCCGTGAGCCCGCCCAGGGTCAGCCACTGGTGCAGGAAGAAGGCCGGGAGGCCGAGGAGGACGCACCCCAGGCGGCTGGCGTCCACGAGGACCACGGCGGCTCCGACGAGGCCCCCCAGGGCGATGGCCGACAGGAAGGTCCCGGGGCCTCCCGCCGGGCACAGGAGGTCGAAGAGGCCGAAGACGGCGGCTACCTGGGCCACCTCCAGGATCGCCCGGTTCCGGTCCCTCGCCCTCAGCTCGGCGTCCCGCGCCAGGCCGGAGCGCCACTCGTGGGTCATCCCCTGGCGGACATCCTCGGGCAGCTCCTCGAACCAGCCCTCGCCCCGATGGGGGTCGGGGGCCTCCTCCAGCGCTCGCTCCCGCTCGGATCGAATGGTCGGCCACACGCCCGCTCCATCGACCGGAGGCGCCCCCGTGGTTGACCTCCTAGTCCCAGTACCAGAGCCAGAAGCCCCAGGGATCCGCCAGCCATACGGTCCCGCACAGGGCACAGCCGAGGACGTACGCTGCTCCGTATCTCGCCCTCGGACCCCGCCAGCCCTGCTTGACGAGCGGACCCAGCACGAACGGGATGGCGAGGACCATCAGGACCGCCAGCGGCCACGTGAAGGAGACGAAGAGCTGGTGCAGGGGGAGGCTCCCGGGGTCCAGCGGCGAGTCCACGTAGCTGCCGTCGAAGGGGTTGCCGCTCCTGGGGTAGGGCCAGAATCCCAGCGCGATCCTGGCGCGCAGCACGATCAGGGCGAAGAGGGCGAACCAGGCCGGCGGCACCAGGCAGGCCAGCTTGAGGGCCAGGGTCATCGGTGCGGGCTCGGAGACGGACATGGCGCGATCCCCTCGAGGCTCTCACGGGCACACCGTCCACTCGATCGCGTCCGAGAGACCCGTGCCGCCGGAGCTGGCCGGGTCCCGGTCCAGCCGACCCGCGGGGTACAGCCCGAGGAGCTGAGCTTAGCGGTGCAGTACGTCATGGCGCTGCCCGCGCAGTCCATCCGGTCGCGCAGGAAGGCGTCCGAGGCGAAGTTCGAGTCGCCGGGGACCAGGTCGTTCGCCTCGCTCTGGAAGGCCACGTACCGGCCGTCCGCCGAGATCGAGGGGTGCTGGCTGTCCCCGTTCCCCTCGATGCCCGAGGAGTCCACGCTGAGCCGCTCGGTCCGCTGCGCCGCCGCCGGCAGGCCGAGGAGCGGGATCAGGAGGGCTGCGGCCGCAGCCGCCGCCCACGGACGCCCTCGTGCGGAGCCCCTATCGTCCGGCATGGATTGCACAGGTCCTCCCGGTACGGACCGATCGCCTCCATCATGTCCCCCGACCGCCGGCAGCCCAACGAGCCGGAACCCGCGCGGTCGCCTCTCGGCCGATCTGACCCCGTCCTACCGGCCCAGGAACAGCCAGATGTTGCCCCCGGCCTCCTCGTCCGAGTGGCGATAGCGGTTGCCGACGAGCAGGTCGAGCACCCCGTCGTCGTTCCAGTCGGTGACGTCGATTCGGCAGCGGTAGCCCTCGTGGTACCGGCCTCCCGAGAGCTCCAGCAGCCGGCCGGCGGCCAGCTTCGGGTCTCGCGCGGTGCCCTCGTTGCGGTAGAAGGTGATCTCCGAGCTCTCGCTGCCGACCAGGAGGTCCACCGTGCCGTCCAGATCCCAGTCCACGACGTAGGGCGACGGGCGAGTGGGGAAGTCTCCCTCCTCGAGCTCGATCAGCACCGGATCCTCGAAGCGCGGCTCCGCGCGCTGGCCGGAGTTCCGGTAGAAGAGGACCTCGTGCGAGTGTCCGACGAGGAGGTCCTTCAGGCCGTCGCCGTTCCAGTCCGCCATGTGGATCTTGGAGTAGATGTCCGCCAGCTCGTGGCTGCCGGGGATGACCTCGTCCAGGACCAGCTCGTCGCCCTCGTAGCGGTACCTCTTGCGCTTGCCGGCGATCGGCTCGCCTCCGGCGGTCACGCGCACGCCCTCGGCCAGCACCGGCTCTCCCCTCTCCCCGACGTTCAGGAAGAGCCACACCTGGCCCTCCTCGTCACCCGCGATCAGATCCGTCTTCCCGTCCTGGTTCCAGTCCACGCCTTGTGGATACGAGCCGATGCATCAGCCCGCCGGGAGGTGGATCTCATTACCGCCGGCGTCGAGGTAGTCGAAGCTGCCGAACTCGGGGGCGACGTCGGTGCCGCGGTTCAGGTACAGCCGGATGCTCCCCTCCGAAAACTGGCCCACGACCAGGTCCTTGCGGCCGTCCGAGTTCCAGTCGATCGCGCAGGGCACCAGGTGCCCGACCTCCACGTCGATCGGCCGACCCTCGGCCTCGATGCGGACCCCCTCGGCCATGGGGAACTCGAGCCGCGGCTCCCGCGGCACGGACCTGCACTGGACCAGGGTGGCGGAGACCGCCACCACCAGCAATGCCGCTCTGGTTCTCATCGCCGGCGCCTCCTCGCGCTCGCGGGTCCGGCCCGCCCTACTCGTCCTCGTACAGGGCCTCGCCCGTCCAGCAGTAGGTGCACAGGTCCTCCCGGGGCAGGCCGATGGCCTCCATCATGTCCCCGAGCCGCTGGTAGCGCAACGTGGAGAGTCCCAGGCGCTTGCGGATGCCCTCGACCATGGCGGCGTACTCGCCCGAGGCGGGGTCGGCGTAGGCGGAGAGGTCCCCGCCCGAGCCGCCCTCGAGCTCGGCGATGGCCTTGCGGCCGGCCAGGTCCAGCTCCGACTTGGAGCGGGAGAAGTTGAGGAAGCGGCAGCTGCACACCAGCGGCGGGCAGGCCGGCCGCATGTGCACCTCGCGGGCGCCGCAGTCGAAGATGCGCTGGATCACGTCCTTGAGCTGCGTGCCGCGCACGATGGAGTCCTCGCAGAAGAGCAGCCGCTTGCCCTCGATCTGCTCCCGGATGGGGATCAGCTTCATCCGGGCCACCAGGTCGCGCACGCGCTGCTCCTGGGGCATGAAGCTGCGCGGCCAGGTGGGCGTGTACTTCACGAAGGGGCGCCGGTAGGGCACGCCGGCCTCGGAGGCGTAGCCGATGGCGTGGCCGGTGCCCGAGTCGGGGATGCCGGCCACCAGGTCGACCTCCACCGAGTCGGCCCGGGCCAGGGCGGCCCCGCAGCGGTTGCGCACCACCTCGGTGTTCTGCCCCTGGTAGTTCGAGGCGGGGAAGCCGTAGTACACCCAGAGGAAGGAGCAGATCTGCATCTTCTCGCCCGGAGGCGAGAGCTGCTCGACGCCGTCTTCGGTGATGCGCACGACCTCCGCCGGGCCCAGCTCCCGGTCCAGCTCGTAGTCCAGGTTGGGCAGGGCGCAGGTCTCCAGGGTCACCGCGGTGGCGCCCTCCTTGCGCCCCAGCACCAGGGGGGTGCGCCCCAGGCGGTCGCGGGCGGCGTAGATCTCCCTCTCGGTGAGCACCAGGACCGAGCAGGAGCCCCGCACCTTCTCCTGGACGTTGCGGATCCCGTCGAGGATGGTCTCCTCCTGGTTGATCAGGCTGGCCACCACCTCGGTCTGGTTGTACTCGGTCCCCTTGTACTCGCTGAAGTGGGTGGCCTGTCCCTTCAGGGCCGCCTCGGCCAGCTCCTCGAGGTTGTCGATGCGCCCGACGGTGACGAGGGCGTAGGGCCCGTGGTGCGAGGCGATGAGCAGCGGCTGGTCCTCGTAGTCGCTGATCACCCCCAGCCCCATGCGGCCGTGGTACCGCTCCAGGTCGGCCTCGAACTTGGTGCGGAAGGGCGTGTTGGTGATGTCGTGGATGTTGCGGGCGAAGCGCTCCGCGTTCCTCACCACCATCCCCCCGCGGGAGGTCCCCAAGTGGGAATGATAGTCGGTTCCGTAGAAGACATCCGCCGCGCAGTCGTCCCTGGAGACGACCCCGAAGAATCCACCCATGCCTCTTCCTTCCCGCTTGGCTGTCGGTCGCCCGCCTCAGACCGCCTCGATGGTCGAGGGCGGCTTGGGGGCCAGGTTGTAGGTCACGCTCACGACTCCGGGGATGCCCCGGATGATCTCGCCCGCCAGCCGCTCGAGCACCTCGAAGGGGAGCCGGGTGGGGGTCGCGGTCCGGGCGTCGACGCTCTCCCAGCAGCGCAGCTCGATCTGCTGCCCGAACACGCGCTTCCCTTCCACCATGCCGGTCACGCGGTCCTCGTGGAGGATCGCCATGTACTGGAAGGCGCCGGTGTCGGCCAGGATCTCCTCGACGATGCTCGTCGCCCGGCGCACGGTCTGGATGCGCTCCGGGGTGGCCTCGCCGATCACCCGCGCCGAGAGCGCCGGTCCCGGGAAGGGGATGCGCTGGAACAGCTCCGCCGGCAGCCCCAGGGCCCGGCCGACCTCGCGCACGCCGTCCTTGCGGAGCTGGATGAGGGGCTCCACGATCCCGTAGCCGAAGGCCGCCTGGGGGTCGATTCCCAGCTGGGCGAAGACGTTGTGCTGCCGCTTGATCCCGGCCACGGTCTCGTCCACGTCGGTCAGGATGGTCCCCTGCAGCAGCTGCTTCGCCCCGGAGTCCCGCACGATGCGCCCGAAGAGGTCCCGGTAGAAGGTCTGGGTGATCGCCTCGCGCTTCTCCTCGGGGTCGGTGACGCCCTTCAAGGCGGTGAAGAACTCCTCCTGCGCGTGGACGATCTCCACCGGAACGCCCAGCCCCGCGAAGAGGCCGGCGACCCGCTCCGGCTCGCCCTCCCGCATGAGGCCATTCTCGACGAAGACCGTCTGCAGGCGGTCTCCCAGGGCGCGGTGGCCCAGCATGGTCACGGTGGACGAGTCGACCCCACCGGACAGCGCGTTGATGGCCGTGCCGCCTCCCACGGCCGCGCGGATCTCCTCGATCTTCTCGGCGATGAAGAGCTCGGCGTCGAGCTCCACGGTGGTGATCTCAGCAGTCATCGATCCTCCTCCTCGATGGTCCGTCTCCCCGATGCTCCCGGGGTTGAGAGCGACCGCGGGGTGCCTGGCTCGGCGCCCTCCCCGCATCGCCAACCTAGTGCGGCCGGGCCGACCATCAAGCGAGCGCCCGGGGGTGTGCCCTAAGTCGCAAGCGCAGCGGGACATACGGCGCGGGGGCCGCCGGCGACCCGCCGGCCGCGCGCTCGAATGCGATCCGGTAGGCGGCGCACCCTCCCTAGCGCGGATGGAAGAGCGGCGAGCGAGCCCGCGCCCAGCGCGCGCTGACCCCCAGGACGACCAGCGCCAGGGGCAGCAGGAGGAGCAGCGAGACGAAGCTGAAGCGGGGCCACGACTCGAGGAAGAGGTCGTAGGTGCCGTGCAGCACGACGGCCACCGCGAAGCCCCACAGGGCCAGGACCCCCCGGCGCCACCCGCCCTCGAGCTTGGCCCGGACGAGGCAGAAGCAGGCCAGGGCCGTGAAGGCCACGTGGGCCAGGTTGGCGGTGAAGGCCCGCGCCACGAGGACGGCCGTTCCGCCCGAGGCCGCCAGGAAGTAGGCGTTCTCGAGGGAGGCGAAGCCCAGCGCCGCGGCGCCGCCGTAGATGATCCCGTCCAAGGGCTCGTCGCACTCCCGGTGCCACAGGATGCCCAGCGCGAAGGCGGCCACCTTGACCAGCTCCTCCGAGAGGGCCGTGACCACGAAGGCGTCCATCAGGTCGGCCGCCAGGCCGGGCTCGGCGGGCAGGATGAGCTCGATGCGCGGCCGGAGGCGGGCGATCAGGAGCGCCGCGGCGCAGCCCAGGAGGAAGACGCGCAGGAGGAGCCAGCGGGGCTCGGGCTCCCAGTCGTCCTTCCTCCAGATGTAGGCCAGCCACAGGAGCCCGGGGAGGAAGCCCAGGAGGACGTCGGCGGCGGAGAGCATGCCGTCGCCCTTCTCGGCCATCGGCCGAGCCGCTCCTTAGGCCGGGTCCGAGCTTTCCGGGCTACCCCCCCCCGGCGCCCTCCATCTCGGCCAAAAGGGCCCGCACGGCATCCCCCAGCTCCTCCCCGCCCAGGGCGTCCTCGTTGCCGCGGTGGCGGATGACGCCGAGATCGTCCAGCACGAAGATGGTGGGCCACTCGTCGATGCCCCACCGCACGGCGGTCGGGCTCCTCGTGCCGCAGGGCATGAACACGTGGGGCCAGTCGATCTCCGCGCGCTCCATCCGGGTCCGGCAGTACTCCCGGCTCGGGTCGCTGAGGACCCACAGGAAGGTGAAGGGCTCATCGCGCAGCTCTTCGGCGAGCGACCGCTCGTAGGGAATGAGATCCCGGCAGCAGATTCACCAGAAGCCGAAGAAGACCACCACCACGACCTGGTCCTCGAAGTCGCCCAGCTCGACCGCGCGACCGTCGAGGTCGTAGCCGGCGATCTGGGGGGCCACGGAGCCGACCTGGACGGCCTTCTCCGGATGGGGTGGCAGCAGGAAGCCGCCCGCCAGCTCGCCGCAGGGCGTGTTCTTGTAGGTCTCGTCGAAGTGGGACTCGCTCAGGGCCATCGAGCACTGACGCATCTCCTCGAAGCGCCCGAGGCCGCGCAGGACCTGCATCCTCGACGCCAGGGCCCTGGCCTTCACCGATGGGTAGGGGTTCTCGGCGACCAGCTGGTCCAGGAAGGCGAGGTAGTCCCCTTCGCCCGCGTAGGGACTGCCGAGGTAGCAGACCTCCCCCATTCCCTCCTGGCCGAGGTAGTGCTCCCGGAGGAGGTCGTACACGGCCGGAGCGCGCACGGCCTCCAGGCGCGGGCTGTCCCCGAGCCAGGCGAGGTGGGCCTCGACCGCCTCCAGGCCCACGGGCGTGCCGCGGTGCTCGCGCTCGAAGTCCTCCAGCCAGTCCGTGGACCGGGTGCGCGGATTCAGATCCGGGTGGTAGAGGCGCTGGTAGTACTCGCCCGCGGTGAACCCGTTCTCGGCGCTGGGCTCGACGCTCTTCTCGAAGCGGATGTAGTCGTCGGTGATCCGCTCGCGGTAGGCCGCCAGCTCCCGCTCGGGGGCCGTGGCCGGCCCGGCGTCCGGCCGCGTTCCACCCGACTGCGTCGAGCAGGCGGGGAGCCACGAGGCGGCGAAGGCGATGGCCGCGACGGCCACCGCGCGGTCTCTTGCTCGCATGGACATGATTCCCCCTAGGGCTCCTCAGTGCTCGGTTGCGCTGCGACCCCCCCGACGGAGAAGCGGTGGGTCGCGCCCGTCTGGATCTCGATCTCGCCCAGGCGGAAGGTGCCGCGGATCTCGAAGTCGCCCTCGAGCTTGTCGGGTGCTCTCCATGAGCACGAGCAGACGCCGCCTCAGCCGTAGCGGAAGCGGCCCGAGGCGACGATCTCGCCGCTGGAGCGCTCCACGACCTCGAAGCCGGGGGCGGGCAGGCGCGCCCGGCCGAGGCTGGCCCTGGCGGTGTCGTACTCCACGCCGCCGGCGCCCGTGAGGGAGAAGGAGAGCTCGAAGGTGTCGCGCTCGCGGCTCGCCTCCAGGTTGGCCTTCAGGGGCGTCCCGAAGGCGAGCCGGGTCTCCTGGCCGGGCTCGATCCACAGCTCCGCCCCGGCCTCGGTGGGCTGTCCCTGGATGGAGGCGAGCTTGCCGTTCTCGCCGCGCTTCTCGAGCCGGATGTGGTTGATCCCGTACCAGCCCTCCGGCAGGCGGGCCCGGCCGTCCCGGGTCTTCACCTTCATCCGGCCCTCCTCGGAGCTGAGCTGCAGCTCCACCTCCGTCGAGCCGCAGACCAGCGAGCCGGCGTCGGCCGGCGGCTCCCTCCGCGGAGCGAGCACCACCCCCGCCAGCGCGGGGGCCCGTTCGTCCTCGCCGTAGGCCGAGGTGGCCCGCGCCTCGCAGGCCCACTGCTCGTCCTCCAGGGAGAGCAGGGCCACCGCGTCGATCTCCTTCCACCCCGTCCCCAGGCCGGTGTCCACGAAGACCCGGGCGGTGCGGGTGAGCCAGGGCGTGCGATCGAACTCGAGCTCGAGCTCGCCGGGATCGCCAGCGGCCCCCTCCCCGGTCCACACGGTGTGGAAGTCCCCCTTCGGGTCGGCCAGCTGGACGCGGGTCACGCAGCCCCCCGTGCAGGCCTCCCAGATGCGCAGGCCCGTGGCGCGTCGCGCCTCGGGGAAGGAGACCTCCAGCCACACCACGCCCATGCGCGGATGCTGCGGCTCCCAGGCCCTGGGCGAGTCCTGCTTCCGCCGGCGCACGTCGGGGGGTCCGCAGGCCTGCTGGGCGCTCCAGTCGGGCGCCCCGCGGGCGAGCTCGTTGGTGAGCTCGGGCACGAAGCGCTCGGTCCGCTCGCGGTCGAGCGTGCCGTCCTCGCGCCAGTGGAACCAGCGGCCGACCTTCTGGCCTTCCACGTAGGTGCCCCGGAGCGACTTCTGTCCGCTCTCGTACCACTCGATCCAGCGGCCGTCCTGGCTCCCCGAGGACCAGCTCCCCTCGCCGCGCTTGTTCCCGCTCTCGTACCGGGACAGCCATGGACCGTGGAGCTCTCCGTCCCGGCACTCCCACTCGACCTCCTTCGCGCCCGACGGGAACCGCTGGATCCAGCGCCCGTGGGAGACCCAGTCGCCCTGCGAGCTCAGCGTCTGCTCGCCCTCCAGCCGCGGGCTGCCGTCGGGGTGGCGTTCGAGGACCACCCATCGCGTGCCGTCCTCGGCCTCGGTGCCTGCCGAGGGTGGCTGTTCCTCCGGGCCGGTGGCGCAGCCCACCGCTGCGAGTACCGCCGAGAGGAGCAGGATCGTCCGGGTTCTCTGCATGGCCTTCTCCAGGAGGCTCGGGCCCGCGGCTTCATCGACCGGCCCGATACCTGCCGGTCGGTCGGAAGCCGGATCGCGGGGGGATGGAATCCCGCCGCCCATGGTATCGGTGGCTGTCCTCCCGGATACCCGATGGCCCGCGAATCGCGGCTCGAGGCGGCGCGATCGGGCGTGAGGCGTGCCCGCGGACGGGAAGGGCGCCCGCCTCAGAAGCCCCAGGGCCACATCAGCGCGATGCAGAGCATCCAGGCCGCGTCGAGCCAGCAGGCCGCCACGACCGAGTCGTGGTACCGCGGGCGCACGCCGTGCCGTGCGATCGCGCCGAAGTAGCGCCATGCGAGGTACAGGCCATAGGGCGCGCAGATCGGGAAGATGACCGTCCAGCGGATCCGCCGGGCGAGCGAGCGGATCTCCTCCCGGCCGGGCTCCTCCTCGACCTCCTCGCCGACCCGGGCCGCCAGCAGCTCCTCCGCCTCCTCCTTCGCCGAGTCCGGAACCAGGAGCCGCAGCTCCAGGGGGCAGCTTCCCGTGTAGAACGGGTACAGCGTCTTGACCCACTCGTCCTGGATGATCGCCGGGATCCCGTGCGCCTCCATCTTGGACTGCACGCACAGAACCTCGGTCCAGGGACCCCAGCAGATCAACGCCCAGGGATCGGACATGTCCGCGCTCCAGGGGAGCCGGCGACCGCCTCCCCGATCCACTGCACCACGGCGACGGCCATCGCGCAACCCGGGCTCATCGCAGCCGGCCCGGCGCTACGGCCGGAGCCGGCGGGAGAGCTCCGGATGGCGCTCGCACCACGTCTCGAACCACTCCGCGAGCCCCAGGAAGGCGACGTACCGGCCCAGGCAGGCGGGGTCGATGGCGTCCGAGGCGCTCTGCTCGACGTCTCGGATCCGGTACTGGGGTACCCGGGCCTCGCGCGAGGCCTCCTTCCGGCTCAGACCGCGTTCCCTGCGAGCCCGCGCGCAGCGCCGCCCCACCTCGCGCAGGGAGCTCGGCAGGCAGTCCTCCAGGCGACGCCCGCGCAGCAGGTCCGCGTTCCCCTTCGCCCACTTGTCGAACCAGCGCTCCAGGTCCAGGAACCCGACGTACTCCAGGAGGGCCGCCGCCTCGATCCCGGCGAGATCCGCCCGCTCGATGGCCTCGAGGCGGCATCGCGGCACCTCGACGGCCTCGGCCACCTCGGCGATCGACAGCCTGCGCTCCGCGCGAGCTCCGGCCGCGCGCTCGGCGACCTCGCCGAAGCGGAGCTCGTCCTCGGGCACGGGCGTCACCATGCGCGCGCCGGCGAGGAGCACGGCCCCGGGCTGGGTGAGGCGCTGCAGGGGATCGGGATCCCCCTCGAGCTCGCGGCCGCAGCCGGGGCAGCGGGGATCGGCTTCGGGCCGGAACCTCCCGCCGCAGGGACAGTCCGGCAGGGAGGCGGCCATCTCCCGCAGGAGCCGGCGCGTCGCCTTGCGGCGGTAGAGCAGCGCCCGCTGCGCCTCGTCGAAGTAGAGGTTCGAGCAGGTGTCGCAGAAGAAGTGCGGCGCGAGATCGGCCATGCCGCTGAAGCGATAGCAGCGGATCTCCCGCCCGCAGTGCGGGCAGGCCAGGGTGTGGTTGGGCCCGTACCTCTCGACCTTCAGCCTGGTCATCTCCCCCTCTCCGGCCGCGAGCGGAGGCTACCCCCCCCGAGCTTCGGGCGCTAGCGATCCCCGGGAGGCCCCTCGCCCGAGCGGCCGCCGAGCCGCGCGCCCGAGAGGACGGTGACCGCCCCTTGCCCGCCCCCCGACCGGAGCGGGAAGGCGCCGACGATCGCGTCCGCGACACCGTCCCCGTCGACGTCGCCGGCGATCGCGACCGCGCCGCCGAAGCCCGGCAGGGAGGGCTCCTCGAGCCGCACGAGCGCCCGCCCCTCGCGCCCGGAGATCGCCACCACCGATCCCCCCGGCGCCTCCGCATCGTCCGGGTCCCCGGGCGCGCCCGCGATCCAGTCCGCGACACCGTCCCCGTCGAGGTCCGCGCCTCCGGCGACGCTCCATCCGAGCGCGGAGCCGGGGAGCTCGCCATCGACGCAGTACAGCACCTCGGCGCTGCGCCCGGAGACGACGACCACGCGCCCCCTTCCCGAGCCCCAGCCCGGAGAGCCGACGAGGGGGTCCTCGACGCCGTCCCGATCGACGTCGCCGGCGATCCCCAGGGCCGCGCCGAAGCGCGCGCCGCGGCCGGTTCCGCACGGCGCCGATCGGGCGGCGGTGCTCCCCGGCGAGTACACCCGCACGAGGCCCGCCCGGCTGCCGTCGCAGCGCTCGCCGGGCGAGCCGATCCAGAGCCTCGGCCTCCCTCCCCGGCCGGCGCTCCGGCTGCAGGCGAGGCTGGAGCCGAACCCCATCGCCAGGGAGTCGGGTCCCTCGGGGAGGAACAGCCCGGTCCCGTCCCGGCCGGAGACCACCTGCACGTCGGGCGGCCCGAGGACCAGGTCCCCCACGCCGTCTCCATCCCAATCGGCCGCGCCGGCCAGGACGGTGCCGTACGGGCGCAGCGCGCCGGGCCCCAGCTCCAGTACGGGCTGGGGGTCGATGCCCGAGAAGACCCGCACCCGCCCCCTCGGGGCGATCCCGGTGTGCTCCCCCGAGCCCACCGCGACCTCGGGCACGCCGTCGCCGTCCAGGTCGCCCAGGGGCGCGATCGTCCATACTCGCTCGTCGACGTACTCCACCAGCACCTCGCCGCTCCTCCCGGAGCGGACCTGCACCGCCTGGTCGAAGACGTGCGGGACCGGACCCACGGCCACGTCCGCGCGGCCGTCGCCGTCGAGGTCGCCGACCCCGGTCGCGATCCTCCCGAAGCACGGACCGCCCCGGGGGTCCCGACCGCAGTCGTAGCTCGGCTCGCGGAACGAGTGGAGCACGAGCGCGTCGGCGACGCGCAGGACCTCGGGGACCGGCCCCGCGGGCGGGGCGACCTGGGCGAGCGCGGCGATCAGCAGGGCGGGGTTCATCGCCCCGGCCTTATCGCGGCTCGCCCGGACGTCACGGCTCGCTGCGTGTTCTCTCGGGTCGGGGTGTCGTCGGGCCCGTGACACGCCACCTTCGTCGGCAGGGGAGGCGGACCTCTCGGTGCGCTGGACGCGGCCAGTAGGCCGCGTAGGGGCGGGTTCCCTGTCGAGTGGCGGGGTATGGGTCCTGTCGCCGGTGGGCCTGGTCATGTCCCCCGCGCGGCCTCCTGGCCGCGCCCGGCGTTCGGGGAACGCCGTGAGCCACGCGCGCAGCGCATGTGGCGTCAGCCGCGCGCAGCGCGGCGGTCCATTGGGTCCTTCCTCCGCCGGGAGGCATGCGCCGCGCAGCAGCGCGGCGCGTCATCGGCGAGGCGTTGCGCGCTCTCGTTGCTCGTCGTGTCCCCTGACGGCTGGAAGGAGGGCTCGTTGGGGCAGGAAGCGAGCTGTAGGCGCCCGGCCGAGGTGTCGTCCGGCGCGGCGGAGCCGCGCCGGACGCACCGAGGAGTCTGCAAGCCGTGAGATCCGCTGGTCTCTGCTCCGGCCGTGGGTGTCGGCACACCCATGCCTGGACAGGGGGTGATTCCCTCTCGGGCAGGGGTAGTTGGTCCGGGCGGACTCCTCGGTGCGCCGGCGCAGCGGAGCTGCGCCAGGCGGCACCTCGGCCGGGCGCTCACAGCTCGCTTCCTGCCCCCACGAGCGTTCGCTGGAGCCGTGAGGGGACCGGACCGAGCAACGAGGGCACCCCACGGATCGCCGAGGACACGCGGTGCCCGCGTGGGAT